>CACZAM010000032.1 GCA_902779185.1 uncultured Eubacteriales bacterium
CATACCTATGAACATAGCATATCTAACTTTCTTACGGTTGAACTTAGCTACGACACCAGCCATTGTGTAAGCACCGACTACAGAAGCTACGATCATTCCTACGAGTGTCAGGATGTCCATGTCTACGAATCCGAAGAACAGGAATGCCTCGATGCAAACCGGCATTGTGTCTCCTACGTTCAGAGTACCAGGGATCAGTACGTCGTCTACAGACTTTGTCAGCTTGAATGCTGTTGTGGACGGAGCATAGGATCCGATTCCCAGTGTGTCGAAGAAGTTAGCTACGAGACCGATGATCATTGTAGCGATCAGGTTCCTCTTCTCCATTCCTCTTGCCCATGTTTCCGAGAATGTCAGACCTGTATCAGGGTCCTTAGCGTCGCTTGCCTTGAGCATGTTCTGCTTTCTGATCATGAGTACGATGCAGAGTACGAAACCGAGCAGCGAAAGAGTTTTTAATACTATCATAAAAAAACCTCCATGAAAAATAGTGATATTTAATTAATAATTGAGATATGTGCTTGCGAAATCATCCCCAAGGCCATTATGTGATGACTTTGTGAATGATTACACAATTTCTTAATTCTGATTATAGCAATCTTAAAAGCAAAGTCAATAAAATGTGAAGACATTATGAAGAAAAATGTATAGATTGTAAGCAATAATTAAAACGGTTTTGCAAATAGTTTTTATATATAGTAAACTGTGTCTCGAATTGAAAAACCATGCAGAAAAAACAGCCTCACGGCCACTTTATATATAGTAGAACTAAAAGGAGCTTAATATATGAAACTGGATCCTAACAATGATGTATATCCGGGCGATCTCAGTATACTGAACATAAAAAAGCAGGACTGGGCAAAGGGAGAAGAGCGCAGCAAGATATATACTATCACTTCGTTCGTTATCCTTATCGCGGGACTTATCGCCATGATATTTGTAAACAGCAGATACGGCGGCACAACGATGAAGAGTCAGCTTCCTCTGCATGCCACTATCTGGACAACAGCTCTGCTTGCTTTTCTTGCGGCCAGAAAGGGAAAGCAGCTCTCGCAGGCACCGTTTTACGGATTCCACGACGCGAGATTCGAAACGGACGATGATACGCTTTATTACAGATTTCAGGTGGGCATGACCCTCAGAACATATATCATCAAGGATAAAGATGTAAAGAAGATCATAAGGGATGACGACTGGGGTGTTATCTTAATTGAAGGAGATGCAGTCATCAATATTGAGAGAAGAAAAGGTGAGACCGAAGAAAAGGTGAATGAGTTCTACGCTCTGGTGCCTTTTGACAAGTATGACCTGGACGACCTGCTTCAGCCTTACGGCAAAAAGGTAAAGAAGGCCAACGGCACACTTCGTCAGAAGTATCTGGATGAACACTGATAGGGGAGATAACTGATCATGGCAAGGAATACCAACAGGACGGCTATGAAGCGCCGCGAAGAAGCGGGCGAGGTCGTAAGGCCTGACACCATCGTGGTTGCCAGCGGCAAGTACGGAAGCTGCGTACAGTACGCCAAGTGGCTCATCTCAGGACTCGGAGCGGATGCCATCGAATATTCAAGACAGACTCTCGGCTATGTATCTATGTATAAGAATGTCATCTATGTAGGAGCTATCAGGGATGCCGAGATATCCAACGTGAACATAATGTGGCAGAACTACGGCAATTTCGGGCTTGAAGGGCGTAAGATAATAGTCTGCGGAGTCGGGCTTGGTGATCCTGAGGATGAAGGATACCGCGAGAAGGTGATGAAGAGGAGCAGCAGCCTCCCGGAGCATTGCTCTTTCTACATACTTCCGGGCAAGATCGACAAGGACAGGCTGAAAAGACTTGATAAACCGCAGTTCGACAAATTCCTGCTGGATGCCGAAAGAATATACGGTCCTGAGCAGGCAGCTCTTATCAGAGAGAGAGCGGAGAACGATTACAACGGTGTCGACTATAATGCTCTTCAGCCGGTGATTGACGAAATACTCGCTACGCGCCAATAATATAAATTTAAAAAACATATCCGCGGTGAGGCGGATATGTTTTTTTGTGGTTTATCAAGGGTTTTACGCATCGAGTCCGTTCCTGATGCGGTTTTCTGCGAATTCAGTTGCGATAACACCTTCAGGCTTTCCTGTCTCTTTGGACTCTTCGAGCATTCTGTAAACTGTGTTGTAGATATTGTGTACCTGCTTGAGTACGTTCTCCTTGTCATAAGTCGTGAATGCTTCCTGGCCTGCGTTGATGACTCCGCCTCCGTTGATGATGAAGTCTGGTGCGTACAGGATTCCGCGTGCCTTGAGGGCTTCGCCCGCAGCATCATCGTAGATGACGTTGTTTGCAGCGCCTGCGATGGCTCTGCACTTGAACTGAGGAATTGTCTTGCTGTTTACGACAGCGCCGAGAGCGCAAGGTGCGAAGATGTCGCATTCAACACCATAGATCTCGTCTTTTGGCACCTCAGTTGCTCCGAGCTGCTCAACAGCATACTTCATTGCTTCGCGGTTCGAGTTGTTGCATACGATCAGCTTTGCGCCTGCTTCGTGCAGAAGCTCTGCCAGGTGAAAGGAGAAGGGTCGCCGGATACGTCTGCACGGCCTACTACATAATCTGTAGTACGCAGCATGTAATCAGCATCCTTTGTATCGGTATTGACGTCCTCAGCGGTGTAGTACTTGCCCATGAAAGTGTTTACTGCTTCGCCGAATGCTTCGAACATGGCCTCAGTCTTCTGGGATGGATGAGCAATGATGACGCCCTTGGCTCCTCCGAGAGGCATTCCTGCAGCAGCGTTCTTGTGGCTCATGCCGCGTGACAGTCTGAGTACGTCGAAGAGTGCAGCTTCCTCACTCTCATAAGGCCAGAGTCTGCAGCCTCCTACAGCCGGACCGAGGTTTGTATTGTGAAGAGCGATGATAGCCTTAAGACCCGCTTTTTCGTTGTTGAAATATGCAACCTGTTCATGCCCGTAAGCACGTATCATCTCAATATTAGTCATGTGGATTTCCTTTCTTGATTTCTTCAGAAGTTTTTTATTTGACATATTAAAAAGTAAACCACTTTATTGTTTGTGTCAACAAAAAACCACTCGTAAATTGTATATTATCTCAAAAAATACAGAAAGCAATTGTTACATTTCATCAATCGTGATAAAGTTATTGTTACGCATACAAGAAGAAACAATATAAGGAGGAAAATGAGCGTGACTGGTGCAGATGCGATGGTGAAATGCCTTGAGGCAGAGGGTATAAGCCTGGTATTCGGCTATCCGGGAGTGGCGATAGCGCCGTTCTATGAGGGCCTGTACAACTCGGGAATCGAACATGTCCTGGTGCGTCAGGAGCAGAACGCCGGCCATGCCGCCAGCGGTTATGCCAGGATGTCGCGCAAGCCTGCCGTGTGTGTTGTGACATCGGGTCCGGGAGCTACCAATCTTATCACGGCTCTGGCAACGGCATATGCGGACAGCATACCTCTTATAGCAATAACGGGACAGGTGTCCAGCAAGCTGCTCGGACGCGATGTGTTCCAGGAGGCCGACATGCGGGGCGCTACAAGATCATTCGTCAAGCACAGCTACCTTGTCAAGGATCCTGACGATATACCGCGGGTTTTCAAGGAGGCATTCTATATCGCTTCAACAGGCCGTAAGGGTCCTGTGCTGATCGATATTCCGATGGATGTTCAGCAGGCCGAGCTGAGAAAACAGTTCCATTATCCTGAAGGGGTGATCATTCGCGGCTACAAACCTGAGATAAAGATCAACCCGATACAGCTTAAAAGAGTAGTAAATCTGCTCGATCAGGCTGAGAAGCCTCTGATCTGCGCAGGTGGAGGAGTCATCCTCGGAAACGGCGAGCAGGTCATACGCGAATTCTGCGAAAAGTTCAATATCCCTCTGGTACATACCATGATGGGCATGGGTGTTCTGCCTAAGAAGCATCCACTGAATTTCGGCATGCTGGGAAACAACGGCAAGCCATATGCCAACAAAGCTGTGGGCAGGGCAGATCTTCTGCTGGTCGTTGGTGCGCGCATTGCCGACAGAGCCATTCCGAAACCTGAGAAGCTCACAAGGCGTGCGATCATACATATAGATATAGATACGGCTGAGATCGGCAAAAATGTAGGACCTACCATTCCGCTTGTAGGTGATCTCAGTGAGATATTCGCCATGATGCTGGACGGCGACATAAGCCGGAAGGAAGACAGCTGGATAGAAGAGCTCGAGGAGATCAAGACAAGCACTGTCGATACACGCGTATTCAGCGACAGACTGGTGGACCCGAACCTGATGGTGCAGAAGCTCTCCGAAAAACTCGATGACGATGCAGTGTATGTGGCTGACGTCGGGCAGAACCAGCTCTGGAGTGCCGACAATTATATAATGAAGGAAGGTCGCTTCATGACGACCGGAGGAATGGGAACCATGGGCTATTCCATTCCTGCAGCAATAGGGGCAAAACTCGTATCCCCTGAGAAGCAGACGGTCGCAGTTATCGGTGACGGAGCTTTTCAGATGGCGATGAACGAACTCTCCACCATGCGTAATAACAATGTAGATCTGAGAATACTTCTGGTAAGGAACAGATACCTCGGGCTGGTAAGGGAGTATCAGTACAAGAACTATGATTCACATTACGAAGGCGTTAAGCTGAGCGAATGGCCGGATTACGGAAAAATCGCCGAAGCCTACGGACTTACGTACAGCGAGTGCGCGTCAAATGATGAACTTGACGAAAAGCTTGACTGGTTCCTCGAGGGCGAAGGCGCTCGCATTCTGGTGTGCGACGTTGACAGCGAAAACAATGTTAAGTGACGGGAGGCGGATTCAATGAAAGGGATCTTTTCAGTACTTGTAGAGAACAGGGACGGAGTCCTGTCTGCCGTGTCAGGATTGTTCGCCAGGCGCGGCTTCAACATCGACACTCTGGCTGTGGGAGAGACCGACAACCATGAGATATCGAGCATGACCATAACATCCACGGGTGACCAGAGAACCATCGACCAGATCGAGAAACAGCTGAACAAGAACGTCGATGTCATAAAGGTAAGACGTCTGAGCGACGCAAAGAGCGTATGCCTTGAGATGATACTCATAAAAGTGGCGTACAATCTGTCGAACCGCACACCGCTCATAGAGTTCTGCCAGCTGATGGGAGCCAAGGTAATGAAAGTGGCTCCGAAATATCTCCTGATCGAGTATCATGCCGAGCCTGAAAATGTTGAGGATTTCATCAAGGTGATGAAAGGATACGGCATCATAGAGATACAGAGGACAGGAACCATAGCGATGGAAAAGTAAAAAAGGGCTGAGCCCTTCAAACAGATAATAATCACAGAAAGGACATATAAAGAAATTGAAATTAACCGGCGCAGAAATATTAATGGAATGCCTGCTTGAGCAGGAGGTAGATACCGTATTCGGCTACCCTGGAGGCACCATACTTTACGTTTACGACGCCCTGGTCAAATACCGCGGCAGGATCAACCATTATCTGACAGCACACGAGCAGGGTGCTTCGCACGCAGCTGATGGTTATGCCCGCAGTACCGGCAAGGTCGGCGTGGCGTTCTCCACCTCGGGACCGGGTGCGACCAACCTGACTACCGGAGTCGCTACAGCGTACATGGATTCATCCCCGGTAGTATTTATTTCGTGCAATGTGGCTGAGAGCCTGATAGGAAAGGATTCGTTCCAGGAGGTAGACAGCACCGGCGTAATGCTTCCTATTACCAAGTGCACTTTCCAGATCAGCGATGTAAACAAACTTGCTGATACGGTCAGAAGAGCCTTCGCGATTGCCAGAAGCGGAAGACCGGGACCGGTATTCATCGACATACTCAAGAATGTCACTGCTGAAACAGCCGAGTATGAATTCGTCCCGAGAAAAGAACACAAGAAATCCGGAATGCTCGATGCTCTATACGACCGCAACATGGCAGATCTGCATAAACCTTCCGTTGATGAGGAGGATATAGACAAGCTCATCAGCATGATAGGAGAATCCGAAAAACCGATGCTGATCTGCGGCGGCGGTGTAGTAAGAGGCCGGGCACACAAGGAATTCAACGAGTTCGTAAACCTGATGGATGCTCCTACCGCCATAACGGTCATGGGAGGAGGCGGAATGGAAGGACGCAATCCTCTCGTAACGGGAATGATAGGAATGCACGGCTCGCAGGCATCGAACATCGGTGTAAACGAGTGTGATCTCCTGATAGCGGTCGGCTGCAGGTTCTCCGACAGAGTGGCTCTCGATCCTGAATCATTCGCGAGCCAGGCAAAGATAGTACATATAGATATAGACAGGGCGGAGATCAACAAAAACGTTCAGACCGACCACCACATAGTAGGTGACGCAAAAGAAGTGCTCAGGATGCTCAATGAGAGGCTTACACAGCAGGATCACTCTGAATGGAAGAAATATGTATTTTCATTCCCTACGGAGACCCTCTACGATGAAGGCGGCGACACACTGAATCCTAAGCAGGTGTGCGATACCATAGCGAAGATGATGCCTATGGATACCATCGTTGCCACGGATGTAGGCCAGCATCAGATGTGGGCTATACAGCATTTCCACTTCGACTATCCGGGACAGCTGATCACTTCGGGCGGTTTCGGTACGATGGGCTTCGGACTCGGAGCTGCCATCGGCGCGAAGGTGGGCAATCCTGACAAGATGGTGATCCACATCGCAGGCGACGGAAGCTTCCGCATGAACTGCAACGAGCTGACTACGGTACAGCACTATGGGCTCCCTGTGATTACATTCGTGTTCGACAATCAGACGCTGGGCATGGTGAGGCAGTGGCAGAACCTTATATATAAGAAGAATTTCTCGGAGACCGACATGGACAGAGGTCCGGATTTCGTGAAGCTTGCCGAAGCCTATGGGCTCCGCGGTAAAAGGGTCAACAACCAGAAGGACCTCGCCGCGGCGATAGAAGAAGCAATGGCATGCGGAGAAGGCTATGTCATCGACTGCATGCTGGATATAGATGAGATGGTAAGACCTATGGTGGGAGGCGGAAGCCACATCACCGACTTCATGAAACTATAGGGAGGTGCGGAGAATGGATAAAATGAACAATGCAACAAGACAGACTCTCGCTCTCCTCGTAGACAACGAACCGGGCGTATTATCCCAGATCGCAAGACTGTTTTCACGCAAGGGTTACAACATTGAGGCGTTTGCAGCCGGCCCTACGGAAAACCAGGGCGTGACCCGACTTACGATCGACGTGCTGGCGGATGAGCCACATACCGAGCTTCTCTGTAATCAGCTTCGCAAGCTTTATCCGGTACACTCCGTAAAGAGACTCAATACGGTGAACTCCATATACAGGGAGCTGATGCTGGTAAAGGTGCAGACTGAAGGCGCTGAGAGAAGAAACGACGTGATGCAGATCGCCAACATATTCAGGGCGCAGATAATAGATGTATCCCTGGAGACGCTCACGCTGGTAGTCACGGGCGATTCTGAAAAACTGGAAGCGATAGTAAATATTCTGAAGGAATTCAAGATATTGGAAATAGCGCGCACAGGCGTAGTAGCCATTGAGCGCGGTACAGCAACGATCAACGATGAATCAAAGGAAAGGGGAGAATTCAACTATGGTAAAAATGTATTATGAGAAAGACTGCAACCTTGATGCACTTAACGGCAAGGTGATCGCGATCATCGGATACGGTTCACAGGGACACGCTCACGCGCTGAACCTCAGGGACTCGGGATGCAATGTTATCATCGGACTCCGCAAGGGCGGAAAGTCCTGGCCGGTAGCAGAGAAGGATGGCTTCGAAGTATATACAGTAGCAGAAGCGGCAAAGAAGGCAGATATCGTTATGATACTCATCAATGATGAGGTGCAGGCAGCTGTTTACAAGAGCGAGATCGCGCCGAACCTTGAACCGGGCAATGCCCTCGCTTTTGCTCACGGATTCAACATCCGCTATAAGCAGATCGTTGCTCCTGAAGGCGTAGACGTGTTCATGGCAGCTCCGAAGGGACCTGGACACACAGTCCGCGGCACATATGTAAACGGCAAAGGCGTTCCTTGTCTCGTTGCAGTTGAGCAGGATGCTACAGGAAAGGCATATGATATCGCGCTTGCATATATCGCAGGCATAGGCGGAGCCCGTGCAGGGGTCCTTGAGACCACAATGGATGAAGAGACAGAGACAGACCTCTTCGGCGAGCAGACAGTACTCTGCGGCGGAGTCGTAGACCTGATGCAGTGTGGATTCGAAGTGCTCGTTGAGGCAGGTTACAAGCCTGAGAACGCGTACTTCGAGTGCATCCACGAGATGAAGCTCATCATCGACCTCATCAACAAGGGCGGCATCGCTGCAATGAACTACTCGATCTCAGATACAGCTGAGTTCGGCGAATATGTATCCGGACCGCGCGTACTTCCGCACGACGAGGTAAAGGCAAACATGCGCAAGGTGCTCGCTGACATCCAGGACGGAACATTTGCCGGCAAGTGGATCGCGGAGAACAAGAATGGCCGTACATTCTTCAACTCCAAGAGAGCTCAGCTTGCAAAGCATGAGATGGAAGTTGTAGGCAAGAGGCTCAGAGACGAGATGCTGTGGAAGAATGACACGGATCTCGATTCGGCATCCAACTAGTACAGGGACTGATTATGAAATCTGACAATGTAAAAATCGGAGTTGACCGTGCGCCGAATAAGAGCCTCATGTATGCTCTGGGCCTGACGGAAGAAGAGATCAAACGTCCGCTGATCGGCGTAGTCAGCTCATATAACGAAATTGTGCCGGGCCACATGCACCTCGACAAGATCGCTGAGGCGGTCAAGGCGGGAGTACGCGCAGCAGGCGGTACGCCTATCCTTTTCCCGGCGATAGCGGTATGCGACGGTATAGCCATGGGACACATCGGCATGAAATACTCTCTCGTTACGAGAGACCTCATTGCCGACTCCACGGAAGCGATGGCGATCGCTCATCAGTTTGACGGACTTGTCATGGTGCCTAACTGCGATAAGAATGTTCCGGGCCTGCTGATGGCAGCGGCGCGCATCAATGTGCCTACCATATTCTGCGCCGGCGGGCCAATGCTGGCCGGCCGTCTGCCTGACGGCAGACGCACCTGCCTCTCACACATGTTCGAGGCAGTCGGCGCATATCACGCAGGCAAGCTCGATGAGGACGGCGTGCAGTCATATGTTGAGCACGCGTGCCCTTCGTGTGGCTCCTGCTCGGGCATGTACACCGCAAACTCCATGAACTGTCTCACTGAAGCAATAGGAATGGCGCTCCGCGGCAACGGAACAGTGCCTGCTCCGTATTCGGCAAGGATACGTCTCGCGAAGGAAACGGGCATGCAGATCATGAAGCTGGTCGAGAAGGATATAAGACCTCGCGATATCATGACCGAAGCAGCCTTCCACAATGCCGAGACTGTCGACATGGCGCTCGGATGCTCCACCAACACCATGCTGCATCTGCCTGCCATCGCTCATGAGGCC
The DNA here is from genome assembly GCA_902779185.1 of uncultured Eubacteriales bacterium. Lineage (GTDB taxonomy): Bacteria > Bacillota > Clostridia > Peptostreptococcales > Anaerovoracaceae > Crickella. The sequence goes on from CACZAM010000032.1 coordinate 9,503, forward strand.
GGAGTCGACATCAGCTTCGACATGGCAAACGAGATCAGCAGCAAAACGCCTAATCTCTGCCACCTGGCTCCTGCAGGGGACACCTTCATGGAAGACCTCGAGGCTGCCGGCGGAGTATACGCTGTGATGAAGGAGCTCACAAAGGGAGACCTGCTCGATACATCGGTAATGACGGTCAGCGGAAAGACAATGGGCGAGAACATTGCCTGCGCGGATAATCTGAACACTGACATCATAAGGCCGTTCGAGGATCCGTTCATGAAGACCGGAGGGATCGCGGTCCTTAAGGGCAATATCGCGCCTGACGGCTGCGTTGTAAAACAGTCGGCTGTTCTGCCTGAGATGATGAAGCACGAAGGCCCTGCAAGAGTCTTCGACTCTGAAGAAGATGCGATCCGCGTCATCTATGACGGCGGAATCAGGCCGGGCGATGTAGTCGTGATACGTTACGAAGGTCCTAAGGGCGGCCCGGGCATGAGAGAGATGCTCAATCCGACTTCGGCGATAGCCGGCATGGGACTCGACGCATCCGTAGCTCTTATAACAGACGGAAGATTCTCGGGCGCTACAAGAGGGGCTTCCATAGGACATGTCAGCCCTGAAGCGGCATCGGGAGGCAATATCGGTCTGGTGCATGAGGGAGACATGATCTCAATAGACATCGCAAACAAGACGATAGAACTCAAGGTCTCAGATGAGGAGCTCGAAGAACGCCGCAAGGCATGGGTGTGCCCTGAGCCAAAAGTGAAGACAGGCTATCTCGCACGCTACGCAAAGCTCGTGAGCTCTGCGGATAAGGGTGCGATCCTGGAATAAATATATAGAAGAGACTGGAGTAATAATGGAACAGGTAAAGATATTTGATACTACTCTGCGTGACGGCGAACAGTCGCCGGGCTGCAGCATGAACCTGAGAGAGAAGATCGAAGTCGCAAAGTGTCTTGAGAAGATGCATGTAGACATAATAGAGGCAGGCTTTGCCATCGCTTCGCCGGGAGATTTCGAATCGGTGAAGACGATATCCGAGACCATCAGGGGCTGCACTATCGCTTCACTCGCCCGTTCGACGCCTAAAGACATCGACACGGCATGGGAAGCAGTCAAAGGCGCGGCGGACCCGCGTATTCACGTATTTATAGCAACATCCCCGCTCCATATGGAGTACAAGCTGAAAATGAGTCCTGAGAAAGTACTTGAGCGTGCGGGCGAAATGGTCGCATATGCAAAGAAGTACTGCTCCAACATAGAATTCTCGGCAGAGGACGCAACTAGAAGTGAGCCTGAATTTCTCAGAAAGGTAGTCGAGAGAGCGATAGCGAGCGGCGCTACCACCATCAATCTTCCGGACACCGTAGGCTACACTACGCCGGGAGAGATGCGCGAGCTCATCGAGGACATCAAAAACAACGTAAAGGGCGCGGAGAATGTCATATTCTCAGTCCACTGCCATAACGATCTGGGCATGGCCACGGCAAACGCGCTGGCAGGCGTGCTCGGCGGTGCAAGACAGGTGGAGTGCACCGTTAACGGTCTGGGCGAAAGAGCCGGCAATACGTCCCTCGAAGAAATCGTAATGGCGATCCGCACCAGACAGGATGTGACAGGACTCACTACGGGCATCGATACTACTCAGATCCACCGCGCAAGCCAGACGGTATACAACATAATCGGACAGACAGCTCCGCTCAACAAGCCTATCGTCGGCAAAAACGCGTTCGCGCATGAGTCGGGCATCCATCAGCACGGCGTGCTTGCAAACAAGAAGACTTACGAGATAATGACACCGGAGTCGGTCGGTATCCATGTAAACAACCTGGTGCTCGGAAAGCACTCCGGACGCCATGCTGTAGGGCAGAGGCTCGAGGAGCTCGGATTCAAGCTCAGCAAGGAGGAGCTTGACAGATGCTTCGATGAGTTCAAGGTAGTATGTGACAAGAAAAAGAACATCACCGACGCTGACCTCGAAGCCATCGTGACTCACAACACGAACGTCGTCTATGAGGATGAGGCTGAAGGTTACAAGCTCGACTGGTTCCAGATGTCGACAAGCAACTTCACTACTGCTACATGCACGGTCAGCCTTGAGAAGGATGGCGAAAAGAAGCAGGACGTAGCCCTGGGCGACGGACCGATCGACGCAGCGTATAACGCGATCGATTCGATCATACAGCCGTCAGCTCACAGCTTTGACATTTTCAACATTCATTCGATATCCGAGGGCAAGGATACGCTGGGAGATGTTACGGTCAAGGTAAACGCATACGACAGAACGTTCACGGGAAGAGGACTTTCAACGGACATCATGGAAGCGAGCATAAACGCTTACCTGAAAGCTCTCAACCGTATGGCTGCCTATGAGCGCAAGCACAGCAACGAGGCGGCGCCTATAAAAGCAACAGAAGCTTAAAAAGGGGGACAGGAAATCATGGGCATGACAATGACGCAAAAGATCCTTGCGGCTCACGCGGGACTTCCGGAAGTCCACGCAGGTGATCTGATAGAAGCAAAACTGGACGTAGTGCTCGGCAATGACGTTACAACGCCTGTAGCGATCGGCGTGTTCGAGAAGGCCGGCTTTACAGAAGTCTTCGATAATGAAAAAATTGTTATCGCGCTCGACCACTACACGCCGTGCAAAGACATAAAGTCGGCAGAGCTTTGCGTAATATCCCGCGACTTTGCAAAAAAGCACAATATAACGCATCTGTATGATGTCGGCACCGTGGGGATAGAGCACGCCCTGCTTCCTGAGCAGGGAATTGTCGGCCCTGGAGACTGCGTGATCGGAGCGGATTCCCACACCTGTACTTATGGAGCCCTCGGAGCATTCTCTACCGGCGTTGGCTCAACAGACATGGCTGCAGGAATGGCATCGGGACTCAACTGGTTCAAGGTGCCTGCCGCAATAAAGGTGGAGCTTACCGGAAAGCCGGGTCCGTGCGTATCCGGAAAGGACGTAATCCTTCATCTGATAGGTGAAATAGGCGTTGACGGAGCTTTATACAAGTCTATCGAGTTCGCAGGCGAGGGAGTTGCTGAGTTGTCAATGGATGACAGATTTACCATATCCAATATGGCGATCGAGGCCGGAGGCAAAAACGGTATATTCCCTGTAGATGACAGGACCCGCGAATACATCAGGGACAGATTCAAAAGAGAGCCTGCAGTATATGAAGCCGATCCTGACGCCGAATATGAAAGAGTCGTAAAGATCGATCTTTCGGCGCTCGAACCGACTGTATCGATGCCGCATCTGCCTTCAAATACAAAGACTGTAAAAGAAGCAGCAGGCACTCACATCGATCAGGTGATCATAGGTTCGTGCACGAACGGCCGCATATCCGACATGCGTGTTGCTGCGTCGATACTCAAAGGAAAGAAGGTCGCTGACGGAGTCCGCTGCATCGTCATACCGGCAACCCAGCAGATCTATCTGGACTGTATGGAAGAAGGCCTGCTGAAAGTATTCGTAGAGGCGGGTTGTGCTGTCTCGGCGCCAACGTGCGGACCTTGCCTGGGCGGACACATGGGTGTCATGGCTGCGGGCGAGAGGGCGGTAGCTACAACGAACCGCAACTTCATCGGCAGGATGGGACATACTCAGAGCGAAGTTGTACTTGCGAGCCCTGCGGTCGCAGCAGCATCGGCAATTGCCGGCTGCATCGCGGATCCGCGTGAGTTATAAGGAGGGGACATCATGAGAGGAAAAGTATGGAAATACGGAGATCACATCGATACTGATGTCATCATCCCTGCAAGATATCTGAATGATCCTGACCCTGCTGCACTGGCAAGCCACTGCATGGTCGATATCGACGAAGGCTTCGCAGGCAGTGTACAGGCGGGAGACATTATGGTGGGCGGCTGGAACTTCGGCTGCGGGTCATCAAGAGAGCATGCTCCGATCGCCATACAGGCGAGCGGTGTATCATGCGTTATAGCAGCCAGCTTCGCGCGCATCTTCTACCGCAATTCCATCAACATAGGGTTCCCTATACTTGAATGCCCTGAAGCAAGCGAGGCGATCAACGCCGGCGATATAGTCAGCGTCGATACGAAGACCGGAGTGATCACTGACGAGACCACAGGCGAGAGCTTCCAGGCAAAGCCGTTCCCTGAATTCATAGAAAACATAATCGAACAGGGTGGATTACTTTCTTATCTGAAAAATAAGTAGAAAGAAGATAACAGATATGACTTATAGAATTGCTTTGGTACCGGGCGACGGTATCGGACCGGAGATCACTGAGGCTGCTGTTGAAGCGATCAAAACGGCAGCTGACAGATTCGGCAGCGAATTCGAATTCAATACATATCTTGCAGGCGGCTGTGCTCTTGATAAATATGGCGTACCGCTGCCGCAGGAGACCATAGACGGATGCCTTGCTTCCGACAGCGTGCTGCTCGGAGCGGTGGGCGGACCTAAATGGGATGATGTGCCCAATCATATGAGACCGGAGAAGGCTCTGCTTGGGCTTCGCAAGGAGCTGGGACTTTATACCAATCTCAGACCGGCTTCGATACAGCCTGCTCTTGCGGAGGCGTGCGTTCTAAGACCGGATATCGCCGCAAGAGGTTTCGACCTCATGATAGTGCGCGAGCTCACAGGAGGAATATACTTCGGCGAGCGAGGCAGGAATGAAGCAGGCGACGCGGCGTACGACACAGAAGCATACAGCGTCATGGAAGTCGAAAGAGTTGCCAGAAGAGCTTTTGAGACCGCGAGAAAGCGCAGAGGACACGTTACAAGCGTAGACAAGGCTAACGTGCTTGAAACATCAAGGCTCTGGCGTGAGACGGTCCACAGACTGGGCGAAACAGAGTATCCTGACGTAAAACTCGATGACATGTACGTGGATAACGCTGCCATGCAGATCATCCGCGATCCGTCATTCTTTGATGTAATCGTTACATCAAACATGTTCGGAGACATACTGTCTGACGAAGCGTCGCAGGTCACCGGATCGATAGGACTTCTCGCGTCCGCATCGCTCGGCGATTCATCGCGCGGACTGTACGAGCCGATCCACGGCTCCGCGCCTGACATAGCCGGAAAGGACATCGCGAATCCGATCGCGGCAATTCTTTCGGCTGCAATGATGCTAAGGTACTCGTTCAATCTGGTGAATGAGGCCGACGCGATTGAAAAAGCAGTCAGGGATGTGCTGTCCGACGGACTCCGCACTGCGGACATCAAGGCTCCGGGACAGGAGGACTGGATCAAAGGCAGCGAGATGAAGGCAGCCATTCTGGACAGACTTGGAAGGGACTAGATGAAGACAGGAAAGAAAGAATTCCTTTTTTATACGGATTGGGATGACAGAGTGACCGGCTCAGCTTCCGCGCTTGCCGGCCGGCTGGTTTCTTTTGCGACAGAATTCGGGCTCTCAGGGAATGTATGGCAGCAGTGGCTCACATATACCCTTATGATGCATGAAAACGCATTCACCAGAGCGTGCGAGCGCCGCGAAATACTGCCGGACTCTACACTCATGAAGCTTGCGAAACTTGATCTGGGCACATTTATGGAGCTCTTCGGGGCAGATGACTCAGATTTTGACGACGATGAAAAAGTGCTGAGCATGATGCTCAGTTACAAGGCTCCGTATGACGGCGAGTGCATCACCGGTGCAGGCCGCAGGATAGAAGAACTGAGCAGCAGACTGGCTTCCACAGAGGATATAGGGGAGTTTGCCCGCATTCTCACGGAGTATTACAGCAAATACGGTTCCGGCATCTACGGGCTTTATAAGGCTTTCAGAGTGGATCCTGATGCGGCTGCTGCCGGCGAGCTCACGCTGGTGCCTGTTGCGGACGCAGCGGATGTCACGTTCGACGACCTGGTCGGCTACGAGACTCAGAAAAAGACGCTGAAGGACAACACTGAAGCGTTCGTCAGCGGACTCTTTGCCAACAACGTGCTGCTTTACGGCGACAGCGGTACCGGCAAATCGACGAGCATTCATGCTCTCATGCATGAATATTCAGACAGGGGACTCAGGCTGATAGAAGTATCCAAACCGGACAGAGCCAGACTTCCGCAGATACTGTCAGAAATCAAGAAGCGCAATTACAGGTTTATACTGTTCCTTGACGATCTGTCGTTCGAAGAGGATGAAAGCGATTACAAGGAGCTTAAGGCCATGCTCGAAGGCGCCCTTGAGACGCGCTCAGATAAGGTGCTGATATATGCTACATCGAACCGCAGGCATCTTATCCGCGAGACCTGGGGTGACCGCAGTGACATGGAATACAACGAAGACATACACAGATCTGACACCATGGAAGAAAAACTTTCACTGGCAAGCAGGTTCGGTGTAACGATCTACTATCCAAAGCCGGGCCCGAAGGACTATCTTGATATAGTCCGGGTGCTGGCAGCAAGACAGGGGATAGAGCTCAGCGGGCAGGTGCTTGAGGACGCAGCCCGCAAATGGGAACTCCGCCACGGCGGAATGTCGGGCAGGACAGCCAGCCAGCTTATAACATGGCTCGGGGGTACAGAAAACCAATAAATAGTATTAGGTAAAAAATGGAGAAAATGTAAATGGGATCAAAAAACGGGTTATCACTTGACAGAGTATATCAGGCCTCATTCGCGCTAAAGGATGTGGCCAGAAAGACAGACCTTATATATTCGCCTCATTTCAGCAACGGCAACGAGGTATATCTGAAGACCGAGAACCTTCAGGTCACCGGAAGCTTCAAGCTGAGAGGCGCATATTTCAAAATAAGCAGGCTAAACGAAGAGGAGAAGGCGGCAGGCATCATCGCCTGCAGCGCCGGAAACCATGCGCAGGGCGTCGCTCTGGCCTCAACGCACAGAGGCGCAAAGAGCATCATCTGCATGCCTGACGGAGCTCCTATAAGCAAAGTGGAAGCTACAAAAGCTCTGGGCGCGGAAGTGCGTCTTGTAAAGGGCACATATGACGACGCGTATACTTACGCCTGCAAGCTTCGTGATGAGACAGGCGCGACATTCATCCATCCTTTCGATGATCCTGATGTGATCGCGGGGCAGGGAACCATAGGACTTGAGATCCTCGATCAGCTGCCTGATGTTGACGCGATCGTGGTACCTGTCGGCGGCGGCGGACTCATATCTGGTGTCGCTTATGCTGTGAAGAAGCTGAAGCCAAACGTAAAAATATACGGAGTGCAGGCAAAGGAAGCTGCAAGCATGGCAGACAGCCTCAAATATGATGAGCAGGTGACCCTCAGCACTGTAAGCACCTTTGCGGACGGCATCGCTGTAAAGCATCCGGGCGATCTGACTTTCTCACTCATAAAAAAGTATGTAGACGAAGTGGTCACAGTAACTGAAGACGAGATCGCTGCAGCCATTCTTTCGCTTATAGAAAAGCAGAAGCTCATTGCGGAAGGAGCCGGAGCTGTATCCGTAGCGGCGATGATGTTCGGAAAGATCCCGGTAGAAGGCAAAAAGGTGGTCTGCCTTGTGTCGGGAGGAAATATAGATGTAAACATTCTTTCGAGAGTAATTACAAGAGGTCTGGTAACGAGCGGCCGCAACGCCACTCTGCAGATCGCCCTTGAGGACAAACCGGGTCAGCTCGTAGATGTAGCGACTATCATTGCGGGATGCGGAGCTAATGTTACAGGCGTTCATTACGGACATTCTGACCCTGATACAGCGGTCACAAGCTGCGTGCTCACACTCGAGATAGAAACGAGGGACTTCGCTCAGCTTGAAGAAGTCCGCCAGACACTCTCAGACAAAGGATTCAAATTAATATGATTTCAGGAGGATATACAGATGGGATATGATTTCAAGGTAACCAGAACAACAGCACCGAAAGAGAAGCCTGATCAGACTGCTCTGGGATTTGGTAAGTACTATACTGACCACATGTTCCTTATGGACTACGATGAGGGTCAGGGATGGCATGACGGACGCATCGTCCCTTACGGACCGCTGTCGATCGACCCGGCGGCATGCACACTGCACTATGCGCAGATGACATTTGAGGGCATGAAGGCGTACAGAAATCCGCAAGGAGGCATCAACCTGTTCCGTCCTGACATGAACGCGAAGCGTCTGCAGAACAGCAACGACCGTCTCTGCATACCGAGGATCGATGTGGATCTCTATATCGAGGCTGTCAAGGCTTTAGTCGATGTTGACAGGGACTGGGTACCTGAAGCACAGGGCACATCGCTCTACATCAGACCGTTCATAATCTCGCCGGAACCTTCCATGGCAGTGCATCCGGCATCGAAATACTGGTTCATCATAATCCTCAGCCCTGTCGCTGCTTACTATGAAGGCAATGACAAGGAGCTCCACGGAAGCCGTATCTGGGTAGAAGAAGAGTACATTCGCGCGGCAGTCGGAGGAACAGGTTTCGCAAAGTGCGGAGGCAACTATTCATGCGGAATGATCGCTGCTACCGAAGCAAAGAAGCAGGGCTGCGAGGAAGTTCTCTGGCTTGACGCCAAAGAGCATAAATATGTTGAGGAAGTCGGAACATCCAATGCTTTCTTCAAGATCAACGGCAAAGTTTACACTTCGTCACTGACAGGCTCCATACTTCCTGGAGTGACCCGTGACAGCGCCATCAGACTCATGAGGAAGTGGGGCGTTGAGGTAGAGGAAAAGCGTCTTGAGATCGACGACCTGCTTGCTGCAGCTGCTGATGGTTCGCTGACAGAAGCATGGGCAACAGGGACCGCATGCGTGGTATCGCCTATAGGTCTTCTGAGATACAGAGGAGAGAATTTCCCTATCAACGGTGAAAAAGTCGGAGAGCTGAGCCAGAAGCTTTATGACACTCTTTACGGCATGCAGACAGGAACCGCTCCTGACGTGATGGGAGACTGGGTAGTTACTCTGTAGGTATCATTCCAACAGACAGGGCTTTAAACATGGCAATCACAAAAAGAGTAGAAAAGATAAGAGATAATTACGTCAACACAAAGCCGCATATCTCATATGAGCGCGCGTGGAGCTGGACAAAGTCGTTTCAGCGCACGGAAGGACAGCCTCATCTGGTGCGCACGGCGCAGGCTTTCTATGACACCTGCTGTGAACTCTCAGTAAACATCTGGGAGGGAGAGCTCATTGTCGGCACGAGCGGCGAATTCAGAAAATGCGCGATACTTACGCCTGAATTCGGCTGGCTCTGGATCAACGATGAGATCGATACCTTCCCGGAGAGAGGACAGGATCCGTATGACGTGACTCCGGAGCAGACAGAATTCATAAGGAAGAATATCTTCCCTTACTGGGAGGGCAAGTCCGTTGAAGAGGCTTTTCTGGCCAGAACTTCAGAGGCTACAAAGAAAATAGGCGTGGACACGGGCTTCCTCGATACCGACTCCAAATGGCGCAACGGCATAGGTGAGATATCCGCTGACTATGTGGATGTGCTGCTCCCGAAGGGATACGGCGGAATACGCGCTGAAGCTGAAGCCTATATGGCTGAGCTCGATGAGGTGATCCCTGAGCAGAAGGCGAAGATCGATTTTTACAGGTCGATGGTGCTCATAGCTGACGGTATGATCACTCTCGGCAGACGCTACAGTGAAAAGGCTGCGGAGATGGCCACTGCCGAAACTGACGCGGTCAGGAAGAAAGAACTCGAAGAGATCGCCGACTTGTGCTCGCGCATACCAGAGCAGCCGCCTAAGACATTCAGGGAAGCAGTACAGTTCGTATGGTTCGTACAGCTCGGAGGCATCATTGCGGAGAATCCTCTTGCGTGGAATCCTGGCAGATTCGACCAGTACATGTATCCGTATTATAAGGCGGATGAAGAGGCCGGCATAATCGATTATGATACGGCACTTGAGCTCGTTGAGTGCCTTTGGCTTAAGTACAGCGAGTGGGCATGGACTATTTCCAAGAACACCGCGAGCTTCTTCGCCGGGTATACCAATTTTGAGAACCTCACCATAGGCGGTACAAAGGTCGACGGGACCGATGCCACCAATACCATTTCATACATGGCCATACAGGCCACAAGAGAGTGCATGACCCACCAGCCGACACTGAGCTGCAGGATCCATCCTGACTGTCCTCCTGAATTCATGGAAGCGGTCACGGAACTCGTATCCACAGGATGCGGATTCCCTGCGATTCACGGAGACAGGACCGGCTACCAGATGCTCTCTAATCTGGGATACAAGCCTGAGGACGCGAGAGACTGGAACAACTGCGGATGCGTAGTACCTCACTCGCGCAAGACCTTTGAATGGACATCTGCTGCCAGCATCAGCTTTGCGGCGGCACTGGAATTCGCGCTGAATCAGGGAAAGAGCCGTCTTTCGGGCGAGCAGGTATCGCTTGAGGAGAAGGATCCAAAGACTTTTGCCTCGATGGATGAGATACTCGAGGCGTGGAAAAAGCAGTTCAGATATCTTGTGCGCCATGGCGTGATAAGCCTCGTAACTGCGCAGGAGATCCATAAGGAGATAGGGCACAGACCGTTCATGTCAGCCTGCAATGAGTACTGCATGAAAAACGGCCGTGACCTTGTGGACGGCGGGGCTAAATACAATATAGGTCCTGTGTTTACCGGTGTAGGCCTGTCTGTAACAGCGAATTCTCTTGCCGTTATCAGAAAACTCGTCTTTGAGGAAGGCGTGACAACGATGGCTGAGCTAATCGACGCGCTTGACAGCAACTGGGAAGGCTACGAACATCTGAGAGAACTCGCTCTGGCCTGCCCGAAGTACGGCAATGACGATGACTATGTGGACTCGATAGCACGCGATCTGGCGGATTTCTTCTATGACGAGGTCACGAAGTACGATGATCTGTATGGAAACCACTTTGTCACGGCTTTCATGGGTATATCTAATTATCTTCCTACCGGAAAAGTGCTTGGCGCCACTCCGGAAGGACGACACGCGAAAGATCCTATAAACGAGGGCGTTTCACCTTATACCGGAAGTGACAAGTCGACATGTCTGGCAGCACTGAGAAGCGCCGCAAAAGTGAAGCATGATATACACAGCGGAGGAACTCTGCTCAATCTGCGTCTGAATCACGACCTTGTCGCTACAAAGCGGGGAAGGGCAAACCTCGGTGCCATGCTTCAGAGCTACTTCGCATTAGGAGGTTTCCACGTGCAGTTCAATACGATCTCCAATGAAGTGCTTGCTGACGCTCAGGCAAACCCTGACAAATACCGCAGCCTTCTGGTGAGGGTCGCCGGATACAGCGCCCAGTTCACCAATCTCTCAAGGGAGATGCAGGATTCGATAATGGCGAGGAATGCGCACGAAGCATTCTGACAACAGAAATAAGCCCGGCCCTAAAAAGCCGGGCAAATTTGTAAGGATGAGTAAAAAGGGCTATATAATGCAGATCCAGCCTTTCTCGGTCAATGACGGTGAAGGCATACGAACGAATATATTCATGGCGGGCTGTCCGCTCCGCTGCAGATGGTGCTCAAATCCGGAGGGTTTTACGCAAAAGGAACTTATCGGATGGTACAGCAGAAAATGCATCGGCTGCGGAGCCTGTGCGTCCGTGTGCTCTCAGGGCATAGGCATCGATATGACAGAGCGTGACATATGTATAGCCTGCGGAGCATGCGTGAAAGCGTGTCCGGAGGAGGCAAGGGTGCGCATGGTAAGCCTGATGGACGCCGATGATGTGATCAGCGAGGTAATGAAGCACCGGCTTTTCTACTCCTACAGCGGAGGCGGAGTCACGTTCTCCGGCGGCGAGGCGACATCGCAGCCGGAATTTCTTGACTATGTGTCACGTGAACTGTACGACTCGGGAATAAGCATTGACATTGAGACCTGCGGATACTTTGACTTCGACCTTGTCAGACCGGCTCTCGAGCGGATGGATCTGATATTCATGGATCTTAAGCATATGAATCCTGAAATACACAGGAAATATACGGGAGTAAGCAACGAGCTCGTGCTTGAAAACATTTCGCGTCTGAATTCTCTCAGTCTCCCTGACCACGGTTCTCCTGAAGTGGTCATCCGCATACCGGTGATAGGGGGAGTCAACAACAGTGAAGAAAACATAGCTGCGTCGGCTGCATTCGTGTATGATGCGCTGCCTGACGCGAAGATGGAGCTTCTGCCGTATCACACATTCGGAAAGATCAAGTACGAGGCGATAGGAATGCCGTTCGATCAGGACTGTTTCTATACCCCGGACAGGGAAGAAATGAAAAAGCTGCGCGATGTCGCAGCAGCTCAGGGACCGGAAATCGTTGATTTCAGATAATAAGAGCCGGCGCGTCTGTGACGCAGCCGGCCTATTTTATTTTGGCTCTATAACTTTTATGGGGGTCAGCCGTTAAATGGGGGTCTTCCGCAAGTGGGGGTCAGATAAAATAACGATCAAAGAACAGGCGAAAAGCCTGTT
>CACZAM010000033.1 GCA_902779185.1 uncultured Eubacteriales bacterium
ACGAGTGATTCCGGGCATAGACTCATCAAGCAGATTGATCAACTGGTTTTTGCTCTTTACAACCATAGAGATCCTTTGCCTATACTGAGATGAGAGGAATCGCAGATCTTCATATTTCTGATCCATTGGTGAATAAGGAACCAGAGAATACCATTTCTCGAGTGCATAATGAGCGATCCGCATAGCATCTTTCTTGTCGGTTTTAGCCTTACGCAGCTCAGCATCACCATACTTCTTTAAAAGATATGGATTTACCAGTGAAGGTGAAAGACCTGCATCACGGAATGCTTTTAGCACAGGATAATGGTAATGACTGGTAGGCTCCATAAGAATAATTGGGTGGTCATCGACAGCCTTGATGTACTTGATCAAAGCTTCGAGTTCCGCTTTTGAATGATTCATCTCATAGGGGTGAGCACGGATGGATCCATCACCATTGAGGATGGCAACAGTGCTCTTGCCTTTGGAGACATCGATTCCAACAGCAATCATAGAAAACCTCCTTTTAGAAATAGATTTGACTGGATACAGCACTTCATAATTCAGACATATTCTATAGTTAAACGGGAGAACGCTAAGGCTGCCCAACTTGCTTAATCGAATGCAGAACAATGAAGGCTGGCTAACAAATTTATCGCCGGGCGTGAAGTCCCAATTCAAGATTCCGTTAGCCAATCACCTTCATCATAAAGAAAAGCGAAGGCTGTTCAAAACCCTCGCTTATATATTAAGAATTCAAATTTATCCGTCAGCGAACCGCTGTCTACGAGACTGAGAAATGCTGCGTCGATCTCGCGAAGGCCGAGAGAATCATTGTCTTCAAGCTCATCAAAACAAACTCCGGACAGGCTGCCGCCGCCATGATCCCAGAATATGACGCCCATTTTCTCTGCAGGATAGTTTTTGACACCCCACTTCAGAAATCTGGTTAAAGTAGAGGTTTTTCCCATGGAAGCCTGTTTGTCTTCACCTGCAGTCTTCAGCTTCCCGTTCTCAACAACATATCTGCCGAGAATATCGCTGTCTATGTTGTCATCATGCCAGTATGAGCAGCCTCCGGTTTCGATCACAAACCGCACATTGTTACTGGCTGATGCCTTGCACATCTCTTCTATGTCATCAGTGGCCATTCCTCCGCCAAAGAATATGCGCGATTCAAGATCAGAGCCGCACAGATACACAAAGATAGTCCATGTATCTTTATCACCCATAGGGATGTTTTTTACCGTCGGACGCTCTATGCTCATGGAACCAGTAGACTCATCCACCTGAATATCAAGACCCGCAGTTGTCCTGCGCATACCGTCTTTACCCGTTTCCTCAAAGTCCCCGTCACTGCAGCTACAGAGGGCAGGCAGTAACGCAATGATCATGAGCAGGATCAGCAGTTTTCTCTTCATATTAAATGTGCTCCCTTTAGTAATCGTATTTTTCTGCGTAGTGCTGGAATCTGATCAGCAACGGACCGCAGATTTTATCGCTGCCGCTTACACTTTGAAGATACCACTTCGCAAAAGTTAAGTAAATCATCATGAAATGAAAAAGGAGTTCGTGATGAACTCCTTTTTGTTTTGTTCTGAATCGGTAAGCGAAGTATTTTTCGTTTGTGGCGAGGAAGCAAGCACTCGAGGAGCGGAGCATACCGAAGTATGTGAGCACCGCAGAAGTGCGCAGCTGACACTGCCACAGGCGGAAAAGACGAGCTTATCTCTTGGAGAACTGGCTTGCTCTTCTAGCCTTCTTGAGACCCGGCTTTTTACGCTCTTTCATTCTTGGGTCTCTTGTCAGGAAACCTGCTGCCTTGAGTGCAGGTCTGTAAGCCTCTTCATCGACTTCGCAGAGTGCTCTTGCGATTCCGTGTCTGAGTGCTCCGGCCTGGCCTGTGAAACCGCCGCCGTTAACGGTAGCGATAACATCGAAGCTTCCGAGTGTTCCTGTGAGCTCGAGAGGTCTTCTGACTTCGTTCTTAACGATATCTTTCTCGCCGAAGTAAGTATCGATGTCTCTCTTGTTGATGATGATGTTGCCTGCTCCAGGAAGAAGTCTAACTCTGGCTACGGATGACTTTCTTCTGCCTGTTGCCTGATACATAGTCTTTGCCATTGTCTACTCCTCCTTTCTACCAAGTCCATACTTCAGGCTTCTGAGCTGTATGTGGATGCTCAGGTCCTGCGTAAACTTTGAGCTTCTTGAACATCTGGCGTCCGAGTTTGCCCTTCGGCATCATTCCGCGAACAGCGTGGAGGATGATCTCCTCAGGCTTTGCGGCTCTCATTTCGCCGAGAGTTGTCTCCTTGAGTCCGCCCGGATAACCGGAGTGTCTCTTGTAGACCTTGTCGGATTCCTTCTTGCCGCTGACTGCAACCTTCTCAGCATTGATCACGATGACGTAGTCGCCTGTGTCGATGTGCGGTGTGTAAGTCGGCTTTTTCTTTCCTCTCAGGAGCATAGCTGCTTCTACAGCGAGCTTACCGAGAGTCTTTCCTTCTGCATCGATAACGTACCACTTGCGGTCGATATCGGATGGCTTAGCGATGTAAGACTTCATCTTGATTCCTTTCTACCTACTTGGATCTGCCTATGTGCTTTGCGTCTGTTTTACGGTACGGCTGCCTTACTGCAGAGCTTTTTCGGTCCGCCTACTGGGAGAGACCTGCCCGCGATCACGCGGTCGCCTTTCTGTTTCGGCATAACTAGTAATAAATATTAGTGCTTCGGCTGCCGGCATTTCTGCCTGCCTCAGCTCTCTGCGCTGTCGATCCAGCGCACACGCTCGATTAGTATAAGGTCTCAAAGCCTTGAAGTCAAGCGTTTTTCTTTGTAAAATCGATGCATGAGCGAGAAAAATAAGGGAAATTTAATACTTCTTCTTACGGCGATACTCTGGGGTTCAGGTTTTATATCCCAGAAACTCGGCAATGCTGTGATGCCGCCGATGACTTTCAACGCCGTAAGACAGTTTATGGCGGCTCTGGTTCTGACTCCGGTCGCAATGCGGGGGCTGAGAACGAGCGGTTACTTTTCACATAAGAGCAGCACACAAGAGCAGATAGACTATAGAAAAAAGAGACTGCTGAAAGCGGGCCTTCTTTGCGGACTGTTCATGCTGATCGGAACCGCGACACAGCAGATAGGGCTGCTGACAGTTAGCGCGGGTAAATCAGGATTCATTTCATCGATATATATAGTGTTTACACCGCTTTTCAGTGTGATCGTGGGCAGCAAGGTCAAAAGGCGCTCAGTTATCTGCATAGCAATTGCAATGATCGGTTTTGCGATAATGAGCCTGAAGGGAGGCCTCGGAGGGGCTACACAGGGAGACTGGCTTACTCTTGTGAGCGCTGCCGGATTTGCCGCACAGATCGTGGCAGTAAACTGCTTTGTGGATAAAGACAACGCGTTACTTATTTCCCAGGCGCAGTTCTTCTTCTGCGGGATAGCCGGCTTTGTGATCGCCCTTATATTCGAGGACCCTACTCTTGCGATGGTACTGGCAGGAGTTCCTGTGCTGCTTTATCAGACATTTGTACCTACGGCCGGAGGCTACACACTGCAGATAATAGGGCAGAAATATACGGATTCATCGACAGCGGCACTTATTATGAGCCTTGAAGCCGTGTTTGCCATGATTTTCGGAGCATTATTTCTGCATGAGGTGATGAGTTCCAGAGAAATCGCGGGAGCTGCGATCATATTTGCAGCCACTGTACTCGGTCAGCGGGAATGACCCCGATACGGGAAACTGCTTCTTTATACGCAATACAAAAGGCAGCCGTTTTTTATCGGCTGCCTTGCCATTTGCACCTCATCAGATGCTGTGATGCTCTTTCTGCTGCTTCTTGAAATCATAGCCTCCGTAGGTGATGAGGCCATCATCCAGAAGATCCGTGATTATTTCCTGTGCCAGCACCTCATAATTGTAAGAGTGCTTGTATGTTTCTATTCTCTTCTGCAGGGCCTGGAAGATAAGCGGTTTGTCCTCAATCTTGAACCTGTACAGGTTGTTGCCCTTATAGCCAACTGAACCTTCGCCGGTAGGCGGATAATCGTACTGCATTGTGAGGATCTGTGCCATATATTTCATGATATCCTGCAGATTTTCATTCACGTTATCCTTCATATCACTCATATCACTGCCTCCTATTTGCTCTTATAGCGAAGAACTTCTTCGCCGTCCTTGATTATCATGTCCATATTGTCGACGTTTATATCGTATATGCTCTTCAAAGGGTTTCCGTTTATGATCAGCAAGTCAGCATTCTTTCCCCTTGTGACAGATCCGGTGATATGATAGCAGCCGAGTGCTCTGGCTCCGTTGGCTGTTGCCGCAATGATTGCATCCATCTCACTCATTCCGCATGAGTCGACAAATCTGTGTATTTCGCCTATGGCTGTAACGCCGTACGGAGTTGAATCAGAATTGAAGCTGTCTGATCCTACCGTGATTATTACACCCATCTTATAAGCTTTATTTACATTGTCGTAGAGTCTTGCGAGTTCCTTGTCTATAAGTGTCGCGCCTTCATACTTGTCGTGCACGCCGGCAATATACTGCGGAGGATAGGTAGACAGCCACGCAGGAAGGAAGTTTATTGTAGGGCAGAAGTAGATGCCCTTGTCATACATTCTCTCCATATCAGGCTCATCGATCTCAAATCCGTGGATTATGAAGTCCACGCCCGCATCCACTGACGGCTTCGTTGCACCGTATGTGTGTGACCAGACAGGGATTCCTCTCATTGCCGATTCCTCAACTACAGCCCTGATCTCCTCATATGTATAATGGTGATCGCGGGATGTGTCCCATCTATATATACCGCCGCCGGTAGCCCAGATTTTTATCGCATCAGGGCACTCTCTTAACCTGCGCCTTACTGCCTTGCGGAGCTCCCACGGACCGTCAACAGCTTCTGCCCACGGGTGGTTTGCAAAGACCTCTTCTATGCTGCAGTTGTGCGAATCTCCATGGGAAGCAGTAGCGCAGAATCCTCTGCCGCATGCTATTACTCTAGGGCCCTGCATCTGCCCGGTGTTGATCATATCCCTTATAGGAATGCCAAATCTTGAGATTTCTCCTACTGTGGTAAGACCGTTTTCGAGGCACTCATGAGCCTGCTGCACTGCCATTACCTGTTTCTGAAGCAATGGCTCTCTTACCCAGTCGGAATCGTTATCGTTAAGATTTCCGCTGAAATGAAGGTGAGTGTCAATAAGACCCGGCATGATGGTCTTTCCAGTAACATCTACGATATCATAGCCCTCAAGGTCCGGAGCCATGTCGTAATTGCGCTCTCCTGCGTAGGTGATACCGCCATGGTCGATCATTACCAGCGAGTCCTGTATCGCTGCCTTATGCCTCCCGGTAATCAGCTGTCCTCCGACAAACGCAGTTTTAAGATAATGTCTTTTTCTCATTGATTAGCTCCCTTTTTACAACATATAGAAGTGCTGGTGGAGAACTTTTCGGTCTCCGGTCCCTGCCTTATATATTATCGGAATTATAGCATGACACTGATCGGCAGATAAACTCTTTTCTTTGCACATATTGTGTACGCAGCATGATTTCTGCGGTGTATAATATCTGCGGAATACTATTACTTTTGAAAGGAGATCAGCATAAATGAAGTATGAGATCAAGAATCAGCCGTTTACAGTGCTGACACTGCACATGGAGCAGGGTGAGAGCATCAAGTGCCAGAGCGGAGCCATGGCGTGGATGACGCCGGGTATACAGATGGAGACCAGGACAGGCGGCCTTGGCGGCATGTTCAAAAAGGCGCTTGTCGGAGAGTCGCTTGCACTTAATCATTACACTGCGTCACAGGCCGGGGAGCTCACCCTTGCTAAGCACAGTCCGGGAGATATCCTGATATTCAATATAGGCGAAATGCCGATCATAGCGCAGAAGACTTCCTTTCTGGCCGCAACTGAAAGTGTAAACATGGATATCTATCTTCAGAGAAGAGCAGCGACCGGTTTCTTCGGAGGCGAGGGCTTTCTCATGCAGAAGTACTCGGGAAGCGGCTATGCCTGGCTCGAGATAGATGGTTCCGTCCAGGAAAGGGTGCTTGCTGCCGGCGAGCAGATCATCGTTGACAGCGGCTATGTGGCTGCTATGGAAGCTACATGTTCAATGGACATTCAGACGGTGAAGGGCCTGACCAATGTGGTCCTCGGCGGCGAGGGGCTCTTCAATACGGTAGTTACCGGACCGGGAAAAGTGTGGCTGCAGACCATGCCTGTCAATGCTCTTGCAATGAATCTGTATCAGTACATGCCGCATCCTAGCAACTGATATGACATATGCTTTTTCACGAAACCGCTGCGCCGGCAGGGACTGGTGCTGCGCTTGAAACGGGGAATGAAATTGGAAGAGAAAATAGCGAACAACTACAGAGATTTTGAGGACAGACTCACCTCACTGGGCGAGAGTGAAATGGCGATGTTCCGTTTTCTTCTCGACAGACCCGCGGGCGTAATCCTGACAGTTGAGACTGACAGGATACTCGCGCAGCTTCTAGAAAGGGAAGGTCTGGCTCTTTGTGAGCCCGG
Source organism: uncultured Eubacteriales bacterium (assembly GCA_902779185.1). Lineage (GTDB taxonomy): Bacteria > Bacillota > Clostridia > Peptostreptococcales > Anaerovoracaceae > Crickella. The sequence continues at coordinate 6,553 of CACZAM010000033.1, forward strand.
AGATAAGGTGATGATCCCGGAGGAGGTACGAAAGACTTTTGAAGCGGTCCGGTCAGACGAGCTCATTCTTAAATGGCGCAAGCGGAACTGGATGTACAAATGCATTGAGGCGGGTAAGTATCTCTACGGTGTCATGACATATGACGCGCTCAGAGATCTGTTTGCACTCAGATATCCCGATGCCGGCATGGCAGAGATTCTTGAACTGTTTGACTCAACGCCGGTGTATTATCAGTGGTTCACAGAAAGAGACGGGAAGCTCGTACTGAACGGCTTCGAAAAGGATGACTACTACAAATACCTTGAACAGCAGGTACAGGGTGATCTGTCTTTCTATGTGCCAACCACTGAAGAAATCGAGGAGCTTTACGAACAGGGCAGTCTGATCACCCGCGAGTCCCATCAGAAAATTAAGGAATTCATAGAGGAAACATTTAGTTGTGATCCTGATACTGCGGCTCTGAAGGTGCACGATCTTTATGAGACCGTGAACAACCACATGCGAGTAAACGATGCCGTTGAAGCATTTATTCATGGCAGCGGCTCAGAGTATGGGACAGATGATGTATTTGAATTCGGGTCCGATGAGGAGCGCTTCAGATTCACGGAACTCTACATTGAGATGAGCAGGGACTGCCGCATCAGAGACAACCGCGGTCATGATTATTATGAAATGGTAGCGATCATGTCTGCAAAAGACCGTGGTTCCGGAAGCAGCGCAGGCAGCAGCAAATCAGCAGGTAACACTGCACAGGTCAGACGCGTAAAGCTCGGCAGGAACGATCCATGCCCATGCGGCAGCGGAAAAAAATATAAAAACTGCTGCGGCCGCAGCTGAATCGATTAGTTGCTGCAGGAAAAACTCAATAGTAAAACAGTCAAACCAGTAAGACGGGGTGCTCATCTGAGCACCTTCTTTTTTATATGGATAATTGTCGCATGACGGGCGACCATTCCCTTTCCTATAAACAGTAATATGTGGATGCAAGGCAAAGAGCATAAAACATCAGCTCAGGAAAGAGGCTGTGAAAACGGAAAGAGAGGCAAAAAATGGATAACAGAATCAATGAGAAAAAGGATAAAGTTGAAGTTGTTTTCATCATGGACAGAAGCGGATCAATGGGAGGACTTGAAGCAGACACGATCGGAGGATTCAACGCGATGCTCGCGAAGCAGAAAGAGGAGTCTGACAATATCATATGGTCGACGGTGCTTTTCGATCACATATCTGAGGTGATCCATGACAGAGTTCCGGTAGACAAGGTAAAGGAACTCGACAGCGATACATATTACGTCAGAGGAAGCACGGCCCTTCTCGATGCAGTCGGCGGAGCGATCCATCATATCGGCAATGTCCACAAGTACGCAAGGGAGGAGGACAGACCGTCAAAAACGCTTTTTGTCATCACTACTGACGGTATGGAAAATTCCAGCGTCATATTCGACTACAGGAGAGTAAAGCGCATGATCGAGAGGCAGCAGAAAAAGTACGGATGGGAGTTTATATTCCTCGGCGCAAACATGGATGCGGTAAGTGTGGCAGGCAGGATCGGCATAGCGCCTGAAAGATCGGCGAGATTCCATAACGACAGGATCGGAATAGAGAAAAATTTCTCCGTAGTGTCGGAGTCCGTGACGAAGATGGCGAGAGGTTATACACTCGCAGATGGTGAGCTCGACGAGATACGGGCAGATTACGCCTGCAGAGTAAAGTAACAACAGTGAGGAAGCGTGTGAAAGCAAACCGGCACATGACAGAAGTCTTTTCTTAAAAGGGTAGGGCTCTGACAAAACTGATATAGTGTATAATATAGGCAGCGTGCCGCGAAGGTGCGCTGCCGCAATAGTGAGGAAAGAAAATGGCACTGCAGATAATACGCAACAACATAATAAATGTGGAGGCGGATGCTATAGTCAACACGGCGAATCCTGAAGTTGGGGTCGGAAGAGGTGTTGATCAGGCGATCTATGAAGCCGCAGGCTGGGATGAACTTCTTGAAGCCAGGGAAAAGATTGGCGGGATGCTTCCGGGAGAGGCGGCCTGGACGCCTGCGTTTAACTTGCATGCAAAATATATAATCCATACGGTGGGACCGGCCTGGCGCGGCGGAAGCTATGGCGAAAGAGAGGCTGTGGCTAAATGCTACAGCAGATCGCTCAATCTGGCGGCGGAACTTGGATGCGAATCCATAGCGTTCCCTCTTATAGCTACCGGTACGTATGGTTTTCCGAAAGATGAGGCTCTCCGGATAGCGATGTCGGAGATCAGCAGGTTCCTGCTCGCGCACGAAATGGAAGTGCTGCTTGTCGTCTATGACAAGGAATCGTTTGAAGTATCGGGCAAGCTCTTTTCGGACATAAAGTCGTTCATTGGTGACAGGGAAGCAAGGTGTGACGCAGAATACAACTCCTATAGATCGTTAAAAGCATACGGCCCGCCGGGTGCATCGGGATCCGGCGTGCCGGAATCAGCCGTGCCGCGCAGCAAGGAGTCAAAGCGTCCGGAATCATCAGGCAGAAGAGGCTTCCTTGACAGATTCAGAAGAGCAAAAAATACTGAAGAATTTGCGGAGCGCACTCTTATGGAGGAAGCTCCTTCCATAGATGCAGACTATGATCTGCTGGCTGACGAAGAGGCTTTGGAATATGATATGTCATATTCGCAGATACCGATGGACGCGCCGGAGCTTTCTGAAATGTCTGCGCCGTCATATTCGAAGTCGTATGCGCCGGCGTTTCCGTCGGCGGAAATGTCGCTTGATGAGCGCCTGAAGCATCTGGACAAAACGTTCCAGCAATATCTCTTTATGCTTATAGACCGCCGGGGTCTGAGTGATCCTGACGTATATAATAAGGCGAATATCGACAGAAAGCATTTTTCCAAGATCAGGAGCAACGTCGATTATACGCCAAGCAAAAAAACAGCACTCGCGCTTGCAATAGCGCTTGAGCTCAATATCGATGAGACCAGAGATCTGCTTGCGCGTGCAGGCATCGCGCTCTCGCCAAGCAAGACCTTTGACAGTATAATTGAATATTGCATCGAGACATCTAATTATGATATTTACGAGATAAACTGCATTCTGTTCAAATATGATCAGCCGACTCTCGGTGTATAAGGAGGAGAAGGACGTGGAGATACTGAATGTGACATACAAGTGCAAAGAGGGAATGAGAGAAGAATTTCTCGAGACAATTCTGGCCGAAGGCCTGGACGAGGCAAGCCGTGCTGAGGCAGGCAACATCAAATATGATTTCTATTTAGCTTTTGATGATCCGGACGAGCTGTTCCTATTTGAAAAATGGCGTGATGAAGAGGCTGTCAAAAGCCATAATGCGGAGCCGCACTTTAAGCGTTTTGGTGAATTAAAGGCGGAATATGTGCTCGAAACCGTGCTCGAACGCTATTCGAAATAAAAAAAGTTAAATGAGCAGATCGATAAAGGTTGTTGCTGCAATATTAATAGAGGGCGAAAACTTCTTTGCGACACAGCGGGGCTACGGAGCGTGGAAGGACTGGTGGGAGTTCCCGGGCGGCAAGATAGAGGCCGGAGAAACTCCTGAGGAAGCTCTCGTAAGAGAGATAAAGGAAGAGCTCGATACGGTGATATCCGTGGACGAGTTTCTTATGACCGTGGAGTATGATTATCCGGAATTCCATATCTCCATGGATTGTTTCATTTGCAGCATTATAAGCGGAGAACTTACACTTCTGGAACATGAGTCGGCAAGATGGCTTCCGCTCAGCGACCCGTGGCAGGTAAGGTGGCTGCCTTCAGATATTGAAGTGATCAGGAAACTGGCTGAAAGGAAGCAGCAGTAAATAAAAAAGGAGACAGGCAACAAGTGCAATTTGTCAATAACGAACAGGTGCAGATTCAGATAAGAAAGGATCAGAATACCCTGATAGTAGTAGGAACAGGAACCATAATCTTTGGATTATGGACCATGGCCAAAATGCTGGGTATGGTTTTTATTCTAAGAAAAGAGACAATTGCCGCCCTGAAAGAAAATTATGAAGGGGTAGCGGAAATACCTGATAATTTCGTGTTCTGGGGTATCCTTGTCATGACATTCATTATTATGGCGGCGATCCATGCCTTTGACGGACTTGTTTCAACATTAAGGGCAAATGAGTCCAGAACATACGGCGCGCACTGGAGACTTAAAATGGCATATGGAGTGACCAATATCCTGATCGCGATCGCGGTCATAGTGGGTAACGCAGTGTTTAAGGAGCCACGTGTAACGACATATATTTACGGAATCGGACTCATGTACTCGGCGGTACTGCGTATTATTACGGCAGTCAGACGCACGAGGATCGTCTACATACAGTAGTGAGGGAAAATGGCAGACATATACGATTATCTCAGGTGGAGAGGCGATATACCTTTTACAGCAGATCCGTTCAACGAGGTGGATAACCTTGTCCTTTCTGAACTGGCCTATGTGGATTTTGACGAAGTGCTCAGCGACAGCTTCAGAAAGGTCAGCGTTAAGACGGCTGATGAGAGGTTTTTCGCGACTCATTCCCGTGACGAGGCAAGACAAAGCAGCAATCACATACTGAGATCGCCGCTTCTCATGGATCATATGCTGAGCGGCAGCCGTTTCTGTGATATGAAACTTACTAAATATGTTGACATACTCAATGCAGATAAGGAAATGCAGTTTGCGGCTGTGACCTGTCTGCTGAACGACGGCAGCGCGTTTGTTTCGTTCAGAGGAACCGACAATACTCTGGTAGGCTGGAAGGAAGACTTCAATATGAGTTATCTGCCGGATCTGGATGGTCAGCTCAGCGCGGTAAAATACCTCAATGAGGTAGGCGCAAATATCAAGGGACCTCTTCGCGTAGGCGGCCATTCGAAAGGCGGTAATTTTGCTGTATATGCTGCGGCTTTCTGCGATAAAGAGGTGCAGGACCGTATACTCAAAGTGTATACTAACGACGGACCGGGATTCCGCCATGAGGTAATGTCGAGAGAAGGGTATAAGACCATACTCCCGAAGGTTGTGAGCATAGTCCCTGACACATCAATCATAGGCATGCTGCTCACCAGCAGTGTAAAGCACATAGTCGTAAAAAGCAGAGAGAAGGGGATCATGCAGCACGATGCCACAACGTGGCAGATCGAGAGAAACAGATTCGTGATCAGGGAGCCGTCCGCTCTTGGCGTGTTCATCAGGCATTCACAGCAGGACTGGCTCAGCAAAATTGATGACGAGTCCAGAGAGCAGTTTGTGAATACGCTGTTTTCCATACTCGAGGCAACCGGTGCGGTCACCTTTGGTGAGATGAAGGTGAATAAACTGAAGTCCATCGAAAGAATGCTGTCATCGATAAAGGAGCTGCCGAAAGAAAAACAGGAAGAGCTCAGATCCATTTTGGCCGAACTGATACAGAGCGGCAGACAGGTGGCCAGAAGAAGGCGGCTGAAATGATATGATATAGATCCTGATAAAATACCAGGGAGGGTATGACATGGGTGAAGCTAATGACAATGAAATGAAGCAGGCGCTCAAGCAGGCTGAAAGAAGAGGAAGACGCAAAGGCTGGTTCGCGAGGATACGCACGTTTATCCTGGGAATCATCATCGGCATGCTTCTGCTTACCGCATTTACAGCCTACATGCACGGACTTGCGGTGAAAGACGCATTCAGGGCTCTTTTCACTACAGAGACTGCCGTTGAGAATCACGACCTCACGCTGATCAATCACAGGATTTTCGGCTTCAAGGTGGCGGACTTTGCGGAAGCTGTGCTCGGTGATGAGGAGCAGCTCAAGAAACTTGAGGTTTACTCAAGAGAGGTATCCGACGTCGCGACTCTGACGCAGGCCGGACTCTTCAAAATAAAAGCGTTCTCGAAGTATCAGGTCATCACTTATAACGGAAAGGCGGTCTATACCGTTGACCTGAGCGGACTCACTGCTGATGACATAACTCTCGACGAAGAGACAAAGACAGTCACAATGAAGGTACCGGCTCCGGTGCTTGAGCCTATCAACATACCGAGTGAGAACATCCAGTTCGGAGAGGTTGAGAAGGAAGCTTTCGCGTTCGGCAACATAAAGCTGACACCTGAGCAGCAGGCAGAAGTGGAGACTCAGGCCAAGGAGAGGATGCTTCAGAAACTTGAGGACGAGAATGTGATCGAGGACGCCAGAAAAGCCGCGGAGCATTCCATCTGGGAGATCTTCCAGCCGGTGATATCGAATCTGTCTTCGAGGTACTCGCTTAAGGTCGAGTTCAAGTAGGAGCAGGCGGACCGGAAGAGGTGTTGAAATGAGAAAATGCTATGCGATCTGTGATTTCCTATCCGACGCAAACAGGCAGCATATGCGTTCTGTAGCTGAGGAATGCGGATTTGAGATGGGCTTTTTTGAAAGCAGTGAAGAGGCAGCCGGAAGGATCGGCGACGCGGAAATCGTCTACTGCGACGACGGAGAGCTGATGAGAGAGATGCCGCAGCTGAAGTGGTGCAACTCGGTATCCGCAGGTGTGGGACACTTCCTGCAGAGCGGAGTGTTTGACCGTGGAGATGTGCTGCTCACTAACAGCTCGGGAGCTTACGGCCTGGCGATATCCGAACACATAATAATGGTGACTCTCCTTCTGATGAGACGCATGCCGGAATACTTTGAGATCGTCGCGGAGAGAGGATGGATCAGAGACCTTAAGATCAGGTCTATAAAGGGCAGCGTGATTGCGATAATCGGAACAGGCAATCTGGGACAGAATGCTGCGAAAAGATACAAGGCTCTCGGCGCAAAAAAGGTGATAGGATTCAGCCGCAGCGGAAGAGAGCGCGAGTTCTTTGACGAGGTGTTCAGGATCGATGAATTTGAAAGCGTCGTGAGCGGCCGCAGTGAGGATGATCAGATAGATGTTCTGGTGCTCTGCGTGCCGGGCACGGCGGACAGCGAGGGACTGCTGAGCGCTGAACGAATCGCACTCCTGCCGGAGAAAACCTTCGTCATAAATGTAGGCCGCGGCATTCTCATAGATCAGGACGCGCTTATCGAGGCCTTGAATGAAGGCAGAATAGCCGGCGCGGCGCTCGATGTAATGTATCCTGAACCGCTCCCGGCGGATCATCCGCTGTGGACGGCACAAAACTGCATAATCACACCGCACATCTCAGGAGACATGGGGCTCCCTGAAACGGTGGACATCACGGTAGACATATTCTGCGATAACCTCAGACGTTATGCGGACGGCAGAGAGTTAACGCATCTGATAGATATAAACGCGGGATACTGATCCCGCTTCACGATACTGAAAGGAAGAAGGAAAAATGTGGGACCGCAAAGAACTTAAGGCAAAAGGCAAGGCCGCATATAACGCAAATAAGGTGGCATGCATAATCGCAGCGCTTATACTGATGATCGCAGGCGGAGCAGGCAGCGCATCAACATCTTCGTCATCGATCTCGACCAGACACTACCTGAACAACAATGATCAGGTGACCGAATCAATTGAAGATTCTGTGGACGGGAATGATGCTGTTACGATAGACGTCAACGGGGAGGACCTGGATGTCAGTGAGATCACACACGATGTCGTGCCGATGATGATATTGTCATCAGCAGTTGTCGCCCTCATACTGATCGCGGTCCTGGTGGGGACGATGACCGTTGCTCTTGTGCTTAACCCTCTTAATGTAGGCGCGCGGAAATTCTTCATCCAGAATGCGTCAGACCCGGAGACAAGCATCGACGGCAAAAACATAGGCTTCGTCTTCGGAAAGGACTACAGGAACATAGTGTTCAGCATGTTCGGCACACAGCTGGTCAATCTGCTCTGGATGCTGCTGCTCATAGTCCCGGGCATCTACAAGGCATACTGCTGGAGACTTGTCCCGTTCATACTGGCCGAAGAGCCTGATATGTCGGGCAAGGAAGCGAGAGAGCTTTCAGCAAGCATGATGGACGGAAGCAAGTGGGCGTCCTTCGTGCTCGACCTTTCATTCATCGGATGGAAGCTGGTGGGCGCGATCACTTTTGGCATACTGAATATAGTCTTCACGAATCCATACGAGGCTGCTACAGATACCGAGCTCTATCTGGCTCTGAAAGACCGGATGGAATAGAACGGACTGACTTTGCCGTTTGCGGTCAATGAGTGAACAGCAACCGGGATCTGCTTTTTCACGGGTTCCGGTTTTTTGTGTCTTAAGAAAAACGTAAGAATTATGACAGCTTTTTCTTAATCTGTCTCTTTTAGGATATACTTGAGGTGCGAAAGGAGTGCGTCATGAAAACAAACATACTGATCGTAGATGATGACAGGGAGATTGCCGAGGCGATAGCTTTTTATCTGAAGAGTGAAGGCTATGAGCCGCTTATTGCGCTCGACGGTATTGAAGCGCTCAATCTCATCCGCAATACCCCTGTAAGTCTGATCATTATGGATGTGATGATGCCCGGCCTTGACGGCATACAGACCACGCTGCGCATAAGAGAGGAACACAATATTCCTATCATCATGCTTTCGGCGAAATCTGAGGACTATGACAAGATCACAGGCCTCAACGTCGGCGCCGATGACTATATGACCAAGCCTTTCAATCCTCTGGAACTTACTGCAAGGGTCAGATCTCAGCTGAGGCGTTACAATCAGCTCGGCAGTGCCGCCGGAGCTGCAGCCTCAAAGGTGATCCGCTGCGGCGGACTCGAGATAAATGATGAAGCAAGGACAGTGACCGTGGACGGAGAGCAGGTATCGCTCACGCCGCTCGAGTACGGGATCCTGAAACTTCTGGCATCAAATGCCGGAAGGGTCTTCAGCATCGAAGAGATCTACGAAAAAGTATGGAAGGAGGATGCATACAGTGCTGACAATACTGTTGCTGTCCATATCCGCAGGATCCGTGAAAAGATCGAGATCGACCCGAAAGATCCGCGTTACCTCAAGGTAGTGTGGGGCGTCGGATACAAAGTTGAAAAGCAATAGAGGACGGATATGGAAAATACTATTTTTGAAAACAAAAGGGCAAGCCGCGGACTGTACGCTTTTCTCTGGCTGCTTGCGGTATCAGCAGGAACGATCACGGCATTGCTGTGTGTGGTCACAGCGGCAGTCGCAAACCTGCTCGATGCTTCTCAATGGCCGTCAGAAGAACTCGAGGAAAGGGCTTCGTGGGGCTGGATCGCTGAATTCGCAAATACACATGCTCAGGCTGATTTTACGAGCAGATATATGACGATCACCATTATCTGCGGACTGCTCGCCATTGCTGCGGTCATCGGTCTGTGTGTACTGACGGGCAGGTTCAGCAGAGATGAAGAAGGAAATATAACTCTTAACTGGTTTGACAGGCTGTGGACCGAGCTCCATATCGCTGCCGGCTGCGCGTCGGCGGCAGGCGCGGTGTGTGCGGCGATCCCTTTAGCAAGGATAATCTCATGTAATAATAAGGTCGGTCCGCTCGATCTGTCGGGAGTGTTCAGGCCTGTAGAAGCAGACAGTTATATCTACGGTATTTCAAATACAACTGTTTTCTGGTATTGTACTGCGGGAATAGCTACATGCCTGACCGTTGCAGTCATATGCCTTGTAACACTGGTCAAGAAGCTGAAAGCGCACGAGTTTCTCCACCGCTCGCTTACGTGGAAGTTCCTCGGGGTGCTCGGGATCGGCGCTGCCGCTGCCGGCCGGGGCGTAGCAAAAGCGGGCAAAGGCATCGCAAAGGCAGGCCAGGGCATAGCTCAGAAAAACAGAAGTGCCGTAAGGAGCTTCAATGTTCCGGATGATGGTGACCGCCGCGCGGCACGCAAACTGATGACCAGATATTCTCTTATCGCTGTCGTGCTTATAGGCCTTCCGGTATTTTTCATGATCTTGTCAGATGATTATGGCTGGCTGCTTGTCTGGGCTCTTATCTCGATGGCGGCGGCGATAGTGCTTATAGTGCGTAAGGTTGGCAAACTTGCCGAGATCAGAGCAGGTGTCATAGAAGTCAAATCAGGCAATCTTTCCCATAAAATCAGTGTGAAGGAAGATGAAAACGGTCCGAAGACCGATCTCGATAAGCTTGCTTCGGATATAAACCACATTTCCGAGGCGACCAATATGGCAGTTCAGAACGAGATAAAAAATCAGCGTCTCAAAACGGATCTTATAAGCAATGTTTCGCACGATCTCAAGACTCCGCTGACTTCAATGATCAGCTATCTGGACATCCTTGAAAAGGAGGGACTTGACAGCCCGGATGCTCCGGCGCATCTCGCAGTCGTGAAAGAAAAGACCGAGAGACTCAGGACTCTTACCGAAGAGCTGTTTGAGGCGGCAAAGGCATCGAGCGGCAACATACCTTGCGAGATAGAAGACATCGACATAGCGGCGCTGATCGATCAGTCCCTCGCCGAGATGGGTGACCGGCTCGCAAAGAAAAAGCTCAAAATAAAGAAAAATATCAGGACGGAAAATACACTTGTGCGCGCGGACGGCAAACTTCTTTACCGCGTATTCGAGAACCTGCTGAGCAATATAAGCAAGTATGCCCTGGACAGGAGCCGTGTATACATAGATGTGACTGAACCATCTGAAACACCGGGCAGGCTGCTTGTTGAAATCAAGAACATTTCCAAGGCTGAGCTCAATATTTCGCCTGAAGAACTCATGGAGAGGTTCACCCGCGGCGACAGTTCGCGCAACACTGAAGGATCCGGGCTGGGGCTCGCGATAGCCAAGGATCTTACAAGACTTATGGGCGGAGAGTTTGATATAAGTATAGACGGCGACATGTTCAAGGCGTCGGTACTTCTTGACCGTGCCGGCTAATTAGTACGGAGGATAATCAATGGACAAAAAAACGATCTTATCGATAGTAAAGTTTATACCGGTCATTTCAGTCGTCATATCATACTTATTGATCCTGGGCCCGTTCCACTCGGACTTTGCCCGTGGTGTATCGGGAGTGACCGTTATACTGGCTTTCCTGGGGTTTGTGTTCTTCTTTATCGGACGCAGTCTGGCAAAAGAGGACAAGCTGATAAAGATACTGGGAATACTGGACATTCTGTCAACACTGGCTATTATTGCGCTCTACGCTCTGGCGGTCATCAGCATAGCATTATAGTTCAGTGCTGCGACATGTATGGTATATACACAAAGACTGGAGATAAACAGACATGAAAAAGTATTTTATACTCATAATGACGATCCTTATGTGCATAGTGCTTGCCGCATGCGCAGGCGACGCGCCTGCAGGAGAGGATACTGAAGGGGACGACGACAGCTACGCGGTGGAAGACATGGAGGAAGGCACCGGGCTCGGGTCCTTCACATCTGTAGACCTGGACGGCAATGAGGTGACTGAAGCGGTCTTTTCGGACAAGGATGTCACCATACTCAACGTCTGGGCAACATTCTGCGGACCGTGCTTGGCGGAGATGCCTGATCTTGCGGTTCTTTCCGAAGAGCTGCCTGACAACGCGCAGGTGATCGGCGTAGTGATAGACACGCCTGCCGCTGATTCTGAAGGCGGCGCGGCAGTCGACCTCTGGGGAGGCGACGCTGAGAATCTTGATCTGGCCAGAGAGATATGCAGCGAGACCGGAGTAAAGTATACCAATATTCTCGCCAGCGAATCCGTGGCAAAGGCATTCGAGGGCGTTGTAGCTGTTCCGACGACTTTTATTCTGGATAAGTCCGGCAATCTGGTCTGCAAGCCTATCGTCGGCGCAGATGTGGAAGGATATAAAAAAGCTGTGGAGGATTACCTCGCAGGGCTTTAATGCGTATGTCAGAAAACAGAGAGCTGAAAACGAGAATCATTATCGCGATAATACTTCTTGCGATCTCCGCGGTGCTTGTGACAGCAGGCGTCATGCGCGGAGAGGTGTTTATAGTGTTTACCAAGGCGGTACATATCTGCCTCGAGTGCATCGGTCTGGGGTAGGCGCATGGAGATCAGCCAGGATATAAGGCGAAAGTTAATACAGATAGCGGCCTTCGGGTTTTCGAACAGCTATATCGGAAACATCCCGGCCGGCAGGCTTTACAAGGGCAGCTGGAAGAATTTCTGCAATCCGGGCATCAACTGTTATTCGTGTCCGGCGGCAAGACTGTCATGTCCGATCGGAGCGATGCAGGCTGTCGGAGGATCGCCAAAATTCATCGTGGGATTTTACGCGCTGGGATTCGTGCTTGCTCTCGGAGTGGTTTTCGGGCGGGCAATATGCGGATTCATCTGCCCGTTCGGCCTTATCCAGGAGCTTCTCCATAAGGTCCCGTCACCGAAGAAGAGGATATATAAACCCCTGACATACATAAAGTATGTAATACTTGCGGTGTTCGTCATATTGATGCCGGCGCTGTTAACGGACAATTTCGGCATTGGCACTCCTGCATTCTGTGAATACATCTGCCCGGCAGGGACGTTCGAGGGCGGCATACCGATGCTGCTGACCCACCCGGAACTCAGAGCGCAGCTCGGCGGACTGTTCGTCCTCAAGGCGGCGATCCTGGTCGTTACCATAATCGGCTGCATAGTGTGCTGCCGCTTCTTCTGCAAGGTAATGTGCCCGCTCGGCGCTATCTATGGACTGCTCAACAATGTGAGCTTTTACCGCGTTCATGTTGACCGCGAAGGCTGTGTGTCGTGCAGCAAGTGCCGCGACATATGCCCGATGGACATCGACCCGGTGGCAAAGCCGAATTCGGCGGAGTGCATACGATGCGGCAAGTGCGCAGCGGCATGCCCGGTGAAAGCGATATCCGTCGGCTTCAAAAGAAACTATTAAGACCCGTCAGAAAAAAATGGCTCTATAACTTTTATGGGGGTCAGCCGTTAAATGGGGGTCTTCCGCAAGTGGGGGTCAGATAAAATAACGATCAAAGAACAGGCGAAAAGCC
>CACZAM010000034.1 GCA_902779185.1 uncultured Eubacteriales bacterium
TCAGTCGGACTGCTCATGACAAAGGTCGGAGGTGATGCAGTTGGATAAGCAGAAAAAAGAACCATTGATCCACATCACTAAGAGAAAGATGATCTCTAAAAAACAAGAGTGGGCGATCAGACTCGGCAGTATAGTGATAGCGCTCATCGTATGCGCCATCGTTACTACCATAACGACACATCTTAATCCGATCGCAGTATACGCTTCGATGTGGGAAGGCTCGTTCGGTACAGAGCGTAAAATATGGGCTCTCCTCAAAGAGCTGTCCATCCTGCTCATGATATCCGTAGCTCTCGCTCCGTCCTTCAAGATGAAGTTCTGGAACCTCGGCGGAGGAGGCCAGACGATGGCCGGCGTCCTTGCTACGGCAGCCTGCATGATAACTCTTGCAGACAAAATGCCAAGCGGCGCAATAATGTTTGTGTCGTTCGTATCGGCTCTTTGCGCAGGCGCGCTCTGGGCATTCATTCCGGCGTTCTGCAAGGCTAAATGGAACACAAACGAGACTCTGTTCACTCTTATGATGAACTACGTCGCCACGCAGCTGGTGGCTTACTACATCATCATCTGGGAGTCACCTAAAGGATCCGGAAAGATCGGTATCATCAATCCTAACACTGAAGCAGGCTGGCTGCCTGTGATTGCGGGCAAGCAGTATCTGCTGGTGGTCATCTCAGCGATAATCGTTACGATATTCATGTACATTTACCTGAGATATACCAAGCACGGATATGAGCTCAGCGTTGTGGGTGAGAGCCAGAACACCGCTAAATACGTTGGCATCAACGTAGGAAAGGTAATCGTCCGTACGCTCATACTTACAGGTCTGATCTGCGGATTCGTCGGCTGGCTGCTTGTAGCCGGTACCGACCACACAATGACGACCACCATTGAGTCAGGCAGAGGATTCCTCGGAGTCATGGTAGCATGGCTCGCGCACTTCAACCCTATCGGAATGGTGCTCTCCGGACTGCTGCTCGTATTCATGAGCCGCGGCGCGGGCGAGATATCCACTACATTCGGACTCAACAAGTCGTTCGGCGACATACTTACAGGAATAATCCTCTTCTTCGTAATCGGAAGTGAATTCTTCATCAACTATCAGATACACTTCCGTAAGTCGCACAGAAAGGAGGGAGCTGATGTTTAGTCTGGTAACATTCATTCCGAGAGCGATCGTACAGAGCATCCCGCTTCTGCTCGGATGCGTAGGCGAAACACTCAATGAGAAATCCGGCAGCCTTAACCTCGGTATCCCGGGCGTCATGTACGTAGGAGCGATATGCGGAGTTATCGGATCGTTCATGTATGAGAACTCCGGCGCAGCGTTCAGCCCGGTGATCGGTCTGCTGATACCAATAATATGCTGTATGCTAGGATCGCTGATGATGGGACTTATATTCTGTTTCCTCACAGTAACACTGAGAGCTAACCAGAACGTTACAGGTCTCGCGATGACAACATTCGGCGTAGGTTTCGGTAACTTCTTCGGCGGATCCATAATCAAGCTGACAGGAGCTGAAGTTCCTTCGATCGCACTTTCCGCTACGAGTAAGGCATTCAAGGCAACTATCCCGTTTGCAAGCAAGGCAGGCGTGGTAGGCAAGCTGCTTCTGTCATACAGCTTCATGACATATGTGGCCATCGCAATCGCGATCATCACACATTACGTTCTGAAGAGGACACGCACCGGACTCGAACTCAGAGCCGTAGGCGAGAACCCTGCTACAGCAGATGCCGCAGGTATAAATATCAACAGATACAAATACTTCTCGATCTGCATCGGGTGCATGATCGCCGGGATCGGCGGACTCTACTACGTACTTGACTACGCGAGCGGAGTATGGTCGAACGACGCATTCGGTGACAGAGGATGGCTCGCCATCGCACTGGTAATCTTCTCGATCTGGCGTCCTAACTGGGCTATCTGGGAATCGATGCTCTTCGGCGGACTCTATATACTCTATCTGTACATCCCGACCGGCACCAACTTTGCCGTTAAGGAGATCTACAAGATGTTCCCGTATATAGTAACCATCATCGTTCTGATCGCTATCAGCATCAAGAACAAGCATGAGAATCAGCCTCCTGAAGCTCTCGGACTGCCGTACTTCAGAGAAGACCGATAGTAAACTGCTGTTTAAAAACACACGAAAGGCGCGATCTGCGCCTTTCGTTGCATACACAGAAAGGAGGGAGACTTTGAAGTACGAAACATATAAAAAACTGGCGCCGGCTGCGCTGGGCAAGGTAAAGGCTGATCTTATCTTTAAAAACTGCAATATAGTTGACGTATTTACAGGAGAAGTCGTTGTAGGAAATATCGGCGTAAAGGACGGTATAATCATCGGCGTTTCTAGATCGATACAGGGAAAGAAGGAGATAGATCTCAACGGTGCATTTATTGCTCCTGGATTTATCGATGCCCACCTGCATCTTGAGTCGACAATGGTTGCACCGGCCGAGCTGGTAGCAACAGCGGCGTCTTTCGGCACTACTACATTCATTGTAGACCCTCATGAAGCATGCAATGTATCCGGAGCTGACGGCATACAATACATACTCGACCAGACAGAAAAGTCAAATGCCAATGTATTTGTTATGATGCCTTCATGCGTACCGGCAACAAACATCGATGACAATGGCTGCATGTTTGCTGCCAATGACATGTATCCGTTCGTAGGCAACGAGCGCATACTGGGACTGGGCGAAGTAATGGATGATGACGCGGTAATCAACGGCGATCCTAGGATGTTTGCAAAGTTCGCACTCTTCGATCATCAGACGATCGACGGACATGCGCCTTTCCTGCCAAACAGGCAGCTATCGGCATACAAGCTCGCGGGCGTAGATACTGACCATGAAGCATCGTCGTTTGAATATGCTCTCGAGGAGGCCAGAAGAGGCATTCATGTACATGTCCGCGAGGGCTCCGCTGCCCACAATGTGGATGACATCATCAGCGGCATAGTAAGAACGGGCATAGACACAGAGCACTTCAGTTTCTGCACTGATGACAAGCACATCGAGGATATCCTGAGGGAAGGCCATATCGTATATAACGTAAGGAGAGCCGTACAGCTGGGGCTTGATCCGTTCAAGGCGATCAAGATGGCTACTATAAACACTGCAAAGTGCTATGGCCTCAAGCATATGGGCGCCATTGCTCCGGGATATCAGGCGGATTTCGTCATTTTCGACAACATGAAAGACTTCAACGTGCTTGATGTCTACTTCAAGGGCAAACGTATAGACAGGGACGCTCCTGTAAAAGTAAAGAAGTGTCCTCCGCATCTCAAACATACGGTGAATATCAGCAAGGTACATGCAAGTGATTTTGCTCTTCCGATCAGAGGCAAGACCACTCATGTGATCGGCATGGAGCCTAAGCAGATCGTAACAAGCGATATCGTTGCTCACTTCCCTAAAACTGATAACTTTGTACCTCACGACGGCTTCCTTAAGATCGCTGCTGTTGAAAGACATCAGAACAGCGGCAAGATAGGCGTTGCAGTCACAAAGGGATACGGTATCAGGGGAGGCGCCATTGCTTCATCGGTATCACATGACTCGCACAACATAATCGTAATAGGCGATAATGACGAAGATATCGCAATTGCCGTTAACGAGATAGCACGCGTCCAGGGCGGATATACCGTTGTTGAGAACGGAAAGGTCTTTGAGACTCTGCCGCTTCCTATCATGGGCCTTATGACAGATGTCCATTTCGCGGAAGTGAATGAAAAACTCAGGGTGATGAAGGAGAAGGCATACGCAATGGGAGTATCAACGGACTTCGACCCGTTCATTACTCTTTCGTTCATGGCACTCACCGTAATACCTGAGCTTCGCATCACGCCGAGAGGTCTCTATCAGGTATCCGCGAAAGGATCAGGATTCATCAAGTAATGCCGCAACACATTATTGTTTTTGATCATATGTAATTACGAAGGCCGCAACTCCGGGCATATCATGCTCCGGCTGCGCGGCCGTTTCGTTGATGACTTTTAAAGAAATGGAACAGAAAGAAGCGATATTAACAGCAGAAAAGCACTGGGCTCAATTGCACAATATGCCTGAGACCGCCTTTAAGGAATATGAAACAACAGCGTATATAAAGAAAGCCTGCGAGGACTATCCGGTAAAACTCATAGATATCGGAATGGAGACCGGTGCAGTATACCATCTCGATGCCGGCCGGGAAGAGACAGTCGCCTTAAGGGCTGACATTGACGCCTTGCTGACAGAGCAGGGCGCGAAGCACCTTTGCGGCCACGACGCACATGCTTCGACGCTGCTTGGCGCAATGCATTATCTCTGCTCAGTGAAAGAGGAGCTTCCTTACAATGTGCTGTTTGTGTTCCAGCCTGCAGAGGAGGGAACACGCGGCGCAAAGGCCATGCTTGACCACGGACTCCTGGACAAGGTGCCGCAGAAGCCGGTCAGGATGTTCGGCATACACAACAGGCCTGAAGTCGACTGCGGAGACGTCGTTGTTCACAGAGGTCCCCTCATGTCGGAAAAGAATATATACAGTGTCACATACACAGGCGTCCCGGGCCACGGCTCGCTGCCTCACAAATGTGTTGATCCTATAGTCGCTGCTGCAGCATTTGTTTCGGGACTGCAGACCATCACGAGCAAAAACGTCGATCCGTTTGAGCCGGTCATATGCACTGTAAACAGCATAAAAGCCGGAGAGCCTGATATTCCGGTGCCAAAGGATGCGGTGATAACCGGATACTTCAGATCGTATGACCATAAAACACATCTGCATATGCAGGACAGGCTTGTTCGCCTTGCCGAAAGCATCGCAGAAGCATATGAATGCGGCTGCGAACTGAAAAGCACACATGCAGTGCCTGCTCTGGTCAACCATGATGACATGTATGAGATCGCGCTTCGTGCCGCGGAATCGGCAGTTGGCGCTGAGCATGTTACAGACAGCAGGCCTTGCCTTGCGTCGGAGGACTTTGCTGTATTCGGTGAGGAGATCCCTTCGTTTTTCTACTGGGTGGGGAGCGGCACTCCGGGAAAGAGATGCGCGCCCTGGCATGACCCGGGATTCTGCATCGATCCTGACTATATGAAGACTGCTGTACCTCTGCTGTGCGCATCTGCAATGACCAGATAAACTAAAATGGTTTTAGTTTTAAAACACAAAAAACAGCCCTGAAATGGGCTGTTTTTATTGATTTTTCGATTATTTTGCGCCTATAATTATGCAACGGTTTTAAGGTTTGCCGTTAAAGCACTAAATCATGATCGGGGACTGAAATGAGATTGATGAAAACGGAAGATGCCGTAGGACAGGTCATCTGTCACGACATCACACAGATCATAAAGGGCGTCACTAAGGATGCCGTGTTCCGCAAGGGACATATCATAAAGGAAGAGGATATACCCGTTCTCCTTTCCGTCGGCAAAGACCATATCTACATCTGGGAAAATGACGAGACCATGATGCATGAGAACGATGCCGCCGAAGTGTTATGCGCCATCAGCAAGGGCGAAAACATCAGCCGGGGCCAGGTCAAGGAGGGCAAGATAGAACTTGCTGCCGAATGCGATGGGGTGTTAAGGATCGACAGGGAAAAGCTCATGGCTGTAAATTCATTCGGACAGATGATGATAGCCACACGCCACGGCGATTTCCCGGTTAAAAAAGGCGACAAGCTTGCAGGTACCCGCATAATCCCGCTCGTGATAGAGAGGGAAAAGATGGAGAGAGTAAAGCTTGCTGCCGGCGATAAGCCGATACTGAGGGTCGAGCCTTACATTTTCCGCCGGGCCGGTATAGTAAGCACAGGCAACGAGGTCTTTTACGGACGTATAAAAGATGAGTTCACACCTGTTGTAAAAACCAAGCTCGAGGAGTACGGCGCTGAAGTAAAAGGCATCAGAGTATCTGATGACAAAAGCGAAAACATAGAAAAGTGCATCAGGGCGTTCATCGAAGAAGGCTGTGACATGGTGGTCTGCACCGGCGGCATGAGCGTTGACCCTGATGACAGGACTCCTCTGGCCATAAGGAATGTGTGCGGAAGCGCGGTGACTTACGGAGCTCCGGTGCTTCCGGGCGCGATGTTCATGCTTGCATATTACGGCAAAAACAATATACCTGTCATGGGACTTCCGGGCTGTGTCATGTATGCCCGCAGAACGATATTCGACATCGTGCTGCCGAGGATCATGACAGGAGAAATACTTGAAAAAACTGACTTCGACAGACTGGGAGAGGGCGGTCTCTGCCTCAACTGTGAGATCTGCACTTTCCCGAACTGCGGTTTCGGTAAATAATATACGGTGTTACTGTCAAAAAAGCGCGCTGGATTTTAGCATAAGCAAAATGGTTCAAATGATTGCCGTAAAGGCGGCAATAATCAAAGGAAGGTAAGTATGAAAAAGAAATTACTTGCGCTTGCCGTTGCTTTTGCGATGCTGTTTTCACTCGCAGCGTGCAGCGGCGGAAGCAGCAGCAGCGAAGAATCAGCACCTGCAGAAAAAACTTCGGTCAACGTGTTTGCAGCAGCATCTCTCAGCGCTGTAATGGCGGCTTTTGAGGCATCTTATGAAGAAGCCAATCCGGATGTGGACATCGTGGTCAATGCTGACAGCTCCGGAACTCTTCTCACACAGATCCAGGAGGGCGCTCCTTGCGATGTGTTCTTCAGTGCAGCGCAGAAGCAGATGGATGAGCTTGAAGGTGCAGGCATGGTAGTCGAAGGCACAAGGACCAATGTTGTAAACAACCAGCTTGTGGTAGTCACACAGCCTGACAGTGCTACAGAAGTGACCGGTCTTGCTGACATAGCGAAGGCAAAGAGCATCGCTCTTGCTGACGGAAGCGTTCCTGTAGGAAAGTACACAAGACAGGCGATGATAAATCTCGGACTTCTCAAGGAGGCTGAAGATCCTGCAGCAATAACAACACAGGAAGTTTCCGAGCAGCTCGGCGGAGTCGAGATCAGCGAGCAGGGCAATGTAAGCAAGGTGCTTGCCGCAGTTGAGGAGGCATCGTGCGAAGTCGGAACCACATATCTTTCAGACACTGTCGGACACGAAGACAGCATAAAGATCCTTGAGACTGTTGGTTATGATGTCACGGGCAACATCATCTATCCTGTGGCGCAGATCACGAATCCGGATGCAGATGATGCTGAGTCTGCAGCAGCAGCCGACTTCATTGCATTCATAACTAACGATGACGCAAAGGCGCTTTATCAGCAATACGGATTTGATACAGACGTAGAATAACAAAAGGGTAAGTGAACGGCTTTATTGAGTTAGCAAAATCACTGGACTGGAGTCCGCTTTGGATATCCCTGAAGACCGGGGTAGTGGCGACTGTCATATCGTTCTTCCTCGGCCTTTGGGCTGCCCGCAAGGTCATAAAGAAAGATTACCGGGCCAAGTCGATCCTTGACGGGATACTGACTTTGCCTATGGTGCTTCCTCCGACCGTAGCGGGGTTCTTTTTGCTGCTTATCTTCAGCCGCAGAAGACCGTTCGGTATATTTCTTAATGACACTTTCAATATACAGGTCGTCCATACCTGGCTGGGCTGCATACTTGCAGCTACTGTAATTGCATTTCCGCTTATGTACAGGAATGCGAGAGCGGCATTCGAACAGATAGATGTCAACCTGGTATACGCGGGGCGCACACTGGGAATGTCAGAGCCTGCGATATTCTGGCGGATAGTTGTACCTACCGCCGGGCCTGGTATCGCGAGCGGAACTATACTGACATTTGCCCGTGCGATGGGTGAGTATGGAGCTACATCCATGCTTGCAGGCAACATACCGGGAAAGACAGGCACTGTCTCGCAGCGCATAGCCATGGTCATTCAGGATGGAGACTATGTCACTGCGGGGTTCTGGGTAGTCATAGTGCTTATCATCGCTTTCTTTGCGATCTTTCTGATCAATATGATCACCGGTAAGCACATGAAGAACGTCAGAAAGTGGTAGGTGCGCGGAATGAAGAGACTATACGCGGACATCCACAGAAAAATAGGTGGATTCGATCTGAATGTGCTGATAGACAGCGATGCCGCCAGAATAGGCATACTAGGTGAATCCGGAAGCGGTAAGAGCATGACTCTTAAGAGCATAGCCGGTATCGAACCGGTCGATTCGGGTCATATCGAGGTTGAAGGAAGGGTGCTGTACGATTCATCGGATAGGACAGATCTGAAGCCTCAGAGGAGGAATGTGGGATACATGTTCCAGAATTACGCGCTCTTCCCGACAATGACTGTCATGAAGAATGTAATGGCGGGACTCGGAAAGCAGACGGAAGAAAACAGGAACAAGGTTGCGGACATGCTCAGAAGGTTCCGCATGGATGGCTATGAGGATAAGCTTCCGGGAGAACTTTCGGGAGGACAGCAGCAGAGGGTGGCCCTTGCGCGGATAATGGTGACAGAACCTTCCCTGATCCTTCTCGACGAACCTTTCTCGGCTCTTGACAGCTATCTCCGTGACCGCATGCAGGTTGAGATGCTCGAGATGCTCGAAGATTACAAAGGGCAGGTCGTTATGGTGTCGCACAGCAGGGATGAGCTTTACAGATTCAGTGAAGAGCTTTTCATAGTAAGCGAAGGTCATATCATAAGGCATGGAGAAACAAAGAGCGTTTTCAGAGAGCCGGGAAGCGCTGTTGCTGCAAGGCTTACCGGATGCAAAAACTTCTCTGCTGCAAGGACCTTAAACGATCATGAAGTTGAAGCGACTGACTGGGGAGTCACTCTTAAACTGGACAGGGAGATCCCTGAGGACATCACGTGTGCTGGCTACAGGGCTCATAACTTCAGCCCGGTATGGGGTGAAAGGCAGGAAAACTGTATTAAATTCGATCTGTTAAGAGTAGATGATCTGCCATTCGAAAAGAACTATTATATCCGCACCCTCGATGAGGATAATCCGGTATGCTGGTTCGTACAGGAGGAAGAGCAGCGTGTCATAGAAAAATGCGGTCTTCCGGATTATCTGAGGATAGAAGAAGAACATGTATTGCTTTTTTAGTAAAAAACGGCATTTTTATAACAAAAGAAAACATATGTAAAGGTGGGAATATAGTGAATTTCTATGATGTCATCAGTGAACTGAATATAAACCTTGAGAACCGCCTGTTCACAGTCTGTGAGGGAGATCATGCCGGAGAAAAAATGATAGTATCCGCGGGAGAGCCTGCCTGGATGAGTAATGATGCCGGCTTCTTTTCGCTGCATGCAGCTGAAGCGCTTTCTGCAAAAGACGGCAGCCTGACTTTGATTGACGGGCAGAGAGTCTTCGCAGAACTTCTCGGCAACGAGAAGAAGATGGTCATCTGCGGAGCAGGCCATGTTTCAATGCCTGTAATTGAAATAGCGAAGATGCTCGGGTTCCGCGTGACAGCCATTGATGACAGGGAACAGTTTGTGCAGAATGCGCTGGATCACGGCGCAGATGAGGGCATATGCAGAAGCTTCGGTGAGGCACTGGCGGGCATTCCGGGCGATCCGGATACATTCTTTATCATCGTGACCAGAGGCCACATGTCGGATTCTGAATGCCTGCTGAGTATCGTAAACAAGCCGCACGCATATGTCGGCATGATAGGCAGCCGGCGGAAAGTGGGATTGGTGAAGCAGATGCTTGCGGACAACGGCATCTCGCGTGATGTGATCGATTCCGTGCATACTCCTATAGGCCTCGACATCGGCGCCGAGACGCCTGAAGAAATAGCGGTCGCGATCCTTGCCGAGATAATAGAGGTGAAAAACAAAACAAGAAAGAGCGACGGGATCCCGGCGGATATTATGAAGGTCCTCCTTTCTGATGAAAGAGGGCCTGCCGTGCTTGCTACGATCATCTCGAAGCAGGGATCGTCACCGAGAGCCGCAGGTACACGGATGCTGGTCGGAGGTGACGGGACCATAACCGGTACTATCGGAGGAGGATGCGCCGAAGCGACTGTCATGCTCTATGCTTCTGAAGTGATCCGGAATCTTGGAGAAAAAGAAAATCACGGTACCCTTAAGCCCGTGATAATGCATGTGGATATGACCGGAAAGGATGTAGCTGAATCCGGTATGATATGCGGAGGCGCCATTGAGGTCCTCCTGGAAGTGGTCTGACTTTCATCCGGTCACAGTCTGTCGATGTCTTTCACCTCATCTTCGCTTTCAGCTTCGACAAGAAGGATGGCATCTTTATGAGAGGCGAGGATCTGGCGTCCGCCTGTATCACCTGACAGACACATAAGTTCTTCTTTATAACGCGATGAAAATATCTTGGGATTGCACATCTTTCCCTGCCACGCAAGGGAAACGATGCCGGCAGTTCCTTTTTTATATTCTCCGATCAGTCTTTCGATCGTCGATGCTGTAAGGCCCGGCTGATCGCATACGCAGAACATGAACGCGTCAGCGTCTCCGCCGGCTTTCAGACCAAGCTGCATGCTGCGCGATATGCCGAGATCAGGTCTGTCATTCATAACAACTTCCATATCTGCTGCCATTGCAGCGACCTCGTCATACTGTGTGACGAGGATCTTTTTATATGCTTCAAGAGGGCGGACCGCGTCAAGTATCGAAGCGATCATCGGACGCCCGTCATCCATGATGTGAAGCAGCTTGTTGCTTCCGAACCGTTTGCTGTCGCCGGCGGCTTCAAGGATAATTGCTATCTTCGGCTCATCCGGCTTCAGTGATCCCCATGCGCTCTGTATTCCCATTACAGCAAATATCTGCTGAAGCCTGTAAGCAGCGGCAAGCCTGTCTATATCATCATCGACCTGGTTCATGAACACGCGGAAATCTCCGCGGACTCCTTTCTGACCGCCGTCGCGTGAAGATATGACAGCATGCATAAGGTTCATATCTACCGTATCGCGCTGAAAACGCTCAGGCAGGCCGGCAGCGTTGTAAACGACATCTGCTGTTTTGCCGCCGAGAGCAGACAACCCGGCTACGCATACAGTTATATCCGTATAGTCCGGTATTACAGGTTCCCTGTCTGCAGGCCACTTGAGAGGCATACGGCGAGATCCGTCAGCCTCTATCAGCACGACATCTGCCTTCTCCCGCAGACCTTCCAGTATCTCCGCGGGCGGTGCTGTTACCTTATCAGGCCTTTCCGGATCGTCCGACACCACTATCCTTATATTGCCTTCTTCCATTCGTTCAGGGCGGTACATATGAGTCGTGGTGGTTATGACAACACTTTTGCCTGCATCAGCCAGCTCCCGTGCCCATGCGAATATGAGCGAGGTCTTGCCGCCTGCGCCGACTACGCTTATGACCGCATGCTCAGGCAGCCTGATCTGCAGTGCCTCAGTAATATTGCCTTGTTTTCCTCTGAAGTTCCATAATTCCATATATATATTTTACAGTTATGGAATTTATCGGTCAACGAGACTATAATAAAACCATATTAGTATATGAAGCATTATAAAGAATGGGGAAGGAGGTATCATGAAAAAAGAGAAAAAGGTAAAAGACACAAGTGTAAGTGTCCAAAACGTTTATCGTCTGGAAGGCAGAGTGCCTGTAAGCCGGGCGATCCCATTCGGGCTTCAGCACGTGCTGGCTATGTTCGTGGCAAACGTGGCGCCGCTCATTATTATAGCTTCTGTTGCGGTATATGACGGACAGCCGTTCAGCGCAGTAGAGACTGCGAGACTCATCCAGAACTGTATGCTTATAGCGGGTATCGGCACCATGGTGCAGCTATATCCGGTCTGGAGGGTAGGATCGGGACTGCCGATCGTAATGGGCCTTTCATTCACCTTCCTGGCAGCAGCAATGTCGGCCGCTTCAAAGGATTATGGCATAATGGTGGGAGCCATCATAGTCGGAGGTGTTTTCGAAGGCATACTCGGCCTTACAGCAAAATACTGGAGAAAGATCATCTCGCCGCTGCTTTCGTCATGCGTTGTAGTTGCGATCGGACTCAGCATCCTTAATGTTGGTGTATCGTCTTATGCATCGTCCGGAAAGTATCCTGTAGGCGCATGGCAGAATCTCCTGGTCGCCACGCTCACACTTATTGCAGCTCTGGTGTTCCATATCAAGATGAAGGGTGTCGCAAAGCAGATGTATGTCCTCTTTGGCCTGATATTCGGATATATCATTTCGATATTCTTCGGGATGGTAGACTTCGGCGCGATGGGCGACACAATCAGGGAAATGGGCGTGTTCTCGATCCCTGAACTCTTCGCCTTCAAACCTAAATTCCAGGCCGGCGCGATAATCTCGTTCTGCCTGGTATTCATGGTATCTGCAGTAGAGACCATCGGAGACACGACAGCTGCATGTACCGGAGGTCTTGGCCGGGATATCACAGAGAAGGAAGTTTCCGGATCTCTGTGCTGCGACGGATTCATGTCAGCCATCTCCGGCGGAGTATTCGGAGTTTCTCCTATTACATCTTTCAGCCAGAACGTAGGACTCATCGCCATGACTCATGTAGTCAACCGCTTCTGCATCATGTTTGGAGCGCTGGCCATGATACTCGGCGGACTGTTCCCTCCTATCGGAGCATTCTTTACAACACTGCCTGACTGCGTACTTGGCGGATGCACGGTCATCATGTTCGGTTCCATCATGATGGCAGGCGTAAAGATGATGATAGATGCAGGACTTGACAACCGCAACACTCTGATAGCTGCGACTTCATTATGCCTTGGAGTAGGTGTTACTCAGGTGGAAGGATTCTTTGACTATCTGCCGGCGATCTTCGGAGAGATCTTCGCGGGCAACATGGTAGCCGGTGTATTCGTGGTAGGACTCATAATGGAGCTCCTGCTTCCGAAAGATCCTGCAAAGTATGAAGCATTTGTAGAGCATGGACTTGACGGCATCGACTTCGATCCGGCACTCCTGCATAATCAGAATGAAGAAAAATAGCAAGCGGGAAACTGCAGCATAAAACCCACGACCGGCAGCAAAATACTGCCGGTTTTTTTGTGTCCGAAACGGGAGCAGGGAGCGTCTATTTTGGCATAAAAATCACAAACCCAAAATTATTTTAGGTTTTTGGCTATATGTTCTTGTCTTGGTACAATCAAGCACTTATAATTGAATTGGAAAACTATGATATGGTGTTTTTTTATACGGGGTAGACTGATGAAAAACTACTATGACCGGACATGGAAAATAGGCGAGCTTGCCAGGATGTTCGACATAAATGTACAGCTCCTCAGACACTATGACAAAGAGGGACTGCTGGTGCCGGAGATCAGAAATCCGCATAATAACTGGCGCTCTTATAAATATGACCAGATTTATCCGCTTGGCATGATCCGTTTCCTCAGGCAGCTCGACTGCTCGCTCGAGGACATCGGCTGTTTCATGCCGGGGCGCAATCCGGATAAAACTGAAAAATACCTGAGAAAACGCATGAAGATGATCCGCGCGGATTACGAGAAACTGCTCAAGATGGAGTCGGTGATGAACGACAGATTCGCGATGGTAAACCGGGAGATGAAATACGCTGCGTTCGATCAGGTTTTTGTTTGCTCTGAAGAAGACATTTATTACATAGAGATCGGAGGCATAGAGGAGATCTTTGTAAACGAACAGTTCTACCTGTATCCGACGATAGTCTTCTATACAGAGGACAAAACGGCGTTTGCGGTGATGATCCCCGGTGAGGAGACCGCTAATTTCGACAGGTACAGCGACCGTATACGCGTTCTTGGTCCTGATGAATACCTGGTCGGCTATCATAAGGGACCGCATGATAAGATCCGGGAGACGTTCCTGAGGATGCGCGCTGCAGCAGAAGGAATACTCGACGATGACTGCAGCCTCAGCAATACTGAGATCTGTATCGACATAATCGATCAGTTCATTGAAGCAGACAAAAATAACTTTGTAACGAAGGTAATGATAAAGATCAACAGAGAGTAAGCACTATTCTCAGAAAGGAGGGCAGAGCATGTCCAACAAATACATAGGACAGGCGGTAACCAGGCTCGACGCTCATGATAAAGCGATGGGACGGATAAAGTATACAGATGACCTGTGTGATAAAGGCGCACTTGTCATCAGAGTTCTTCATTCAACCGTAGCCAACGGTATCGTCAAGTCCATTGACACGAGCGAGGCCGAGAAGATACCCGGCGTGGTCCGCATCTTCACATGCTTCGACCTTAAAGAAAAGCACTATTTCCCTACGGCAGGCCATCCATGGTCTACAGACCCGCATCACCAGGACATAGCCGACCGTCTCATAATGACGGATCATCCGCTGTTCTACGGAGATGATATCGGCGCAGTCGTGGCAGAAGATGAGGTAGCCGCCTCGCAGGCGCTCAGTGTGCTTGAAAAGAGCGTGGAATATGAAGAACTCCCATTCGTGCTCGATGCGCAGGAAGCCATGGAGGAAGGGGCTCCGCTTCTCCACGAGAAGTTCCCTAACAACGTTCTCGCTCATACCGAGATCCATATGGGAAACGTAGAGGAGGCAATCAAGGAACCGGGACTCATAAAGTGTGAAGGCTGGTACGAGACTCAGCCTGTACAGCACTGCCACATTGAGAACTTTATATGCTATGCATATGGCGAGGGCGACAGAACGGTCATCGTATCGTCCACTCAGATCCCTCACATTGCGCGCCGTGTCATCGGTCAGGCGACCGGAATGGACTGGGGCAGGTTCAGGGTCATAAAGCCTTACGTAGGAGGCGGATTCGGAAACAAACAGGACGTCCTGTATGAGCCGCTGTGCGCATGGATAAGCATGCAGCTGGGCGGACGCCTCGTAAAGCTTGATGTGCCTCGCGAAGAGACATTCATCTGCAACCGCATAAGGCATGCCATCAAGTATCACATAACATCGTGGATGCGTCCTGACGGCACATTTGCTGCCCGTACCTTCAAGGCATGGTGCAACAACGGAGCATACAGCTCACACGGTCATGCTATTGCCGCCAAGGGACTCAACGCCTTCCCGCAGCTTTATCCTTGCGATAACATCGACGGCGAGACATGGACTGTATATACGAACCGTTCCGTTGCGGGAGCTATGAGAGGATACGGCATGCCTCAGGCGAGCTACGCATTCGAGTGCCACGCAGAGGACTGCGCAAGGGCGATCGGAATGGATCCGATGAAGTTCCGCCGGCAGAATCTGATGCCTGTAGGATACTATCATGCATTCTCACAGAACGAGCTGTATGCGGATACATTCAACCAGTGCTTCGACAAAGGAGCTGAAATAATCGGCTACTACGAAAAGCGCGAGAAATACAAAAATCAGACCGGCGACATAAGACGCGGCATTGCAGCATCGACTTTCTGGTACAACACTGCTGTATACCCGATCGCTCTCGAGACATCATCCTGCCGTATTGTCATGAACCAGGACGGATCAGTACAGTTCCAGTTGGGTGAGACAGAGATAGGTCAGGGTGCCGACACTGTCGCTGCACAGATGATAGCCGATACAGTCGGCATACCGCTGAGCATGGTGCATCCTGTATCCTGCCAGGATACTGACGTTACACCGTTCGGCACGGGTGTTTATGCATCAAGAGGAACCTACACTCTGGGCTTCTCGGTCAGGCAGACCGCTCTGCTCCTCAAGGAGAAAATACTTGAGGCTGCTCATCAGTTCACCCGCATGCCTGTCTACAACCTGGACCTCGTCGACGGCAAGATAATAAGGACTACGGACGGACGCGAGCTCATGACCATAGGAGAGCTTGCTCTTTCGAAGCTGTACACCACCGAAGGCTCTCAGCATCTTACTGCCGAGTCCACATACCAGATCAAGTCGAATGCTTACTCATTCGGAGTCTGCTTCGCGGAGGTGGAAGTCGACATACCTATGTGCCGCGTAAGGCTGCTCAACATAGTGAACGTGCACGACTGCGGACAGGTGATCAACCCGCTGCTCGCAGCAGGGCAGGTACACGGAGGCCAGAGCATGGGCATAGGATATGCTCTCTCTGAAAAGCTCATGTGGGATGCAAAGACCGGCAGACCGCTGAACAACAACCTGCTCGATTACAAGATGTCGTCATTCATGGATCACCCGAGACTGGTAGCAGACTTTGTAGAAAACTATGAGCCGACGAGCGCATACGGGACCAAGGGCCTCGGCGAACCTCCGGTATGTCCGGTAGCCCCTGCGATCAGAAACGCTATCGGTCAGGCGACCGGCCTGTATATCAACGAGCTTCCTCTGTCACCGCATACGCTCTTCCGCGAGTTCTCGGATGCGGGTCTCATAAACGATCCATGGAGAAAAGAGGAACAGGGAAAGGAGAGCAAGTAGTATGTACGACATAAAAGCACTGTATGAAGCTGAAAGCGTACAGGATGCCGTCAGGCTGCTGCAGGAGCACCCTGAAGCACAGATACTGGCAGGCGGTTCGGACGTACTCGTCCAGATACGCGAGGGCAGAAGGGCAGGATGCGAATTCGTCAGCATCTACATGCTCGATGAGCTCAGAGGCGTATCGATAGACGAGGAGGAGAATATCCGCATCGGTTCGCTCACAAGCTTCTCACACATAACAAAAGACCCGATCATTCAGAAATACATAAACGTGCTCGGTGAGGCCGTAGACATGGTAGGAGGCCCGCAGATCAGGGCGATCGGCACCATCGGCGGCAATACCTGCAACGGTGTTACTTCGGCGGATTCCGCATCTACTCTTACAGCCTGGGAGGCCATAATGGAGCTTACAGGTCCGGATGGAGTCAGACGCGTACCTATCAAGGACTTTTATATCAAGGCAAAGGTCGTTGATATAAAGCCGGGCGAGATCCAGACTGCGATCCTGATCCCGAAGGAGTCATACGACAGATGCTACGGTCACTACATCAAGTACTCGATGAGAAACGCGCTTGATATCGCTACTACGGGATGCTCGGTCAATGTAAGACTCAGCGAGGACAAGAAGACATTTGAGAGAGTCCGCATCGGCTACGGCGTAGCATCGCCTATACCGGTACGTGCTCCTAGCGCAGAGGCATTTATCAACGGAAAAGAAATAACAGACGATAATATAAAGAAATTTGCACTGACCGTGCTCGAGGACATCAATCCTCGTGACAGCTGGCGTGCCGGCAAGGCTCTCCGTCAGCACATATCGGTCGTCATGGCAGAGCGTGCTCTGCGTGAGTGCATAACACTGGCAGGAGGTGAAGTAAATGGCTAAACAGTATAAAGTGGTCCACTGCACCGTCAACGGCAAGGAAATAGAACA
Organism: uncultured Eubacteriales bacterium; assembly: GCA_902779185.1. Classification (GTDB taxonomy): domain Bacteria; phylum Bacillota; class Clostridia; order Peptostreptococcales; family Anaerovoracaceae; genus Crickella. The sequence continues at coordinate 17,209 of CACZAM010000034.1, forward strand.
GGTCGTTGATGTACGTTCGTCGCTCACGGACATGCTGCGCAATGACCTTCACCTGACATCAGTAAAAAAAGGCTGTGAAGTAGGTGAGTGCGGTGCCTGCACCGTGATCATCAACGGAGAAGGATTCAACTCATGCATCTATCTCGCCGTATGGGCAGAGGGCAAGGAGATCTGGACTCTTGAAGGACTCACAGGCCCGGGAGGAGAGCTTTCGGATATCCAGCAGGCATTCGTCGATGAGGGAGCCATACAGTGCGGATTCTGCACCCCGGGCTTCATCATGACAAGCTGGGAGATAGTAAATTCCGGAAAAGAGTATACCGATGACGAACTCAGGAAGGCTCTCTCGGGACATCTCTGCAGATGCACCGGATATGAGAACATCTTCCGCGCAGTCAAGAAGACCATGCTGAGGCATCTCGGTAAATTCGAAGAGGCCGAACTTGTTAATTCGCAGGGCATCACGGAATATCCTGAACCAATGCCTTTCAAATAGGGTATGAACTAAAGGAGATAAATATGGCAACTCAACTGTTAATGGCAAAAAGCCCAGAAGAGGCGATCGGCGCAAAGAATGCGTCGGCAGTCTTCATAGCGGGCGGGACCGAAGTCAACCGCCTCGGTTCTGATGCCGCAGCAGCTGCTGACACGCTGATCTCACTCAAGAAATGCGCCGGTCTCAATGAGATCGAAGATGCCGGTGATATGGTCCGCATCGGAGCGATGTGCACCTTCCAGCAGATAGTCGAGTCTCAGAAGACACCGGCATATCTGAAGGAAGCAGCGCTTTTCATGGCTTCGCGCACCAAACGCAACATGGCGACCATAGGCGGCAACATCGCCGCCCTTAGAGACGACTCGTATCTGCTTCCGGTGCTCTTTGCGGTACATGCGGAGCTGGAAGTACTCAAGGCAGACGGACCGGAAAGCATATCGGCCTATTCATATATGGAATCTGCGGAAGCAAACGGGGACATGCTTATCACAGCAGTCAGCGTACCGAAAAACATAAAGGTAGTCTCGAAGCGTTATGCAAATACTGCCCAGAGCCACGCGGTGCTCACAATGAGCGCTGCAATGACCGGTGAAGGCATCTCGCTGTATGGCGCAGTCAAGAATGTAGGACTGCTGTATTTCTGCGATCTCGAAAAAGCATTCCGTGAGAACCCGGATATAAGCGAAGACGAGATCATTGAGATGGTCAGAGTCTGCACCGGGCTCGAGACTGCAGACGACATGTTCGGAAGCGATGATTACAAGCGTTATCTGATAGGTGTGACCGCTTTCGGCTTGCACAGCAAACTCGCAGGAAAGGAGGTATAGACATGATCAGTTGTACCATAAACGGCAAAAAACGGT
>CACZAM010000035.1 GCA_902779185.1 uncultured Eubacteriales bacterium
CAGACTGTCGACGACCGGATGATCAAATCCTATCGATGACTGTCTGCTTTTTCTCAAGCTAAGAGGCTGCCACATTTTTTCAAATGCGACAGCCCCTTTTTTATCTGAATATCAGTTTTAAAAGTCTGCTTATGTTTTACTTCTTTTTCTGATTCTGATTTCCTACGACAGGCTCGGCTTTTACCTTCTTCCATGTCTTCCTTACCTGATCGATCTGCTTCTTGTCTACATTTCTCTTCTTCAGCTCTCTGACATACATCTCTTCAGTCATGCCGATCTGCTTATAGTACTTGATCATCTCTTTTTCCTTGTACTGAATGAAGAAGTAGAGACCGCCTACAACCGCAAGTCCGATCACCATCGCGATCAGCAGGCCCCACCACTTAAGTTTCAGGATCAGCAGTATGGATGCAATTACCCATACAGCACCGATAGCTATAGCCGCGTTTCTGAGAGTTTTCTGGTCGAGTCCCTTAGGAGCTTTGACACCCTGTGTATTGAGCTGCTGTCTGTAAACGTTTTTCTGATATCCTCCTGACGGACGGTTGTAATTCATGTTTCCCTGCATTCCGCCGCCCTTTGCTTTGCCGTATCTGTTCTTTGCCATATTCTCGTTCCCTTCTGATAGGTTTTATATTTTTTACTATGTGAGTTTATCACATTATCGCCAAGTGTCAATGGAATGAAGACTCAAAATATCCTCTCTCGGGTACGCCTCCCGGCTCAAAATTTGCGACGCATCGGTTTCGGGCTCGAGCTTCGCAGCAAAACTGCTCGCTCTCCCCTCGTAACCGGCTGCAAATTGGCCCCTCGTTCGGATGATTTTGAGTCTTCTCTAAAACAGCACTTTGCGGTATTATTAAGTTACTATGAAAATGACTGATTTGCTTGAAAAAGACAAAGACAAGCTGCTTACGGAACTGTCCGCAGCAGCCTCTGCCGACAAGGCTATCCACGTTCTCGAAAACGAGATAGACAAGCTGCTCCTGAAGCACAATGAGCAGTGTGAGACCGACCGGGAGAGAGAATCCGCCGCATATATGATGCAGGCGGTCAGGCTTTCTCTGCCTCTGATCGATTCCAACGGAAAGATCAAGGTATGGGAGAGCGGTGGTCGCAAGGACGACGAAGATAACGGAGGATCATTTAAGCTGTCGTTCCTGGTACTTCTCATAATTGGCCTCGCGCTTTGTGTCTTCGGGTTCGGCCCTCTGATGATGGATGCCTATATGTCAGTGGAAGCTAATGCCCGCGACCAGGTGATACTTCACGGCGGTGCTACAGTAGTTGGTCTGATCGCCCTTTACTTCTCGGGCTATATGTACAGCCGTCCTAAGAAAGTGAAAGGCAAGAAGGAATACCAGGTGGATATCCGTGTGGATGCCGACCGCATCTACCGCAACTTCCGCACTGCCCTTCTTTCCGTAGACCAGAGCCTTGAGGAGATAAGCGCAGCGGAACGCTGGAAAGCCCGCGAAAAGGCCGGCAGCATAGACGGCAGGACTGTCACGCAGTCCGAGCTCGATCTCTTCTCAGAGCTTCTTGCTGCGGCATACAGCGGTGATCCGGAGTACGCGCTCGAAAAGGTCGAGCAGATAAAGTACTTCCTGCACAGGCAGCAGATCGAGGTCCTGGACTACAGCAAGGAAAACGCGAAGTACTTCGACCTCATGCCGGGCAGCAAAGCGGCTACGATAAGACCTGCCATGGTAGCACAGGGCGGCCTTCTGAAGAAAGGTCTCGCCTCAACCGGCAGATAAGCTATAGAAAGGCTGAATAATGGATCGTTTTTTCGGATTTGACCTGGGAGATGCCGAAAGCGCAGTCGCCAGACTTCACAAGGAAGATCAGGTGGTGCCTGAGATGCTCACCGTTGTTGGCGAGCAGAGTTTTATTACGGCATATGCGCAGCTTTCATCGGGCGAACTCCTTATAGGTGAAAAGGCATGCTATGCCGACAATGTTGTGAAGCGCAAGATACGCTTCAAGAGCAGATTCCTGACCGACCGCTCGAGCGCTGCTGATGTAAAGAGCTTCGCGGCGGGCGTGCTTGGCGAGCTTTACGGCACCGGCGATCTCATCAAGAATGAGGATTGCTCGTTTTACGTAGGCTGTCCGGCCGGCTGGAACAAGAATACGAGAGAGCATTACCGCGAGATCTTCGAGAGCGCGGGATATCCTCCTGCAAAGATAATCTCCGAGTCAAGAGCAGCCATGGTGAGCGCATGCCAGTCAAAGCACCTTCAGATCGGTGTAGACATTCTTTCGAAGCCTGTGCTCGTAGTGGACATCGGTTCATCGACCACCGATTTTGCCTATATCATGGGCGGTAAAGAGGTTGAGATGCAAACTGCCGGCGAAGTCGTTCTCGGCGGGGGTATCATGGATGAGATCCTGCTTCAGGAAGCTGTAGAAGCTTCGGGTCTGGCGCGCAAGAAGATCAAAGCTGTCTTCGAGGCCAGTGACGCGTGGAAGAACTACGCAGAATTTGCGGCGCGCAGACTCAAGGAAAAATACTTCTCTGATGAAGACTACTGGACCCACCACGAATGCAAAGAGACCATCGTAATGCACTATGACCGTCCGGTCAAGCTCACGCTCAGAATGAACGGTGCCATTGCCCTGCAGCTCGTCAACAGGAGGACCCCTACCCTGAACAACCGCTCGTGGAAGGAAGTGTTCATCGCCTCGCTCAAGGACGTTAAGGAAAACATCTCGGGTCAGCAGCCTGAGCTTATATTCCTGACAGGCGGAGTCAGCAAACTGGCTGCCATCAGGGACTGGTGCAGCGAAGTCTTCACAGAGTCGGTCATCATTTCCGCAACGGATCCTGAATTCTCCGTCGCGAGAGGCCTGGCATACTGTGGGCGCATCGATGAGGACATCAAGGAGTTCCGCGAAGATCTCGACAAGCTCATCAAGGATACCACAATAGAGGACATCGTAGAAAAGCACATCCCGCTTCTCTACAAAGACGCGGTCGACTGTCTGGTAGATCCGATCATTGAGCAGATAGCGATGCCGATTTTCGACAGATGGAGAAACGGTGAGATACAGAAGCTCTCGGATACCGATGAGATACTGCAGGTGGAAGTAGCTGAATTCCTCAAGAAGGATGAGACGAGAGAACTTCTCGCCGGACCGATCACCGCATGGCTCAAGCCGGTAATCGAAGAGCTCGAGTCGTACACTGTGCCTATCTGCATCAAACACAGGGTGCCATACACGGCGCTGAGTCTCCGCTCCTACCTCTCAGCTGACGACATCGACATCAAGGTGGACGCTAAGAACATCTTCGCCGTCGAGGAGATGACCTTCCTCATAGATTCGATAGTAACAGCTGTCGTCGCGATCCTGATATCCGCGATCGACCTCATCCCGTTCATGGCCGGCCCTGAGGGCGTGATCATCGGAGTCATCGCATCAGCGGTAGTGCTCATACTCGGCAAGGACAAGATGCAGGAGAAGCTCCTGACCTCAGACATCCCTAAGGCAGTGCGCAAACTGGTTCCGAAGAACACGTTCAAGATGCGCATGGACAGCATTAGCAGAGATGTCAAGGAGAACTTCTACGAGAGCCTCGAGAAGGAAAAGAGCGAGGAGATCACCAAGCGCATGGTTGAAGACATATCAGGGCAGATAGAGCACACGCTGGTCAAGATGGCCGAAGTTGTCGAGATCCCACTGGGCTAAACCACGGAAACCACCTTTAAAAGGACTTTTTCAAATTTTGCTAAAAATAATTGAAGTTTTCATTTATATGTTTAGCAATTTCTGAAAAACAATTGCCGGCAAGCTGCTAAATACCCTATTTAAAACAAAATGACTTAACGATAACCCGAAAATCACGCGTTATTGTTAAGTCACTTTTGATTGCAGAAGTAAAAATGCTACATATATGAGAGAATTCTCTCAAATTTTTTAGCAAAAATTTTTAAACTCTTTTTCCTCTTTATTCCATGTAGGTATTCATGTATTTGTCCCAGATATCGTCCGGTACGAGACGTCCGCCTGTCGCCCAGCATACCTGCGTGGAGTTTGCAAGCTTCTCAGCGGTAAGACCGTGCTTCTCAAGATAAGCCTTGCCGGCATCGAGCTTCATAATGTTGAGCGGGCCGATGAACGCGGCGCAGCTCGACGGCTCGATGAAGATATCCTCTGTTGCCTTCAGCATCCTCATGTAATCGAAGAGGATCGCGTCACGTACGGTGAAGTCTCCGGAGAGCAGGTTGCGGCAGATCCTTGTGACCAGTCCCGATGGGCTCGCGCATGCAAGTCCGTCAGCAGCTGACATTCCGGTGAGTCCGAAATCGCTGACATTCACCTCGTTGAACCTGTCTGAGGCCATTCCGAGCAACACTGACGGGAACAGCGTAGGCTCACAGAAGAAGATGTGCACGTCGTCCTTGAAAAGTCTCTTGAATCCGTAGCAGACTCCGCCAGGAGCACCGCCCACTCCGCATGGTACGTAGATGATCATCGGATGATCCTTATCTACAGTAACGCCCTTCTCTTCGAGCTGCTTTTTCATTCTGCCTGCAGCCACAGCATATCCGAGGAAGAGCGGCAGCGAGTACTCGTCATCAACGAAGTAGCTCGTAGGATCGAGGTCTGAAAGCCTGCGGCCCTCGCTCACGGCTTTCGAGTAGTCCTCTTCGTATTCGATGACATCAACGCCTTTACTGCGGAGCATGTCCTTCTTCCACTGCCTTGCGTCAGCGGACATATGCACCTTCACCTTGAATCCGAGAAAAGCGCTCATGATGCCGATCGACAAGCCGAGGTTTCCGGTGGAGCCTACCTGAACAGTATGCTTTCCGAAAAACTCCTTCATGTCATCATCGGCAAAGCGTTCATAGTTGTCGTCTTCGGTGATCAGTCCGGCCTCGAGCGCGAGATCCTCCGCGTGCTTCAGCACTTCGTAGATGCCGCCTCTGGCCTTTACCGACCCGGCGATCGGAAGGTGGCTGTCCATCTTGAGCATGAACCTGCCCGGTATCTCCGCATTATAAGTCTCTTCGAGAGCTTTCTGCATCTTTGGGATATCTGCGAGAGGCGACTCGATCAGTCCGTTGTCTTCCTCCGTCTCCGGAAAGCACTTCCTTATATACGGAGCAAACTTCTGCAGCCTTCTCTCGGTATCCTCGATGTCTTCATCGGTGACGACCAGCTGGCAGAGCGCGTCCGTCATCTCAAACGGAAGCAGTTTATCGTTGATCCAAAGAGTCTCCTTCTGATCAGCGATGTCCCTGAATACCTGATCCCTTTCGATCATCTCTTTTGCGTATTCTTTGATGCTCATTCTGCGTCCTCCTTTATATCGGCCTTTTTTCTCTTAATCTAGAACGGATCGCTGACTAATACCTTTCCGTCTTCCTGAATTATGATGTTCATGCCGTCCTTGACATATTCGAGGAACTCGTCTCCCAGAGAGTCGACTACAGGCATCTTTGCTTCAGGAGCATCCAGCCATACATCGGCAAGGACCGCTCCGGCAGCAGCCAGTGAATCGATAGGATTCGAGAACAGCATCGCCGCAGGCTGGCGTCCCATCGAACACGCGCAGTACAGCACGAGTCCGCCTGTCGTTGAGCCTATGGTCTGTGGCAGGCAGAGCGCCTTTCCGGCCATCTGCTTGCCGTAGAGATCAGGATTGTTCTGATCACCGCAGGTCGCCTTCTTATCTCCGAACTGCAGTGCCTTCTGGAAGGAAGCGAGTGTGTTAAGACCGCCGTGTGATACGAGCGCCTCGGCAGAGACCCTGCCCGGCGCGACTACGCGTCCCTGAAATGACTTCATGTCTATTTGCCTCCTTTCCTTTTCTGAGTGATCTGCTCCGCGATCTCATCATCCGTATAGAAGCGGGCAGATGTATAGGTTCTGAGCTTGTTGCTCGATGTGATGACCGGCATCTTCTCGCTGAGCGGATTGTTCATGTACATGAGCGGGCAGATATATGATGTGATGACTCCTGTAGCCTTGAGCCTGTCTGCATATTCTGTCTTTCCGAAAGCCTCCAGAACATCAGGAGCAGCGGTAAATACTGTAGGTACCGTTACCTTGGATTCGCCGCTCTTCGCGAGTCCGGCTTCCACCTTTTCGGTCCAGTCTTTCAGCTGCTGCAGGCTCATGTGCGGGCAGCCCATGAAGCAGAGCTTAGGAGCAGCGTCCTTGTTCTTCCAGATGACAGGGTATTCCCTGTAGACTCTCTCGAGCTCGGCATCATCAACCACATAGACCTTCGCGCCTTCCTTTATGAGATCCTCGCCGTATTTCGCGGCTTCAGGAGTCAGCTTGTCGATGTGGTAAAGGCCTACAGCTCCGTTCGAAGCGGTAGCAGCGCCGAAGTCCTTCAGGTAAGTGCATGCGGCGTCATCGAGCTCCGTGCCGAGCCACTTGTCTAGGCCTTTAACATATGGCACGTCTTCCATTACTTTCATGCCGATGGCCGATCCGAGCAGCTGTGCCTCAGGCTTCTTTGTAGTTTTTATCTCTACTATCCAGTCAGCCTTGCGGCCCTCGTCTGTAAGGAGACCGAATTTCGGAACGTATCCGATGACCGAACCCATGAGGTCGATGATCCCGGAGTTGCGGTTGCATCTTGCTCCGAGCACCGAATTCGCGTATACGACGGCCGATGACTCAGACCAGCTGAGGACTTCACCGAATCCCGGCTTGTTGCCTACTTCATCCATGTAGCATGTGCATGTGAAAGCGTTATTCGAGAGCAGTCCGAGCTCTGCCAGCTGTTTCTCGTAGTCCTTCTGCCTGCTGTACATGAACATCTTGAATACTACATCCTGCGCGATGTTGCTAGGAACGTTTTTGTCGAGCGGCTTAGGGTCTACCGTGAACTTCTGTCCTGACGGAGCTCCTGCCTCGAGCAGCTTGTCCATGAGGTCATAGACCGGCCCGAGAGCCTTGAGGCCGAACGAGGTAACGAGGTGGTTGTACTTGCTGCTGATAGGCACCATCTCGGTCGCGCCGAAGAGCTCGCCGTATCTGACAAGCGACTCCATTACCTTCGCGAGGGTCTCGCCTTTTGAGCCTTCGAGTATCGCTCTCTGCTCATCGGTCAGTTTTACTTTATAATCCAACTATCCCATCTCCTTTCCTTAAGTCTGTATCTATATCTTCACTGATATTTTAACACATTGAAGTGTTGTTAACCTTTTAATTGTCAGCCAGACGCGAGTTGTTTTTCATGCGCACTGTCGATGTCTGAAGGATCTTCCCAAGAGCTTTGGTCGTCTCCTCTTTCGCTATATCGCATATTTTCCTGTTGGCTTCCGCCGCAAGCGAAAAGTCACCGGTCTCCGCCATCTTCTTATCGTATTCGATGATGACCTGACGGCAGCGGATATTGACCTTATTCTGGTAGCGCTCTATGTCCTGTATGCAGTAGTCGTAGTCCTTGTCCACCATCGCTCCTATGAGCCTTGATGCCCAGAAGAGATTTTCCGAAGTAACGTCCAGCGTGATCCTGCTCAGGAAATCAGGCATCGACGGAACATTCGTATATACAGGCACCCAGCATGAAAATGTGGTGCAGCCGTAGCATATCCATTCTATGCCTCTGGTCTCAGCAGGCATGCCGCTCCTTATCTGGCATATGTTTGTGACTCCCGTACGGTTGATGCCTATGCAGCGGTATTTACCGCTCATCCCATGCTCGCGCTTCCCGTAAGGATCGTATGGTGTTCCCTGGAAGTGAGCAGACAGAAGGTACTGCACGTCTTCTATGGTAACCTTTCTGTCTGGTACGAGCGACCACGGTATGTTGTCACTTTCAGGACCGAAGTCCGCGTCGGGACCGTCCCATTTATACGTCTCCGGAGCCAGATAGCGGCACATGAACCACGCCCTCGGGGTGTCATATACGTGATCCATATCCCGGCGCGATCCGAATATGCGTCTCGGATTGAACCTTCCATCCTGATTGAGGTCAAGGTGATTGTTATCTATGAACTCCTTCAGATCCGCCGAACACATATAGTTCTTCTGTTCTCCGAAAGCGTCATCCAGATCGAATGTATCTCTGCAGAACATGTTGGGATTTATCACTACACGGTCGTCAGGCACCCTGCTCGCCATCCAGTGATGGCCTCCCATTGTCTCAAGCCACCAGATCTCGTCCTCGTCATTGAACGCTATTCCGTTTACTTCATATGTGCCGTATTCCTCAAGCAGCGCGGCAAGTCTTACGACTCCCTCTCTTGCGCTGCGGATATACGGAAGCACCAGGGTGATCAGGTCCTCTTCTCCGATTCCGCCCGGCACTGCCTTCTGTCTGCCTCTGGCGGGTTTGTACTCAACAAGCGGGTCGCCGGCAAGCACCATCGGATTTGATGTGAGCGTTTCAGTCGCGGACATGCCGACTCCGGCAGAGTTGATACCGGCTTCGGCCCAGATGCCTATCTTAGGATCGACATGCGGACTGGCCGTATATCTCATCGGATCATCCGGAAGCTCTATCTCCACATGAGAAATTTTACTTTTATATTTTCTTGGCTGCTTATCCGGTTCGACGACTATGGTCTTCATGACCTCGAAATTCCCGTCGTCCGTTCTGGCTATCATAGTAGAGCCGTCATAGCTGGCCTTTTTACCTACAAGCACTGTAGTGCACGACATTAACATATACCTCCTGAAAAATAATACTTTAAACCGCTTTTATAAGCATCACGGTGAACCACATCCAGAACGCCCAGCCGAGAGCGAACAGTATCGCATGCTTCTTCTCGCTGTGCACTGCGATGTATTCACGTATGAGCGCGCTTGGCCAGTAATACATAGCAACATGGCTTCCGATACCCTTGCACTTGAGGCCTACCTTGCGGCAGTATCTGAGCGCTCTGTATACGTGGTAGTTGCTGGTCACCAGCGCGGTGTACTTTCTTCCCTCACGGCTGTCAATTATGTCTTTTGAGAATTTCAGATTCTCGAGAGTAGTAGTTGACTTATCTTCCATAATAATGTCGCTCTCGGGAATTCCCTGCTCAAGCAGATACCGCTTCATCGCTTCAGCTTCGGATATATTCTCATCGGAGCCCTTGCCTCCCGAAGGTATGAGCTTCGTAGGCGACGGGTCCTTGCTGTAAACCAGTATGGCCTTGTCCAGCCTTTCCTGCAGGAGTTTGGACACCTTTTCACCGTCGATGAGGCCCGCTCCATGTATTATCACATAATCGAAGTCTTTGCTCCTTGGGATTATCATCAGGAACACTGAGTAGATCATGAATATTACAAACGACAGTGAACCATAGACAACCGTCACGATGATAAGCGACTGCACCAGGAACGCGTCCGAGCTGAAATACCGCTGCGCTCTCTCCACCCCGTATACAAAAGAGTAGAAAACGATATTATAGGCGGTCATCAGCTCTCCTATCAGAACCACTATTCCCAATCCGAGTGACAGCATGTGCGCTGTACTCCGACCCTCATTTTTCATCATAACGATACCGTTATGTATGAGAGAGAACGGAACTATCAGAAGCGCCACCATTACAGCGAGGTAAGTCACCAGCATTACCTGAATTGCATACTCTCCTGAAATGTCTATCACAAACGGAGCCATTGACAGCAGCGCAAAAAACAGCAGATAACAGTTGCGGTATCTGCTTCTGTCTTTGCTGAACGAATAAAGGAACATTCCCCAGAATATCAGTGTGAAAAGCAAAGTTATCGCGGTAGCGTTCATTTCATGACCCCGTTGAAAATTTCTGTCAAAGCTTAATGAAAGCCTGCACTTAATTATATCGCAAGCAGTAAAAAAGGACTACCTTCACGGCAGTCCTTTCAGCATATTGCTTAAACTTATATTTCAAATTTTTTCTTGTATTCTGCAAAGTGATTCTTGAAGAAATCATCATGCCTGAAGCTCGGCTGTCTGTGATACGCGTGATGACCTTCCACCTCGGAAACAACTTCCAGAACATGCACTGCTATATTGCTGCAGTGATCCGCGATCCTCTCATAATCCGTGATCATGTCATTGAATACGAAGCCGTGCTCAAGCGTGCACTCCTGCCTGCCGATCCTCTCGACATGATTAGCCTTCATTGTGTCGCAGATGTCATCTATGACTTCCTCCAGCGGGTCAACCGCAAGCGCATTGTCGTAGCTGTTGTTCGCAAAGGAGAATATGGTGAGATTTGTGATTTCTCTTATCGCTTCTTCCAGTACATGCAGCTCATGTAACGCGCTCTTCGAGAACTTGATCTTCTTTTCATGGATCTCCTCTATCGATTCAGCGATATTCCTTGCGTGGTCGGACATTCTCTCAAAATCGGACAGCACTTTCAGATCTTCACTGACCTGCGCGGAATGCTCATCATCCAGATCGGATGTAGTAAGCTTGAAGAGATAATTGCCGAGCTTGTCTTCGTAGCGGTCTATGACACTTTCGAGGTCAATTACGCGCTTGAGGCCTTCCTTGCTGTACTCCCTTCTGACCTCAATGACGCCCATTACGCTTTCAAGTGTCTTGGCTGCCATGGACTCAATGACCTCCCTGCTCTGCGCGAGAGCAAGTGTAGGGTGGTCGAGAAATCTCGGCTCGAGCTTGTCCATGTCTGCCTTCTCCTCCAGCGCTTCCTGTCCCTCCGGGAAGAGCTTGCATACCAGCTTTTCAAGCGCTCCTATCGCAGGTGCCAGGACTATGACTACCGCCAGTCTGTAAAGAGTATTCGTGAGAGCTACAGAGACCATGCTCATCTCCATAGTCATGAAGTCGAAATGAACGATCGCATTGACTATGTAGAAAATGCCTCCGACGATCACGGCGCCGAGTATGTCGATTATGAGATAGACAAAAGCCGTTCTCTTTCCGTTGACGCTCGCTCCGAGGGCGCTCAGCATTACCGGTACCGAAGCACCGATTCCGATACCCATCAGGATAGGGAATGCCATGTCGAACTCAACAGCCCCTGTGACCGCGAGAGCCTGGAGAATACCTACCGCAGCGCTCGCGCTCTGAATGACCGCCGTTACCAGAACACCGATCAGAACTCCGAGTATCGGGTTGGTGAAGCTCGTCATCATGTCTATGAAATGAGGGTCCGATCTCAGAGGAACGATAGCTCCCGACATCATGCTCATGCCGTACATCAGCACCGCGAAGCCGAGCATTATGCCGCCGACATTCTTCTGCGCAGTCTTCTTCGCAAACATCCAGAGCCCGATACCTATGAGGGCTACCACGCCTGTCAGCACCTCCGTGCTGAACATCGAAGCAAAGCCGCCGCCCGAGCCTAAGCTGTTGAGGGCGAGTACCCAGCCCGTGATGGATGTGCCGAGGATCGCTCCGAGCACGATTCCTATCGCCTGCTTCACCTGCATCATGCCGGAGTTTACGAAACCGACTACCATTACCGATGTGGCGGATGATGACTGGATCGCTGCCGTGACTCCCGTACCAAGCAGGATACCTTTGATAGGATTGCCTGCAAGTTTATACAGGATCATTTCCATTTTGCTTCCCGCTACCTTCTTGAGCGAGTCCCCCATGACCGACATTCCGAAAAGGAACATCGCCACGCCGCCTAATAAGGAGATTACATTAGTTGCATCCATATAGCTTTTCTCCCCCTTTTTTAAAAAAAGAGACTCATACCGAAAAACATCGGTAAAAGTCTCGCTACTTCGAACATATCCCGGGGCGCATTGTCCCGTACTGACGAAATATGTAACGCATCTCTGCGCAAGCTACTCCCTATTTCACCAAAATAATTATCACACAAAATGTGCCGCGTTGTCTACACTTTATATGTGCTAAGCTTCAAACTTTTCAGCCACCTTTTTGAGAAGATCTCTTATCTTAAGATGCTGCGGACAGACTTCCTCGCACATGCCGCATTCTATGCAGTCGCCCGGCTTGCCGCTGCCGTCTCCGATCACCTTTTCATATGCTTCCCATGGATCCACCTTGCCGAACAGCACCATGCTGTTATATGCCCTGAACAGCGCAGGGATCTTTATTTCCATCGGGCAGTGATTCTCCTCTACGCAATACCTGCATCCGGTGCACGGGATCGCTCCCATGGAGTCGAAAATATCCACTACCTTTTGCACCGCTTCGAGTTCTCTTTCGCTGAGAGGAGCGAAGTCTCCGTCATTACAGCTGAAAGTGTTCAGATTGTCTTCCATCTGCTCCATGCTGCTCATGCCCGACAGCACCATCTCGATGCCGTCAAAGCCCGCCGCGAACCTTAACGCGTAGCCTGCGTTGCTGCAGTCAGAGCCGGTCTCTTCCCTAAGCTCATCAAACACCTTCTGCGCCGCATCAGGCAGGTTGACAAGATTTCCGCCTCTTACCGGCTCCATGATGAGCACAGGTTTATTGTGCTTGCGGCAGACTTTGTAGACTTTGCGGCTCTCAACTGAAACGCTCTCGTAGTCGAGGTAGTTGAACTGTATCTGAACTATCTCGATCTCCGGATACTCCGTCAGAATGCGGTCGAGCACCACGGCCTTGTCATGGAACGAGATTCCTACATGACGGACTTTGCCCTCCGCCTTCAGGTCGAAAGCGGTCTCGTAAGCGCGGCATTTCTTATAATACTCGAAATTATTTGCATTCTGAGCATGCATCAGCAAAAAGTCGAAGTACTCAACGCCGCATGCCTCGAGCTGCGAGTCTATCAGCGGCCTGATATCCTCTTCTGATTTGAAATACGCGTCAGTGAGCTTGTCCGTAAGAACATACTCGCTGCGGTCGTGTCTGGATGTCAGGCACTCTTTAACGGCGATCTCGCTCAGTCCGTCATGATAGCCGTGGGCAGTGTCAAAATAGTTGAAACCTCTCTCGAGGAAACGGTCCACCATTTTGCAGACCTGCTCGTTGTCGATCCTGTCACCTTTAATCGGCAGTCTCATCATGCCGAAAGCGAGATGCTTTTTGTTTTCGCTGAATGCTCTGTTGTCCATTTTTACTCCCCTCTTTTTCAAATAATATATGCTGCAGTCAGAGCACGGAAATCATATCACATGCGATTCCCTCATGCTTCTGATCAGATCATTCTCTTCTTCTGTTTCCTTGTTCCACTCAGGATCATAGAAAAGGTTCAGCCTCAGATCGTTGGATATCTCTCTCAGCAGCTTGCATCCCGCAATGCTGTTGCCCTGGGTATCAAGCGCCGGACCGAACACCCCGATGCCTGCGCGCTTGTCCGAAACTGAAAGCAGTCCGCCGCCGACTCCTGACTTCGTAGGTATGCCTACCTTTATTGCGAACGTTCCGGATCCGTCATACATTCCGCATGTAAGCATGAGCGTTTTAACTATGCGGGCGGTACGCGACGGCATGAATCTCCTGCCGGTCTCTGCGCATACACCATCGTTGGCCAGGATCACGCCAAGATTTGAAAGCGAGTCCGCGGTGGCGCTCATCGAGCACATTTTTGTATAAAACCGCAGAGTATCCTCAACGTCTTTTTTCAGAATACCCTTGCTCTGCAGGAGGTACGCTATGGAACGATTTCGCGAGCAGGTCTTCATCTCCGACTGGTAGACCACCTCATCCAGCACTATTTCCGGATCCGAGCATATGCTTCTGGTAAATCTCAGTATATCCTGGAACGACAGCTCCGGCAGAAGCAGTCCGCAAAGAGCGAGTCCGCCGGAGTTGATAAGCGGATTATATGGCTTGGAATTGCTTACATCCAGCTCCACCAGGGAGTCGAAGGCTTCACCCGAAGGCTCCATGCCCACCTTGCTGAACACTTCATCGCGTCCGCATAATTCAAGAGCTACTATAAGCATAATGACCTTGCATACTGACTGCATGGTGAACCTGACATCGTAATCTCCCATGCAGATCTTTTCACCCTTCAGCGGGTTTATGACAATACCGAGCTGGTGAGGATCCACCTTGCCCAGCTCAGGAATATATGTGGCGACCCTGCCCTTAGGGATCTCCTCTCTTGCAATGTCCATGCCCTTTTTTATTATCTCTATTGCCTTGGATTTTTCCTGCAGTCTGTACTGCTTGTCTATTACCAGATCTTCCGCCTGACCTTTGTTGTTTTCGATCTCAGTCATTGTTCCTTACCCCTTCCTGCTTATCTTCCGCGCCTGTCATTTCGTATGATATGTGTTCTGCCAGATCCCATACGCTCTGAACTTCCGGACTCATTTCGTGTGAGGAAGACCTCAGCACGCAGATGTCCCTGTACATTGACGAGTCTGCGAAAGGTATCTTTTTCACGTTGAAGCTGTCGAGAATCGGAAGTATCGGCATTATTGCCACTCCCGCGCCGGTGGAGACCGATGCCGCGATAGAGCTGTATTCGTCCGCTTCAATTATAGTATTCGGTTCAAACTCAACCTTTCTGAACTCTTTTTCAAGCTGATGATACGTAAGCGTTTCGTGATTCAGCGAGATGAAATACTCCCCCGCTATGTCAGACAGCGTCACCGACTCGGCGTCCGCAAGACGGTGCGTGGCCGGCACTATCAGGTAGAGCTCCTGGCGGTAGATCGGGATGAAGTCTATGGAAGCCATATCCGGCTTTCCCGCAATAAGCAGGTCAAGAGTGCCGTTCATCAGCTGCTCAACAAGCTCCCCGGCCTTTCCCTGACGGAAGCGGAAAGCGATCTGATCGTTTCCCTGATGCATGTAGAATCTGTTGACGAATTCAGGGAGGGCAGAAAAGCTCACACTGTAAATATACCCCATGCTGATGCCTCCCGTCGACGGGACTTTCATTTCCCGCAGATGTTCAGTACCCTCGGAAAGCTCAGCAAGAGCTCTCTTCGCGTACGGCAGGAACTCCTCTCCGTATTTTGTCAGGGTCACCTTCTTGCCGTTTTTCTCAAACAGCGGCACCCCAAGCTCCTGCTCGAGTTTGCTGATAGCGTAGCTGAGGCTCGGCTGCGATATATAAAGGAGCCGCGCAGCACGGGTATAGTGAAGCACCTCGGCTGTAACACAAAAGTATCTGATCTCCTGAAGAGTCATTACCGGTCCTCCCTTTCTTCAATGGACAGGAATGCGCTTATAGTCTTCCAGCGCTCCAGCAGAAAAGCAAGCGCGAGCATGTCCGCGCTGCCTCCCGGGGACAAGCCGCGGCTGATCAGCTCCCTGTCAAATGCATGCAGCGCGTCAATGCGCTCATCAGGCGGCATCGCCGAGATCCTCGCAGCCTCATCCCTGACATATTCGAGCCCATCCCTGCCCCCGCGATGAAGCAGGTTGGTATCTTCGAGCACAGCCATGGAATCGCACAGCGCAAGAGAGGCCGGCCCGCGGCAGCCGCTTTTTCTGTAATAGCTGAGGCGCTCAAGGCAGTATACAGCATCCGGGAATCCGGCTGCCGCTTCACCAGTGGCGCCTCTGGCGCCGTATGTCTTATATACCGCTCCTCCGTTGGTCACCGGAGCTGCAAGTGTTTTTATCAGATGATCCTCTGCATCCTGACATGCCAGTCCGGCTGCGTTTTCGATGCACGAGCCGCCTTCATTGGCAAGGCAGCTTCCCATTCCCGCAAGCAGAAGGCCCATCGAGTAGATCAGTCCCTTATGAGTGTTGACGCCGCCCGTGGCAGCTAACATCTCTTCTTCAGCTCTTATTCCGCGCTCACGCAGGGGACCGATGCCGCAGCGCTCCATGCCCAGCAGCGCCGCGTCTTTGAAATACGGAGCAAGCGCGTCTGCGCTTTTCTCAAACAGAGTCACATCCATGTCAGTATGCGCTCCGTTGTTGCTCATGTCTACAAGGCCGGGCTTCGGAGTCGTATACAGCTCGTCCATGAGAGACGCGTGCGCGGCCTCTGCCAGCCTTCCGGCGCAGAAAGCTTTGAGCAGATCCTCTGTCGCTTTCTTCACCTCTCCGAGACCGTGCCTCCTGCTCCTTGCGCATTCCGCTGCGTAGGAGTCACATATAAGGCAGCGCCGGCCTATGGCTCTTGAAAGCTTGCCCCCTCCCGGCACTATCACATCAAAGTCAAAGAGCCTTGCCGCAGGGAATGAATCCTCGATTCCTTCCAGCAAAGCTTTGACCCCCGCTCCCTCTTCATCAAGCAGCCAGAAAGCCTCGCATCCGCTCACTTCATCCAGAAAGAATTCCTCCGCTATGCGGAAGCCCTGCTCTTTCAGCTTTTCAATGCCTGTATCAAAAAGCATGCGTATCATCGGCGTGCGCTTTACGTCGCCCGCGATGTTCATTGTAAGGCAAACAAGGCACCGGTCAGGTCCGGCACCCTCAAGCATCCTGTTCTGTATGAAAGCCCGTCTTTCGCGGGCCGCAAGCATCTGCTCAAGATCTACGCTGTATGACTTCATAGGTGCTTTCCGGTACCATCTCCCTTATCTTCTCAATATTTCCGCTCTCAATCAGGCTTCTCACCCTGCCGGCGCTGATCTCCGCCAGGCGCGGTATCTCTTCAAAGCTGATCCCGTTTGCAGGGAGCAGCTCCTTCATCCTTTCGTTGTATGCGCGCGTGACAGGCGAAAACGGCTCTTCTCCGGCGAAACGCCTGCTTATATTGAGCGCCGGAGCTATCCTTCTGCAGAACAGCTCTATGTCGAGATCAGACTTCACCAGATCTGCGCGGGACTCATCCCGTATGAAATACGCCGGGAACGTAGCGCGCGATATAAGATAGAGGTCGCTTTCGAAAACATGGCAGTTTGCTATATCTTCCGTCCCTTTTCTGATCATCTCAAGCCGCTCCTGAGGACTGAACATCGATCCCTTCTCAGAGACGGCGAATACATAGAGATCGTCACAGTGTGAAACTGCGTATTCTATGAGATGCCGGTGCCCGAGCGTGAATGGATCGCAGTTGCACACAACAGCTCCGCACACTCCGTCATACTTCGGAATGGATTCCAGGAAACTGTCAAGTCCGCCCTTTCTGTTCTCCAGCAGGACCGCATCCTTTGTTTCTATCACGATATGGAATCCCATGGATCCGAACATGCGAAGGTTCTCCGGTTTTGTGCACAGAAAGAGCCTGTGGACTCCCCGGGCATATGCTTCTGAAATCAGAGCCGAAAGAACGGCTGCCATCGCTCCCTGTCCTTCCGCGTCGGGAGCAACAGCAAGCTGCTTTACCGTATGCCCCGCAAGAGCGCCGCATGCTACCAGCCTGTCATCTTCTGTCATCAGCGCAATTATGTCCGCGTCGCCTTCGTCGCGCAGACCGCATGTCTCAAGAAGCTGCAGATATTCACTTAGCTGCCTTTCCGGCAGTGGAGTATCGTAGATTGAAATGCCCATGGTTAATTTATCTAGCTACCTTCCTTTAACTACCCGGGATTCCCTCTTGTAAAAATAGATCGGAGCGCCGGATTGTGTGTTTCGCTGCATATCGAATGCCAGTCGCCGGAATGAAAAGCCGGGCTGCTATAAAACAGGCAGCCCGGCGCTTGACGTTTTTAAAGCTTCTTCTCGAGGCGCTCGCGTATTGCAGCGATGAAGTCCTTCGTGAGGACAGCCCTGGCTTCCATGCCGTCGACCAATCCGACCAGGTCTTTGGTCATGATGCCGGCGTTGAGCGTATCGATGCATGCCTCCTCGAGCTTATCGCCGAATGCCTGCAGATCCTCGAGTCCGTCCATCTCACCGCGCTTTCTGAGAGCGCCGCTCCACGCGAAGATGGTAGCCATCGGGTTGGTCGAAGTCTCTTCGCCGTTGAGGTATTTGTAGTAGTGGCGTGTCACTGTTCCGTGAGCCGCTTCGTACTCGAACTTGCCGTCAGGGCTGCAGAGCACGGATGTCATCATAGCGAGCGAACCGAACGCTGTGGATACCATGTCGCTCATTACATCTCCGTCGTAGTTCTTGAGAGCCCAGATGAAACCTCCCTCGCTGCGGATAACGCGTGCGATGGCGTCGTCGATCAGCGTGTAGAAATATGTGAGACCGAGCTCCTCAAACTTCTCCTTATAGCACTCATCGTATACGCTCTGGAAAACATTGCGGAAGTGCATGTCGTACTTCTTTGAGATGGTGTCCTTTGCAGAGAACCAGAGATCCTGCTTTGTCTCGATCGCGTACTTGAAGCACGAGTGAGCGAACGATTCGATCGAAGTATCCTTGTTGTAGATGCTCTGAAGAATTCCAGGGCACTCGAAGTCATAGACTGTCTCGCGGTACTCAGCTCCGTTCTCGCCTGTGAATACGAGCTCTGCCTTTCCCTTCTCCGGCACGCGGTATTCTGTTCCCTTGTAGAGGTCCCCGTAAGCGTGACGCGCTACAGTGATAGGCTTTTTCCAGTTGCGTACTACAGGCTTGATGCCGTCTATGGTGATCGGAGCGCGGAATACAGTTCCGTCGAGTATCGCACGGATGGTGCCGTTAGGGCTCTTCCACATCTCGTGGAGGTTATACTCGGTCATGCGCTGGGCGTTTGGTGTGATCGTGGCGCACTTTACGCCTACGCCGTACTTCTTGATTGCTTCTCCCGCGTCTTTTGTGATCTGATCGCCCGTCTCATCGCGGACAGGAAGTCCGAGGTCGTAGTATTCAGTCTTGAGGTCGACGAAAGGCAGGATG
>CACZAM010000036.1 GCA_902779185.1 uncultured Eubacteriales bacterium
GATCCACCTGTTCCCATCCCGAACACAGTAGTTAAGCTCCTTA
This sequence comes from uncultured Eubacteriales bacterium, assembly GCA_902779185.1. Classification (GTDB taxonomy): domain Bacteria; phylum Bacillota; class Clostridia; order Peptostreptococcales; family Anaerovoracaceae; genus Crickella. Next base: position 44 of record CACZAM010000036.1, read on the forward strand.
GCGCCGATGATACTTGGGGGGTGACCCTCTGGGAAATTAGGACGTCGCCGCTTTTTTCATTTTTTGAAAAGAATTCCTGCTGAACAGCAATTAAAAGATATAAATGGAAGCTTTATGATTTAAAACAGCGTATCGTTGTTTTTTTTGTTTTTGCTATATATGTTTCTAAATTAATACAATTTGATATTCACCTAATATTAACAATCATTATGTTTTAGGATACTGAAAATGATATAATAGTTTCGGCAATGCGGGTTGCGGTTTTTTGCGCGCCTGGCAATGACTATAACCAATAAATTATTACTTGTTATAGAGAGGGAATAAAGATGAAGAAAGGATTAAGCATTCTCCTCGTAGCAGCAGCACTGTTCGGATTCTATGGCGGAGCCGCTAATCTGAATGATGTGCTTGCCTGCAAAGACTATTGGGAGAAAGCAGGAGAAGAGTCCACAGCAAATATGAACAAGCTGGAAGACGGACTTAATCAGCTCAAGGAGAATGAGCAGGCTTATCTCGACGGCAAAGATCAGGTAGCAGATGGTGAAGTTGCTCTGGCAGACGCAGAAAAACAGCTTGCTGACGGTGAGGCTAAACTCGCTGACGGAAGAGCAGAGCTTGCAAAGGGCGAAGCTGATTACGCAGCAGCTCCTGGAAAACTTGCCGATGCAAGGCGGAAAATCGCAAAGGGCGAGAAGGATCTCGCAGATGGAAAGAAGAAACTTGCTGCCGGCTATAAAGAATACAATGCCGGCAAGGATGCGCTTAAGGCAGGTAAGGCTGCTGTAGCTGACGGTGAGAAAAAGCTTGCAGCTGCAGAAGATCAGCTTGCACAGGGCGAAAAAGAACTTGCAGCAGGAAAACAGCAGGTAGCTGACGGCGAAGTAGCGCTTGAAGAAGGACAGGCTTCACTTGATCAGCTTGACGGAGCGATTAAGGGAGTCCAGAATATTCTTGATGGCTACAATGAATGGAAGACTGGCTACGAAAAGCTTAAAAAAGGAAGACATGATCTGTTTGAAGGATCATCCCCTGCAAAAGAGGATCTGGCTAAACTCGCGGCATTCCTTCCTGAGGTATCTCAGGCAGCATATGTAAATGCTGTTAATGATGTAGCCGGTGACGATGAAAAGCAGACCGCTGATGATTATAAGCAGTTCATTAAGAGCACAAATGCTATTGCGGATGCTCTTCCTGTCATTCAGAAGGTTGTTGCAGAAAAATATGCTCAGGTTAGTCAGCTGTATAAAGGCCTGAATGACCTTGCAACACAGTCTACAGAAAATGATATTAAATTTGCCGGTGCATGTGCGCAGTACAAAGACAGCCTTGCAGAACTGGCTGAGTCACTCGGTGACAAAAAAGACACATTCAACGGACTGGTAAACAAACTTGCTGGATTGTATGTGAACTACGCAACTGCTGATGGAAAGATGCAGCAGAAGAAAAGCGCATTTGAAAGTGCTTACAATGCTGTAAAGGATTATGATACAGATGGAAATCAGCAATTTAGTGATGGAGAAAAGTTAGCTGCTGCTTCTGCTGGCAAGACAGCTGAGCTTCAGGCATACGCTACAGCTGCTGATGAGTATAAGTCCGCTGCGGCAGATACACAGACAGCTGCCGGAGAAATAGCAGGAAAGATAGACACTGAAAAGGCTACAATCCTTGCATGCATTAAGGGCGTTCTTGATCAGCTTGAAACTGCAAATACGAGCGTAAACAGCGAAGATGGCGCAATAAAAGCAAAGCTGCAGCCTGGACTTAAAGAATTCAACGAAGCTACAAAGCCTGATAAAGACAATGTCAGCCCTGTCGATGTACTGACAGGCGGTCAGGATCAGATTGCAGACGGCGTTAGCCAGATCTGTGCCGGAGTCCTAGGAAACGAGCAGCTTAAAGAAGGTGTTGAAAAGAACCTCGGAAAGGACGCTATAAATCTCCTCAAAGTTTATCAGAATTCACCTAATCCGCTTTCAAGCAAGGGCGGAAAGAACTTTGCGGAGTTTGAAGGCCAGATGGATACCAATCCGGATCTCGTGACAAATCTCACAAAGGCAAAGGCACTTCTCACAGCAACAAAGGCTCAGGGCGAGAAGGACCTTGCAGATGGAAAGCAGGCTCTCGAAGCAGGCAAGCAGAAGGTAGCTGAGGGCGAAGAAGCACTCGCAGCCGGATATGCTGAATACGAAAAAGGAAAGAAAGACCTCGCAGCAGGTAAGAAGCAGGTAAAAGAGGGAGAACCTAAGCTCGCGGCAGCAGCTAAGCAGCTTGCAAAGGGTGAAAAGGATCTTGCAGCAGGTAAAAAGAAGCTGGCAGATGGTAAAGCACAGTATGCTCAGGGCCTGAAGGATTACAAGGCAGCTCCTGCAAAGCTCGCGGATGGCCGCAGACAGCTTGCGGAAGGTGAAGCTCAGCTGCAGGACGGATATCAGGCATATGAGCAGGGCAAGCAGGATCTTGCTGATGGTAAGGCTAAGCTTGCTGAATACGAAGATGGTGAGCAGCAGGTAAGAGATGGTCTTAAGACTCTTACTGAAACAGAAACAGATCTTGACCTTCAGAGCATTTTAGACAGACTAAACGGAGATGATGACTTCGATAACGGAGACAAGCACCTCGAACTCGACGAAGGTCTTGCAGCGGTAGAAGTCGGAAGAGGCTATCAGGCTGATGACGGCGTTCTGATTTCAGACGAGATCATGGCAAGAGCAGTAGGCACAGGAGCTCTTCTCGGAGCAGGAGTCCTTGCGGTACTCGCGGCTATTCTTTCCTTCATGAAGAAGAACAAGGGCGCTGGCGTATTCGCTATCCTTGCTGCAGCAGCAGGCGCGTTCGGCGCGTTCTACGGCACACAGGCAGGAACATACTTCTCGAGCATCGCAGGCTCGACAGTTGGAGCAACCGGATGGATTGCTGCCGGAATCCTCGGAGCAGTTGCACTGGTTCACGCCATTGCTCACTTCACTGCAAAAAAAGAAGCTTAAGCAGTAGCATATAAAAGAAATCAAATCAAATAATCTCAGAGAGGCGCATGACTGCGCCTCTCTGTACTTTTCATAATAATTCAGTCTGATATGTTTCAAAATGATATAATGACTTGGAACGTGGCCGCTTAGCCGGTCATAACAAGGAGGATAATAATTGTCTCATACAATTGAGTTAAGAAACGTCTCAAAATATTATGCCGGTGAAGACTCCGTAAGCATGGGTATCTCGCGTATAGATCTTGATCTTGACATGGGCGAGTTCGTTGCGATAACAGGTGAAAGCGGAAGCGGAAAGTCAACTCTTCTGAATGTTATCAGCGGCCTCGATACATATGAAGAAGGTGAAATGATCGTATGCGGAGAGGATACCACTGCTTACAGTACAGAAGAATACGAGAATTATCGGAAGACTTATATCGGAAACATCTTTCAGGACTTCAACATCATAAACAGCTACACTGTTTACGAAAATATCGAGCTTGTGATGCTTCTGTCGGGCAAAAGCAAGAGCGAGTGCAAGGAGCGTGTTGAACAGCTGATCGAACTGGTTGATCTGAGTCCGTACCGTAATACAAAAGCATCGAAACTGTCCGGCGGTCAGAAGCAAAGAGTGGCCATTGCCAGAGCAATTGCGAAGGATGCGCCGATCATTGTTGCTGACGAACCTACCGGTAATCTCGACAGCGCGTCTGCCGAAGCTGTAATGGAGACTCTGGCAAAGGTTGCAGGGAATAAACTGGTAGTGATCGTTACTCACAATTACGAGCAGGCGGAGCCTTATGCTACGCGCAAACTGACAATGCACGACGGAAAGATCATCGAGGACAGGCAGATAAGTAAAGAGATCAGCACGGAGCCGATGTCCATCGATCAGTTATACGACAGTCTTGCGAAAAAAGCTTACGGTCTGGAGCACGATAATGTGGATCCGGAACCGGAATCAGCGGCAGCAGTGCCGAAGAAGATGACAAAGTCGTCCGAGCTGAGACTCGGGGCAAGAAACACATTCAACCTGCCTGCGAAATTCATACTGCTGTTTATTGTATACTTTTTCGTTGCGACTGCCGTGCTGGGGCAATACGCGAGTGAAAAAAACAGCATGCACGAGAGCGATCTTCTTGGAACCAATCCGTACTTCGTGAATACAAGCGCAAACAGGATAGTAGTCAAAAAGGCAGATGGAACGACTTTTGCAGATAAAGACTATGCAGCTATAAAGGCTTTACCGAACGTAAAGGATATAGTGAAAAGTGACATAGCACTGGACAAGGGAGTAAGTATAAGCCTGGGAGATTTTGCTGTAACAGGACCGATGGCCTCGTTCGATCAGATCCCGGAAGGCGGGCTCACGTACGGTCATATGCCTCGGAATGAAAGTGAAATAGTCATAAGAGTCGATGCCACAAACGATGCTTTTATCAATATGGCAAACGACGGGGAACAGTACATCGGGACTCCGGTCCTGATCAGAGACATAAATCAGAAGCATGTGTACGATATCAATGAAGAAATAACACTTGCCGGCATAATTGTTGACAGTCTGGATACCGAAACGGATAAGGACTATTCAATTTACGGATACTCCACTATATACACAAGTGAGGCTGTGTCAGAAATGATTATGGCTTCGATGATGGCATCTGCCTCCAGAACTGATCTTGATTTCGGGGGCACGATCCTCAATATAGAATACGGGCGGGCAGTATACGTTTCGCCGAATGTTCCGGACGGGAAAGCCTTCCTGCTGGAAGACGAGATGCATTTCTACACAGCCGGAGAAACTGATGAGGATGAAGTAACTGAAGAAACTGTAGAAACTGAAGAGGCCGAAGAAGACGCGGACAGTGAAGAAGCTGAAGAGGCCGAAGAAGACGCGGACAGCGAAGATACAGATAGTGATGAAAGCTATCTGGGCATCAGGATCCACAACCGGTTTTTCAGCTCTGAAGGAAAGTATACAGTAGACAAGGTAATCACAAAACACAACTGCAAAAAGCTGCTGGGTATAACGCAGGATGAATACGAGGAACTGTACAACTGTGTGTTCATAAGCTTCGATGACTTCATGAAGCTCTTTGACAAGGGGCATTACCAGATAAGCGTTTTCATGATAAACGAGCAGGAGTCTGATGCGTTGCAGCAGGCGCTGGAGGAAAACGGCTTCACGACACTGATGGTCAAGAATTCGCTGGCTGATCCTGAGGGCGACCTCGGAAAAGTGCTGGATCTGGCGACATATGGCAGACTGGCGCTTGAGCTCATAGTGCTGTTCTTCATTGCTTATGCCGTCATAAGACTCATAATGCGTTCGAGGAACTCTTATTATTCGACTCTGAGAATGCTTGGAGCATCGGTCGGTAATACACGCAGTATACTGAGAACTGAGCTCACCCTGATGATGCTGATAGCCTACGGTGTGGTAGTCGCGCTTTCAGTGCTCATAAACAGCGGCAAACTACAGGAAATAACAGGCTTTGAAATGACAGAGGTCACAAAGCTGCTGCAATATCTTGACTGGCCTGATTACAGCATACTCGGCGTTGTGCTATTGCTTATGTCACTGCTTATCGCCAACAGATACTCCAGACGCATCTTTAAGATGAGTGCCATGAAGACATTCAGGGAGGAGGTGTAGAGGATGATCAGGATCGATAACGTTAACAAGTACTATAACAAGGGCAAGGCAAATCAGATCCACGTCATCGACAATACATCCATGACTCTGCCTGATAAAGGAATATTCTGTTTCCTCGGACCATCAGGATGCGGTAAGACCACATTGCTTAATGCTGTAGGCGGACTGGACAAGGTCGACAGCGGAACTATCACCATAGATGACCAGCTCATTACCAGAGCTTCCTCTGACAGGATAGATGACATACGTAATGCGCACATCGGATATATTTTCCAGAACTTCAATCTGCTTGATGACAGAACGGTTTTCGAAAATGTAGCAATTGCTCTGCGGATGACAGGGATAGTCGATGACGCAGTTGTAAACTCCCGTGTAAGATACTGTCTTGAAAAGACCGGTATGGATCAGTACAGAAACAAACCGGCCGGCGCTCTTTCGGGCGGTCAGCGTCAGAGAGTCGCTATCGCAAGAGCGATCGTAAAGAACCCGAGCATTATCATCGCTGATGAGCCGACAGGGAATCTTGACAGTGCCAACACGCTGGAGATCATGAACATAATCAAGACGATCTCGAAAGAGCGTCTTGTCATACTCGTCACGCATGAGCAGAACATAGCTGAATTCTATTCTGACTATATAGCGCAGATCAGTGACGGCAAGGTAATTAACATAATTTACAACGATCCGTCACGCTCGCTCGACTACAGACTCGATAATAAAATCTATCTCAGGGATATGGAGTTCCATACGGAGCTTTGCCGGGATGGAGTGAACATCGATGTTTACAGCGATAAAGAGCAGCAGCCAGGCATTAAGCTGGTATTCAGAGATAATAACCTGTACATCGATGCAGGCGAAAGCATCAATGTGCTCGACGGAAAGTCAAATGTAGAACTCGTAGACGATCACTATAATGCCATCGACGAAACTTTCTTTGAAGAAAGCGACTTTGACTACACCGCTTTTCTGCCTCCGGACCATACGGCAAGGTATACATCGGTCTACAGACTGCCGAGGATCGTGAGTGACGGATGGGAGAGAATCAAGAGCTTCAGCAGCATCAGGAAGATCCTGCTGGCAGGCTTTGTGTTCGCGGCGATGTTTGCGTTCCTGGCTGTGAGCAGTGTGCTTGGAACTCTTGAAGTAGAGCCTGTGGATTACAGGACGACAAATATCAACTATATTACGGTATATAATCCGGACAAAACAGAGGACCTTATGGACCTGGTAGAGAGCCTGGATAACGTTGATTATGTGCTTCCGGGTGAAACAACGATCCGCGTCACTCTGCCGATGGATGATTATATACAGTCCGACAGCGCGCAGGAAGATATCACGGTGTCGCTGGTACTTGCAGACGTGCTGGATCCTGAGCTGCTCATTGCCGGTTCAATGCCTGTGAGCAATACTGATGTTGTTCTGGATAAGATGGTCATTGACCGCTTTCTGAGAGACAGCCGGGGCAAAGCGATCGGGCTTGATTCCATGGAGAAATTCATAGGCAGAAGCATTAAAGTCCCGAACCTGGATGAATATAGAATAACGGGAATCGTTGATACCGGTTCGCCGTCACTTTTTGCCGGTAAAGGTCAGGCTATGTATATCCTTTCCAATGCAAGGGATGCAAGTGAAAAAATTACCATAAGCTTTGCGGATGACGATGAAAGTGAAACTGACATCGTGAGAAGCGGTAAAATGATGGATCTTGACATCACCAGGAGCAGGATAGAGATCACAAAGGGGCACGCCCCTGAGGCGGCCTATGAAGTCATAGTAAACGAAAGCCATTCGAATGATCTGAAATTAGGCAAAACAATAAAAACTGAGGTGAACGGGCAGAAGCTGAAAGTCGTAGGCTTTTATAAAAGCAATACGGCATATGATGACACCTACTACGTTAATGCAGATACGATCAGAAAATACTATACAGGCAAACAGAAGTATTTTACCGTATACACACAGGATACGGCGCTTCTCAAGGCTATGTTTGATGAAGTCGGGATCTCTTCAAATATCAATGATACTAGAGACCGGGCTGCGTATCTGGACGCGCACAGGAATCAGCTGATATCCGCTATAATAGTAGCCGCCATCATAGTGATGATCTCGCTTATAGAAATGTACCTGATGCTGCGGTCATCATTCCTTTCAAGGATCAAGGAGGTGGGCACACTGAGAGCTATCGGCCTGAAGAAGAGCGATATTTACAGGATGTTCACGGGTGAGATCCTTGTGATGACATGCATCACAGCTGTTCCGGGGATCGCTTTGATGTATATCATACTCAGTCAGTTCGCGAATATCAGCTATCGCTTACAGGGGAAGTATCTTTTAACGCCTTCTGTTGCGGCTGCTACCTTCGTGCTTCTGCTGGTATTCAATATGCTCGCGGGACTTATTCCGGTATTTACTACGATGAGAAAGACTCCTGCGCAGATACTTGCAAGATCAGACATATAAAAGAAAAAACTGTCAAAGAAAATGTTTGACAGACAATAACGAACATGTTATTATATGGCGGTGTGACCGGTGGGACCGGTCATGCCGCTGATCAATTTTAGGGGACATGCGATGAAAGACAACATCGAAAGAGTAGAATATGCGAGCATGCTCTTTGACTTTTACGGCAGCCTGCTGAATAAAAGTCAGAATGAGGTCATGTCTCTCTACCACGAAGACAATCTGTCGCTTTCAGAGATCGCTGAAGAGCTTGGGCAAACGCGCCAGGCTGTCCACTATACGCTCAGGAAAGCCGAGACGGCTCTTAAGTCATATGAGGAGAAGCTTGGGCTTCTGACCTCATACAAAGAGAACCGCCGGCTGGCAGAAAAAGCGTTCAGTATCATTGATTCTGCATGTATGGCTGAGCCGTATGCAGATAAACTGAAACGTTTGATAGAACAGATCACAGAGTGAGATAGGGATAAAACGAATGGCATTTGAAGGATTATCCGAAAAATTACAAGGCGCATTCAAGGACCTGAGAGGCCAGGGTGTAGTTTCTGAGAAAGACTTCGAAGACGCGATGCGTGTCGTCAAGATGGCTCTTCTGGAAGCTGATGTAAACTTCAAGGTCGTCAAGGAATTTGTTGCAACAATAAAAGAGAAGGCGCTCGGAGCGGGAGTACTCAAGAGCCTGACTCCTGACCAGATGGTAATCAAGATCGTCAAGGACGAACTGGTCGAGATGATGGGAGGTACTGCTAGTAAGCTGACGTATTCACCTAGCGGGTTCACGATCATCATGCTGGTCGGTCTCCAGGGTACCGGTAAGACTACGACTGCTGGCAAGCTCGCGGCATGGCTCAAACAGACAGGCAAGCATCCGATGCTGGCCGCATGTGATATTTACAGACCTGCTGCTATCGATCAGCTCGAGATAGTTGGCAAGGCTGTCAATACACCGGTCTATGTCAACAGGGACTCGAGAGATGCAGAGCAGATCGCTTCGGAAGCGATCAAAGAAGCACAGAGGCGCGGCTGCAACGTGCTTATCATCGATACTGCCGGACGTCTTCAGATAGACCAGGAGCTCATGGATGAGCTCAAGATACTGAAGTGGTCCGTCAGACCTCACGAAATACTTCTTGTAGTCGACGCTCTCACAGGTCAGGATGCTGTCAACATTGCTGACGGATTCAACCAGGCGCTCGGAGTCGACGGTATCATCATGACCAAGATGGACGGTGACTCAAGAGGCGGTGCGGCACTCTCTGTAAAAGCTGTCACAGGCAAACCGATCAAGTTCATGGGTACGGGCGAGAAGTACAATGCTCTCGAGCCGTTCTACCCTGACAGGATCGCGTCCAGAATACTCGGCATGGGCGATGTAATGTCGCTCATTGAGCAGGCTGAGAACGCCTTTGATGAGGAGGAATCGCGCAAGCTCGAGGAGAAGATCCGCCGCAACAAGTTCGACCTTGAGGATTTCCTCGGTCAGATGAGACAGATCAACAAGCTCGGCGGTCTTTCAAAACTCATAGACATGATACCGGGCATCTCGGCAGCTCAGAAGAAAGACATCAATTTTGAGCAGGGCAGGGCAGAGCTCCAGAAGTGGGAGGCCATAATCCTGTCAATGACGCCTTTCGAAAGGGCGAAGCCTAATGTGCTGAACGCGTCGCGCAGAAAGCGCATCGCGGCTGGCTCAGGCCACACAGTGCAGGATGTCAATCAGCTCATCAAAAAGTACGAAGAGATGAAAAAACTTACAAAAGTTATAGCAAATCCGGATTCGAAGAAGGCCAGAAGCATGATGCGCAACCTCGGATTCTAGATGCTCGTCCACTTGCAACCTCGCTGTGAACGAAAATACTTCGCATCAAAATAAAGATACTAAATTATTATTTTATAAATGGAGGAACAAAAATGGTAAAAATCAGACTTAAGAGAATGGGAGCTCACAAGAAGCCTTTCTACAGAGTAGTTGTTGCTGACTCGAGAACACCGAGAAACGGCAAGTTCATCGAGGAGATCGGAACTTACGATCCACTGAAGGATCCAAGTGAGATCATCATTGACAACGAAGCTGCTAAGAGATGGCTCGCAAACGGAGCTCAGCCGACTGATACAGTAAGAGCACTTCTCAAGAAGTCCGGCGCTATCGAATAAGGAGGCGCGGCATGGGAAGTCTGGTAGAAGTAATCGCGAAAGCGCTGGTCACTAAGCCGGACGAGGTCCTTGTCACCGAAGAGACTGACGGAAGAGACATAATTGTCAAGCTCAAGGTAGCGGATGAAGATATCGGCAAGATAATCGGAAAGTCGGGAAGGATAGCCAAGGCGATCAGGACCGTGGTAAAGGCTGCGGCCATAAAGCAGAATCTCAGAGTGTCGGTAGAGATAGTTGAAGAAGACTGATAATACAAACGAGACGGTCTTAATAGGCAAAGTCGGGAGCCCTGTGGGGATCAAAGGCGAAGTCAGGATCACACTCTATGCACAGGATTCGACCAATCTGAAGGAGGGCAAAGTCCTCCTTCTTGAGCGTGCAGGAAAAATAACAGAAGCTGCTGTCAAAAGATTAAGATATCAGAAGGAAAGGCCTGTAGTTAAGCTTGAAGGCATCGATGACCGCAATGCCGCCGAAGAAATCAGGGGCATGGAGGTCAGCATCTATGTTACCGAACTGGAGGAACTGCCTGAAGGCGAACACTATGTGCGCGATCTCATCGGCTGCAGGGTAATAGACATTACGGACGGCAGTGAAGTCGGCATCCTCAGAGATGTGATACAGAATACTGCGCAAAGCATACTCGAAGTAATTACTGCCGAGGGCAGGAGCGTTCTCATCCCGGCGGTAGACGCTTTCCTCAGAGGTATCGATGAAGAGACCGGCATCATCGAAGTGGAACTCATACCGGGGTTTATAGACTGATATGAAGATAAACATTCTCACGATTTTCCCTGACATGTTCGCGCCGCTTCGCATGAGCATGCTGGGAAGAGCGGTTGACAACGGAATAATCGAGCTTAATATCACTGACATCAGGGACTACACGACTGACAAACATAACCGCGTTGACGACACTCCTTACGGGGGCGGAGCCGGCATGGTAATGCAGGTGCAGCCTATCCTTGACGCATTCGAGGGGAGCGGTTCCGGCGGAGATGTTATCTACATGTCACCGCGCGGAGAGATGCTGTCCGGCGATATGGCCAGAGAGCTTTCCCTGAAGGAAGAGATCACCATTCTCTGCGGCCACTATGAGGGCGTGGATCAGCGTGCTCTTGACAGGCTTGGCGCGCGTGAAGTCTCGATTGGGGACTACGTGCTGACGGGAGGCGAACTGCCTGCCATGGTGCTTATTGACACTGTCGCAAGGTTCATAGACGGCGTGCTGGCAGGAGATGAGTCTGTCAATGATGAATCCATCTATTCCGGTCTGCTCGAGTATCCTCAGTATTCCAAACCGCGTGTGTATGGGGGCGATGAAGTGCCTGAGATTTTGCTTTCCGGAAATCACGGAGAAATAGATCTGTGGCGTTGGGAACAGGCACTTTCACTCACTAAGGAAAAGCGTCCGGACCTCTTTGAGGCTTATGTAAGAAGTGAGCCTTCACTCACAAAAAAACAGAAGGCTATACTGGCAAAATACATGTGATTAGAGTAATCACAAAATGTAGTAATAAGAAGACTTGCGGGTAAATAGATGTTGTACCGCAGGTCTTTTTTGTTGTATAATCTTTCTGAACTATGAAAACCAATCGAAGAGGGCTATTTAACAAAAAGTGGATAGTTGCGTTCCTGGTATATGTAGGACTTGTCGCATTGTGTTGTATAGCGCTCTATGTCGTGCCTTCAGTCATCGGCATGTTCGAAAGGACCTATATAGCGGAACATGGCAAAATAGACGTCGCTGACGAGGTCTCTGCTTTTATTGTGAGAGATGAAAGAGTATATGCTGCATCACAGAAGAGTTCTATAAAAAGGCTTGCAGACAGCAATACACTTGTAAAGGCAGGTACAAAAGTCATTGAGCTTACACCTACAGAGGAAGTGCTGGATCTCGGTCTTGATGAAGATGAGACTGAGGAAGATGCTGCGGCTGAAGACAAAACCAAGGCAAAATCCAAGGACAAGACGGCAGAGACAAAGGACAAGTCTGAAAAGACCGGCAGCGAAAAGGCTGAAGAAGCTGCTGAACATGACGAAAAGCTTGGAATACAGGGCAGCAAATACTCCGGCATCATGAAAGATCTCGGAGATACATACTCGCTAACTGAAAACGGAGCCACCCGTACGGCAGGCTATGTAAGCTACTATGTGGACGGAGCGGAAGCCAGACTAAGCACAAAAGCGATAGAGAGTCTGAACCGCGATGACCTGAAGGAACTTACCGGGCGCAAGGCGGTAAAGACTCCTTCGAAAAACTGCGGGAAAGATTACCCGGTGTTCAAGATCGTACGTAACAGGAAGTGGTATCTCGTATACTACCTGAAAAAGGAGGATGCGGCCAAGTATACGGCAGGAGAGACTGTCTTCATTGAGGTAGACGGCGAGAATGTTCCGGTTACGGTAAGAGATGTCAGGGACGAGGGGAAGAATACCAGGATCACACTTACCTGCAAAACGTTTTTTGACGGATTTACTGAGACCCGCACACTTGACACCAAAGTCACAGTGGAAAGCGCTGAAGGACTGGTGCTCGAAGACGGAAGCATAGTCGAAGCACCTGATGGCAAGAGAGGCGTGTTCGTGGTCAATAAGCTGGGAGAGCATGTGTTTACTCCGGTCAGGGCGAAAGCTGACGATGGTACAAAGTGCGTGGTTTTCTCAGATATTTATGTTGATGATGAAGGCAACTATGTTGAGACAATCGGTACTTATGATGAGGTTATCGCAGTGCCTTCAGAAGATGACATAGCAAGTCTGAAAAAGACTAAGAGCAAAAAATAACAAAGAAATGACCATAGGTGAAAGATATACAGAAGTAAAGAGAAGGGCAGATGAAGCAGCAGTAAGAAGCGGCAGAAATCCTGCTGATGTGAGGCTTGTAGCGGTCACCAAGACGCATACCGCGGCAGAGATAAATGAGGCGATCGAGGCAGGCGCGACAGACATCGGCGAGAACCGCGTGCAGGAGCTGCTTGAAAAATACGAAAATGTGAGTCCTGCCCGATGGCATCTTATAGGTCATCTGCAGACCAATAAGGTGAGGCAGGTGATCGACAGGGTCGTCATGATACATTCCGTCGATTCGCTGAAACTTGCGCGCGAGATAAACAAGCGGGCAGCGGCAGCGGGCATCACGATGGACGTGCTGATCGAGATCAATTCCGCGATGGAAGAAACGAAATCCGGTATAGCGGCATCAGATCTTAAGCAGCTGGTAAAAGAAATAACGGAAGAATGCTCCAGCGTGAGAGTGTGCGGCATTATGTGCATACCACCGATCGCGGCGGAGCCCGAGGAATCAAGGCCGTACTTCAGAGAGGCGGCGGAGCTCTTCGAAGAGATGAAGAGCTGGGAGCTCCCACCGGAAAGATTTGCGCCGACTGAGCTCTCGATGGGAATGTCGGGAGATTTCGAGGTAGCTATCGAAGAGGGAGCAACAATAGTCAGAGTGGGCAGTTCAATATTCGGACCGCGCAATTACAGATAGAGGAGGAAAAAGGCAAAATGGGTTTCATGGACAAAATGAAAGACCTGGTCGGAATCACAGATGAGTATGATGACGACTATGATAACATCTCTCAGGAAGAGATCGAGCATTCAATGAGGTGGCGCCGCCGCAGAGGTTCGTCGAGAACAAGGAACCTGTAGATAAGGTTTCGCGCAATGACTCCGGTGCATTCAAAATGGTGATCATTGAGCCGAAGAACATTGACGAGTGCCGCAAGCTGATCGACAATCTCAGAGCAAACAAGCCTATAATTATCAATCTCGAAAAGGTCGAGACAGATCTCGCGCGTAAGATGTTCGACTTCCTCAGCGGAGCAACATATGCTCTCAAGGGCAACATCCAGAGAATCAACCAGAATATCTACCTTTTTGCTCCTCATAATGTTAACATTAAAGCAATGGTAGACAGGGCCACAGAGGCTGGCAAATCTTCAAAAGAAAGTCCGTGGAAATAACAAGTTCCAATTTCATAAATCAGGTCAGATAATTCAAGAGGAAAGATGAGGTGCAGACACTATGATAATGCCGATTGATATTGATAAGAAAGAATTCAGCCGTGATAAAAAAGGTTACAACTCCAGAGAGGTAGACGAATTTCTGGATATCATCGTAGCAGATTACGAGAAGGTGCTTAACGACAACAGGTCAATGGCACATAAGATCAAAGCGCTTGAGAAGCAGCTTGAAGAGGCTCAGAAAGATGATAATGCAATGGTTGAGACTCTTGAGACAGCAAAGAAGCTTATGGCAGACATATCTGCAAGTGCTGAGAGAAGAGCAGAGCTTATGATGAGAGATGCTGAGCTTGAGGCAGAGAATATGCTCCTCGATGCAAAGGTCAATGTCAAAAAGCTGAATGATGAGCATGAACTGCTGAGCGCAAAGGTCAGAAGACTCAAAGATAACTTCCGCAAGATGCTTCAGTCTGAGCTTGCGCGTCTCGATGGTGACGATTTCGATATCATAAGAGACCTTGCAGAAGAAGCTGAGCTCCCTGAGATCGAAGTGCCTGCAGCAGAGGATGTCAGCAAGGCGCCTACGATCGTAATGGATAAGATCGGAAACGAAGATCCTGTTGCTGCGGATTTCAGTGTTCCTGTAACAGATCTTGAGCATGCTACAGTATCTGATCTTTCGGATGGGCTGAAGGCAATCGCTGAGGATGCGTCGGCTATCGACAACACCATTATCCTCAAGTAATTTCTGAGAACAAATCAAAAACGCTTTACCGTTCTTCTGCGGTAAGGCGTTTTATTATGCTTTTTTGCGAAGATTATGAGATCCGGGCTCTGGCTATTCGAAATCGTAGTTGCCCAGCTTTTCTTCACTGTCTTCGTTCACATAATTGCAGATAGCTACATATGTCTCGTGGGAGATGACGTGCTCTATCTTGCACGCATCCTCTTCAGCCTGCTCCTCACTTACGCCGAGCTTAACAAGGAATGCAGTCAGGGCTTTGTGACGCTCATATATCCTCTTTGCGATCTTATAGCCCGCAGGAGCCAGAGTAATAGGTCCATTGGCATTCATGTTGATATAGCCGCTTTCTCTGAGACGCTTTACGGCATAAGAAACGCTCGGCTTGGTGACACCGAGGTATTTCGCTATATCTATAGACCGTATATAACCGTGCTTTTCCTGGAGCACGAGCATTGCTTCTAAGTAATCTTCTGCAGACTGTTGTATCTTCATATCCGTTTCTCCTTATTCGCGGATCATATATTACGCATTTTACAATATCATATTACAGAGTTATATTCAATGAAAAAAAGGTTAACAATTGCACATATAAAAACCACATGAAATTGTACATAAAACGATGCAAGCTCGGAGCAGTTGTGGTAATATTACATCGTTGAACAGAAGAGCAGAGATGCTCTGAACTAGACAAATTTGATAATTCCAAAGGAGGGAATAATTATGGCTAAATGGGTATGCAGTGTTTGCGGTTACGTTCATGAAGGGGATACACCTCCTGAAAAGTGCCCTGTTTGCAAGGTCCCTGCAGAAAAGTTCATCAAGCAGGAAGAGGAGATGACATGGGCAGCTGAGCATGTTCTCGGAGTTGCGCAGGGGGTTGATCCTGAGATCATCGCAGACCTCAGAGCAAATTTCGAGGGCGAGTGCAGCGAAGTAGGTATGTACCTTGCTATGTCCAGAGTAGCTTTCAGAGAGGGATATCCTGAGATCGGCGAGTACTGGAAGACAGCAGCATGGGAAGAGGCTGAGCACGCAGCTAAGTTTGCAGAGCTCCTCGGCGAGGTGCTGACAGACAGCACAGAGAAGAACCTCAAGATGAGAGTAGAGGCTGAGAACGGTGCTACACTCGGAAAGACAATGCTCGCTAAGAAAGCTAAAGAGCAGAACCTCGACGCTATTCACGACACAGTTCACGAAATGGCAAGAGACGAGGCCAGACACGGAAAAGCTTTCGCAGGACTCCTTAAGAGATATTTTGGCTAGCAGCTAATTCCGAAAGGAGTAGAGCAAAATGAAGAAGGACAAAGATTTTTCAACAAGGCTGATGGCATTTACATTCTTTTATGCTGTAGCTATCTATACTATGTTTGTAGGCTTTTTCTTCTGGAACAAGCATGCTGAAGATAAGAAAAACGGTTAGTCGGACTTCATTGGCTAAAGGCTCGATCTTTACGCCTGAAGGATGCATCAACATACTAACGAAACGGGCAGCGGATTACTCCGCTGCCCGTATTTCATTTTTACCCATGGTGTCGTTCCCCTTTCTCTGTGACGCCGTGTAAACTTGAGTTTGTCTACATTACAGCACAATGGTTAACAACATACTATTATCAACGTTAACAAGAGAACGGGGTTACATACATCAGTAAAATTTCTTCCCAAGTGCGAGCTGTATCAGGTCTGAAGCGAGCTGGCCGGTCTTGTTTCGCTCGTCGAGTATAGGGTTGACTTCAACAAGATCCATCGATAGGAGCTTGCCTGAATCCGCGAGCATCTCTACGGCGAGAAAAGCTTCTCTGGCCGTGATCCCGTTAGGCACAGGAGTCCCGGTGCCGGGAGCATACTCAGGCGTGATCGCGTCAACGTCGAAGCTAAGATGTATGCCGACAGTGCCTTCGCTTGCGATCCTTATCGCGTCTTTCATGACTTCATACATACCGCGCCTGTCGATATCATCTATAAGGAAGACGTTCATCCCGGCTTCCTTCATACGGGCGGCCTCAGGCTCGTCAAAGTCATGACCGCCGACCTGTACACAGTGAGCTGTAGGCACATAGTGCGGCTCCTGCCCGAAATCCACCATGCTTGCGGGGCCCCATCCGCATATTGCGGAGTAAGGCATGCCGTGCATGTTGCCGCTGAGTGTGGACTTGTCATCGTTCCAGTCGCCATGAGCATCTATCCAGATGACCCCTATCTCACCCTCAGGTTCATAGTGCTTTGCGACCGCTGAAACGCTGCCTGCCGCTACGCTGTGATCGCCGCCGAGGACCAGCGGAAAATGATCTTCCGAAAGCGTCTCATAGACTGCCTCATAAAGCTGCCTGTTGGTGGCGTTTACCTGCTCAAAGCGAATCATGTGGCGGAGGCTCATGCCGTCAGGCGGAGGAATAATGTCGCCCTTGTCGCGTACCGTGTAGCCCATTTTTCTCAGATCTTCCCGTACTCCCGCATAACGGATGGCCAGAGGTCCCATCGCAACGCCTTTCTGAGAAGCGCCGAAGTCGATCTGCGCGCCGATTATATCTATATTCTTTATCCTGTTAAGCTTGTGCATTGAATCATCTCCTTCAGAAAGATGATAACCGATTAGCAGGGACAATACAAGGCGCGGCATTGCATAAGACGCGGCTATAACACTGCGCGTTTGTATTAAAAAACAATAAAATAGATAAAAAGTGTATAACAATATATTGACACAAAATGAAGCTGTGACTACAATATATAGTGTTTGAAAAAGAACGTTATTTTTTACGCCTCAAATTGCAAAGCGCGTAAAAGGCATGAAAAACAAGGCTTTCAGAGCCCGGGACATAAAACAGATAATACTTAAGAATAATCATATAAAACTATAATCTAACGGAGAGAAAGATCATGAAAAGCATTATCAAAAGAGACGGCAAGGAGATGCCGTTTGATGAGTCTAAGATCTTCAACGCAATCTACGCCGCTAACAAGGCTGTTGAAGGCGAGAAGATGACGAGCATCGACTTTACTTATCTCACCAAGAAAGTCGTGGAACAGCTCGATGGAGAAACATGCACTGTAGAACAGGTGCAGGATATCGTTGAAGCAATGCTCATCAAGTATGACTGGGAGAAGACCGCCAAGGCTTACATCCTTTATCGCGCTGAGCATGCAAAGATCCGTGAAGCTGAGTCGGATCTGATGAACATCTACAATGAGCTCACGTATTCCTATTCAAAGGATGCTGACATCAAGAGAGAGAATGCCAATATTGACGGCGATACATCGATGGGCACCATGCTCAAGTATGGTTCGGAAGGCGCCAAGTATTTCGTAGACAACTATGTGCTTCCTAAAGATATCGCTAAGGCGCATATCAATGGTGACATCCATATTCATGACAAGGATTTCTACATGCTCACCGAAACATGCTGCCAGATCGATCTTATAAAGCTTTTCAAAGATGGATTCTGCACCGGCCACGGTTACCTCAGGGAGCCGCAGTCGATTATGAGTTATGCATCACTGGCATGCATCGCGATCCAGGCAAACCAGAACGAGATGCACGGCGGCCAGTCAGTACCTAACTTCGACTATGCTATGGCTCCGGGCGTTGCCAGAACATACATCAAGGAATTCTTCTCTGCGCTGACAGAGATCATCGCAGCCAAGCTCGACATGGCATATCCGGATGCAAAGGCTGTTTCGGAAAGGATCAAGGCTGAAGCTGCCGCTCCTACACTTGCAACGAACGGTTCTTACGGGGACATTCTGGGTGAATGGCTCGACAGAGGCGGTGATGCCGGCGGACTCACAAGAGAGCAGCTGGTGAGATGCAGCGCTCAGGCCGCAGAGGCAGCATGGGCAAGGACAGACAAGATGACCTACCAGGCAATGGAGGCACTTATCCACAACCTCAATACAATGAACTCCAGAGCCGGCGCACAGGTGCCGTTCAGCTCGGTCAACTTCGGTACTGACACGACTCCTGAAGGCCGCATGGTCATCAAGAATTTCCTGCTTGCTACAGAGGCCGGGCTCGGAAACGGTGAGACTCCGATATTCCCTGTATCTATCTTCAAGGTGAAAGAAGGTGTCAACTACAATGAGGGAGATCCTAACTATGATCTCTTCAAGCTGGCCATCAGATGCAGCGCAAAGAGGCTGTTCCCTAACTTCAGCTTCCTCGACGCTCCTTTCAACAAGAAGTTCTACAGAGAAGGAGACTACAACTCGGAAGTTGCTTACATGGGATGCCGCACGAGAGTAATGGCCAATAACTACGACCCTACAAAGGCTGTAGTATGCGGAAGAGGAAACCTCTCGTTCACATCGATCAACCTGCCTAGACTCGCAATCGAGTCAAACAGAGATTTCGATGTTTTCTACAAAAAACTTGATGCGATGATGGATCTCGTTGCGAGACAGCTTCTGCACAGATTCAAGATACAGTGCAGCAAGAAGGGTCGCAACTATCCGTTCCTGATGGGACAGGGTATCTGGATAGATTCGGACGACCTCGGACCTGACGACAGCGTAGCAGAGGTGCTGAAGCACGGTACTCTCTCGATCGGATTCATAGGACTGGCCGAGACAATGAAGGCCCTGACAGGCAAACATCACGGCGAGGATGAGACGTCCAGAGAGCAGGCATTCGAGATCATCAAGCATATGAGAGCGGTCTGTGACAGAAAGAGCGCAGAGACAGGCCTGAACTTCACACTGCTGGCTACACCTGCCGAGGGACTCTCCGGAAGATTCGTAAAGATCGACAGAGAAAAGTACGGCAAGCTGCCTGGAATCACAGACAGGGATTACTACACCAACTCGTTCCACGTTCCGGTATACTATCCGATCGGAGCGTTTGAGAAGATCGCCATAGAAGCGCCTTACCACGATCTCACTAACGCCGGACACATCAGCTATGTTGAGCTCGACGGCGATACAGCGAAGAACCCTGAAGCTTTCGAATCCGTGATCAGATTCATGAAGGAAGCCGGCGTCGGATACGGCTCGGTAAATCATCCGGTAGACAGAGACCCTGTATGCGGATATACGGGAGTAATCGATGATGTCTGCCCGAGATGCGGAAGACGCGAGGGCGAACCTGTGACGATCGAGAGGCTGAACGAGCTCCGCATGAGATTCCCGAGCGTACCGGTACCATGCGACTGCAACCGTTAATCGGGTAAATAAGGATTATCCACAGGGTTTTCCACAAGTTTATCCACAAGATGATGTGGTATGCATTAAAAGAAACAACAATATACATTAATATTGCTTTACAAATCCCTGTGCAGGGATTAGAATGATTGCGCATCAAATAAGAAGATAACGTACGGAGGTACTGGTATGAATAACAAGGTAGTAAAGAATGTAAACGGTCAGGTCGGCGAAGGCGTTGGCTTTGAGAGAATCAGAAGGATCACAGGCTATCTCGTGGGTACACTCGACAGATTCAACAACGGCAAGAGAGCTGAAGTACAGGACAGAGTCAAGCACGGACTGTCCCACAACTAATTGACCATCTGAATAAAATGGCCGCCTTAACCGTATAGAGGTGGGCGGCTATTTTTGTGAAAGAAGAGGTGCCGCAATGGTTGAGATGGACAAAAGCAAGGACAAAAGCAAAATAATAAGGATGTGCGGGATCGAGCCGGAGTCGATAGTCGACGGACCGGGATTCAGGTATGTTATTTTCGTACAGGGATGCCCGCATCATTGCCATGGATGCCACAATCCTGAGTCGTGGGCTTTCGATGGTGGATACGACATGACAGTAAATGAGGTGTTCGAGGATATATGCGGCAGGCCATGGCTGCGCGGGGTGACTTTCTCCGGCGGCGAGCCTTTCGAACAGGTGCCGGCCCTCCTGGACCTTGCGAAGAACATAAAGGGAGCTGGGCTCACACTGATGAGTTACAGCGGTTATACGCTTGAAGAGCTCGAAGCGAGGCATGATAAGGACACCGATGAGCTTCTTGAAATGCTCGATATCCTGGTAGACGGACGATATGACGAGAAGCTGCGCAACCTGACTCTCGTATACTGCGGATCCGAGAACCAGCGTGTTATTGATATGAAGAAGACAAGAAGAGCGAGAAGGGAGGGAGACACAGGAATGGTGATCCCTTACAAGTCGGGATTCGATTTCGAGATAAAAATCTAGGTACGGAGGCACCGGACTATGAAACTCGAACTGGTAGCTACAGCGACCTTCGGCCTCGAAGCAGTAGTAAGGCGCGAGGTCGAGGCACTCGGTTATAAAGTAATAAAGACAGAAGACGGAAGAGTCACGTACATGGGTGACGAGCGAGCCATTGTGAGATCAAACCTCTGGCTCAGGACCGCAGACAGGGTTTACGTGCGCATGGGCGAATTCAGGGCAACAGAATTCGAGGAGCTCTTTCAGCAGACTAAGGCTCTGGAATGGGAGAGCATGATCCCTCTCGAGGGTGTGTTCCCTGTAGTGGGCGGATCGGTCAAGTCGGTTCTCCACAGTGTGCCGGCATGTCAGAAGATCATAAAAAAGGCAGTCTCAGTGAGGCTGTCCGAGTTTTATTGCAGAGATATGATGCCTGAGACGGGTGCTGAGTACAGGATAAGATTCATCGCTCACAAGGATCAGTTCCTGCTGCTTCTGGATACCAGCGGAGCAGGCCTTCACAAAAGAGGGTACAGAGTGCGTGATGTGGCGGCTCCGATGAAGGAGACGCTGGCTGCAGCTCTTGTTCAGCTCAGCTTTTACAGGAAGGACCGGGTGCTGGTGGATCCGTGCTGCGGCTCCGGCACTATACCGATAGAAGCAGCGCTCATAGCCCGTAATATAGCGCCGGGAATCAACCGGACATTTGCTTTTGAAGACTGGGACATAATACCGGAGCGCATCCGGAAAGAGGAGAAAAAGGCGGCATTCGAGGCTGCGGATCTTGATTCGCAGCTGAGCATAACAGGCATGGACATCGACAGGAATGCTGTCAGGGCTGCTGTATCCAATTCTGATGAAGCAGGGGTCATTGATGATATAGACTTTGCCTGCGTCGATCTCACAAAATGGATGCCTGGCGAGGGCATTCCGAAAGGCGCGACGCGTGACGAATACGGAGTGGTCATTTCGAATCTTCCGTACGGGATCAGGATAGGTGACCGCAAAGCCAATCAGAAGATATACGAACACTTCGGCAGACTGATGAATGAATGCCCTAACTGGTCGTTCTTTCTGATAACATCCGATAAGGAGTTTGAAAAAGAAATAGAAAAGATAACAGGGCGCAGAGCAGATCGCAGACGCAAGCTGTATAATGGCACTATAGAGACACAGTTCTATCAGTATCACGGGGCAAGGCCTCCGAGAACGGAGGCGGACAGGTCATAAGCGGCTGAGCTCATAAGGTGTCGGGATGTTTGAGCAATACAGGGGATTGAGAAAAGAAAATTACATACTGGCCTTCGGACGTCTTGTCACAGGCCTCGGTTCAATGATCTGGCCCATGATGACTCTGATACTGAGTCAGAAAATGGGTGTGAGCGAAAAGGGCGTCTCTGTACTGCTTGCAGCCGCTATGGTGGGAATGGCTCCTGCTATATACCTGGGAGGAAGGATATCTGACAAAAGGGATAAGAAACAGACAATAGTCGTGCTTGATCTGATGTCAACAGTGTCTTTTGTCACATGTGCGTTCATTCCGATGTCATGGATAACCATAGGTCTTCTGTTTTTCGGCTCAGTATGCCAGAATATGGAGAATCCTGCCTATAACGCGCTCACAGCAGATCTTACTGTTACCGAGGACCGTGACAGATCGTATTCTCTGCAGTATCTTTGTGCCAATCTCGGACTTGTTATGTCGCCGACCCTTGCCGGACTGCTGTTCAGAAGTCATTTATGGCTGGCGTTTCTTATAAACGGTCTTTCAATATTCTGCTCCGCACTTCTTATTCAGTTCTTCGTCAGAGACACTGTCCCGTCTGTAGAGACCGGAGCAAAGGCCGAATACCAGAAAGAGAAACAAAACGAAAGTATTCTGGAGGTGCTCGGGGAAAACCGCCTGATAATACTGTTTATCTTAGTGCTGAGCGGATACTTTGCCATCTACCAGCTGGGATATGTTTATCTGATCCCTCTCGATCTTGTGAAGATACAGGGGGAAAGAGGAGCTCTGATATACGGTTCGGTCACGAGTGTAAACTGCATTGTAGTAGTGCTGTTCACACCTGTGATCACCCGGCTGTTCGGATCGAAGTCCGAACCTTCCAGACTTACCGCAGGCGTATCGCTGGTTGCAGCCGGCTTTGTCCTGTTTTCGGTGTTCAGGAATTACATTCCGATGTACTATATATCCATGATCATCCTGACATGGGGAGAGATATTCACCCTGACAGCAGACAGTCCTTATCTCTCACGCAGGATACCGTCAAGCCACAGGGGAAGGCTCAACGGAGCAGTAACGGTAGTACGCACTGTTATTACGAGCCTGTCACAGCTGGTGCTGGGGTGGATATATGCCGAAGGCGGGTCAGATAAGGCCTGGATAGCCATAATGGCTGCAGGGGCGGTAACGATAGCGGCTTCATGCGTAATAATAATAAGGGACAGGATCGATTACCCCAACCTGTATCAGGGTTGATACTTGGTCAGAAATACAGAAAAACTATGTGATATAATCATACGCAGAAGACAGAGCCCGGTACGCAATTAATCCAGGAGGCACCATATGATTAAGAAAGACTTCTATTATCCATCGTCTGATGGCATGACAAGGATACACGCCATCAGCTGGGAGCCGGCAGGAAAGCCGAAGGCTATAGTGCAGATAATCCACGGCATGGTCGAGTTCATTGACAGATATGACGAGTTTGCCAGATTTCTTGTGGAACATGACTTTCTGGTCTGCGGAGAGGACCATCTCGGACACGGAGAGTCCGTTATTTCCGATGAGTACCATGGCTTCTTCGGCAAAAACGGTAATGCCTGGGTAATTTCCGACATACATAAGCTCAGAACTATCATGCAGGCTGAGTATCCGGATCTTCCGTATCTGATGCTCGGACACAGCATGGGGTCATTCCTGGTGAGACAGTACATTACCGAGAACGATGCGGAGTATGCCAGAGGCCTTTCCGGCGTGGTCGTGATGGGGACCGGCTGGCAGCCTGATGCCGTGCTTCTCGCAGGCAAGATCATAGCCATGATACTTGGGACAGGCAAGGTCGGCAAGAGAGCCAAACTGATAGACGGGATGAGCTTCGGTTCGTATCTCAAGAGGATAGAAAACCCGAGAACCATCAGCGACTGGCTCACCAAGGATAACGATATAGTGGATAAGTACAGGCAGACGCCGTGGTGCACCTTCCATTTCACACCGAATGCATATTTCCATATGTTCAGCGGCATGCTGAAGGCCCACGATACGAAACGGATGCAAAAGCTGCCTGAAGGTCTGCCTCTGCTGCTCACATCCGGCGCGGAAGATCCTGTCGGCAACTGGGGAGAAGGTGTTCGCAAGGCATATATGGTTTACCTCGAGAACTCACCGTGCAAGGTGGATATCCGTCTCTATGAAGATGACAGGCATGAGATACTGAATGAGACAGACCGCGAGGATGTATTCAGGGATCTCAGGGCATTCTTCGACAACTGCCTGAAGGGCTACGAGGAAACATACGGTGTTCTGCCGGTAGAATATTAATGCAATACAGTATAGATATAGTACTGAGAATAGTTGTTGCTGTTATCTGCGCTGCCGTTTTCGGTAACGGCAGTGTTGTCGCGTTTAACCGCATAAAACCGCGCTGGTTCGAAGACTATGATGAGGACCAGTCAGGCACAGAGCCGGGAGAGCCGCGCAAAGTGCTTCCTCCGAAGCTTCTCGAAGCAGACAATGCCGGGCGGCAAAGGCTCCCGAGCAGCCCCTGGAAGTACGCTTTCACCGGTTATTTTGCGATTACAGGCCTTTATCTTGCTATAAGAGGCGGGAGCCTCACATACGAGATTTCTGTTCTCTGTGTGCTGTTTATCGTGCTTGAGATGGCTATAGCTGATCAGATGTACAGGGTAGTACCCGATGAGTTCAGTATAATGCTTGCCATATCCGCAGCAGCCTTCGTTGAGTACCACGAGAAATGGTGGGAGCCGGCAGCAGGAGCAGCGCTCGGACTGGGAATATCACTGGCAGTACTGCTGCTGGGCATGCTTCTCTTCAGGACAGGAAGCATAGGAGGAGCGGATATAAAGTTTTTCACATGCATGGGTCTTGTAGCGGGCAGAACGGGCATAGCTATAATATATGTACTGACTACGCTGTTTTTTGCGGTCTACTCGGCGGTGATCATCGCATCCGGGAGAGGCAGTATAAAGGACCGGAATCCGATGATTCCGTCGGCGTGCGCCGCGGTCACGGTATACTTCCTGTTCCTGTTCAACACAGGCGACCTTATTCTCAGCAGCCTTTTCTAGGGAATGCACATTAAAGCATGAGGCAGCCGCGGCTGTGTATATATACATATGGGCAAAAATGTTCTGATAAAAATCGAATATGACGGTACGGACTTCCGCGGATGGCAGATACAGCCTGATGTACGCACTGTGCAGGGCGAGATAGAGCATGTGCTCAGATACATTGCCGGCGAAGAGGTCCACATACACGGAACCAGCCGGACCGATGCAGGAGTACACGCACTCGGCCAGTGTGCCACTTTCGAGTGGAACTCGAACATGCCCGTTGAAAAACTTCCCGAAGTGATGAACCGCAGGTTCGGAGCGGGAGGCGAGGGCAGAAGCGGCGCTCCCGGAGATATACGCATAATCTCCGCGGAGGTGATGCCTGATGACTTCCATGCCAGATACTCATGCACGGGCAAAACATACAGATATGTGATCGACAAGACAGGTGACATATTCCTGAGAAACAGAGCGTTCCAGTATCCCGGAGCGGCACAGCTTGACACTGACGCGATGCGCCGGGCAGCGGCCCATATAGTGGGGACCCACGATTTCAAATGCTTTGAGACAGCTGGGGGCACCCCCCGCGAAACGACAGTTCGTACAGTTAGCAGGCTCGATATAACTGAGGATGATAAATCCATAGTGATCGAGATAACGGGTGACGGATTCCTTTATAATATGGTGAGGATCATTACCGGTACGCTGGTGGAAGCAGGAGCCGGCAAAAGGACAGCGGACAGCGTCCGTACGGCAATAGAGAGCCTCGATCGCGCAAAAGCGGGATTTACAGCACCGCCGCAGGGGCTTTATCTGAAAGAGATATATTTCGATTAAACCGACAGGAGAAAAATTGTACAAAGTCAGAATAGACAAATTCGAAGGACCGTTCGACCTTCTCATATATCTCCTCGAGAATGCGAGGATGGATATTTATGACATAAAGGTCGCCGAGATTACGGAGCAGTATATCGGGTATCTCAAGGAGATGGAAGATCTCGATGTAGAGGTGGATACCGAGTTTATTGTGCTCGCGGCCATCCTGATAAGGCTCAAATCACGCATGCTGCTGCCGAGAATAAACGAGGCCGGTGAGATCGAGATAGTCGAAGACCCGAGGATAGAACTCAGGGGAAGGCTGCTCGACTACATGCGCATCAAAAGGGCGGCAGAGATTCTCATGGCTGCAGAGGAGTTCAACCTCGCTGTTCATGAAAAACCGGCCGAAGACATGTCTGTATATCTGGAAAATCCCGATGAGATCCTGCAGGTGAGCGATGAGCAGATGGTGAATGCTTTCATTCAGTTCCTGACACGCAAGAGAAAGGTCGAGGATGTGACCAGACGCTACAGCAGGGTGCGCCGCCGCAAGGAGACGATAGAGTCGCGCATCAGCGAAATGACGGAGATACTTGAAAGGAAGTTCAGGGAAGGTAACGGCAAGGTGCTGTTCTTCGAGCTGCTGCCTGAGAAGCCGGACAGATACGATATCACGCTCAGCTTCATGTCGCTGCTGTCAATGATCAAGAATCAGGGCTACGATGCGGAGCAGACCGAGAACTTCGGCGATATAAAAGTGATCAGGAGGGAGACCGCAGATGTACAGCAATAAAACTATGAAATCCGCTCTCGAGACCATGATGTTCATGTGGGGAGAACCGCTCGCGGTAAAGGATGCGGCGGAAGTACTCGAGGCTGATAAAAATGTTATACGTGGGCTTTTCGGTGAACTTCAGGCAGAATACGAGCAGGAAGGCAGGGGCATCAGGATACGCGAGGTAGATGACGCGTTCGGTTTTGTCACGCTTGCAGAAAACGACATGTTCCTCAAAAAACTCTGCACTCCTGTAAGGGTCAGGAGACTGTCGCAGGCAGCCCTCGAAGTACTCGCGATAATTGCATATCGCCAGCCGGTAACGAGGTCTGAGATCGACTCGATAAGAGGCATCAAGAGCGAGAGGGTCATTGACGGACTTATCGACAAGGAGCTTGTGGAGATCTCAGGCAGGTCAGAAGGTGTAGGCAGACCGCTGCTCTACAGGACAACAAAGGAATTTCTTAAAAAGTTCGGCTTCTCGTCTCTGAAAGACCTCCCTGAGGTGCCTGAGTACGAAGAGATGAGACGTGAGCGCGAAGAAGAGGGCTACGGACAGCTAGCCATAGATTTTGAGGACAAGGAATGAGGATAAACCAGTATATAGCTTCGGCGGGTGTTACCAGCCGCCGCAAGGCAGACGAATATATAGCGGATGGCCGCGTCAGGGTGAACGGCGCGGTACTGACATCACCGGGATATCATGTGGAAGAAGGTGACATCGTAGAGGTTGACGGTGTGAGAATCACTCCGGCTGAGCGCAAGGTATATTACCTGCTCAACAAGCCTGCGGGCTATGTGACATCGACAGCAGACAAGGAGGGCAGACCTCTTGTTACGGAGCTTGTTCCGGACGAAGTAAGGGTTTTCCCTGTAGGGAGGCTAGATCTCAACACCACAGGGCTCCTGATACTCACAAACGACGGAGACCTTTCAAACAGACTCATGCATCCTTCGCATGAGTTCAGCAAGAGATACCTTGTGAGGGCTCAGGGCATAGTGACCAGAGCTGAGGCAGCAAAACTCGAAAAAGGTATAGACATAGGAGGATTCGTTACTTCTCCGGCCGATGTGCATCTTCTGAAGCACGACCGCAACTCGACAGTGGCTGAAATAGTCATACATGAGGGTAAAAACCGCCAGGTGCGCCGCATGTTCAAGGCGATAGGGCATCCGGTTCTGGAGCTCTGCCGCACAGGGATCGGGAACCTCGAGATAGGAAGGCTGGCAGTCGGGCAGTGCAGAAAACTGAGCCCGGCAGAAGTAGAAAGTCTTAGAAAAGCTGTAAAATAAACCGGACCCGGAAGAGCGATCTTCCGGGTATGTGAATTCTGTGAACAATGTCAGGGCGGGAGCTATTCGCTGACAATGTCAGGCAGATCTGACATCAGATCCTTGTCCTTGCCTCCCTTTATATACGCTTCGATTATGTCTACTGCACCTTCAACTCCCGCACGGCTAGTGTTGATAAGCAGATCATACTCGTCACGGCCGCCCCATTTATTGTCGGTATAAAACTCGTAATATCTGCGGCGCTGTTTGTCGATCTGCCTTACCTGCTTTTCGACAGTCGGAAGATCGAAAAGGTTCTCAGGCTCCATGGTGTTGTGGATCTGGAGTTTTCTTCTGACTCTTTCTTCGAAAGGCGCAAAGAGGAATATGCTTACATGGCGCTCATCATTGAGTATGT
Source organism: uncultured Eubacteriales bacterium (assembly GCA_902779185.1). GTDB lineage: Bacteria > Bacillota > Clostridia > Peptostreptococcales > Anaerovoracaceae > Crickella. Next base: position 28,682 of record CACZAM010000036.1, read on the forward strand.
AGTCAGCCGCACGTCCTACTATAACGCAGCTGCCCTCAGATGCTATCTCGCGGATTATGTTGAACTCTTCTTCCTGAACCTTCGCGAATGGCGAAGTCTGGAACGAGTCAAAGCCGGAGAATAGAGTGCTGAAGGAATAATCAGGTGCCTTTTCATCATTCTCACGGATATATTCTTTATTGTATCCTGTGCTTTCTGCGGCTCTGGCGATGATCTCCTCATCGTAGAAAGGGACCCCGAGCCGTTCTGCCAGACGCCTTGCGACTTCATGACCGCCGCTTCCGAATTCCCTGTCTATTGTTACTATGACCTTGTCGTTCATGTCTGTCCTCCTTGTTTCTGTACAGCTTAATTGTACCACGCGGTCTCAGTTTTGAGAGCAAATTTCTCCGATGAATGCATCCATGTCGGAAGTGGAAGGGAAGATGGCTCTCGCGTTGTCATCACGGCCTCCGCCCTTGCCGTTGAAATTTTTTGCGTTTGCTTTGACTATAGCTCCGCATTTGCGCTCTTCTGAAGAGGAGAGGAGCAGGCATGTGTGAGATTCCGGCTGTCTCATGATAAGGAAGAGTCCCGGAACTTCATTTATGACCGAAAATCCCAGCTTCAGAAGATCGTCAGCGTTAAGGACATCTGAGCTGTATACGTATCCGGACGTGCCGGTATCGCTGACAGATCCAAGGATCTTTTCTTTTTCTGCGTCTTTTATATATGCTGTCATTTCCGCGAGTCTTGCTTTCAGAGCAGCGATGCTTTCTGCTTCGGCATTCAGTCTGCCCGGAAGATCAGCAGGAGAGCAGGAGTAACGTCTGGCTGCCTCTGCCAGTATGCCTGAGTCAGCGCTGAGCTTATCGAATGCAGCCTTTCCGCAGTCAAAGTATATGCGGTTCATGCCTTTGTTAGGCTCGCGCTTATAGATCGCAAGCAGCCCTACTTCTGATGACCTGGCAGGGTGGGTGCCGCAGCATGCGATGCAGTCATACGGATCATTCAGATCCCCGACCGTTACTACAGATACTCTGCCGTCGTGCGGTACCTGCTTGCGCACAGGAAGCGCGAGCGAAGATTCATAGTCATCGAACCAGGTTACAGTTACAGGAAGATCCGCCCAGATCGCACTGTTCACAGTGCGTTCTGCGAGATCAAGCTCTTCGTCTGTGAGCATGCGTCCTCCGAGGTCAATGTCTATGGTGATGTATTCATCTCCCATGTGAAAGCCTTTGTTGATACCTCCGAAGAGAGTGTCCATTGTGCCGCTCAGCATGTGCTCACCGCAGTGACGCTGCATGTTGCGGAAGCGGAGTTCCCAGTCTATGTTAAGTCCGACCCTGTCCCCTGTGCTGAAGGTGCCTGCCGGAGCATCCGTGATATGCCATACATCGCCTGTAAGAGACTCGTCAAAAGCGCGGCTTATCCCGAAGACCTTCTGCGATCCTGACAGGGATACGCTGCCGGTGTCTGAGGGCTGTCCTCCGCCTTCCGGATAGAATACCGATGAATCGCAGGCTATCACATCCTTGCCGTTTTTTTCGCGTACGGCGGTGATCACAGCCTCGTTTTTAACAGCGTACGGGTCTGTCTGGTATATCCTTTTTGTGACCATTTGTGTTCCTTTCTGATGTTTCACGCGTTTCACAAAATCGAACAAAAACGCGCGTCATGAAAATTCAAAAATATGTGGATAAATCCTGTTGACACAAGGAAAAAATCGTTTCAAACGTTGAAATTTCAACGATTTACCGCTTCGAGTTTTCCACATGCATAAGTGGAAAAGATTGTATACGATTTTTCAAATCCTTGTGGAAAAGTCGCAAACCATACAAATTAAAGGCGTTCCTGTTTTGTTGAAAAACCTCCGGCAAAAAAACGAACAAAATGTGAAGATGCGTTTTTTTGTTTTAAAAAAAATCCTGATCAGTCTCCCTCGGGCTCAACCATATCTTCGAACATAGCTCCTGCTGCTCCGCATAAAGTCTGGAAGACAGGAGTGTCAAGACGGAACCTTCCCTTGGTGCTGATAAACGGCGAATACATCGAAAAAATAGTTGCATCATCGAGCATCGAAATGTATCTGAGCTCGTTGCTCATGAGTATGAGCTCACCGGCTATGGAAAGCAGGGCAAAGCCGTAAACATCATCATTTAACCTGTATGAAGAGCTGTCTACATGAGAATTGTCACCTTTATAGGCGGTATACAGCCATCCGTTCGGCACTGCCATCTGGGTGGAATTGGCAAACAGATTTATGTACTTGGGATCAAAGCCCCTGATCATGTCATCCTTGCAGTCGAAGACCGTAAGAAACTCGGGGCGGCTGATCTGCATGGCTGCTTCATAATCCGAGAGCTTTATGACTGATCCGACTTTGATATCCGTTACGAGAGGATTTTTTGCGCGGTGGTTCCCGTTCAGCCAGATGACGAGAGTGTAGTGATAGTACGCGTCCCTTGCGAGGGTCGTCAGCCGGCAGCGGAAAGGGAAGGAGAACCTGTCCGCGGGGACATCTTTCTTACGGTCACTTCTCTTTATGTCGCACTTGATAAGTGTCTGTATTCCGGGTCCGACAAGTTCGCAGTCACAGAGGTCATCGGTGCTTATAGTCGAAAGGTATGAGGCGGCAGCAAAGTCCCTGTCTACCATCCTCATGATGAAATAGTTTATGGTCTCATATGTCGACAGCCTGAGAGGAGACGCGGTCTCTATGGCGTCTCTTGTGCTGCAGTCGGCTGAAGTGATGCCTTCGCAGTTGAGCGCGTCCTGCATGAACCCGATACGCATCCTGGCATATGCGCGGAACTTCCTGTTTTCTTCGCTGTCATACTCTCGTGAGATATCTTCCGAAGCAAGCGGCAGGGCATCTTCGATGAGCCTCAGCATGCAGGCCGCGTCTATGCTTTCTGTTTTGCCGCCCATAACATAGACGAAGTGGTTCCAGAGAGAATTCATCTCTTCTTTCTTATCCGCAAAGTCAGCGCTTCCCGGAGTACAGATGAATTCCCGGTACTCATCGATGCCATATTCGGAATAATCCAGATGTATCACCTGATACATTCGCTCGCGCCTGTCAATCCTGCTGCGCCAGGTCACTTTAAGAGCGACGACTCCCATCAGCCGCGTGCATACAATGCGGCATGTTTCGAAGTCGAATTCCCTGAAATGATCGTATTTTTCGGACTGTTTTCCGTGTATCAGTTTTAATTCAGCCATGCATCAAGTATAGCAGATGAGACTTGACTTTGCACACAGCGGAGCACGGGGCTAAGACCATGCCCCGGCAGATGAGGATTAAGGGTTCTCTCTGCGTGCGGCAGAGAGCTTTTTTTTCGGCTCGATATTTTGCGCCGTTATCACTAGGAGTTTAGAAAAATGAAGAAGTTATTTACATCAGAATCAGTTACTGAAGGCCATCCTGACAAATTATGCGATCAGGTGTCAGATGCCGTGCTCGACGCGATCCTGGCTCAGGATCCGAATGCTCATGTTGCCTGCGAATGTGCAGCGAAAACGGGCTTTCTAATGATATTCGGTGAAGCATCGGGTAATTTTGATGTGGATTATGAGGCGATCGCGCGCAAGGTTATCTGCGACATCGGCTATGACAGCGAGGATGCGTGCTTCGACGGCAACACCTGCAGAATAATCGTACACATGGAAGAACAGTCGGCGGACATAGCCATGGGAGTCAACAAGTCGTACGAGGAAAAAGCAGGCATTGAGAGCGATGAATTCTCGCATATCGGAGCGGGAGATCAGGGCATGATGTTCGGTTACGCAAATTCCGAGACTGAAGAGCTGATGCCGCTTTCCGTAAAGCTGGCACATGTGCTTGCGCTGAGGCTGACGGAGGTCAGAAAGAACGGCATGCTGCCTTACCTTAGACCGGACGGGAAGACTCAGGTGACCGTAGAGTATGATGACGGAAAGATCACCAGGATAGATACAATAGTTGTATCGACACAGCACAGTGAAGAAGTGACTCTCGAGCAGCTCAGGGCAGATATACGTGCTCATGTTATCGCGCCGGTAGTGCCTGCAGAACTGATAGATGAAAAAACAAAATATTACATCAACCCTACTGGAAGATTTGTCATAGGCGGCCCAATGGGTGATTCCGGACTGACCGGACGCAAGATCATCGTTGATACTTACGGCGGACATTCAGCACACGGCGGCGGAGCTTTCTCGGGAAAGGATCCTACGAAGGTAGACCGCTCAGGCGCCTATATGGCACGCTATATAGCTAAGAACATCGTTGCCGCCGGACTCGCGACAGAATGCGAAGTACAGCTGGCATACGCGATCGGAGTCGCTCAGCCTGTATCGGTATGCGTCGATACATTCGGTACAGGCAGACTTGATGAAGAGCAGTTATCCGGTCTTGTAAAGGATCATTTCGACATGCGTCCTGCTGCGATCATCAGGAAGCTTGAGCTCAATAAGCCTCAGTACAGAGAACTCGCTGCCTACGGACAGATGGGCCGTACGGCGCTTGGCGTAAAGTGGGAAGAGACAGACAAAGCAGACGAGCTCAGAAGAGCAGCGGGATGCTGTTAGGAGAGAACATGTCACATTTTGAGAAGGTTTCATTCGAACGGTGGAAGGCTGATTGCGGAGTAAAAGGACTCCCTGAAAGCGGACTGAAAGAATGGTATGATGCTATAAAACTGCCGAAGCAGGCTACAGCAGCATCTGCGGGCTGCGATTTCTTTATGCCTTTCAGTCTCAACTTCGAAGGCGGAAGCAGCTTCAGGATAGCGACCGGAGTGCGCTGGGTCTGTAATAAAGATGAGGACAGGGACAGGGTGCTCCTTGTTATGCCAAGAAGCGGACTCGGATTCAGATACGGAATAAGGCTGTCCAACACGGTAGGCGTTATTGATGCAGACTACTGCGATTCCGACAACGAAGGTCACATAATCGTGAGTCTGGTAAACCCGTCAGATCAGACGGTGCTGCTCGGGGAGGGCAAACCCTTTGCGCAGGGCATCGTGGTGAGATATGAGGTGCCGGACGGCGCTGAGTCTGACAGCTTGCGCAACGGCGGATTCGGAAGCACTGACAGATAATCCGGAAGAAAAATGGAAAGAGAGACCAGAAGAGCAGATGTTGTAATAGCGGGCGGCGGAGCATCGGGCCTTGCAGCGGCCATAGAGCTGGGTATGAAAGCCCCGGCTCTTAGCGTGCTGGTAATAGAGAAGATGCCCGAGCCGGGACGCAAGATACGCGCGACCGGAAGCGGACGCTGCAATATCAGTAATACTGATGCTGCCGGATTCAGCCGCATAATGGAATTCTTCAGGGAGATAGGGCTCGTGACAAGGACTTACGATAACGGACTTGTGTATCCTTACTCTGAATCGGCAGCGGATGTGGCAACCCTCCTGACTGAGAGAGCTGCGTCTCTCGGAGTGTTTTTCGCCTGCGGCGAGGAGCTGATGTCCGTGAGATACATGCCTGCATCGCTTGTATCGGACGCTGCTCCCGGCAGCAAGAACATATTCAAACTCGAATCGGTTATCAGGGACCGTGACGGGCTCAGAAGCATAGTCACATACGCGTCGTTCGTCATACTGGCTATGGGCGGCAAGGCCGGTCCGACTTTCGGAACGATAGGAGACGGATACAGGATCGCCAGAAATCTGGGACACAGCATTGTGACGCCGGTGCCGGCTCTTACCGGAATCGAGTGCGATGAATGGGACGGAGGCTGCGAGCCTTGCGGCATTACTCTGGGCGGTACAAGAAGCGCAGGTGTGGTGTCGCTGTACAAAGATCCGGAAGAGGTATTCAGCGAAGAAACCAGAGTGTTCGGGGAAGCGGGCGAGATACAGTTCACAAAGTACGGTCTCTCGGGGATCTGCGTTTTCAATATGACCAGACACATGAGATACAACAGGCGGGCAGGCGAGAGTCTTGACCAGTTCCTTGTAAGACTCGATCTGTTCCCTGACGGCGACATAGCCGCGTACATTCGCGACAGACAGAAGGGATGCTTTGCGGATACTCCTGCAGGAGAGATCCTACGCACCGTGCTGAAGGAACCTCTTGCCGATTATGTGATTGCGAAGGCAGATGATGGTCCGGATGAAAACGGCAGGTCACTTGCTGACAGACAGCTTTCTTCTCTGAGTGATGAAGAGGTGAGTAAAATTGCGGACTGCGTACATGCCCTGACATTCCATCCTTCGCAGATAAGGGGATGGAATGATGCGCAGGTCACGATGGGCGGCATATCTCTTGATGAAATAAATGAAGCGACTTCGGAGTCGCTTCTGGTAGATGGACTGTATATAACAGGTGAGCTTGCCGACCGGGATTTCCGCTGCGGCGGATACAACCTCAGCAATGCCTGGATCACAGGTCTTGCTGCAGCGGATGATATCGCTCTATAATATGCCACGCTGCTCTTATGCCATCGCAGGCAGCAGACGTGATACCTCCGGCGTAACCCGCGCCTTCACCGGCAGGGTATACGCCTTTTATATTGCTTTCACCCTGCTCATCTCTGATTATCCGTACCGGAGATGAGCTTCTTGTTTCTACAGCTGTGACTATTGAAGACGGGTCGTCATATCCATGGATCTTACGGGCAAAATCCGGCACAGCTTCTCTGATAGCCTCCGCTGCAAAAGCAGGCAGCGAATCCGTGACTTTCGCGGCCTCGGGATCCCCATTAAGAAAGGCATCCATATGGCATGAAGGCGCGGTAAAATCGCTTCCTCCATTAATGAAAGCAAGTCTTTCATACTTCTCCTGGAATCTCACTCCGGCAAGCACGTCGTCACTTCCGAAGTCTTCGGTCCTCACGTCGCAGAGAATACCGCTGTTGGCTGTTCCGCTGTCACGCTTTCTGTTGCTCATTCCGTTAACGCAGAGCTCTCCGTCTTTTGTACTGCATACAACGACTTCTCCGCCCGGGCACATACAGAATGAATAGACACCGCGGCCGTTCGATGCCTTGTAATTGATCCTGTAGTCAGCAGGAGGCAGTTTGCCGGCGTTCTCCCTGCCATACTGCGCCTCATCGATAAGTGACTGAGGATGCTCCATGCGCACGCCTATTGAGAATGGCTTCTGCTGCATGCTGAGTCCGGTCGCGTTGATCATTGAAAAGGTGTCGCGCGCGCTGTGACCTATGGCGAGTATGAGTGCACCTGCTGAAATGCGCTCGTATGCTGTGGCGTTCTTCCGGGTGATACCGATCGCCTTCAGGCGGTCTCCTTCTGTAATGATTGCCTCGAGCTTAGTGTCAAAAAGGATCTCGCCTCCGAAAGATTCTATTTTTTTCCGGATGTTTACGATCACATCGCGAAGCACGTCTGTCCCTATATGAGGCTTTGCAAGGTACATGATATCGTCGCCGGCTCCGGCGTCGCGGAACTCTTTCAGCACTTCGCGTATGAGACTGTCCTTTATGCCTGTACCGATCTTTCCGTCCGAGAAAGTACCTGCACCGCCTTCTCCGAAGAGCATGTTGGCTTCGGGATCGAGTATCCTGTCTTTTCTGAAACGTTCGACCGCGTCGATGCGTCTTTCCATGGAAGGACCGCGCTCCAGCACGAGAGGACGGTAACCTGCCTTCGCCAGCTCGAGTGCTGCAAACAGTCCTGCCGGACCCATTCCGACAACGACCGGACGTGAAGCAAGCGGGGCATCGCCCGGAGAAGGAGGGAGAGGACGCTCACTCTCAGTATCTGCAATGCTTATATCCTGCGCGAACTTTTTTGGTATGTGAAGCTTTTTTACCGTATCGAAATCGACCGTATACACATACTGTATATACGGCTTCTTTCTGCTGTCCACCGATTTGCGGCGGATCTCAAAGTCCTTTATGTCAGAGACCGGGATGCGGAGCTTTGCTGCGGTTACAGCCGGAAGTTCTGACATAGGGACATCGATATTCGTTTTTATACCCCTGAACCTGTATCTCATCAGTAATGCTACAGTCCCATGGATTCGCGTATGCCGTAGAGGCCGACCGGTTTACCGGCCATCCATCTGCAGGCGTTGACTGCACCCTTCGCGCAGCCCTTCCAGTTGAGACAGTGGTGGGTGATCTCGAGCCTTTCGCCTTCACCGAAAAAGAAGACCGTGTGGCTCGAAGGGGTATCGCCGCCGCGTACTGCATGGAAGGTGACTTTGCCTTTCTCGCGCGGATGGCGTCCGAGCGGCCTGCCGTATACGGCATCGTCGACAAGGTCGACGCCGACCGCTTCGCCCATAGACTCGATAAGCTCGCGGGCGGTGCCGCTCGGCGCATCGAGTTTGGTGTTATCGTGCATGTCAATTATTTCAATATCCGTATCGTCATAGAGCTCTTTAGCAGCATCCATAAGAAGCTTTCTCATCACGTTCACCATGCGGTCCGTATTTGCAGCTATCATGATAGGTATCTCTGTGGCTGCTGCTTCGAGGCGGGCACGCTGCTCTGCATTGAAGCCCGTTGTACCTACGACCAGGGCTTTTTTATGCTTCAGGCAGGCATCGAGCACTTTCATGCCGAGCTCGACTGTCGAAAAATCACAGACTACATCTGCGTCATCGATGACAGACTCGATGTCATCAACGACCGGCGCGCCAACAGTACTGCCTGTCATTGCGACTTCACCTATGTCTTTTCCGATATAGTCCCTTCCTGCAGGCCCTATTCCGGCTATGATCTCCACATCATCTCTTGACGCGGCATCGGCAACAATAAGACTTGCCATCTTGCCGCGGGGAGCGGTAATAATCAACTTCATGAAAATTCTCCTTTTTTTATTTTGCAACTTTGAAATCAAGCACCAGCTGATCGATGTCAGGGTGCATCTGTGTCAGTTTTACTCCCGCTGTTTTCAGCATCAGCTTCGATGCCTGTGTTGACGGTGTATCAGCATATTTATCGGAGAGATAGATGACCTCCCTGATCCCCGACTGGATTATGGCCTTCGCACATTCGTTGCATGGGAAGAGAGCAACGTAGATCCTGGAACCGCTGAGATCCTTACCCGACGCATTAAGTATGGCGTTGAGCTCCGCGTGTACAACGAATGGATATTTCGTGATCTCACCTTCACGGTCCCACGGAAACTCATCATCTGAGCATCCCTTCGGGAACCCGTTATATCCGGTTGTAAGTATGACGTTGTGCTTATCGACTATGCAGGCGCCTACCTGCGTATTAGGATCCTTGCTCCTCTTTGCGGCCAGAATGGCAACTCCCATGAAGTATTCATCCCAGGAAATATAATCTTCTCTTTTAGTCACCATGATAACCTCCGAAACCCCGGCTGAAGGCCGGATTATATGTATATGTTTGATGTGATTTTACAACTGGCGGAAGCTGTTATCAAGCCCGGCGGGAAGAGGTGTTCGGACTTGAAAGAACAGCATGCAGAGTGCTAAAATACTAATAACTATGGCTTCATAAAGGATTGACTGAAAATTGAACAATATATCCAGATCAAATAATAATAAAAACAGAATATTTCGCATAGCAGCGCTTATTGCTTTAGTGCTTTTTGTCGTTGTATTTCCGCTCGCGTTAAGATTATTTGCCGGGCCGGGAGATGACGAAACGGCAGCACCTGCAGATGCAGAGGGTATACAGGGAGGCGCGTTTGAGGTCACGGATTACGACTTTACAGCAGAAGTCGGCAAAGATCATACATATACCGTTGAAGAAAAGATAAGTGTCAATATCCCTGACCAGCTGCAGAGCATGGAGTTCGCGATACCAAGCGGCAACTTCCGCATAAGTGATATCGAGGTGGAGAATGCGCTGTACGAGGCAAAAACCGCCTCAGAGGCGAGCAAGGTCGTGATCTCCGACCCCAAAAAGCTCACGAAAGGCGCTCATGAATATACGGTCAGGTACAGAATACGTGAATACCGCGATCACGATGAATCAAAGGACATGTTCTACTTTGATGTATTGCTGCCAGAGTGGAAACAGCCTATAGGAAATGTATCAATCAATGTCACTTTCCCTGACGACTTCCCGTTCGACGACATGCACTGCTATGCAGGCCAGTTCGGAGTTCAGGATGCAAATAACAAAATAGCGTTCAAGGCAAAGGATTCCGCGCATACTGTCAGCGTCAAAGGACAGATGATACCTGAAAACTTCGGAATAACCCTTAAGGCGCAGCTGCCGGATGGTTACTGGGAGAAAGCACTCGACGGAAGCTGGTCGATAACGGCTATCATGCTCGTCATGTCCGGACTGCTTCTGATCCTGCTTATCCTCTGGCTCATAGGCGGCAGGGATCCTAAAGTGAAGAAGGAGATCGTGACGAAGCCTGTTGAAGGACTCACTCCGGTAGAGCTCGGATACATATTCAACAGCGAGGTCAGGACGAGAGATGTTCTGAACCTGATACTGCAGTTCGCTCAGAAAGGCTATCTCACTATCAGCGAATATGAGCCAAAACATTACAGGCTCATCAGGGGCAAGGCACCTGTTAATGAGGAGAGGATGTACCGCAACGCGTTCAGGATCCTCTTTGAAGATGTATATAAAGGCCGGACGCTCAGCATGGATAAGATAGGTCCGAGGCTCGAAAAAATCAGGGCGGTTATCAACGATGATGTTGCTGCAGGATTCAATACGAGCGAAAGTTCACCGTTCACGCCGATATCGCGCGCTTTCAGAATTGCAGGCGCTGTGCTTCTGGGACTGGGACTGGGGCTTTCGGCCATGCTCTCATATTACTATGATTACAGGTCGCCTAATTATGTTGAGGCGCTGGTGGTGGCTGTTGCAGGAGCTGCGGCTGCCATGGTTTTCTGCAAGGCGATAGACAGCAGGGACTCAACATCGACATATGCCGGAAGATACGCGGAGATACTTGCCGTTATGATATTTGCGCTTCCGGTGATATACACCGCGTTCAGAGTTGTGATGAACACAGGTAAACCTTATGCGGCAATACCGATGATAATTGCATCGGGCATAGACGGATTCCTGATTGTCATAATGCGTGCCAGAGGAAAGGAAAACGCAGAGATCGTAAACAAAGTGCGCCGTCTCAGACATTTCATATCTCATCCGACCCCGAAAGAGGTGCTCGAGAACCATCTTGCGGACAGCGATTACTACTACGACATGCTGCTGTATGCTCTGGCATTCGGCTCGGAAGAGGCCTGGGCGATTTCTTTCCTGACGCTGGATGTGCCGGAGCCGGACTGGTATTCCGACGACATTGAAGGGCATGCCTTCTCAAATCTCAGAAGCGAGCCTTCAACCGTTGATTACGCAAGGGACCTGAGATCGTTCATCAGAACATTTGATAATAATTAAAGGAAATAATAATGGCAGACAAGCAAAAGATAATAAATATAGCAGTTATAGCGCATGTAGACGCAGGCAAGTCAACACTTGTTGATGCTTTGCTTGCTCAGTCGCATGTGTTCAGGGATAACGAGCAGATAGTGGACTGCGTGATGGATTCTGACGCTATCGAAAGAGAGCGCGGCATCACGATCTACTCAAAAAACTGCTCTATCATGTATAAGGACTACAAGATCAATATCGTTGACACCCCGGGACACGCGGACTTCAGCTCGGAAGTTGAGCGTATAATGAAGACCGTAGACACGGTGATACTCCTTGTAGACTCAAGCGAGGGGCCAATGCCTCAGACACGGTTCGTTCTAAGTAAGTCACTAGCACAGGGAATAAATCCTATCCTTTTCATAAACAAAATCGACAAGAAAGACGCTAGAATAGACGAAGTGGTCGATGAAGTATACGAGCTTTTCATGGACCTCGAAGCCAACGACGAGCAGCTTGATTTCCCTATCCTGTACGGTATAGCCAGACAGGGAATCGCAGTCAATGATCCATCGGAAGTTGAAGGTATACAGATCGGAGAAGGCGCCGCGAAGATCCGCAAGTCTCCGAAGGGTTACGGCGGACTGAGCATTGAGCCGCTCCTCGAATGCATAACAAAGCACTGCGATCCGTATCCGGACATGGATGATGAACCTCTGCAGCTTCAGGTGTCGACGCTTGCATATGATGATTACATCGGAAGGCTTGGTATCGGCAGGATCACCCGCGGCACAATTAAAGAAGCCCAGATGGTATCCGTTACCAGAGGAGACGGCAGCGTCACCAGAAACAAGATCAACCAGATATTCGTATACAGAGGGTTAAGCCGCACCGTGACATCGGAAGCCGGATCAGGTGATATAGTGGTGGTCTCAGGCATTCCGGACATCTCGATAGGTGACACCATCTGTGACCCTGATCATCCTGAGTCTCTCGGCACTATCGTTATCGAGGAGCCGACTCTCTCAATGAATTTCATGGTAAACACATCGCCTTTTGCGGGCAAAGTGGGCAAGTATGTCACATCGAGACATATCAAGGACAGGCTTGAGAAAGAACTTGAGGTGAACGTAGGACTCCTGGTTGAACCAACGGATACGACAGATTCCTTCAAGGTATCCGGCAGAGGCGAGCTGCATCTTTCTATCCTTATAGAGAATATGCGCCGCGAAGGGTATGAACTTGCGGTATCGAAACCTGAAGTTGTCATCAAGAGGGGACCGGACGGTGAGAAACTCGAGCCGGTAGAAGAGGTCGTTGTGAGCGTGCCAGATGAATATACAGGGCCGGTCATCTCAAAACTGAACATCCGCAAGGCTCTCATGACTGCCATGATGTCAGAGGGCAACGGCTATTCAAGAATAGTTTTCACTGCACCGACCAGAGGTCTTATGGGTTACCGTTCGGAGTTCATCAACGATACACGCGGCGAAGGCACAATGGTAAGGCGTTTCAGCGGATTTGAACCATGGAAGGGCGAGATACAGGGACGCATCAACGGCGTCGCCGTCGCTCAGGAAGAGGGAAACTGCACCGCATATGCCATCTTCACCATCCAGGAGAGAGTGCAGATGTTCGTGAAGCCTCAGGATCACGTATACGAAGGTCAGCTGGTGGGAATGAACGCCAGGTCTGACGACATGGTCGTAAATCCTTGCAGAGCCAAAAAGGCTACTAATATGAGAGCTGCCGGTTCCGATGATACCATCAAGCTGACGCCTCCGCGCACATTCACTCTCGAAGAAGCGCTGGAGTTCATCGATGATGACGAGCTCGTTGAAGTGACACCGACTGACATCCGCCTCCGCAAGAAGCTCCTCACGGAACTGGAGAGGCGTAAATATAACAACCGCATGAACAGGTAATAATACTTAAAAAGGGAAACAGCCAGACAGAGATCAGCAAAAAAAGATACCGAAAGGAGAATCCAAAATGAAAATTCTTGTAATCAACCCGGGCGCTACTTCGACCAAGATCTGCGTTTTTGAGGATGAAGAGGAAGTGATGCGCGTAGGCATCGACCATGATGCATCCGAGATCGCAAAATATCCTCATGTGGTAGATCAGGCTCCGTTCAGAAAGGCTGCCATTCTCGAAACGATCGAAAAGAACGGCTATAAGCTTGATGATTTTGACGCTATCTGCGGGAGAGGCGGGCTCTTCAAACACATACCTTCGGGTACATACAAGGTGAATGACGCGGTCATCCACGATATCGAGAACCCTCCTTACGGTGAGCATGCTGCCAACCTCGGAGCATATATATCGAAAGAGCTGGCTGATTCTGCAGGTATTCCTGCTTTCTTCGTTGACCCGGTCTGCGTAGACGAAATGGAACCGCTCGCAAGATACTCCGGCCTCGGGCTTGAAGGATTTGAAAGACAGTCGTTCTTCCATCCACTCAACCACAAGTCGGTGGCACGTAAGGCCGCTAACCATCTCGGAAGAGCCTATGAAGAACTCAATCTGGTTATATGCCATCTCGGCGGAGGAGTATCCGTCGCTGCTCACAAGAAGGGCAGAGTCGTCGATGTAAACAACGTCAAGGACGACGGAGCCATGGGAATGGACAGGGGCGGAGCTCTTCCGGCTAATGCTCTTGTTAATCTCTGCTTCAAGGAGGGCATGACGAAGGCTGAAGTAAAGAGGATCATAGGACAGGAAGCCGGTGTGTATTCTTACACAGGAACAAAAGACTTCAGAGATGTAGAGAATGCCGCGTTCATCGATGGAGATGAGAAAATGCTTATGGCATTCAAGGCAATCGCTTACCAGCTGGCAAAGGATATCGGCGCTATGTCGGCAGTCCTCCGTTTCGATGTAGACGCCATAATCTTTACAGGCGGCATGGCATATTCGGAGAGATTCTGCGATGAGATCGCATCGTATGTAAGCAAGATCGCCCCAATCATGAGGTTCCCTGGCGAAGAGGAAATGAGAGCTCTTGCTGAGGGCGCCCTCAAGGCACTCAGAACCGGACACTGGGAGATCTACGAATAGAAACCGGTATGTAAATACTTATGACACGGGATAAGAAAAAGCGCCTTTCGGGGCGCTTGATCTCAATATTGCTGTTTTTTGTCATGATCTGCTCTGCGGGTCCGTCTTTTGCTGCAAACGGCGAGACAGAATATCTGAAGCAGGAGCCTTACTATGGTGTCAGCAATATCTGGTACGAGCTGCTTGACACCGCGAACAGCGCGTATGGCTGGGAATTCCCTTATACCGACAGTTTTTTCAGGAATCCATCCGGGGAATTCAGTATAAAATTTGCGCAGGGTTCACTGGGACTGGCGCTGTCCGCTTTCCGGAGCACTACAGGTCTGCTCGAATACAAATATGAAAAGTATCTTAAAGGCGCCGGTTTCACTAAGCTGTACGCCTTCGGGTATGACAAGGAAACGACTGAAGATTCACTGTCAGGTGTCATAGGAATGAAAGAGATAGATGACTTCACGGTCATCGCCGCGGTCACCTGCGGCCAGGGATACGGCAAGGAATGGGCCGGCAACTTCAAAGTCGGAAACGGCGTGCGGCATGAAGGCTTCGATTCGGCATCGGACATGCTTGAGAAGTACATCAGGCAGTATGTCAGCAATAATAATATAAAGGGAAAGAAAAAGCTCTGGCTTACGGGCATCTCTCGCGCAGCAGCCATCAGCAACCTGACTGCCGCCGATATGATAGAGAGCGGTGAGTATGATGACGTATACGCCTATCTGTTCGGTGTTCCAAGAACTACCAGGGAGCCGGTTGCATATGAAGGCATTTACAACATAAACGGGCAGTACGATCCGGTCGCGTGCATACCGTTCGAATCATGGGGATACCAGAGATACGGGATCGATCTTTTTACTCCTGCGCAGGAATCGGATGCTCAATACCCGATGTATGCCAGAAAGGCGAAATCCGTAGGAGATAAGATGGCTCTCGACGGTTTCCGCAATAATCCGGAGGTCAATTATCAGCTGCGCCTGGCGATGGAAGAGATCAGTGAGCTGTTCGGGACCAGCGAGGATTATGCCGAAAGACTGCAGCCTCTTATCCTGGAAGGCATGCAGAACAACAGCAGTGAAGAATGGTTCAAGATCTTTCAGACCGCGATCGAAAATGTGGCAGCTAAAGACAGCAGCGAACGTTTCAGGCTGGAGGAATTCGCTGACTATATTTCATACATCGCCGGTCAGCATCTGCGCGCCGATCAGAGACAGATAAAGGACGGCAGCTGGAATCCTGATGAGGCTCTTGAAGCCAATCTCGTGATAGAACACAGGCCTGTGACATATATAAAATGGCTGTTTTCACAGGATGATCCGGCAAGACTGTTTGCCTGCGGCACCGAGTCGAGGAGGATCACCTTCACCGGAGACGTAAGCATTGAAGTGTACAGGGACGGCAAGGGGATATCTGCCATAAATAATAAAGGCGATATCTATGTGCCAGATGGCGGTGATGACAGACCCGGGACCGGGGAAAGAGGCACCTTCCTGATGAGAAACGGAAGCCAGACTGTGCTGAGCCTTCCTGCTGACACTGAATACGATGTGCTCATCATCACTCCAAAGGGCGGCGCGGTATCCATGTTCGACCTGCTGGTATCCGCAGAGAAGCTCAGGGATGAACCGGGCAGGATGTATGTAGGAGTGGTCCAGCAAGGCGTATATGGTTTCAAAGTAAGACCGGGAGAGTCGCCGGATATGCCTGATGAGATTGGGTACGATACGGGCCAGGCTTATTTCAGGGAAACTGATTTCAGTTATTCGCCTGACATGGTAATGAGCAATGAGCTCAACGCCACAAAAGGGTCATATATGAGTATTTCAGGAGCACTTGAGCTGCTGTTAAAGATCCTTATGGGAATGACGGCGTTCATGATCGTCTGCATAGGGATAAGCGTTTTTCACAGATACCAAAGGAAGCAGGGGCACCCGCCGTATTCCGACTGGTATGTTATAGTGCCATATCTGATAATCATAACGGGACTGGCAGTTCTGACACAGTATGCTGCTTTCTACATGAACGGTATAGGCTCTGTGAGAGCCCAGTGCGCAGCAGCTACTGTAGTATTTATAGCACTGCTCGCATTGCGCGGAGCCATAAGGAGCAGAGTGCCGCAGAGGCTGCTGATCGGAGGCTTCCTCCTGATACTTGCGCAGCTGACGGCAACCTATTACAATAAACTTCCGATAGATTCGTTTTCGATTGTCAATATGCTTATGTTTTTCATCATAGTGGCGCTTTTAAGTGCGCTGGCGGTGTGGACATTCAGAAGAAAAAACATTGAAGGATAGAAGCTTTATACGATCAATACTGGTTCTGATAATAGCCGTGGCGGCAATTGTAATATGTTTTGCTGCCACTCCTTCTTTTGCTGGTTCTTCTGACGTAGTTTATTATGAGACTGAAGACGAGGCAGCTGCCGAACTGCGGGAGCACATGAAGCAGAGAGAAGAGTCGGTGACGATAGGGCTGAAAGGGCGTGTCGACCAGGAAGGTCTGGAGGAACTCCTCGGAAGTCTGATCAATAAGGCTATTGACCATACCGGCGAGCCGGACGAAGGTGATTATCTGGCATTTCAGTATTCTTCCTACAAGGGTTTCGGTCACACAACTTTCGCAGGGTTTTCACCAGCGGTGGAAGTGGAATATACATTGGCATATTATGACGATGCCGGGAAGGAAGCCGAGGTAGACAAAAGGGTCCGTGAAATCATCGCCGGACTTGAGCTCAGTGAAAAGACCGACTTTGAGAAAATAGCCGCGATCCATGACTACATCTGTGATAATGTCGAGTATGAGGCAGAAGAACGCAGCGATATCGTCCGCACGGCATATGGCGCACTCATAGAAGGACACGCTGTTTGTCAGGGTTATTCCGTCAGTCTTTACAGATTGCTTCTGGAAGCAGGGATCGACAACAGGATAATATTCGGTCAGGGG
This sequence comes from uncultured Eubacteriales bacterium, assembly GCA_902779185.1. GTDB lineage: Bacteria > Bacillota > Clostridia > Peptostreptococcales > Anaerovoracaceae > Crickella. The sequence continues at coordinate 45,936 of CACZAM010000036.1, forward strand.
CTTGCAGATGATGGTTCATCCGGCGCTCACAGCTGGAACATCATTGAACTGAATGACGAGTATTATTATATAGATGTTACATGGGATGACGTAGGACACAACTATGACTATTTCATGGTGCCTGCAGAAACCGGTTTTGAAAAAAATCACGTTGCTGATGAAAGCTATGACGACAGCTTTTTCTCAGAAAAGTACCCGATGTCAGTAAAGGTGTATACGGAAGAGGCAGTTGGTCTGAAAGGGAAACTCCTCAAGCTGGCAAAGGCCCTGACACGCAGAATTCAGGAAGTACTTTCCCATGAGTAATATTTTTCATATTCTTTCAGTTGCAAACAAGTACCCGATATGTTAACATAATCGGGCTGAATAATAATCAATTTAATTAGCCGTGGAGGATTGACCGAGTGGCTAAGGAGCCTGATTGGAAATCAGGTAAGGCGTAACAGCCCCGTGGGTTCGAGTCCCATGTCCTCCGCCTTGGGTACAGCCGGGTACAGCTATGCTGCCCCGGTGAAAGAGATCTGAACACGAGCATTTTCAAGCTGTCTGGCTCTTTCTTCCCGTGCAGATCTGTCATAACAGTAATTGTTTAAAGTAGTTCTGGCATCATTGTGACCAACATAATTCTGTATGGTTCTTATGTTCACATTCGCGTCAATAAGCGATGAAATGAACGTTCTCCGGCCAGAATACGGAGTGTTTTGCGGTATCCCTATGCTCTTACAGATGACAGGAAATGTCTTGCGGAGTCTGTCATAAAAACTCTTGAAGCGATCGTTCATCATGAAGATATATTCAGGTTTTTCAATACCTTCCTCAAGCTGCCTTTGTCTCGCAGCTTCAATTATCTCTTTGGCCAGTGAAGTCAGGATGATCCGCCTGAAGCCGTGACCGGCTTTGGTGCGGTTTTCCCTGATGACATTCGCCTTATCTGAGTAATACCTCCTGATGATGATCTCATCACCATCAATGTCAGAATACCGCAGAGTAGCGAGCTCACTTGGTCTGAGACCTGCCTGAAACAGCATTATTATGCCAAGCGGCAGGAGCTGATGAACCGGATAGTACCTGCTTTCGAAGTGTTCCCAGCATTTCTTGTAAAGTGCAAGTTCCATGTCAGGAGAGAGCACTTTGTGCTCGTCCGACTTGATCTCCGGCTGCCGGAATACATTGCGATTGGTGATCTTGAGCATGGTGTATGGATTCCTGTCGATAATCTCCTCCATGGCAGCATACTCAAACATCTGCTTCATCCATGTGGCGACATTTCCGAATTCCTTTTGAGTCAGGTCATGCTTTTCGATCAGACCATAAGCCCATTCCTGAAGAAGCTTAAGCCTTATCTTCCTGATAGGAACATGGATGATCTCGGTATCTTTGTAATGATTTTTCCATACTGACAGATTCCTTTTGGCAGTGGACTCGCTCCATGTCGTTTTCTTCTTGTACTCAAGAAACTCGGGAAAAATGCTGGCAAGGGTAGGCTCTTTGATCTTTTCAACATTCTCAAGGTGCCACAAAAACACTTTTTCAAGCAATTCTTCTTCGGTAGGTGCCTTGATGGTGTACCTGCCGTCACTGCGGCTGCTATCCTTTAACTTGATATAGTATCGCTGGTCCTTGCCGTTAAGCTTCTTTATCTGTCCTCTGTAATTGTCAAGGATCTTGTTCTTGCGTGCTTTTCTCATATATTCTTTCACGCCGTCCAGACTTATACTACCATCATCATTTCTGAATTGTAAACATTCATCCGGGCAACGTGTTATGAATTCCAGTACTTCAGCATCAGAAGGTGCTGATGCCTTCAGCAGGAATTCTTTCTTGCTGTCAGTCATCTAAACACCTCCCGTCGTATTCATAATTACAGCAAAAAAATAAAGTGATGAACTTAGTTATCACCTCCCATCTCGATTTCTGTGATTTCTGCTGCGGATAATTCCGCAGGCGTTGAGTTCTAATTCTATGTCCTTTTGTACCTGCTGACTTCTTTCAAGTGTGAATTCAGCAGTTTTGATATCCTTGCGCAGCTTACCGATATCTGCAGTAAAGCTGTCTCTTTCAGCCTTCAATTGTTCTTTCTGATCAGGATCTGAAGCTCTCCTCAGTTTATTTCTTACCTTGTCTCTGGCTTCGGAAAGCTCCACCATTTTCTGCTCAGAACCAGATATGAAAGCATTCACATCTTCATCTGTTCTGAGATGTTCCCGTGCCATAAGCCTTGCGCAGGCAGAGTACTTATCGCATATCCGGCCCGCCTCTCTCATCTCAGGTGACAACGGCCGGTGCTTTTTCTTAGGGCGGTATCCGAGCAGATACAGATAGTGAAGATAAAGTCCGTAGAGTCCGCCGATCTTTCGCGCTGTATTCTTCGTGCCGTTGACATGGATGCGTGTATGCTTTGGAGGCTTCATGGTCATGCTAAGCTTTTCACGATTAACTGCAACGACCTTATAATCATTTGCATTGACCCTTTGAGCGATTCTTTCGAGCTCATAATCCTCGCCAAGCCTGTATAGTCTTACAGCTTTCTGAGAGTTTACAGACCTGATAGTTGGGTACTTCCTTGAATAGCTGTAGTTGATGATATATCCCTGCTGCTTCATCAGGCTTATGAACGTTGGGAAGTTGGTACTGAGTGAAACAGCATTATTTATGGCTTCGCGCATCAGATTGTATCTGGTAGGCTCACCGTTCTTCTCGGCAAAGTGGATCTGCCTCGGAGTTTTCCCACGCGGCTTTTCTATAACAGAAAGTCCTTCCTCGCGGCATATCTCATCAGATAATCTGCGGAGCCTGCTGTATGCAGCTTTATTATCATTGAATTTCTTTCCGTCAATGAATGAAACAGAACAACATACCAGGTGGTTGTGCAGGTGATCACGATCCAGATGGGTAGCGACCAGCACCTGGTAT
>CACZAM010000037.1 GCA_902779185.1 uncultured Eubacteriales bacterium
CGGGCGTGTGGTCCCAATTCAAGATTCCGTTAGCCAATCACCTTCATCATAAAGAAAAGCGAAGGCTGTTAAAAACCCTCGCTTAAATATTAAGAATTCGAGTTTTGAATAGTAGTTCTATAAGAAAACATGTGAAGCTTTAAGATAACAAACACTCTTGTTCTTGTTTCTGACTATAATAATGCATTTTATTATTCTATAGAGATGCCTTGAGTAATACACTATAATATAATTGTACTCTTTTACGAATTGGAGGATACAGTAAAATTATTTATCGATTGCAGATGCGCATTGCTTTGAATGTATAAGTGTCCGCTTTAAATGAGAATTAAAATATTAAACCTGGCCGGAGCCGGGAGAAAGGGAAAATCCAGTCCGCGTGGCACCTGGATTATACGATCAAATATGAAAATCAAACAAAACACACTATCGATCCTGCTTTCGCTGGCATTGGTGCTGACATTCATACCGGCAATACCCCTTGACGTCTTTGCTGACAATAACAACTGGATACCATGGGAAGAACATGAGGGGGATGGCTATTTCGAAGATGGTTATCTGACCTGGAATATTTTATCTGGCGCCGGTGGAACAGATAGATGTCTTGACTTTGAGGGAAAGTGCAGGCTGTACTGTTATGCCGAAGTTTATGTGTGTGAGGAAACAACAACAGGACCATGTTGGGAACTTGTAGATGAGGGCGTCCGCAAAAAATACAGGTGGTATAAGGATGATAATATAATCTCCGATGCAAGAGGTAAAGATTATGTGGCGACAGAAAAAGGAACATACAGATGCGATGTGACTGTTACGTGTGGGGGCGATAAAAAAACAGATTCGATCATATTCAATGTGGTGCCGTTTCGAAAGGGAAATCTTAGTCTCAACGCTTCCGATCAGGTGGTGAAAACCGGGACTTATTATAAACTCAGGTCAGCTTCGACGCGCTCTTATCGTTTTGGCTATCCCAACAGAGATACCACTGTATACATCCATTGTAAAGATAGCAACGGTGATTGGGGCTGGTATGACACTCCAAATCAAATAGAAATGAAAGCTAACAAAACTTACTATCTGTACAGCTATGAAAATCAAGATATAAAGATTTCCATTTCTCCGGTAACAGACAGTACTGAGGCCAGAGCAAGGGTTACCAGGGGACTCAAGGCTAAGCCTCAGAAGAAAGGCAGCGTTCAGCTGACCTGGAAGAAGACCAGAGGAGCAAAAGGATACCAGATTTACAGATCAACAAAAAAGAATAAAGGATTCAGGAGGGTTGCAGTTGTAAAGAGTGTCAACACGATAAAATGGATCGATAAAAAAAGTAAGAAAGGCAGGGTTTATTATTATAAGGTCAGATCATACAATACTGTTTCGGGTAAAACGGTTACCGGCAAATGGTCCTCAATAGTGAAGGTAAAGACAAAGTAAGAGAAGCCAGAAACTATTCAGAAAGGAGCTAGCCAAAAGCAACTTTCCTGAAACGTTGAATATAAAAGTATCACTAAGAAAACAGCTATAAAGATCCGAGTGAAATAACTGCAGAAAGATGTCAAGGAGGGAAGGGAATATGGTCAGGAAACTATTGAAATCAGTGTTTGTATTGATGCTTACATTTGTAATGACTGCAGGACTTATGATGCTTGCAGACGTACAGCCATCGTATGCAGCAGCGAAAAAAGTCAAGGCAAAAAGTATAACTCTCAACCATAAGACCTACACGCTTAAAAAAGGCGGCAAGCTGACTCTTAAGGCAAGTATTAAGCCTAAGAACTCCACACAGAAAAAGGTGGTGTGGACATCGAGTAATAAGAAGATCGCTACCGTAAAGAACGGCAAGGTGAAAGCTCTCAAAAGGGGCAAAGTCACCATAACCGCGAAAGTCAAAGGCACTAAGAAAACAGCAAAGGCCACGATCTACGTCGGAACACCGGCTAAAAAAGCCAGATTTACAGACAGTGCAATAACGATCGAAGAGGGTCAGACTGTAACTGAAAAAGCAACGATATCGCCGGCAAAAGCGACCGTTAAGACCGTAAAGTACAGCAGCAGCGATAAAAGCGTTGCAACAGTTAACTCCAAAGGTGTAATTACAGCTAGATCAGAAGGTGTCGCGGTCATTACAGCGACTCCAAAGGATGAGGCCTGCAAAAAAGCCACACTTACGGTTACGGTAACAAAGCTGGAAAAACCGGTAGAAATGAAGGTAGCCGTGATTACCGACGGCGGCGATATCAGCGATCAGTCATTCAATCAGACGATCTATGAATCCTGCAGAGATTTCTGCAGTGCGAACGGACTGTCCTTCACATATAAAAAGCCTGCGGATTTTGACGAAGAAAAATTGATGGAAAAGACCAGAGAGGCTATCGACGAAGGCTATACAGTCATAGCGATGCCGGGCTTTATGTTCGCAAATGTTATTTACAGTATGGCGCCGAAGTATCCTGACGTGAAGTTCATCGGCCTGGACATGAGTGAAGATGATGTCACAGGATATGGTGAAAGGTCATTCAATGCCGACAATGTATTCTGTGCCGTCTTCAGTGAAGAGAAAGCGGGTTATATGGCTGGTTATGCTGCTGTAAAGCTCGGATATAAAAAGCTGGGATTCCTGGGAGGATTCGAGATACCTGCGATCCAGAGGTATGGATATGGATTCATTCAGGGAGCAGATGCCGCAGCTAAAGAAGGCGGAGTCGAAGGCGTTGAAATGAAATACGGCTATGGAGGCCAGTTCTTCGGTGATGACGATATAACAGCTGCCATGGACGCGTGGTACAGCGAAGGCACCGAATGCGTATTCGCATGCGGAGGTAATATATTCACATCTGCCGCAGAGGCTGCATCAAAGACAGGCGGTAAGATCATTGGTGTTGATACGGATCAGGGACCAATGATAGATGAAGAATACGGCAAGGGCATAACAGTAACTTCAGCAATGAAGGATCTCGGATCTGCAGCTACATTCGCACTCAGCAGCATAGAAGACGGAAAATGGGATGAGTGCAAGGGCTTCGGTTACATTGGAGAAGGCATGCTGCCTGATTCAACACAGTGGTCTGACAGTTTCACTAAAGCGGATTACGAAAAGCTGCGCGGCGAGATCGAAAGCGGAAAGAGAAGCGTTTCTGCTGATACCGAAAGCATGCCGGCGACCGGAAAAGTGACCGTAACAGAGGTGAAAATCAAATAAACACAGGAAACTACATCTGGATATTATAAATAATGCATTTGAAGCAAGGAAGGGACTGGGCATTGAACTGGTCCCTTTCTCAGTCCGGAAGCATTTGCCTGCTGCCGACAACATTGCAACGATCGTTTATTTACAGTAAAATCACATTCATAAGAAACATATTTAAGGTAAATTCAGATGACTGAGCAGCAGAACAGAGAAGGCATATATAGTAAGAACGAGCGTAATAGGGATAGATTAATGCTGATTATGTTGATAGGCTTATAAGCGAAAAGATTTGTAATCGCATCAAATGGTTAAAATACGGTTTTATGATGCACCACGTGGTGCACTTTTTCAGGACTATGGTAGAATCGTTTGATTGTATCAATATATAGATATCAACGGACTAAGGAATTCCCGCTGATATGAAAAAAGTCCGAGAATAACGAAACAGTGTTTTTTCCTGCTCTACCAACTGAGCTACTGTCGCATAGGTGCGACAGATTGGATTCGAACCAATGACTAGGGGCTTGACATGCCGATGTAACTGTTTCTCCGCTTCGGACACTGAAAGTATATCAGCTTAATTTCACCAGTCAATTAACCCAGTAGTTTAAAGATTATTGTAAATATAGTAGATGATTCTGGCGCCCGGAAAATGAAGGGCGCTTTATAATAGCTTGTGAATCAATATGCTATAATCAAAATAATGAGAAGCATCAAAAGCAATAAAAATAGAGAGGGATAATGAATATGAACGGTATCAAAAGAAAGTTCGTGTTGATAATGGCGCTGCTGATAGTGTTTTCAGCGTTTGCTCCTTTTTCTGTTCAGAAGGCAGAAGCTGGGTCAAAATACTATCTTCCTACTAAGGTAACATATTATAAATATAAAAAAGGAAAGTGGGTCAAAGACTGGAGTGAAAGTATCAAATACAACAAAAAAGGGTATGTACTGGAATCCAGGTTCAAGCAAGGCAAGCAAACCGAAAAGTATAAATATAAATACTCATATTACAAAAATGGGAAGCTGAAGAAAAAGAAACTGCCGGGCGGGGAATCATATATCTTCAATAAGGAAGGACGTATGACAGAGTATCGTCTAAGTAGTGGAAAAGTGTTTGAAAAATACAAATACAAAGGTTCTCGTCTGGTTAAGTTTTATGATGGCGATTGCTGGTTCAAACTGACATATACTGAGCATCAGGACGGAAGCATTGCAAGAATAGAGACAAGAATTCCAGACGATCCGCTGGATGTCGAGCCAAAACGCTGGAGTGAGTTTGATGAGAACGGGCTGTTGACAAAAGAAGGTGATAAGGACTCTGATTATGAAACAAGTTATAAATATAGTTTAGATAAAAAAGGACGCGTAAGTTCTGTGATCGAGTGTCGCGGAAAGCGAAAGTGTTACAAGACCGTATTCAGCTACAGCAAGGCGCCGACTACAACAAAAAAATATATATACAACTATCAAATCAATAGTTCCGTTGGCTATCTCAATGAAGGAATGCGCGCTGCTTCGTGTGAAGGATTGATCGACTGATTCGAGTAAATCGAGCATGCAAAAACGAACCGGAACACAAAACCGATACTTCATAAGAACAGGGAGCGGAAATGCTCCCTGTCGTTTTGTAAGCATGGAATCCCTCGCAGGCAGGGTGTTTTTAGTGCTGTTTTGTTTTATAATTATTTGGAATAGAACAATAAAAAAAGGAAGGGGATTTTGAGGTTTGCCGACGAGACCGGCTTGATCTGCAGCAGTTTCAGACGCTTTTTTAAAGCAGAGTGTCCGATCCTTCTGAAACACACATAAAGTGCACCCTCCTTTGCAGGCGTTATATCACATTTCTATAATATTTGTATTACAGGTCTTATTAAAGGAAAAAACGAAAAATGAACGACTATATTGTCAGAGCGACGGCCGCGGAAGAGACCGTCAGAGCTTTTGCCATAAAGTCTACTGAACTGACGGCGGAAGCGCGCGAGATACACCATACATTTCCGGTCGTTACGGCAGCTCTCGGAAGACTTCTGAGCGCCGGAGCCATGATGGGTTCAATGATGAAAGGCGAAAACGATAAGCTCACACTTCAGATGAAGGGTGACGGACCGATCGCACAGATGACTGTCACAGCCGACAGCCACGGAAATGTGAAAGGTTTTGCGGCGAATCCTGCTGTTGACATCCCGCTCAAGAGGGCAGGTAAACTGGACGTAGGCGGAGCTGTAGGAAAGGGATTTCTTACCGTGATCATGGATCTTGGACTGAAGGAGCCATACAATGGGCAGGTAGAGATCCAGACCGGCGAGATAGGTGATGACCTCGCGTATTATTTTACCGTATCTGAGCAGACTCCTTCGGTCGTAGGACTTGGTGTCATGGTCGATACTGACAGCACTGTGAAGCACGCCGGAGGATTCATACTTCAGGTGATGCCTGATGCCGCTGAGGAGACTATCGAGGCGCTCGAGGCGAAGGTCGCGGCTGCAGATCCGGTGACCACGATGATGGATAAGGGCATGAGCCCTGAAAATATACTGGAATACTACCTTGGAGATCTGGATCTTAAGATCATGGAAAAGCAGCCTGTAAGATACTTTTGCGGCTGCTCCAGAGAGAAGGTCGCCGGAGCGCTGGCCACGATCAGCACCGAAGATCTGAAAGAGATGATCAATGACGGAGAAGAAATAGAGGTAAAGTGCTATTTCTGCAATTCAGAATATAAATTCAGCACTGAAGAACTTGAAGAAATGTTAGCAACGCGTTAGGAGGATAATATATGTTCAGAAAAATGAGAAGAAGCACGCAGGCACTGAGTCATGAAGAGATAGTAGATCTGCTGAAGACTGAGACCAGAGGAGTAATGTCGGTGCAGGGAGATAACGGATATCCGTACGGTTACCCGATCAATCATTACTACGATGAAGAGGCGAATAAGATCTATATACATGGCGCTACTTTCGGCCACAGGGTCAGTGCAGTAAAGAAAGATCCTAAGGTTTCTTACTGCGTGTTCGGCGGTGAATATCAGAAAGAAGGCGACTGGGCAAAATATGTAAAGAGCGTCATCATCTTCGGCAAAGCAGAGCTCATAGAGGATGCCGGCGAGATCGTCAGGATAAGCAGACTGCTCTGCGGAAAGTTCCCATGCCCTCCGGAATACGTTGAGCATGAGATCGAGAAGGATGCTCCGAGGACTCTTATTATTGCCATAAGTATTGAAGATATGAACGGCAAACTTGTTCATGAGGCTTAAGATATGTGCGGAAGAACTAGATGTGTGATAGTCGGCGGTGCCCCGATAAACAACTATTCCAGAGTGCGCAGGTATATCAGTAATGATGATTTCGTAATTTACTGTGACAGCGGCCTGAGGCACCTGGAAGGGCTTGGAGCGGCGCCTTCACTGATAATAGGGGACTGGGATTCCTATGACGATCCGCATCTGGATGTGGAGACCATCACTTTGCCTGTTGCAAAAGACGATACGGATACGGTCTATGCAATGCGCGAGGGGATGAAGAGGGGGTTCAGAGACTTCCTGCTGGCAGGAGCCGTGGGAGCAAGACTCGATCACAGCCTTGTGAATGCATATATTCTCACGACCCTTGAGAACCGTGGCTGTCACGGAATGATCGTAGACGATTATTCTGAGATGGAGCTTATCTCATCCGGGAACGATGAAAATGGCACCGGGTATCCGGGAAAGACTCTGGTAGAAGACAGATATCCGTTCTTTTCTCTCATAGCACTCGAAGGTGAAGCCCGCGGCGTCACTATACGCAATGCGAAGTTCGGGCTCGAGGGCGCTTCGATTGGCCCTGACTATCAGTACGCTGTGAGCAATGAAGTACTGCCCGGCAAAAGCGCGGAGATCACAGTGGAAGACGGCCGTTTGCTTCTAATAAAAATCATTGGACAGGCGCTTTAGAGCGGTGCTTTCCGTTGATAACTCCTTTCATTTCGTGATAGACTATATTGAATGAAAGGAGGCAGTAAATGGATAGAATAGGCTCAACTGAACTGACTTTCAGCCCTACCATAGATACAAAGGTTCTGAGGGATGCGGGGATCGGTCTCTCTTCAACATACACCATTTTACCCGGTTTTTGCGATGTGCACGTGCACTTCAGAGAACCGGGTTTTTCATATAAGGAGACGATAGCGACAGGGTCAAAGGCGGCGGCTCACGGCGGATATACCGCTGTCTGCACAATGCCGAATCTTGCTCCTGTTTCAGACTCCGTTGAGCATCTGAAAATGCAGCAGGATATCATTGACCGAGACGCGTGCATACACGTTTATCCATATGCGGCGATCACTGTGGGCCAGAAAGGCGAAGTGCTTGCGGACCTTGCCGGAATGGCGGGGGACTGCATATCATTCTCTGATGACGGTCACGGCGTGCAGTCGGACGGCATGATGAGAGAAGCGATGATGACTGCGAAGTCGCTGGGAAAGATAATAACCGCTCACTGCGAGGTTAACAGCCTGTTGAACGGCGGATACATACATGACGGAAAGTACGCGGCAGAGCACGGACACAGGGGCATATGCTCTGAGTCCGAATGGCGTCAGATCGAACGCGATCTCAAGCTCGCTGATGAGACCGGATGTGCCTATCATGTATGCCACATTTCCACAAAGGAGAGCGTGAGCATCATAAGAGACGCCAAGAAGAGCGGAGTGGATGTCACCTGCGAGACAGGACCGCATTATCTGCTGCTCGATGACAGCATGCTGAAGGAAGACGGAAAGTGGAAGATGAACCCGCCGCTGCGTGACGCATCAGACAGAGACGCACTGCTCGAAGGTATAGCAGACGGAACGATAGACTGCATAGCGACAGATCACGCGCCGCACTCTGCGGAAGAGAAATCACGCGGGCTTGAAAAATCCGCGTTCGGGATCGTAGGAATAGAGACGGCCTTCCCGCTGATATACACCTATCTGGTGATGCCGGGCATCATCACAATGGAAAGACTGGAAGAACTGCTCATTTACAATCCGCGCAGACGCTTCGGCATACCGCTTGGCAACGACTATTCAGTCTGGGATCTCACGGAAGAGTGGACAATAGAAAAGGAAGAACTGCTTTCGATGGGCAAGGCAACGCCTTTCGAAGGCTGGAGGGTAATGGGACGGAATTATCTGACCGTCTGTGACGGTAAGATCGCTTACAACTCAATTACAGATCAATAAAATTATAGCAGGGTAAATCAATGGCAAAGAGAAAAGATATCAGAAAGGTACTTATTATAGGAAGCGGCCCGATCGTTATCGGACAGGCTGCGGAGTTTGATTATGCAGGCACTCAGGCCTGCCTGGCGCTGAAGGAGGAGGGGTATGAAGTCATACTCTGCAATTCGAATCCGGCGACCATCATGACAGACACGTCGATCGCGGATAAGGTGTACATGGAACCGCTGACACTCGAATATGTAGCGAAGATACTCAGATATGAGAGGCCTGACGCGATCGTGCCGGGCATCGGCGGACAGACGGGTCTCAACCTGGCCATGCAGCTTGACCGCAAGGGCGTTCTTGCGGAGTGCGGGGTAAAGCTTCTGGGCACACCGGCGGATTCCATCGAAAGGGCTGAGGACAGAGAGCTTTTCAAGGAAATGTGTGAATCCATCGGTGAGCCGGTCATCCCGAGCGAGATCACATACAGCATAGAGGAGGCAAAGAAGGCCGCCCTTGATATAGGCTATCCGGTAGTTCTCAGACCGGCGTTCACACTCGGAGGAACAGGCGGAGGCTTCGCCAACAACGAGAAGGAACTGGAAGACATAGCCATCAACGCTTTCAATCTTTCACCTGTGCATCAGGTGCTGATAGAAAAGTCCGTCAAAGGCTACAAGGAAATCGAATTCGAGGTGATGCGCGACGGCACCGACAAGGCCATCACCATCTGCGGGATGGAGAACGTCGATCCTGTGGGAGTCCATACGGGCGACTCAATAGTTGTGGCTCCGATTCTTTCCCTGAATGATCATGACCTGAAGATGCTCAACGAGTCGGCAATAAAGATCATCCGGGAGCTCAGAATAGAAGGCGGATGCAATGTGCAGTTCGCTCTGCATCCTGAGACGAGCGAGTATTATCTGATAGAAGTCAACCCAAGGGTATCGAGGTCATCAGCTCTGGCGTCAAAAGCCTCCGGCTATCCAATCGCGAGAGTCACTGCAAAGATCGCGCTCGGCATGACTCTTGATGAGATCGAGGTAGCGGGCGGACTGGCATCGACAGAACCGAGCCTTGATTATATAGTAGCCAAATTCCCGAGATTCCCGTTCGACAAGTTCAGCGATGCCACGAATGTGCTCGGCACCCAGATGAAGGCTACGGGAGAGGTAATGGGCATAGGCTCCACTCTGACAGAGAGCTTCCTGAAGTCAATAAGGTCGCTTGAGACAGGAGTATGCCACCTGCATCTTTCCAAATTCGACGGCATGAGCCGCAACAGCCTCATGGATTACATCTCTGAATTCAGGGATGACAACATGTACGCTATCGCGGAACTTCTCAGGCGGGGCATAAGCGTTGATGAGATACACAAGGTCACGATGATCACGGATATTTTCCTCGAAGCCTTCAAAACCATAGTAGATATGGAGAAGACTCTAAGGGAGCGTGTCAATGACGTGAAGACACTGAAGGCCGCAAAGGTGATCGGATTCTCTGACAAGGAGATCTCGATGCTTTGGAACCTTGGCGAGGTGGAGGTGTATCAGAAGAGAAAGGCTAACGGCATCACTCCTGTCTTCAGGATGGTGGACACTCTCCATACAGGCAAATACATTGCATACCTTTACTCATCATATACCGGAGAGAACGAGTCAAGACTTTCAGACAGGAAAAAAATAATCGTGCTCGGCGCCGGTCCTATAAGGATCGGGCAGGGCGTTGAATTCGACTATTCTACTGTCCATGCCGTACAGACGATAAGGCGTGCAGGATATGAGGCTATCATAATCAACAACAATCCTGAGACTGTTTCGACAGACTATACGACTGCGGATAAGCTCTACTTTGAGCCGCTCACAGTCGAGGATGTTATGGCCATCATCGATTTCGAGCAGCCTGAGGGCGTGATCGCCACACTCGGCGGACAGACGGCTATAAATCTTGCCGAGCCGCTCATGGAGAGGGGCGTAAAGCTCATTGGCACCGACTGCGAAGCCATCGACAGAGCCGAGAACAGGGACAGATTTGAAAAGGTGCTGGATGAGCTTGGGATACCTCAGCCGCCGGGGCACGCAGTCACAAATATCGAAGACGGCGTAAAAGCTGCGGAAGATATAGGCTATCCTGTTCTGGTGAGACCGTCGTTCGTGCTGGGCGGACGCGCGATGCAGATAGTAAGCGATGAAGCGCAGTTAAGGCAATACCTGAAGACTGCGGTAGAGATAGACGAAGACAAGCCTGTGCTGGTAGATAAGTACATACTCGGCAAGGAAGTCGAGGTCGATGCTGTGTGCGACGGCCGCGATGTGTTTGTGCCGGGCATAATGGAACTGGTGGAAAGGACAGGCGTACACTCTGGCGATTCCATTTCAGTGTATCCGGCGTTTTCGATAAGCAACAAGGTAAAAGGAAAAATCCTTCAGTATGCAAAGAAACTCGGCCCGGGCATCGGAATAATCGGCCTCTACAACATACAGTTCATCGTTGATCAAAATGACGAAGTTTATATAATCGAGGTCAATCCGAGATCGTCAAGGACAGTTCCTTTCCTGTCGAAGTCGACAGGATACAGTCTGGCTGACATAGCGACAGAGGTGATGCTCGGCAAATCCCTCAAGGAGCAGGGCATATTCGACCTCTATCCTGAGGAAAAGAAGAGATACTATGTAAAGGTGCCGGTATTCAGTTCCAATAAGATCAAGGGACTCGATACATATCTTTCGCCTGAGATGAAATCCACAGGTGAAGCGATAGGATACGATAACAAGCTCAACAGAGCTCTCTACAAGGCGCTTACCGCGTCGGGCACCAAGCTCCGCAACTACGGCACGGTGTTCGCAACTCTTGCGGGAGACGATAAGGCCGAGGCTCTGCCGCTGGTCCGCAGATTCTATAATCTCGGATTCAATATTGTTGGCACCCCGGGCACAGCCAGGTTCCTCAAGGAGAACGGAATAAAGACACGTGAACTGAAGAAGATAAGCGAAGGTTCAAATGAGATCCTGGATGCTATACGCATGGGCCACATCGCTTATATAATAAATACACGTAAAGTGGGCGACCACGTTACCGCAAATGACGGAGCTCTGATCAGGCAGTGCGCAAGCGAAAACAACGCTACGCTGTTCACATCACTCGACACCGTAAGCGTACTCCTCGACGTGCTCGAAGAAACAACACAAACCATTTCAACCATAGACGCTTAGAAGGCCGGACATATGAAACAGGGACTTTTTACAATAACAGAGAACAGAAAGCTTACTCCTACGACCTGGCTTATGCGGATGACCGGAGATGTGAGCGGCATAAGGGCGCCGGGACAGTTCATCAATATAAAGCTTGACGGTCACTTCCTGCGCCGTCCCATAAGCATATGTGATGCGAGGAAGGAAGGGATAACCATCATCTATAAGGTCCTAGGTAAAGGCACTGAAGAGATGACATGCCTGACACCCGGAGCGGAACTCGATGTGCTTACAGGGCTGGGTAATGGATATGATATAAGCGACGCCGGAGACCGGCCGCTTCTCATCGGCGGAGGAGTGGGAATACCGCCGCTGTATCTTCTTGCCCGCTGCCTTACAAAAGCTGATACCACGGTGATCCTCGGATTCAACAGTGCTGAGGAGATCTATTATGTTGACGAATTCGAAAAGCTGGGTGCGCGTGTCATAGTGGCGACTGCTGACGGAAGCCGCGGAGTGCGAGGTTTCGTGACTGACGCTTTCAGAGAACTGGTCAATCAGGGCGAGTCATTTACACATTTCTATACCTGCGGACCGGAGCCTATGCTCCGTGCGGTATACAGCAGGGTGTATGAAAAAGCCGGTATCAGCGGCCAGATGAGTTTTGAGGAACGCATGGGATGCGGCTTTGGAGCTTGCATGGGCTGCAGCACAAAAACCAGAAATGGCAATAAAAGGATCTGTAAAGAAGGGCCGGTACTCAGAACGGAGGAGATACTATGGTAGATACAAAAGTTGATCTTTGCGGCATCACCATTGACAATCCCGTGATACCGGCATCCGGGACATTCGGATATGGGTATGAATTCGCTGAACTTTATGATATCAACTGCCTCGGGACTTTTTCTTTCAAAGGCACCACACTCGACCCGAGATTCGGCAACGAAACGCCGCGCATAGCTGAGTGCCCTGCAGGCATGCTCAATTCAGTAGGCCTGCAGAATCCCGGCGTGGATGATGTCATCAGGGAGGAGCTCCCTAAACTGGAAAGGGTTTTCCATAAACCTGTCATGGCTAATGTAAGCGGCTTTTCGACAGATGAATACGCTGAAGTGGTGAAAAGGCTCGACAGATCAAACATGTCGGACATGATAGGCTGGTATGAAATCAATATCAGCTGCCCGAACGTACACGGAGGCGGTATGAGTTTCGGAACGGATCCTAAGATGGCTGCCGAGGTGGTGAAGGCTGTACGCTGGATGACTGACAAACCGATCATAATGAAACTGTCTCCTAATGTGACGGACATAACGGAAATCGCAAGGGCATGTGAAACTGAAGGCGCTGATGGAATCAGCCTTATAAATACCCTCATGGGAATGCGGTTCGATCTGCGGACAAGGAAGCCGTTACTGGCAAACGTTACCGGAGGACTATCTGGCCCGGCGGTATTCCCTGTAGCTCTCCGCATGGTTTATCAGACAGCGAAGGCAGTAAACATACCGGTGATAGGAATGGGAGGAGTATCATCGGCAGAGGACGTGCTTGAGATGATGATGGCAGGAGCAACTGCCGTAGAGGTAGGAGCGGCCAACCTGGTGGATCCATATGCGTCGAGAAATATTGTAAGGGATCTTCCGGCTACAATGAAAAAGTACGGAATCGACAGTTTTGCTGTATAATGATTTCACGGAGGCATGCTCCTCCGGGAGTGATAAGAGAGATTACTATATAGAAGTGTAAAGAGGTGTGATATGGCTAATGAGAGGGACATAATAATCGCCTGCGATTTTAAGTGCGCTGATGAAACGATAAAGTTCCTTGACAGGCTCACAAGGGTCAGGGATGAAGTCGTCAGCTGCGATGACATCGGCTTCGGGATGGGCAGACCATATGTGAAGATCGGCATGGAACTTTTCTATGCTGAAGGACCGGAGATGATAAGGCAGCTCAAGTCAAGAGGACACAAGGTCTTTCTTGATCTCAAACTGCACGACATACCGAACACTGTGAAAAAGGCAATGCAGGTGATCGGTGAATACGGCGTGGACATGGTGAATGTGCATGCTGCGGGCGGCATCAGTATGATGAAGGCCGCTAAAGAAGGCCTTTTGCTCGGAGCAGCAAGATACGCCGACAAGCCGAAACTGATAGCTGTTACCCAGCTTACATCGACAGACAGTGAGACTCTGCACAATGAGCTTCTGATCGATAAGCCGATGGATGAAGTAGTAAAACAATATGCTCTTAACGCCAGGGAAGCCGGTCTCGACGGAGTAGTCTGCTCTGCATATGAGGCTGCAGAGATCCATGAATCCTGCGGCGCTGAATTCCTTACCGTGACACCGGGAATCAGATTCGCAGATAATACAACTGATGACCAGAAGCGGGTAATGACACCTGCACAGGCTAAGCTTGCCGGCTCAGACTTCATCGTGGTAGGAAGACCTATAACGGCTGCTGACAGACCGATAGACGCATATACAAGATGCAAGGAAGAGTTTCTCTAAAAAAATCGTAAAGGACCGGGAACAAAATGGATAAGAATACTGACATCAAACGACTGATAGCAGAGGATCTTCTCAGGATCAAGGCTGTTTTTCTCAGACCGGAGGAACCATTTACATGGGCAAGCGGTATTAAGAGCCCTATCTATTGTGATAACAGGCTTACACTTACAGCACCTGAGGTAAGGACCGATGTTGAGGAAGCACTCGCATTTACGATCAGAGAGAAATTTCCTGATGTGGAAGTCCTGATGGGAACTGCCACTGCAGGCATTGCCCACGCTGCGATCACCGCGCATCTGATGGGGCTTCCGATGGGATATGTAAGATCGGGCGCTAAGGATCACGGCAGGGGTAACCAGATAGAAGGCAGGCTCGCGCCGGGCCAGAAAGTCGTCGTTGTAGAAGACCTTATCTCAACAGGCGGAAGCTGCATAGACACAGTGAATGTACTCAGGGATGCCGGAGCTGAAGTGCTCGGAGTGATCTCTATCATGACATACGGCATGAAAAAGGGTATTGACCGCATGGCTGAGGCAGACATCGAATGGGTATCGCTCACTAACTTTGATGAAGTCATAGCAGCGGCAGCCGAAAACGGATATATTTCTGCCGGTGACATCGACAGACTCAAGGCCTTCAGAGACAATCCTTCTGATGAAAGCTGGATAGGGAAATAAGGACTAAAGACAATTAATGTTTGCTCTGGTTATAGGAGTCATAGCAGGCATCGCCTCTACTGTGCAGGCGAGCATCAATACGGAAGCCAGAAGGTTTTTCAGATCCCCGTTTATCACAGCGGGGCTCAATTTTATGGTGGCATGGCTGTGCCTTGCCGCTTTTATTATCTTTAATGAACATGGTTTATCCATACCTGTTAGGGAGATAGCGAAGAATCCGCCGTGGATATGGCTGGGCGGAGTATGCGCCATCATCATAGTGACGCTGAACATAGTATGCGTACCGAAGCTCGGCGCTGCAGGCAATGTGATGATACTGAATTTCGGCCAGATAGTTACGGGCCTGGTCATAGATCATTTTGCTTTGTTCGGCGCCGATGAAGCGCGCATGTCACTCACAAGGCTGGCAGGAGCTGTTCTGGTATTCGCAGGCCTTTTACTTGTTACCCGTGAAAAAAAGCTGCCCGGAAGCGAAGAGCGCAGGACTCTGCCTATGCTTTTTGCTGTTCTGGCCTTCATTGACGGAATAGCCTGCTCAACACAGATAGCTGTAAACGGAACGCTGAGAACTGTCGTTCAGTCAGTAAGCAAGGCGACCATAGTATCCATGTCAGTGGCATTCATTTCTACATCCATAGTCATCATTGTGCTGGCCTTACTGAAAGGAATAAAGGGCTTTTTTGATCAGAGTAAGGATGACAGACCTGATTTCAGAGTATGGATGGTAACGGGAGGATTATTTGCTCTGACTGTGGTGAGCGGCAATGCGGCAGTCGCACCTATACTCGGGACCGGACTGTCGACGATCACGAATCTTATAGGCATGATGGCCTCAGGACTTGTGATAGATGCAGTGGGTTTTCTCGGCATAGAGAAAAAGCCTGTCACTTTTCTGAAAATCGCAGGCATGCTTCTCATGCTTGCGGGAACGGCCGTTATCTCATTTGTTTAGAAAGGGAGCTGTGGTATGCGGAAGATAAAAATCGCGAGCCTTCAGCTGAAGGTGTATGAAGATAAATATGAGAATATCGAGAGACTGGCCGAGCTGGTCGCAGACGGAGCGGCAAAGGGCGCCGACATCATAAGCCTTCCTGAAATATGGAACAGCCCTTATCAGACCGACCTCTTTCCTGTGAACGCTGAACCGGAGCAGGGCGACAGCTGGCTCGCGATGTCAACGATAGCCCGCAAAAACAGCGTATATATGGTGGGAGGATCCATACCTGAACTTGGAGAAGACGGCAAAACCTACAATACCTGCTATGTTTTCGACAGGGAGGGCAGACAGATAGGGAAGCACCGAAAGGTGCATCTCTTCGACATATATGCACACGGAGAGCAGGTCTTTAAGGAATCCGACACGCTCACCGCCGGCAGCACCTTTGACACATTTGAGACCGAATGGTGCAGGATGGCTGTCAACATCTGTTTTGACATAAGATTCCCTGAGAGCTCGCGCATTCCGGCGCTTGCCGGGGCAAAGGTGATATTCAATCCGGCTTCGTTCAACATGACAACAGGACCTGCCCACTGGGAGGTGGCGTTCAGGCAGAGAGCCATTGAAAATCAGGTCTATATGGTAGGTACCGCGACCGCCCAGGATCCTGATGCGGGCTATACAGCTTATGGCCACTCGATAATCACTGATCCGTGGGGCAGGGTGCTGATGCAGATGGATGAGAAAGAAGGACATGCAATCACGGAAATCGATCTTGATTATGTGGATGAAGTAAGGCAGAAACTGCCGCTTCTTTCTGCGCGAAGGACAGATATATATGATTTGCGCTATTTTGTGCTATAATTATATGATTAAATAGAACATCTAAGGAGGGACTTAGGATGGCAAGCAATAAAACAGGAATCGATAATATCAACAACGGCGCCGGCAAAAGTTTAGGAGGCACGCTGCTTAAGATAGTCGCATACGGTGTTGCGGGAGGAGCCCTTCTCATCAGCGGAGCCAAGCAGCTTGGAGAAGCATTGCTCGACAAGCAGGAAAGTGATTACAGGAAGCTCGAGGAGCAGCGCGAAGCCGACAGAGAAGCAATCAGACGCATTGTTGAAAACGACCCTAACGAGCAATAAGACTCAGGGTATCATAGGGTATTCATAGAAAAGGAGAATAAAATGGATTCATTATTAGCATATGCAGAGGAAAACAGTCAGGCAACCTCGGGCTCATCAGGACTTTGGTATATCGTAATGGCTGTCGGACTCTGGAAGATGTTCGAAAAAGCCGGAGAGCCGGGCTGGATCGGATTCGTTCCGTTCTACAACCAGTACAAGCTTTGCGAAAAAGTTATGAACAACCCTTGGTACTGGGTAAGACTTTTCGTCGTTATCGTACCGATAGTCGGATGGTTCATGTATTTCTATTTTGCGTACCAGATGGGAAAGGCTACAGCCAAGGCATACGGACAGCCTGAGACCTGGGCATGGGGCTACACATTCCTCGCGCCGGTATTCTACTGCATAACAGGATTCAGCAGCCAGTACAGCTATTTCGGACCTTACGGCGAGGGCGACAGACGCACAGGCGAAGCCCGTCAGGCAAAGACGGTCAACTTCGACGTAGTTGAACAGAAAGCTCCGGAGCCTGTTGTTAAGAAGGCAGAGCCGGTCGTTGAGAAAGTGGAACCGGTTGTTGAGAAAGTAGAGCCGGTCGCTCAGAAAGCAGAGAGCGAAGTCGAATTCGATTTCAACCAGGACATCACGGAATAGAAACCAGCTGAACAGAAAAGAAAACCGGCTTCTGCCCAATGTCATTAAGTTAATGTGACGAAGAGATACTCTCTCATCAGAAATGATGAGGGGGTATTTTTTCTTTCTAAATATACTTGACACAATGGTCGG
>CACZAM010000038.1 GCA_902779185.1 uncultured Eubacteriales bacterium
CCAGGCATTCCCTTCATGTCCTTGATTCCGCCGAGATACTTCTCGAGCTTATCAGCCTCAGCGATCAGCTTCAGTGCTTCCTTCTTGGCATACTTGTTGATTGTGCCGTCTTCCTGCATCTGTCTGATCTCAGCGAGTCTTTCGATTCTCTTGCTGATAGTCTTGTGGTTGGTGAGCATTCCGCCCAGCCATCTCTCGTTTACGAAGAACATTCCGCATCTCTCAGCCTCATCCTTGATGGCAGCCTGAGCCTGCTTTTTTGTTCCTACGAACAGAACCGGCTTGCCGGTCTCTCCGACCTTTCTCATGAAATCATACGCCTCATCGATGAGTCCCAGCGTCTGCTGAAGATCGATAATGTAGATTCCGTTTCTCTCTGCGAAGATGTAAGGAGCCATCTTAGGGTTCCATCTTCTTGTCTGATGTCCGAAATGGACGCCTGCTTCGAGCAGCTGTTTCATTGATACTACTGACATTTTTTAACCTCCGGTTAATCAACTTCCACTGAGTCTCAGCCCTAGGGCCATATGCCTTAAACCCCTGAGTTTCAGGGCACCGCGGCCGACTGCAGTGTGACAAATAAATACGGACGCGCAAAACGCGCGCCCATATATTATAGGTAATCACTCCTGCAATTGCAAGGGGTTTATACTACTTTTTCAGATTTCCGCTCTTCCGATCTTCCGCTCTTCTGGATAAACTCAATTCTTTTTTAGATTAACACCTCACAGCATTTGCGACCCGATTTTGAGGCTCCTAAAGAGGACTTTTAATAATTTTGCGCCGCTATATTTATTTATTAATTTGACGCCGCTTTATAACTCAATTTTTTGCAGTGATGTATTATGCCCATCTGCGTGCTGCTTTTAGGTCTTGCCGGCACACCGGAAAGATAGGATTATTTTGCATGTCACAAGGTATCAATTGATTTTGTTAGTTGGGGTTTCTCCCTTTAATATTTGCCCGAACTGTTCAAGCATTATCACTGCCGAATTCGCAAAAGCGTCGATACTTGAGCCTGCTGAATGCGGCGTCAATGTCACGTTAGGAAGTTTGAGGAGCGGATGGTCCTCAGGAAGCGGCTCCTGGTCGAAAACGTCAAGAGCTGCCCCTCCTATCTCCCCATTCTGCAGGGCTTTTATAAGAGCTTCTGTGTCTACAAGTCCCGCGCGCGCGCAATTGACGAGCACTGCAGTCTTCTTCATAATTGCAAGCTCTTCAGCTCCTATCAGATGCGGTTCACCCTCTTTGTATACCATATGCATGGTCACAAAGTCCGAACGCTTAAGAAGTTCATCCTTGCTGACTGCCTCATCACATCCTCTTGCAAGGATCTCCTCTTCAGGAAGGAACAGGTCACAGCCGAGTATTCTGCATCCGAAGCCCTTAAGTCTCTGCGCAACCAGACTTCCTATCTTACCGACTCCTATGATGCCTACAGTGCAGTTCTTCATATCGTGGCTGTACATCATGTTAGGAAACATCTTCACCCACTGACCGTTCATCAGGGCGGCATGGCCTCTGGCTATATTACGCATCTCGCACAGCATCAATGCGACTGTCTGATCTGCGACCGCGACGGCATTCCTTCCGTTCGCATTGAAAACGGTTACACCCCTCTCATTGCAGACATCCATGTTGAGATGCTCGATGCCGGTACGCATGCAGCCGAGATATTTAAGATCAGGTGCTGCGTCGAGCATGGCCTTATTGACCGGAGTGCAGTGTGTAACTATCGCATCGGCCCCGGCCAGCGCGTTTATCAGCTCCTCACCGGCTTCATACACCTCGGAACCGCCCTTCTCGGATGCCCTTTCAACGGCAGTGAGATGCCTTATATCCATCATTTCGGGAACTACATGCAGTTTTACCTCGCAGCCCGGAAGCTTTTTCATCATCTGCATCAGCACCTCAGGCGCGCCGGCATCACAAATACATACTATCTTCATTTGACTTTGCTCCTTTCAGTCCGCGGCCTATTTGCAGTAAAGGGCTATCAGGTCTCTGATCCTCTTTGTCAGATAAGGCTTTTCGAATTCTATGTTCCAGCTCCGCCTGAGGATCAGCGCCAGCAGGCGGTATCTGTCGACTGCGACCTCAGATATCGGTGTAAGCCTGTTGTATTCTTTATAGAATTGCTTACCTATGCTTCCGCGGATGATGCTCATAAATTTTCTCTGGGCTTCCGATGCCTCCGGGAACAGCTCTGCTTCTGAGAAAAGGAACTCCATCAGCGCGTATTCCACCGCCCGGTTTCCTCTTGCCGCTGTCATCCAGTCAATTACTTTGCAGTTACCGTCCTTGTCTACAAGCACATTGCCGGTGTGAAAATCCAGATGCAGCACACTGTCATCGTCCGGCAGTGACATTATGTACTTTTCTGCTCTCGCCTTCTCTTCATCTGTCAGAAAATCCATGACATCATCTTTGAGCAGGTCAGTGCAGAATGTGCGGATATCCTCGAGCTCGCGTGTGTGTTTTGCCTGTACTTCCGCATGGCACCTTGCCAGATCCTTGCCGGCTTTGAATATATACAAAGGATTCTTTGTCGGCATGTCATTCTGCGAGACTCCGTCGATGAAATCCATGATGAAGCCGAATCTTCCGTCTTTTTCGACTTTGTCATACACCTTCATTGATGTGCAGCCGAGTTCCGATACTATCTTTGTGTTTCTGTACTCTTTCTCAACGTACTCTCTCGGGTAATCCTCAAAGAATAGTTTAAGGACCTTTCCTTCACCCGCATGGAACACTTCCGCGGATCTTCCTCTTGCGTAATTGTCGCTCATGGTATCCCCCTTATCTGTTCTCAGCCCCTAAAGCAGCTCCTATGAACTTAAGCATCTGCTCACGTACCGCTTCATCTTTATTATCAGCATCCTCACCAAAGTATATCCTGAATCTGTCTTTATAATAATCACATGCATAGGAAAAATGAAGCATCATCAGCAGATCGTCTATGAGGAACGCGAAAGCAGCCGGATCTATGTCATTCCGGATCTCTCCTGTCTCCGACGCCCTTTTTATGAAATCCTCATAGATCCTTGCAGTGCTGCTTTCTATGAGCTCAGCAGTCTGCGTCTTTCCGGCAGGCGACCCCGACACCGTTATCTGGTGATAGAGCCTTATATACTCCGGATACTCCCTGGCAAATTTCTGAACCCGGCTTATCAGGTTACCTATCATATCCATGAGCGAGCCACCGTCATTTCCAGTCATGTCGAGGACTTCTTCCATGGACTCAAGGCTTTTCCTGACACACGCGTTGAAAAGGTCCTCCTTGCCTGAGTAGTACTTGTAGATGACACCTACGCTGACTTCCGCCTTCTTCGCGATCGATCCTATGGCAGTTCCTGCGAAGCCCTTATCTGCGAACTCTTCTGCGGCAATCGAAAGGATTCTGTCCGTCTGCTCCTTTGTCAAAGGTTTGAGCATATCGCATCACCTTTCCCTAATTGTCGAGTTTGCCACACTTTGAGAACACTCTGTCCAGTCTTGCGATGACATCATCTATCATCTCTTCATTGTATGCGGCACTCGTGTATAGTCTTGATCCGGCAAGGGAGATTATGCCTTCTGCCATGTATGCGGCACCGATGTGCTCCATTTCGATCTGTCTTCTTGATGTCTCCTTCATTACCGCCGGCAGTGTCCACGGCTTGCTCCAGTCGACTGCAAAGTGCATGGTACCTACTGTATCGACATGGCAGATGGAACCCTGATTGAACACTACGAACGGAAGTCCGTGCTTTTCGACGGACGCCCTGATGCCTTCAGTCAGGCGGTCTGCGAGGCGTCCTGCCTTCTCGCAGGCATTGGTCTTCTCGATCTCCTCCAGAGTGTAGTATCCCGCACAGCAGCTTATCGGCGTAGCAGCCATAGTGCCTCCGCAGAGTGCCTTCTTTACCTTCTTGCCCGATGAATCGAGTCCGGCGCCGAGATGCTGCATGCAGTCTCTGTGGCCTCCGATACCGCCGGCTCCGGGATATCCTCCGGCAATGACCTTACCGAATATCGTCAGGTCAGGATCGATGCCGAAGTATCCCTGTGCTCCCGAGAGTCCGAGACGGAAGCCCGTTACAACCTCGTCAAAGATTGCCAGTGCCCCGTACTTATGAGCAAGCTCCACCGTGCCTTCGATGAATTCCTTTGTCACAGGCCAGGTGCCGCTTTCAGGACCGACCGGTTCGATGTAAACAGCAGCCGTGCCGCCTGTCAGTCTGTTTCTTCTGAGCTTTCTTTCGAGGTCATCAAGATCGCCCGGGAAAAATTCGTCAGTATGGCTGAACGCGTAGCCCGGTACGCCTTTCGACTGAAGCCCCTTTGTGCCCGGGATCCTGATCCCGTAGCAGAGCATGTCAGACCATCCATGATAAGCTCCGCCCATCTTCAGAACGTTCTTATGACCGGTCTTCAGTCTGGCAACTCTTGCAGCCACCATTGCGGCTTCAGTACCGGATCCAAGCATGCGGAACATCTCAACCGACGGGACGAGATCAGAAATCTTTTTTGCGAGTTTGTATTCATACTCATGGAAGAGTCCGGTCGACGGTCCGCATGTGTTGAGCAGATCTATGACCTTCTCCCTGACACACTCGGGATTGCTGCCGAGCACTGTAGGACCGCCTGCCTGCAGCAGGTCGTAGTATTCGTTTCCGTCAATGTCATATAGTTTGGCGCCATCAGCCTTTGTGATGACTATGGGAAACGGATAATTGAACGCAAGATTGTGCTGCACTCCGCCCGGGATTATGTTCTTTGCCACGCCGATCTCTTCTTTTGAGCGTGAACATTTCTTTTCAAAATACTCCCTTTCGTACTCAGCGAGCGCGTCAGGCAGCACGCCGTATACAGGGCTTTTTATCAGCCTGTCGAGCTGAGCGTTCACCGCGTCAGCATCAAGGTACTTATCTATTGCAAATCCATCGTATGCCATGTTGAATTCCTCCTGTTTTTTATCTCGTGAATCGAAGTTCACAAGTTCAACTACATATTATTTCAGCACCATACTTCTGTCAAGTGAATTTTCGTTCACGAGAAAAGACTTCATTTTAAAACCGCCCGTTTCCGGACGGTCTGTGTCGATACAGCCTTATATGATCGCCTTATTTTTCCAGCGCCCCATTCTGTAGACGATATATGTCATCGTCGCTCCTATCAGCCATGTCACCAGAAGGGAAACGAACATCATATAGAAATGGCCGTGAGGTTCCTCCGGCGACCTTGTCATCCACGTCATCAGATATGCCAGCGGCACACGTATGATTACTGTGGATATCATCGAAAGCCACATCGGAGCCATCGTGTCGCCGGCCCCGCGCATTATGCCCTGCAGGCACTGTGTCACTTCCATCGCTATGTAGCCCGCGCCGAGGATCATCATCATGTGGTAGCTCTGCTCCACCAGCTCATCCGTATTGGTGAACAGCATCATCAGGTATTTGCCGAAAAGCAGTATGAGCACGGTTATCACCGCTGATGTCGCCATCGCAACGAGTGTCCCCTTCCTCGCTCCTGCCTCAACACGGTCAAGCCTTCCGGCACCGATGTTCTGCCCCGCGAAGGTCGTCATCGCAGCGCCGAAAGAGAATGCCGGCATCATTACGAAGCCGTCGATCCTCATGACTATGACGTTCGTCGCTATGCACATCGGACCGAAGCTGTTTGTGAGCGACTGCACTATTACCATCGACAGTGAGAAAATGGCCTGTGTGACGCCCGACGGAAGACCCAGCCTCACAAGTTCGCTGAGATACTTGCGCGTCGGTTTCAGATAAGCCGCCTTCATGTCAAAGCAGTCGGTCCTTCTGCGGAGCTTCAGGAATGCCAGGACCGCTGAGAATGATTGTGCTATTACCGTAGCCAGCGCGACGCCAGGGACTCCCAGGCCAAGCTTCGCCACGAAGTAAATATCGAGAAATATGTTGAGAATGGTAGCTATCACAAGATAGAGAAGAGCTGATACCGAGTCTCCGAGTCCGCGCAGCATACCGCCGAGAATGTTATAGAATGCGCAGCCTGCTATTCCAAGGAAAATAGTCATGAGGTATCTGTCACACCAGTCGATTATCTCCGCAGGAGTGTTCAGCAGCTTCAGAAGCGGCATGGTCACCAGAGGCGCAATGGCCATCACTATCAGCGAGGCGACAAAGGTCATGGTAATGCAGGTCCCGATGGTAAGGGAAAGCGCCTTTCGCTGCCTGGCGCCAAAGTACTGGGATACCATGATCCCCGCTCCGACGGATATTCCCATAAACAAAACCAGCAGAAGATTGAGTATAGGCCCTGCGCTTCCTACCGCGGCAAGGGCATTGTCTCCAACATATTTACCCACAACAATGCTGTCAACAGTGTTATACAGCTGCTGAAACACATTGCCTATGAGCATAGGTATCATGAATTTGACGATCTGGCTTACCGGATCGCCCTGTGTCATATCTACCGGTTCAAATATCTTTTTCCACATTATCCAAATCCCTGAATGCTTCGGCGGAAAGCCTACCAGCACTCTTTATATATCTCTGATATCTCTTCTGTTGTAAGCGGTCTGAACGCTCCCTGTGAAATAAAGCATGATTCAGCGATCTCAGGAAGCATTTCGTATTCTTCACTTCCGAAGCCAAGTTCGCGCAATGTAGCCGGAAGTCCCATTTCTTTTATGAATGACGCAAGTTCATCGATTCCGGCTAGAGCAAGCGCTTCGTCGCTACCGTAATCCTCAGGGTCAAGTCCCCATACTCTCTCCGCGAATCTCACGAACTTTCCGAGTCCGTCCCTGCATATGTGCCTGTAATATGCCGGATGCAGAACAGCAAGCCCCTCGCCGTGGTTGCAGTCTGTATAGGCCGAAAGCTGGTGCTCCATGTTGTGGGCCTGAAAATCCTTGGTCTTGCCGGTCTTGATGATGCGGTTCTCGGCAAGCGATGCCACCCACATTATATTGCTCCTGGCCTGATAGTCAGCCGGATCCGCGACTGCCGCCCTGAAATCCCTTATGAGTCCTCTCATAAGGCCTTCGGACACGTCATCCGCAGGATTGTCCTCCACAGGATAGCTGAAGTAGGTTTCCATTATGTGAGAAAGAATGTCGAAAGTGCCTGCCCTGAGCTGCCTGAGCGGCATCGTCAGAGTGTATGACGGATCCATGAGAGCAAACCGCGGATTCATCTCAGGATAGTCCCTGTCGGTCTTGATGTGCGTGTCCTCATTAGTGAGCACGGCGCATCCGTTCACTTCACTGCCTGTTGCCGGCATGGTCACAACTACTCCGCACGGAATAACATCATGGGTCATCGGCCTGCCCTGGATCCAGAAGTCTTCCCAGGCATCGCCGTCATAGCCGGCCTGCACAGATATCGCCTTGCAGCAGTCCATAACGGAACCTCCGCCTATGCCAATGATCAGCCCGGCATTCGTCCGTGAAGCAATTGCTGCGCCTTCCTTCATCTTTCCGAGAGTAGGATTCGACATGATCCCCGGGAATTCGACTATGAGATTCCCCTCTTCAGCGCTTCCGTCCCTGCTGTATCCCAGTGATTCGAGCACGCTCATGACATCATCATATGAGCCGTTGCGTTTGACGGACCCGCCTCCGTATCCGATCAGAATATTGCGTCCCGGCAGGGCAAACTCTTTTACAAAACAGGCAAGATGCTCTTTTACGCATCCCCTGCCGAACTTCACTTTTGTTCTGCATTCCCAGCTGAAATCGTTCATACGCGGATCCCCTTGTTATCGGCTCAACCGTTAACCCTTAAATTTAAGTATACGCTGTTTGGGTGCGGCCGGGCAATAAAAACTGAAGGCATCCATTACGGATGCCTTCTTTGGTCGTCATCTGATCTGATATGATCTTTCCTTCTTATACCGGGAACTCGATGTGAATGTCCTTGCCCTCAGCAATGTAGAGCTTAACGACTCCGCCTCCGAATGTCATCTGTGTGCCTGCCGGTACTGCAACTGCAGGTACAGCAGCTTCTGCAGGAGCTTCCTCAGCTGCCTCTTCTTCGCCGGCATCAGGATCCTGAATGTTGTCTACGATATCAGCTGTGAGCGGTGTAAGCGAGTCGGATACTTCCTTGAGAGTAGCACCAAGGCACTGAGCGATAGTCAGGCATCCGTCAAGCTTCAGAAGTCCTGTATCTACCAGATCAGGGAAGATAGCAGGGTCTTCAAGGTTGTGATGCGAGATCTCACCCGGCTCCATTCTGCAGCAGAGTACCGCAGGATCATTCTTATGTTCTAATGCATATTCCAGTTCGATTGACATATCATTTCCTCCGTTTTCTTTCAGGCAAATATCGGGATAAAGACATATCCCGCCTACAATATCATTGTAGTTTCAGGCCTTTGTCTAAACAAATTGACGCTTTCAATATTGTAAGGCAATTAAATAACCCTTATCAATAAATAAGGGCTGAAGATTTGTAAAGCGCATATTCAGAGAAACTGAACGCCTTTCCCGAATGCTTTATCAAAGCTTATTGACAATCGCGAAGACCGCTTCAAGCTTGCTTATATCATGATTTGCTTCACTGAGAGTCGATATG
This sequence comes from uncultured Eubacteriales bacterium, assembly GCA_902779185.1. Lineage (GTDB taxonomy): Bacteria > Bacillota > Clostridia > Peptostreptococcales > Anaerovoracaceae > Crickella. The sequence continues at coordinate 8,550 of CACZAM010000038.1, forward strand.
TCATATCCATCGACCTCCACAACATCTCCTGTCTCAAGGAAGTCATAGAGATGCCAGCCGTAATGATCGCATACAGCCTGAACACCTGCAAGTTCCATTTCAACGGCGAGGCAGCCCTCGTTCTTTCTGTCAGTTACCAGACGTTCGGTCTCTCTGTAAAACGCATCCGTTGTCCATACAGGGCCCTTAACATATGGTATGTCTGCGTCTTCGAAGCACTCCGCTACTTTGTCCGCGCCTTTTATTCTTATATAGTCAGACGGCGCCGCATAATAGAATGACATTCCCTCTCCTCTGTATGCCCTGTCCGGAACAACATACCGCCCGGCAGTCCTTTTGCTGTCGAGTGTCCCGGCCGAGCCAAACATTATGAAAGTCTCTGCACCTGTGAGCCAGTTTGCTTCAATAACATTATGTGACGCGAGAGCGGATCCGATTGAAGAAAGATAAAAAGCAAGATGTCTTCCATTGTGCTCGAACTTGTATATAGGAGTATTCATGTTGCAGCCGGTCATTTCCCTGCATTTCACGCATTCAAAATGTTCGAGCATGTGGGCATATATACGGTGTGAAAATATCACTATGCAAATGTCTGCACAGCAGCTCTTTGGGCCGTAGAAATCCTCAGGGGTAAAAAGCGGTCTGGTATCCGGATCGTAAAAATCTTCCATCATAACGCTCACCTGGCATTCTGCTGCTCTGCTTTCTTTTCAGCATCCTTAACAAGCGAAGCGATGTTCTCCCGCTTCACCAGATCATAGCCTTTGTCTATGCGGTCCTTCATCATGTTTGCCTGCGACTTTGCATCACTTGTGCTTCCGGACAGGAGCACAGCACGCATCGTCTTCATGAGAAACTTATCCAGACCTGTGACAGCAGCAGGGTCGTATCTTCCGCCGAGAATGTACATCAGCACTCTGTGCTCATTTTTAGGGTCGATCTTTCCAAGGCTGTATCCCCATACCTGGGCATAGTTTTCCGCTGTCTCATCGGCAAACCCAACACCGTAAACTATAAGTCTCTTCATGATCTCAGCATCGAGCATCCTGGCGAACTTATCGAAATCGACTATTCCGGATCCTCGGATCCATCCGCCATAAATAACACAGTCGTATTCATGAAGATCCACTCCCTTTGCATCAGAAAGAGGCAGTGCCTCGCAGCCGAGATCTTCGGCTATCCACTCCGCGTACTGCCTCGTAGATCCTCTTTTTGATGTATATATCACTATGCCTTTTGTCATTATCCTTTTACGTTCTCCGCTCCTAGCAGTCTTATGAGTTTGCCTCTCAGATCATCAGTGAAAGCCACGCGGTTCTCTGCATTGCATCTTACCGGTTTCTGCCCCGGCAGATAAACCAGCACATCGCGCTCACCCGGATAAAGGCTGATCATGTCTGTCAGGTGCATCAGCACTTTACGCGAGCTTCCGTGTGACCTGACAATGTCTTCAGGGATCCTCAGCTTGACCGGATCATTAAGCGGTGACGATGGTCCTCTCTCTGCCCTGCGAGGCGGTTCCGGAGCATATCTGCTGTCATCAGGATATCCGTAGAACTCAGCTTCTCTGCCGTTCTGCGATCTGCCTCTGCCCAGGCTCGCTATGTTTTCAATCGGCACAATATCCTCGACAAGAATCTCCGCTTCGCTCTCATCCTTGAAGCTTACACGTCCGGATACGCCTACTATCATATCGTTTTTGACGAGATTTCTCTTCCGCTCGTACACTTTAGGGAATACTATGGCGTCAATGACCCCATCGAAATCTTCAAGCGTCATTCTGGCCATTTCCTGCGATTTCCTTGTGATCATGGTGCGCACGCCGCTTATCATGCCTGCCATGATTACAGAATCCCCGTCGCTGAAGCTGGAGGTGTTGATCACCATGCTGTCGGCATCGTCTCCTTCGGCGGTAAACTCCTCTCCGCCTCCGGTGAGCTCGGCCGTGCCGGCGCTCGTATTGTCTCTGATCAGAGCGGCATATTCATCGAGAGGATGTCCCGACAGATATACTCCAAGCATTTCCTTTTCCATGGCAAGCTTGGTTTCCTTGCTGAAGTCCGCCACCTTAGGGAGCTCTGGGCTTGCGATGGCTTCATCGGCAAATTCCTCAAGCTGGAACAGGCTTATCTGCGCTCTGCCTCCCTGCTTTGCTTTTTTCTGAGCTCTCTGAACGGCATCATCGCATACCGCCATGAGCTGAGCTCTGTTAGGATTTATGTCATCGAATGCGCCGGCTCTAACCAGCGATTCTATTGCTTTCCTGTTTAGCTCGCCTGCGTCTATTGCTTCAACGAACTCATAAATATCATGCGTGCCCTCAACAGACTTTCGTCCTTCGATTATAGCTTCTATGATCCCCTCGCCTACATTCTTGACCGAGAGCATGCCGAACCTGATGCGGCCGTCCTTTGTTGAAAAGTTCTTTTCGCTCTTTACTACCGAAGGTGGCTCCATGACTATGCCCATCTCGCGGCAGTTCCTCACGTAGTCCGCAGTATGTTTTGCATCGCCTGCCATGCTGGTCATCAGCGCGGCCATGAATTCCGCCGGATAATGAGCCTTGAGGTATGCGGTCTGGTAAGAGATAACAGCATATGCCGCCGCGTGTGATTTGTTGAACGCATATGAAGCGAAAGTGACCATGTCCTCGAAGATGGTCTCGGCAGCTGCAGCCGGCACGCCGTTCCTTGCGCAGCCCGCGATCTCGACATTGCCGTCTTCGTCCGTCTTGCCGTTGATGAAGTACTGCTTCTCCTCGAGCATCACCTGCATCTTCTTTTTGCTCATCGCGCGGCGCACCAGATCGGAGCGTCCGAACGAATATCCGCCGAGATCACGTACTATCTGCATTACCTGCTCCTGGTAAATAAGGCAGCCGTAAGTGACGCCCAGGATAGGCTCAAGGTGCGGATCCACGTATTTCACGTGATCCGGATGTTTCTTGTTGTCTATGTATTTAGGGATCGAATCCATCGGACCCGGCCGGTAAAGCGCTATGCCCGCGACTATGTCTTCGAAGCAGCTCGGTCTGAGGTTCTTCATGAAGTCAGTCATGCCGCCGCTTTCCAGCTGGAACACACCCTTTGTGTTGCCCTCCGATATTATCCTGTATACGTCCGGATCATCAAAATCCATGGATGAAAAATCGATGTCTATGCCATGGTTCTCTTTGATCATGCGAAGCGCGTCACGTATGACTGTGAGGTTTCTGAGTCCCAGAAAGTCCATTTTGAGAAGTCCGAGCTCCTCGATAGTCGTCATGTTGAATTGCGTCGCAACACCTTTGTCTGAAGAATAGAGCGGCACGTATTCGTCAAGCGGCATCTTCGAAATAACGATACCGGCAGCGTGCGTCGAAGCATGGCGAGGCAGTCCTTCGAGAGCCATGGAGAGATCGAGCACCTGCTTCACGAGCGGCTCATTCTCGTACCTCTGTCTCAGATCAGGATTGACCTCGAGAGCCTTCGCTATGGTGATTCCCAGCTCATTAGGGATAGCCTTTGCTATTGCGTCACCCTCTGCATACGTTGCATCGAGAGCTCTGGCTATGTCTCTGACAGCCGCTTTTGCTTTAAGCGTTCCGAAGGTGATAATCTGTGACACCTTGTCCTTGCCGTACTTGCGTATGACATAATCTATTACTTCCTGACGTCTTTCGATGCAGAAATCTATGTCTATATCCGGCATGCTCACGCGCTCAGGATTCAGGAATCTCTCAAAGATGAGGCTGTATTTTATCGGGTCTATTTCTGTTATATCCAGACTGTAAGCTACTATGCTGCCTGCGGCCGAGCCTCTGCCCGGGCCGACTGCTATACCATGGGATTTAGCGTAATGTATGAAATCCCAGACTATGAGGAAGTACTCAACATAGCCCATGCCTTCAATTACTTTAAGCTCGGTCTCAAGTCTCTGGCGGTAAAGGCTTTGCGGATCCATTGCTTCCGCGCCGTAGCGTCTGACGAGACCCTTGTAACACAATTCCCTGAGATAGTCATCCGTGCTTTTCCCTTCCGGCGGGATGTATTCAGGCAAGTGATAATTGCCGAATTCAAACTCCACATTGCATCTTTCAGCGATTTCATGCGACCTGTCTATGACTTCAGGCATGTCCGGAAAGAGCTCCCTCATTTCTGCCTCAGACTTTACGTAGAACTCATCATTTTCGAACCTCATACGGTTCTCGTCCGTCACTTTTGCCTGAGTCTGAATGCACATCAGCACATCCTGAGCCGTCGCGTCGCTGCGCCTCATGTAATGGGCGTCATTCGTTGCTACTATCGGGATCCCGGTATCATCGCTGATCATCTTAAGCCCGGTCATAACTGTCAGGTCCTCTTCGAGATGATGATTCTGTATCTCGAGGAAGAAATTGTCGCGGCCAAAGATTTCCCTCAGCTCAAGAGCTTCCTTTTTTGCACCGGCATAATCTCTCGCAAGGAGCATCCTCTGCACATTGCCGGCCAGGCAGCCTGACAGGCAGATCAGGCCTTCGCTGTACTGTCTCAGGAGTTCCTTATCGACACGCGGCTTGTAATAGAATCCGTCTACATAGCTCTTCGAGACGATCTTTACGAGGTTGCTGTAGCCCTTCTGGTTCTCAGCAAGGAGTATAAGATGCCCGTAGCCGCGGTCTCTGTCAGGATCCTTGTCATATAGGGTGCGCGCGGCAGTGTAGACCTCACAGCCTATTACAGGTTTGATGCCCGCCTTTTTGCATGCCTTGTAGAAATCGACTACACCAAACATAGCGCCATGATCAGTAATTGCGCACGAATCCATACCGAGCTCCTTTACATATGAAGGGAGCTCGGAGATCCTGCTCATTCCGTCGAGCAGGCTGTATTCAGTATGCAGGTGCAGGTGTGTGAACATTATTGTTCCCGTTATATCTGAACGCGAGCATTGTTATGTCATCGAACTGCGGCGCATCGCCCACAAATCCATCTATTGCCTCCTTGACATTTTTCAGGAGTTCTTCAGGATCAGCCCCGCTGTTCTTATTCAGCGCAAGTGCCAGACGTTCCTCCCCGAAAAGTTTTTTAGAGTCGCCAGAGCCGGCGGGTGCGTATATGCTTATATCTGTCAGTTCCACTTCATCGCAAAGGGATGTAAGAAATGTTTCTGTAGTATTATAATAGCCGTCTTTCTTCCCTGTCTCGACATAACCCGCGATAACATCCCCGTCTATAGCATGTGAAATGATGCCCGCGAAATCGCGCGTATCCTCGTAATAATGATCCCTCGAAATCACAGAAAAACTGATACTCACAGGCAGACTGACTGCAATGGTGAGCAGGAGTGTAAAGACGATAATTCCTATGATCGTCTTCTGTCCTATGCTTTTTCTTTTTCTTTCTTCATTCAGCATGGCTAAAGTATATCATATCTCCCATACGGTCTTGCCATAAATGTGATTTTTCTCTCTATCAGTTGCCACGGTTCCGCAGTTAGATGTACAATACTTAAGTATGTATTTTTCAGTTGAAGGGTAGCGGACAGCCAATGATATATAACAGTATTCTGGAGGCTCTGGGCAACACCCCTATGATACGCCTCAATCACATAAATCCGCCTACAAATGCAGAAGTCCTCGTCAAGTTCGAAGGGCTCAATGTCGGCGGATCCATAAAAACAAGAACAGCGTTCAAGATGATACAGGCAGCCGAAGAAGCCGGAGTTGTCGGTCCGGGTTCCATAATCGTAGAACCTACCAGCGGCAACCAGGGCATAGGACTTGCTCTCGTCGGGGCAGTGCGCGGATACCGCACGATCATTGTAATGCCGGACTCTGTAAGCGAAGAACGCAGGAAGCTTGTTCATCACTATGGCGCTGAGGTTGTTCTGGTGCACGACGACGGAGATATCGGAAAGTGTATTCATGAATGTCTCGCAACCGCCATGAGAATGAAGGAGCAGGACAGCCGCGTATTCGTTCCGCAGCAATTCATAAACAAGAACAACATCATAGCCCAGAAGACCACTACGGCGCAGGAGATCCTTGAGCAGGTAAACGGACCTATCCACGGCTTCTGCTCAGGCATCGGAACAGGCGGAACCATCACAGGCATAGGCGAAGTGCTGCGGGAGCATTTCCCGGATATCGAGATATGGGCTGCTGAACCTGAGGATGCTGCGATACTTGCCGGAGGCAGCATAGGCACCCATGTGCAGATGGGCATAGGCGACGGTCTTATTCCGGATATCCTGAACACAGAAATCTACGACAACACCTGCATAATCCCTGATGACAACGCCCTCGACATGGCCAAGCGCCTGGCAAGCGAGGAAGGCATAATGTGCGGCATCTCATCCGGAACGAATGTTGTGGCGGCGATCATGCTCGCCGAAAAGCTGGGTCCTGGCAAAACAGTAGTAACAGTACTTCCGGACACGGCGGAGCGTTACTTCTCCACACCATTATTTGAAGATTAAGCACATAAAAACGACTGCTATAAAGCAGTCGCTTTTATTGTTGCTATTTGATTCCGCGCTCCTTCTTGAGCATAGCGATCTTGAGCTTCTTGATGCACTCCTTTACATCGTCTTCGGTATAGTTGTTCTCGCCTACGATGTTGGATTCTATGCCTTCAGGATTCTTGTTGAAGTCGACAACGTTGTCGAGATAAGGGCTTTCTACAACGAAAGTTCCTGCGGTGCCGCTCCAGTTGAGGCCGGCAACAGGGATTCCCCTTTCGCCTATCTCATTGACACAGTTTACATAGTCTACATCAAGGTTGCCCCAGCCATCTGTCTCAACAATGACTCCGTCAGGTCTTGCGCACTCGGCTACGACTGCTGCAGTCCTGGAGCATCTGATCTTTTCCTCGTTACCCTCAGGCGATCCGAATACCAGGACTCCCATCAGGTCGATGCCCGGATCCTCACCAAGCAGTTTGATCAGAGGGTCTCTGAAGTGGTGAAGGCTTGTTTCTTTTGTTGAAGGACCTACTCCCATAATGCACCTCCTTAGTTCATCGCCTTGATGGCACCGTCTCTGAACTCATTTGGAGTCAGCATGACAGGCATCGCACCGTAATCTATAAGTGACTTTCCTCCCTCAACGCCGCATGGCTGATCAGGGAAGATCCATGTGTCGAGCATGGCGCCGTGAGCTATCATCTCCTTGATGACGAGTACTTTCTTCTGACCCGGACGGATCCTGTCGTAGTACTCATGTCTTTCCGTGCACTTTGTGCCCTCGAACTTCTTGAGCTGTGGTCTGAATTCATTCATCCACTCCTCTACCATTCTGTATGCGTCGATGACAGCATATCTCTCCTGGCCCATGCCCTTCTTGAAGGTGATGTCGAAAGAGATAATGTAATCGTCATCTGCAGGTGTGCCTGCTCTGTTGAGATAGAGCATGTCTTTGAGATTGCCCTCGGATGAGCCGAACTCGTGTGCCTGCTCGCCGTCAACGTCAACGCCCGTAGGCATGACGTAAACGCCTGTGATTGTGTGGGTTATGCCCTCTCCGCACTTACCCAGCACCTTAACGGATATCGGAATGATATCCATGATGGTGTTTGTATATCTGTCATGATCACCCGGTTTGATGATCTGGATGTCGATTTTCTCAATGACCTCGCTGTGCTTTGCTGCAAGCGCGTCAAGACCATTTTTTGTAATGGTCATTTTACCGTCTGTAGTGATCAGGTTCTCATCTCCGAACTCAACATCGTTCATGTGGAACGCTCTGATCACCAGTCTTCTCAGTTCAATGTCTTCCATTATATGTTTCCCTCTCGCTTTTTTATGCGATAGCCTGCGAACGAGCGCAGCCTGATATTGCCTGCACTCTGCTTCACACATATTCTCTTTTTAAAGATGGGGCTGATTTCTCAGCCCCATCTTCGGAATAGTCCGATGTCCTATTCGTTTGTCTCTGTACGTCAGTACTAGATAACTGCGTGATACTCGAAAGGCAGCTGAACGATCTTGCCCGGAGTCTCGATTGTCTCGAGGAGCTCGAGGGATGCCTTTTTGGTACCATAGGAGCAGCAGCTCTCGGTGTACCAGCCTGTCTTACGACCGGTGGAAGAGCAGCGATGATAACTGTAGGGATACCTACCGACTCGATTGCTCTCTGCACGATTGTTGCAGAGCGGTGGCAGGTTCCTCATCCAGCGGTGAGGAGACACGCATCTACGCCCTCCTCTTTGAGCATCTGAGCTACAGCCGGACCTGTCTCGTTGGTGAACTTCTCAATGTTTCCGCCGCCGCCCATGAATCC
>CACZAM010000039.1 GCA_902779185.1 uncultured Eubacteriales bacterium
GTAGCAGGAAGCTTCACGGGCAGCAACCGGCATGGACGATGTGTTGCAGATGATGATGGTTCTTTCCATCAGTGAACGGCCTGTCTTAGGGTCGATCAGCTCCGGGAACTCTTTCAGTACTTCTACTACCTCGCCGGCACGCTCTCCGCAGGCAGCTACGATTACGACGTCTGCCTCAGAGTTCTTGGCCTGCATGTGCTGAAGTACTGTTTTGCCCGCTCCGAAAGGTCCCGGTGTGCAGAATGTTCCGCCCTTCGCTACAGGAAGGAAGGAGTCGATGCAGCGGATCTTTGTTACCAGCGGTTCAGTCGGACGAAGCTTTTCAGAATAGCACTTTACCGCCTGCTTGATAGGCTGTGTGAACACCATGCTGAGATCTCTTGTTTCGCCCTTTGCGTTTTCGATCGTGCAGACTGTTGATCTCACATTGTACGAGCCTGCCTTATTGATTGACTTCACGGTCCAGTCATTGCCTCTCAGTGTGAAAGGAACCATGATGTGGTGTGTGAACAGACCTTCCGGTACGGTACCGATGGTGCTGCCCGCCTTTACATGGTCGCCGACACTGGCTACCGGCGTGAAGTCCCAGTCGCGATCAGGGATCGCGTCAAGATATACTCCTCTGTCCAGGAAAAAGCCGCACTGCTCCGCAAGCTTTGGCAGCGGGTTCTGCAGACCGTCGAATACCTGCGTCAGCAGTCCCGGACCCAGATCTACGCTCATCAGCTCGCCGGTGAACTCTACCTTGTCACCGACCTTGATGCCGTTGGTCATTTCGTAGATCTGCATGCTTACTTCCCCGTTGTTGATACGGATTACCTCTCCCTTAAGGCGTTTATCGTCAACGAGGATGTAACCTACTTCATTCTTTCGAACGGAGCCATCGAAATCTACCTTTATAAGGTTGCCGTTGACTCCGGCTACAAATCCTGTTTGTGTTTTCATATAGCACTCCTGTTACAAACTGTATACGCGCTGCTGTATCCCGTCGAATAGAGACTTGAATTCAGCCTTGCCCTTCGTATCCTCGAAGCAGTTCTGACGCTCCAGCAATTTTAATTTGATCGCATATCCGAACAGCACATGATCATCAAACATATGCAGTCCTACCAGTGAGTCAAGAGCCTCAAACTCATACTCCAGAAGCAGCTTCTCCGCTTCCAGCGGATTCTTCGCAGACAGTGCGGCAGCTACTACCTGAGAGATCTGGCCATCTTTATCAAAGGCCGATGAATAACTCTTGCCGAGATTCATGCTCCTCTGATAATTCAGTTCTTTGGTCAGCATCCCGTAGAACTTTGCCCACTCGTCTACAAGCGGACCTTCTGTGGAAGAAAGAGTGAGGTCTTCAAGCAGCTGATATTTTGCATCACTCACATTTGACTGGCAGCATGACAGAAATTCGTCGTATGTTATCGGCATATCTCCGTCTGCTCTGAGGTCAGGAAGGCTTGCTATCAGATAATAATACGAAGCCATACCGCTCCTCCTTTTTTACTGGAAGTCAAGATCTCTGAAGTAAGGCATCAGCATTTCCATTATGTTTTTGATTTCCTCTGCGAGCTCTTTTTTGAGAGCATCGCCGACCTCGGATACTTCTGCTGCGTAATCTGCAACATTTTCACCGGCAACCGCCGCGCGGATCAGCTTGCCAAGCGCTCCTCCTGAAAGCTCTTTACCGATATCAGCCGCGAGAATCTTCTCGAACTCGCCCTGAATCTCAGTCTTGAATGCGAGGACTGCGTCACGCTTTGCCTGCTCAGCACTGACTGCGGCGCTCTCTTTAAGAATAGCTATTTCTTTCTCAGATGCGTCCTTGTACTGCTGTGCCTCAGACTTCGCCCCGGCAACAATTGATTCGGCTTTCTTTTTTGCTTCTGCAATAATAGATTCCGCTTCGGCATTTGCCGCCTCTATCCCCTCTTTACGGATAGAAGAGACCAGGTCTTGAATCTGTAATTCCATAGGCACCTCCTGATTTTGAATCAACAACCTTCATCACCGAAAACTTATGACAGCGCCCTGGAAAACAAGCGTTTCAGGGCACAGTTTTTCCTATGTTAATTATAACGGTATATCAGAGGTACTTCAAATAAAACATAACTTAATTCCCTTGACAATCTTTTAACGCAGTCATTCCAAGGGATAAAAAAAGAACCCTCACGGGCTCTATACACAAAAAAACAATTTGAGCGCAAAAAGGTTGTATTTTAAGGTGTTTGCGGAAACCCGATGCAGTTTTCTAGTTCCACAAAAACATCCCTGCTGAAATCACGTAAAACACGATCATAGACGCCACAAGTATCAGCGCCATGATCTTCGCACCGGTATTGAGACGCTTTCTGCTCTCTTCATAATCCTTCATCGTTTTGTTTGTTCCCTTGCTTTTGTTATACCTGTTTGCCATCTTTTACCTCTTTTTATTTATGATATGTTTCGCCGGCGTTGATTTTGAATGCCCTGTATATCTGCTCGAGCAGCACTATCCGTGCCAGCTGATGAGGCAGGGTGATCCTGCCGAAACTCAACCTCATTGCTGCGCGCGATTTCACTTCCCTGCTGAGGCCAAGGCTGCCCCCGATCACAAAAACTATCGTGGAGCTTGTAAACGATATCTCCGATATCTTTGCCGCAAGATCTTCGGAAGACAGTTCCCGCCCTCCTATATCAAGCGCGATCACATAATCACCCGCACCGATTTTATCGAGTATAGCCTTGCCTTCCTTTACTATAACATTCTCTTCATCTGCACGTGAAGCATGAGCAGGCAGTTTCTCCTCTTTTACTTCAGTAACCGAAACACTGCAATACGCGCCAAGCCTCTTCATGTACTCAGCAGAGGCGGCTTCCCAGTATTTCTCCTTGAATTTTCCTACGCAGATAATCCTTATGTTCAGCATTTAATCCGTTGTGCTGTGATGCGGTCCGCCTATGAATGTAAGGCCTTCTTTTGCCGCTACTTCAAGTGTATAGTCTTCCCCTCTGTGGAACCCGGCTGCCCCAAGCGCCTCTTCGACCGTCTGGCGGGCAAACAGCGGAGCGTTATTGTGGAAGCTCAGATGAGCCAGCATTATGCGGAGCGGGTTCTCTGCCCGGCCTGCCTTTCTGTCTGAAAGAATGCTCGCCAGCACCTCACCGGCGTAATCATTTGACAGGTGCCCTTTTTCACTCTTTATCCTCACCTTTACAGGATAAGGATAGTCGCCGAACATAAGCATGTCCACATCGTGATTTGCTTCAAACACGAGATAGTCTGCATCGCTTATGGCCGCGTAAATCTCATCGCTGACCATTCCGGTGTCCGTCACGACCGCAAGCTTTTCACCGCACGATGTTATGGTAAAGCCCAGCGGTTCTGCAGCGTCATGGCTCAGAGGAAAAGCACCGATCTCCATGTCATCGTCGTTATCGATCCTGACTATTTCCCCCGCGGATAACAGTATGATCCTCTCCTTAGGCACATGTCTGAAACACTCAGTACTTTCCACCGTACCGCGGCTCGTATAGAAGAACGCGTGGCAGCACTTTCGTGATATGGCTCTCACGCTTTTCACATGATCGACATGCTCGTGAGTGATGAGCACCGCGTCGACATCAGCGGGATCTTTCCCAAGCTGTTCGAGCGCGCCGACTATCCTTTTGGCAGTGAGTCCGGCGTCGATCAGGATCGTACGGCCTTCTGTCATTATTATATATGAATTTCCGGAGCTGCTGCTCCCTATTGAAACTGTTTCGATCATTCTCTTTCTTTCGGTTCAGGTTTGATCGGGCGATATGAATTCTTAACATATCCCCGGTCCCGCCTGCATACCGGCTTATAACTGCAATAGCCGCACGCAAGCCTGCTGTCGACTCTGAGCGGACTGATATCTATTTTTCCGCCCAGAATCCCTTCTGCTGTTTCTTCAATGCGGGCGATCACATCGCTGCGGACTTCCTCAAATTCCTCGCGGCTGATCGCGCCTTTTTTTGCAGATGAGAGGACCTTCTCAGGCATGGCTCCGAGTACTCCCTCTTCATTTATGAAAACTCCCCTGAGCTTGAACTCGTCTTCCGCGTCCTTAGCAAGCAGTGAATCGATCTGATTCTCACTCTTGTCATTCAAGGATTCTATCGGGTCTTTGATGTTGAAGTAGAACATCCCTGCAGGGGTGAGCTCTCCCGTGGCAGCAGAGATGAGATATATCATCAGCTGCATCTTATATCCCTGGCGCATCTTCCAGAGATCGAGCCTGTCATTTCCTGTCTTGTAGTCGATGATCCGCACACGGTTTTCACCGCCGATATCCATTATATCCGCCCGGTCAATTTTTCCTTCAACAAATACCTCTCCGTCTCCGGCGCTGATCCTGAGCGGCTCAATTTTAGCGTGTCTTCCAAACGGTTCTTCGAACGAAGCACTTATAACGGATTCGGCAGACAGCTGTGCGGCCATGGCTTTTGCAGCAGAAGCGCAGATCTCCCGTATGCGGCTCATCCGGTATTCTTCACAGCCTGTGGATACGAAGAGTCCTCCCATATAGTTCTCCGACAGATCGTCAAGAGCTGCTGTCACCAGATCCTCGAGCGAATCATCATCAGGTATCTCATCTGCCTTCATTATCTGTCTTGCGACAGCCATGAGACATTCGTGATAGACATCACCCACAGAGCGGGCATCGCTTGCGAAAGTCCTCTCCTCTTTAGGTCTGAGCCCTCTGTCTATGAAATATCTGAACGGACAGTCTATGTAATTGCCTATCGATGACGCGCTCAGCGAAAGACTCCCGTCTCCTCTGCAGTAGAGATCTTTTGCCGCTGCGCGGCTTAGCGGGCGCTGCACATTATCGTAGGTTGCAGCCTTGAGCATAGCATCCAGCTCATCCTTGCGGTTGTCAGCATACCAGCGTATCATCGCCCTGGTCAGAGCGTCCGGTTCTTCAGGAGCATTTGCATCCTTTATACGGTTGATCAGGTGCCTCATGCCGTCGCCGGAAGTATTGATCTTATCGGTTTCACCGGCTTTCAGGACATCTCCCCGCCCTTCGCTGATTATGTCTTTTCGGATCAGGCCGTCTGCGTCTATCCGCGGAAACAGCATCCTCAGGGATCCGATCACAGGTGACGGACTTGTGTCCCTGCCCTCAGCATCTGTCATCGCCCAGCTGATATATACCTTTTCGGATGGTCTTGCCATCATGCGGTACATTGCAGCGTTCTCTTCGTCCATTTTTATATCATCCAGGCTTCCGAGAGCAAAGCCCTTCGACTTGAAATACTCTTTCTCATCAACAGAGAACAGGCCTTCGGTCTGAGGTGAGAGAGGCATAACGCCTTCGCACGCTCCGAGTATCACCGCGGCTCTCATCTGCCTCGGTCTGGTCCTTATCATGGTGCCCATGGAAAGCCCGTCGACCGACGGCGGAATAACTCCTACCTCAACGTCGGACAGTCCCGCTGTGTATATGTCCGTAAATTCCGCGAGGTCCATCGCGGACTCACCCATTATGCCGTCTATCTGGTCGAGGAGTTCCATCGCCTTTGTAAAGCTCTGCGTCATGCGCTGGGCTTCATCATGCAGGCCTTCTTCGTCCTGTACTGCCGCGGTCTTTTCTACCTTGTCCGCCAGCTTCCACTCATCGTTCAGATATGCCCTGAATTCTTTTATGAAACCGCTTACTGTTTCGTCTTTTGCTATCCCGGCGAGCTTCGAGACCGACTCCGAAAGGCCCGCTCTCATGGACTCAAGCCTGTCGAAAGCGGCGTCACCCAGGTCGTCTCTTCCGTACTTGAAAGGCTTGTCCCACATGGAGCCTTTTATGCGGTATCCCCTCACGTAATTCTCGAGATCTTCGATGTCACTGTCATCATAGTCCGTGAGCCCTGTTTTCAGCATCGCGAAAATGTACTGCGACGACTTGCGGCGGACCAGGAATTCGAGAAGATTTACGATAAAGCCTACGGCCACGCTGTCACTGATGTCGCGCGAGCTGTCCGCGAATACAGGCAGTCCGTATTCCTCAAAAACACGTCTTATGATCGGCTGCATCGCGCCTTCGTCATTTGCTATCAGCTGGATCTCACGCATCCTGTATCCAAGATCCCGGATGAGGTGCCATACATAAGCAGCTGCGCTCTCCGCTTCATAGTACGGGTTTGCGGCGCACACTACCGTGAGGTCCTCAGGAAGGAAACCGGCGTTCTCCGCTTTTTCTGCCGGGCTGAGAACATCCTTCCACAGGTATCTTTCCAGACGCTTTACCGTTTCACTTCTTTTCAGCTCATACGAAGCCGGTATCTCTTCACGGCTGACGCCAATATTATTTTCCGCGGCAAGCTGTGTGAGCGAAGCGGTGAGGCGCTCATCAAGGCTGAAATCGCTTTTGTTGACAATGAATCCGACCGACTCTGCAGCCTTCGCAAGCTCCATTACAGCGCCGGCAAATTTAGGAGTAATGCTGTCATATCCGTAGATCCAGACAGTTTTACCGTGTACGAGCTTCGAATCCTTTATTGCGCTTACATACATGGCTATATAGTCTTCGGAGTCCGTGTACTTTCCTCTTATTGCCTCTTCATATGCAGTTATGACACCGCTGAGTTCTTTCAGCTTGGCTTCGAGTATAGGATCTCCGCCGGCATCTCCGCTCATCTCCTGAAGCTTTTCGATCGTGCAGTCCTGCTGCTTGAATTCGGAGATGAAGTCATTGAGCATGGAAGTGAAAGTCAGTTTCCCCGCCACCCTGCTGAATATATCGAATTCACCGGAGTGCTCCCGTATGAGCATCGACAGGAGCATAAAGCGTCCGTACTTGTCGATCATCTTCACAGACTCAGTACCCTGCTCCGTCAGCACCTTGAGTCCGAGGCGGTTCATTGAGGTGATCTCAACATTGAACAGGCAGTCAGTCTCAAGATATCTCAGCGCCTGCTCTTCCGCCACCAGAGTGTACTGATCGGGCACCAAAACAAGCGTCTCACCTCCGTGCTCCTTCACACGGTCATAGATGAAACGCTCCTTGTCGATATTTTCCCTGCCTGTATACAATCTAAGCATCTATTGTTTATCCGTTTGCCGACGCTGCGTCCTGCGAAAGCTTTGCGCGTACGAAAACGTCGATATCTCCATCCATTACTGCCTCTACGTTGCCCACTTCAGCTCCGGTTCGCGTGTCTTTCACCATCGTATACGGCTGGAAAACGTAATTCCTGATCTGCGAGCCCCATGTAGCCATCGACTGGTCACCCTTTATTTCGTTGAGGTTCTCCTTGTGAGCCTCCTCCGCTATGCGGGTAAGCTTTGAGATAAGGATCTTCATCGCGACCTCGCGGTTCATTATCTGTGACCGCTCGTTCTGGCATGTGACCACGATTCCTGTAGGTATGTGAGTGATACGGACAGCCGAATCTGTCGTATTGACATGCTGACCGCCTGCTCCCCCCGATCTGTAAGTGTCTATCTTCAGATCGTTCGGGTCGATGTTGACCTCTATATCGTCTCCAATGTCGGGAACGACCTCCACGGCAGCGAATGAAGTCTGTCTTTTGCCCATGGCGTTGAACGGTGAAATGCGCACCAGTCTGTGTACCCCGTTCTCGGATTTAAGCAGTCCGTAGGCGTTGTCACCGCTCACCTCTATGGTAGAGCTCTTGATGCCGTAATCCACGTCATCCTGCCTGTCGAGTATCTTCGTTTTGAACCCCTTCTTTTCGCAGTATCTCAGATACATTCTCTCGAGCATCTCCGCCCAGTCGTTGGCATCGACTCCGCCCGTACCTGAATGTATGCTCAGTATACAGTCCTTGCTGTCGTATTTTCCGGACAGCAGCATGCTGGTCTTGAGATCTTCCAGCTCATCCAAAAGCTTATTGAAGCCTGCGATAACGCTTTTCGCTTCGTCCTCATCCTCAAGTTCCTCAGCTATATCTATAAGTTCGGGAAGTTCATCAGCCTCTGAAGAAAGCCTTTCATACAATCCAAGCTTGTCCTCAAGAGACTTTTTCTCCTTGAGCACCTTCTGGGCATTCTTCTGATCGTTCCAGAAACCATCCTTCAGGCTTTCATCCTCGAGTTCTTTTATCCTTTTTCTGAGACCCTCCGGGTCAAAGATAGCCTCCCACTTCCGCTATCTGCTCCTTGAGAGCCGGAAGCTGGCTTCTTATTTCATCAAGCTGTAACATCGTTCCTCCAATTATTAGTAATTTGTCTGCAGAAAGAGATCTATGAAGGATTCTCTCTTGCCAGCGCAGCATGGTTCAATAGACCCATGCGTTCCGCCTGCAGTATCATGTCGAGCTGCAGCATCATCTGATTTGCCGCAGACGCGAATGCGTTGAATAGTATATCGAATATCATGGCCGCTATCACGTATTCCTTTCCTATGCCGAGCTGATCCATTATGACGACATAAGAGAGCAGGTTTATTCCCGGGATAGGCGGACCTGCTACGAGCAGTATCATTGACAGGCCGATCGCCGTAACGATCCATACAGGAGTGATCTCTATACCGCTCCTTATGGCAGCGTAAACTACAAACGAGACCGTGCCTATGGTGCTGGCAGGCATGTATAGTATCATACCCAGCGGAAGCACCCTCTTAGTAAATATCTTCTGTATGCCCAGATTCTTTATGCAGCAATTTTCCGCGAGGTCATATGAATCCCCGTCAAGTCCGTTCCTTAAGGTAACGACGAATGACGGCCACAGCTTCCTCAGCAGCACATCGGGCCTTGCTCCGGATCTGTTGCTTATAAACAGCAGCACAACGATCATGACCAGTATTGAAACTAATATCGCAAACGGGATCACTATGAACAGCGGCATGAGCAACTGGGCATTGTGGCTGACCATGAGCTGCGCAGTAAGGAAAACAGTGAACACCGGCATGAGATTTGCGATCCACTGCGCCAGCTGCATGCTTATCAGGTCAAGCTGGTGGATAAGCGATACGATGCCGCCTGCCTCCTGACCGACAGACATGGTCGCATACGCGAACATGACCCCCATAAGTATGAGCTGTATCGAGTTGAAGTCAATTATAGGATCTATAAAGTTCTCGGGCACGATGTTGAACAGTTTCTGGATGATATCCGACATGTTCTCTCTCGTGAATCCGTTGTAGCCGAAACTGTTTCCGGATAAACGCACGGCAGCAACAAGGGTGATCATTCCCAGTAAAAGGCATATGGCAAAGTACCTTCCGGTGATGGCGCTCGCGCTTCCTCCCTGCTCCGATACTTCGCGTGTATTGAGTATGGTGGACATTACTATAATGAGCATCGCCGGCGCGGATACGCTGTTAAGAATGTTGTTCCACAGATCATATACCGGAACAAGAAGGCCTTCAGTCACAAACTGCGCGTCGGCTTCAGACAATGTAACCATTGCGGCGCTTCCGACGATTATGCCGAAGATGATCGTGATAATAACCAGAATGACAGGATTTATCGTCAGTCTTCGCATCGGGATCTTCATGATGTTGACTCCGTGCGAATAACTGTAGGTAGGGCTGATGCCGGCGGAAGCAAGCAGTCCGCGGCTCCATTCCTCAACGGTGGATTTCGTCCTGCTGAAAGGATTGAACGCTTCGCCTTCATGTTCTATCCTGATCGACGGCTTTCCGAATCTTGCGCTCGCGACCACCTTTACCATGTTGTAATCTCCGAAGCGCTGCCATATGCTGAGCAAAGCCTCTTCGACCGTGAAACGTATCCTTATGCGGTTCTGTCTCTCCGTGCCTATGCCTTTGAGAAAGCCGTCCAGATCGTCCGAAATGCGCTCAACACTCTCCCCGTTAAGGATAAAGTTCTTTCTTACAGACAGCTCATCAACGGTCTCGCGGATGAACACCAGTGTCATTATCATGATCGCTATGGAACTGAATATGTTTCCAAGCGACATCCCATAGTACAGCGTCTGGGCAGCCATTCCCAGTACCGGAAGCACCCAGATGCACATCAGTGCCCGGTATTCGTTCTCAGGGAGCGTTTCGCGCTCGCTGAATGTTCTCACAATAAGAACTACGATGGCAGCGGCAGCAACTACGGTGACCACAGGAGAAAGGGCTTCCCTGTGATAGCAATTCTGTCCGTCGAAGCTGTAAAGAAAGTTGAAAAAGACGTTAAGGATGACCATAGCCACGCCTGCGGCGCATATGATGTATACAGCCTTGCGCGGTCTCTTGTCTTCGCCCGCGCCTCTTTCCTCAAGCAGTGTATCGAGCAGTTTGTTTCCGAGTGCAAGCAGCACAAACATTCCGGCAAAAACGGTAAAGTTGCTTATCCGCACCATGCTGTATCCGATGTCCGATGTGTCTCCGCGGTAAGCATAGGCAAACGCGTCAGCAACATTGAGCACCGTATTCATGAGCAAGGACGCAATCAGCACCTTTGTCGCCTTGCGCTCATCCGTATCGTACAGGCGGATGGAGAGAGTCGCCAGCAGACAGAAGAGCGCGAAGCCCGACTCAATTATTACATGCAGGAATGTTACAAGATTCATGTTCATATCAGATAATCTCTAGCAGCTGCTCAGGTCTTTCCACGCGGTATGTCGGCACAAAGCCGTCAGCCAGCATGGCTTCTTCATCAACATAGTGGCTCCAGCCTACCATCACGCTGTCAACACAAGCGTTGCTGGCGCAGCCTATATCAAACTTTGTATCGCCTACCATTAACGCGGCACCGCGGACAGCGTCAGGGATGCCGGACCCGCTGTCATATGGTTCTCCGGCATGAGCCATCATCTTTATCAGAACGGCATCTATGGTCTCCGGATCAGGCTTGTGGGAAGTCACGTCGTTCATGGTCACGACTTCGTCCACATACCCGTCCATTCCGAGCTTTTTCATGTAATTCCAGAAGCTATACGCGGTCCTGGAAGTGCCTACACCTATAATGCATCCACGCTCCCTGAGCTGCTCAAGAAGTTCCCTTATACCCTCAAAGACATAGACTTCGTAGTCCTGCTGGTGTGAATCCTGATATGCCCTGTAGTAGTCTACTACCTCATTGACAGGGGCATCAGGTATCAGCCTGCCGATAGTGTTAACGAGTATCTCCCCGAAGGTCGCCTCGATCTCCCTTACCGGCAGGGTGTGTCCCAGATAGTGCTCAAAAGTCGCCTGCCAGGATGCGATGATTATATTGTTGGTATTGGCAAGAGTGCCGTCAAAATCAAATATTATATATTTTTTATTCATACATTATCTCTGGTCCGAAGCGGGTTTTTACCAGCCGCCGCCTCCGCCGCCTCCGGAACCGCCGCCGCTGAAGCCGCCTCCACTGAAGCCGCCTCCGCCGCTCCAGCCTCCGCCGCCTCCGCTGCTCCAGCCTCCGCCGGAGCCGCCTGACGATTGTGCCGGGATGACGATGTTGTTGCCGACGCTCGCGCTGCAGTCGCTCATCATTCTTCCCATCATATAATAGTCGAAGCTGTCGAAGCCGCGTGTGCCGCGGTACCAGTTCGGAGCAATTACAGGGATATCCTCAAATTTCTTGATCCACTTATTGCTCAGACCAAACACGTAGGCATAAGGCATTATGTGGTAGAAGTACTGAGGGTCTTCTTCAACAAGCTCATTCAGCTTGTCGAGCTCAGCTGTCCTTATAAAGTCTCTGAATCCGAGCACTCTGCCGAGAAGATCCGTGTATGAATCCGTCTTCGCGATCGCGATCACAGCGAAGAACATGCCGATCAGCGTGCCGATCACCAGATACATCACCAGAGCCATTGCCTTTGGCCTGGATATCAGGCTAAGTGCATCAGAAGCCAGAGGAAGCAGTCCTATGCCGATGGTAAAGAACCAGATGGCTCCAAGGCTCTTGAGGACCGTCTTTACCTTTGACGAAGAGCGTATGTTGTCGTATACGGAGCACATGAGCCATATGGATATCAGGATGTGTACCACAGCCCAGCCCAGGCCGTACCATCCCATATCATCGCCGTTGATCCCCGCCCATGTTACGTACGCCGCGGACGGTACCAGGGCCGCCACAGTGCAGCCGGCTCTCGCCATCTTCGAATCCTCTCTCGTGATGGCCCTGCTGCCCTTGAACATGTTTTCAAGCTGTTCCATGGACTTCAGGTATTTCTTGCCGAAGGTCGTGGATGATCCGAGCTGGTCGCTGGTCCTTACCCTCTTCTCGCCCGGGAATATGCCGTAGTAAATCGAACGTACATACTGAGGAACTTCTGCGCCCGGTTCCCTGATGCCGATGAACCTGAATTTCTTTCTGTCCAGATCCTCTATCTCAATGTAACCCTTATCCGCGAGGTAAACGATGGTAGAGATCACATCCTGCTTGTCGGCTCTGCCGTCTACAAGATAGCCGATCTCTCCCGGAGTCAGATCATCCGGAGGATAGAACTCAAGAGTCTTCACCATGTGCTTGTCTCTGCCGTAAAGGTACCAGAGCAGGATCGCTCCTACAGGTCCGAGCAGGAACAGGAACATATTGGCTACGCTCAGTTTTCCGAACTGCGGAGCGCCTTCCCAGTATCCCTGCGGGAGCTCCAGCTGGAGCGTCACGCCGTGGTGCGCAGGTATGTCCTTCGCGGTGACTGTGATGGTCTTTCCGTCGCTGCCTGTCTCGAGAACGGCGTTGTCTTCATTGGAATCGGTGCCGTACGAGCCCGAGTAGATCTTCGCCTTGCTGAGGTCTGCCTCTTTCGGAAGGTTGACCACGCACTTGCTCGATCCTATGTCTGTCTCCCAGTCGGTCGGAAGCAGGTTGAGGAGCAGCATGTCCTTTTCGTTATTCTCATCCTCGTACATCGCAATGTTGTAATAGATGTCATAAGGATTCTCTCCCGTGAGAGTAAAGCTTCCGCTTCCGATCTTTATTACCTGGTATCCCGGCTGCGTATATGTGTCATATTCGTAGCCGGGCACCTTGATCTTTGATATCTTCTGGCCCTGCATAGGCAGATATCTGTATATGCCGTGATGAGCCGTGACATAATACATGTCGAGATGCTCATGAAAATCATATGAGTTGTCTTTCGCGACATCGACCGTAACATCGTAGTTGGTGGTATACATCGTGTTGTCGCTTGCGTAACTGCCCGTGCCGGCTCTCATGAACGGCATCATCATGACCGCGACCGCGGCGATCGCCAGCACAGCAGCTGCCCGTTTCAGGACACCGGCGCTGCCCGTCTTGATTGTTTTCATGACAGTATCCCCCCTAGAGACCTTCATCGAATCCATCGGTATGCATTTTAGGAAAGTTGAACAGGCTCGCGACAAGGCTGGTCGGGAAGCTCTCGACCTTGTTGTTATAGTCGCGAAGCACAGCGTTGTAATACTTCTTCGCGTTATCGATGTCTTTCGGATCGCCTGCTTCCTCGTACTTGCGGAGTTCAACTTCAGCAAGCTCGATGCGGTTTTTGTCCTTTGTCAGCGAGTTGTAGGTGAGCGCGAAGAACACAGCTACTGCGACCACCAGAATAATAACAAATGTCAACATGCCGGACTCCTTTCGTTCCTCATATTTAACTTCTATCTATTATGCGTTGCGGCCGCAGCAGTTCTTGTACTTTTTGCCGCTTCCGCACGGACAAGGATCATTTCTGCCTACCTTAGGCATATCACGCCTTATGGTCTCCTGCTTGCCTGTCTTATCGGCCTTAGGAGCTGCCGCCGGCATGCTGCCGCCCTTAGCCTTCGCCTGGGCAGCCGTGTCATCCTTATACTCTTCCTTCGCAGCGGATGTGCTTCCGCTCACCACGTTGCGTCTCTCGGTCTTTGTTGTGACTGTCACGTTGTAGCAGAACTTGACGGTCTCTTCCCTGATGTCAGCGACCATCTCATCGAACATCGCGAAGCCTTCCTGCGCGTAAGCCACAGCAGGATCCTGCTGTCCGATTCCTCTGAGGCCGATTCCGTCTTTCAGCTGATCCATCGCGTCGATGTGGTCCATCCAGCGGTTGTCCACGACCCTCAGAAGGATCATGCGCTCGACTTCCCTCATCTGCTCGCTTCCGATCTCAGCTTCCTTTTCTTCGTACAATTCATCGAAGATCTGCTTTATATCGTCCTTGAGCGTATTCTCGTCGAGTCCCCTCAGGTAGTCCTCATCTGTTCTGAGTCTTCCCCTGAAGTTAGGTGTGATCTGCTCAAGGCCGTCGCTTATTCTTTTAAGATCCCATTCTTCAGAATACCTGGACTCCATGACTACCGGGTCGACTATGCCGTCGATCAGCTCGTAAGTCATGTTCTTTATGTAACCGGAAACGTCCTCGCCGTTAAGCACCATGCGCCTCTGATCGTATATGATCTCACGCTGCTTGTTCATTACGTTGTCGTACTGAAGAACGTATTTACGAATTCCGAAGTTTTTGCCTTCGACTTTCTTCTGAGCGCTCTCGATCGACCTCGACAGCATTCCCGCCTCAAGCGGCTCGTCTTCGTCAAGGCCTACTCTTTCGAGTATGCTCTGCATCCTTTCGCCTCCGAAGAGTCTCATCAGGTCATCTTCGAGAGCGATGAAGAACTGCGTGTTTCCCGGGTCTCCCTGACGTCCGGAACGTCCTCTGAGCTGGTTATCTATACGCCTCGACTCGTGACGCTCGGTTCCGACTATGCAGAGTCCTCCGAGTTCCTTTACCTTCGCCTGCTCCGGAGCTCTCTCCTTCTTTATCTGCTCGTGGAGCTCATTGTACCTGGCGCGAGCCTCGAGCAGCTCAGGCTCGTCCGACTTCTCAAAGCCTGTCGCGAACGAGATCTGCTCAGGTGTATATCCGTCCTTGCGCATCTGCTTGCGCGCTTCGAAGTCCGGGTTGCCTCCCAGGATGATATCGGTACCACGGCCGGCCATGTTGGTCGCGATCGTGACAGCCCCGAGTCTGCCTGCCTCCGCAACGATCTCAGCCTCCTGCTCGTGATGCTTCGCGTTCAGCACGTTGTGCTTAACGCCGCGCTTTTTGAGCATATTACTGATGAGCTCGGATATCTCGATCGAGATGGTTCCTACCAGAACAGGCTGTCCTGTCTCATGAGCCTCTACTACCCTGTTGACTATCGCCTTGTATTTGG
Source organism: uncultured Eubacteriales bacterium (assembly GCA_902779185.1). GTDB lineage: Bacteria > Bacillota > Clostridia > Peptostreptococcales > Anaerovoracaceae > Crickella. Next base: position 15,018 of record CACZAM010000039.1, read on the forward strand.
CCTTCTGGTGCGCGTATACCGAATCCTGTCTGTCGTCTCTGATGACCGGCATGTTGGTAGGTATTACAACTACATCCATGTTGTAGATGTCGCGGAATTCGTCTTCTTCGGTCTTGGCGGTACCGGTCATTCCCGCGAGTTTGTTGTACATCCTGAAGTAGTTCTGAAGAGTGATGGTAGCAAGTGTCTTTGACTCGGATCTGACCTTCACGCCTTCCTTGGCTTCGATAGCCTGATGCAGGCCGTTGCTGAAACGCCTTCCGTACATGAGACGTCCGGTGAACTCGTCTACGATGAGTATCTCGCCGTCCTTTACGATGTAGTCGACATCCTTCTTCATCAGGAAGTTTGCGCGGAGAGCCTGATGCACATAGTGGTTGAGCTCCATGTTGTCAGGATCCGAGAAGTTGTCGATCTTGAAGTAAGACTCGCAGAGCTTGACTCCCTCATCGGTCAGTGACACCTGATTGTCTTTTTCATCCACCTTGTAATCCACGTCCTCATTGAGGGTCTTTACGAAGGTGTTGGCGTTTCTGTACATCACGCTCGAGTCCACTCCCCTTCCGGAGATGATGAGCGGTGTTCTGGCTTCATCGATGAGGATCGAGTCGACCTCGTCGACGATCGCGTAGTTGAGCTCTCTCTGTGTAAGATCCTCTTTATACGTGACCATGTTGTCGCGCAGATAGTCAAAACCGAACTCGTTGTTTGTGCCGTATGTGATGTCAGCCATATACTGATCGTGCCTGGCCTTACCTTCGACCGCGTGTATGACGCAGCCTACCTTGAGGCCGAGGTATGAGTAGAGTTTGCCCATCCACTCAGCGTCTCGCTTAGCCAGGTAGTCGTTGACTGTAACGACATGTACGCCGCGTCCCTCAAGAGCGTTGAGGTATGCCGGCAGAGTCGCTACCAGAGTCTTACCTTCACCTGTCTTCATCTCGGAGATACGGCCTTGATGAAGTACTACGCCTCCGATGAGCTGCACTCTGAAATGCTTCATTCCCAGAGAACGCCATGCTGCCTCGCGGCATACAGCGAATGCTTCAGGCAGTATGTCGTCGAGGGTCTCCCCCTCGGCAAGTCTGGCCTTGAACTCCCCTGTCTTTGCTCTCAGCTCATCGTCTGAAAGAGCCTGCATCGCGTTGTCGTAAGACTCGATTACATCGACAATCTTTTCTACTTTTCTGACTTCTTTTGCGTTAAGATCTCCGAAGATCTTTTCCATTAAACCCATAGATATATCATCCTTTCTATCGAGCCGCGCGGCCGGATCTATCCCGCCCGGAGTTGCGGCGTACGACATATTATTACTGATTTGCAGTCATTACGTTACAGCCCTGTGCTTTCCAATCTCTTGCAAAACACCCGCAATCAATTCCGGAAGGGATACTCCGGCTCAGCTGCGGCTTGCTTCAAAAGAGTATTAGTCTTCATCTTCAGGCTTATCCTGCACTGTTATTCGTGTCATGAGGGCGCGCCTTGCATCGGCCTTTGTTACCTTGACATGGAACAGTTTATGTCTTGATTCATAATCAAACTCGTCGCCCACCTTAGGCAGCCTGTCGAGTTCTATCATTACCCATCCGTTGACCGTAGTTGCGTCCGCCTCGATTTCCTCATCGAACATCTCAAAGAAATCCTTGAGATTCGCCCCGCCGGCCACCATGTATATGTCATCGCCTGCCGGTCTGACATCCCTGGATGTTACAGCGTCGTGCTCATCATAGATATCTCCGACGATCTCCTCGATGATGTCCTCGAGCGTTACCAGACCGGTAGTGCCGCCGTACTCGTCCACAACGATAGCTATGTGAGTCCTCTTGGCCTGCATTTTCTTGAGCAGAACAGCAGCCTTGAGGGTCTCTGCAACGTATGCCACCGGCTTGATGATCTTTTCGGTATCCTTTATTGTTTTTACATTATTATTGTACAGATCCTTCTGATTGATGACGCCGATGATGTTATCGAGATCGTCCTCATATACCGGCAGCCTCGAAAGGCCCGATTCCTTGAAGACCTTCTTGATATCCGCTACCGGCGTGCCCCTCTCGACGGCCACTATGTCCACTCTCGGTGTGAGTATGTCGATGGCCTCGATGTCATTGAACTCGATGGCATTGGCGATGAGCTCGCTCTGCTCTTCACCGATCGCTCCGCCGGCCTCGGCCTCTTCAACTATGGTCAGAAGCTCGTCCTCGCTGAACTCCGGCTCGTCATTTTTACCGAACACCTTTTTGAGGAAGATCTTCAGTCCGTTGAAAATGAATGTCAGCGGTGTAAGTATGAAAATGAGTGCCATGACAAAAGGCGTCAGGAAGAGCGCTAATTCCTCGGCGTACTCCCTGGCGAGGATCTTCGGAGAGATCTCGCCAAGCACGAGTACGAGCAGAGTAACCATGATGGTGGCGATGGTCGGACCTATCTTCGCTCCCCATGTCATGATGCCGTACACAGTAGCGACGGACGTCATGGTGATGTTGGATATGGTATTTCCGACCAGCACCGCGGTGATCAGCCTGTCGAAGTCCTCGCACAGATCCAGAGCATGCGCCGCGCGCTTGTTATCGTCAGCCGCGAGGTTCTTGAGCTTGATCTTGTTTGCCGAGCTGAACGCCGTCTCGGTGGCCGAGAAGAACGTTGAGCTCAGCGTCAGAAGTATTATTGCTATAAGATATCCGTTCATTATTCCTTTCCGGTGATCTCCCAGTCGATGGTCGTATCGATCTCAGGAGTCTCGTAATTTTCATTATCGTATGTCAGATACGCCTTGGCAGTTTGCCCGGAGCGACCGCCCTGTTGTCTCTGTATCTGACAGCAATCTGCCATGGCACGCCCTTCAGCGTGATGTGCTTTTCGGTACCGTCATACTCGAAAGGCTCCTCGTAATCCCAGCGGACTGCCGAAGTGTCGTGTTTAGCCTTCAGTATCCTCCACTTGAGGTCAGGTATCTCTGCAGCCTCGCAGTTGCGGGTGTCATAGATGAGCCTTGCCCTTGCAGTGTATGTGCCGGCGTTGATCTTGCTGTTGTCGGTGTATACCACCTCGATGTCTTCAGGTACTCCTTCGAGCCTTACTTCCTTTACCTTGTCATCGTATACGAAGACGGTGTCATCATCGTAGTTCCACTTCACTTCCGAAAGATCGAGCGGCTTCTTGGCGATCCTCCACCTGAGTTCAGGTACGGAAGGGGCGTCAAAGTTCTCCTTATGCTTGTATCTGAGCTTTGCCTCGGCAGTGTATCCACCCGCGTCTACACCCTTATTGCCTACATAGGCCTCGACTCTTACGCCTTCAGGCAGACCGACCAGTTTCACACTCTTTTCCTTGCCGTTATACACAAACTCATTCTCGTAATCCCAGTGTACTTCGGACATGTCATAGCTTGCCTTGTCGATATGCCACCAGCATCCGCTGACCGGAGCCGGAGTCTCGAAGTTTACAGGATCTTTCGCCTCAACAACAGCCATCGCTTCGTATTCGCCGGAGTTCATGGCTTTGTTGTTGGTGTAGGTTACCTTGACTGTGTCAGGAAGACCGGCGAGCTCGACGCACTTCTCTTCTCCGTCGAACGTGAACGGTCCTTCGTAATCCCAGTGAACGCCGCTCATGTCGATAGGCGCTTTCAGGATCTCCCACTTGAACGGCGGAAGCTCGCGCTCCGTGTAGTTGCCCGGCTCTCTGTTGACGAGCTTTGCAGTCGCATAGTAGACACCTGCGTCTGTCGCTGTTTCACAGTCGTATACCACATCGAAGCCTTTAGGTATGCCCGCGAGATACGACTCAGGAACTACTCCGCGCAGCTTCTCGAAGAAGCCGAGCTGGCGTGTCTTTGTGGCTATGCATACGCTCTTAGGAGTGCCGTCATACATAAACGGGCCATTGTATAACCATTCCACTGCCTTGGTATCCACCTCTACAGCAGCAGGAGCGATGCTCCAGTTGCAGCCTCCGAATGTAGGCTTCTCATAGTTTTCAGCGTCGTACTGCAGCTCTACCGAGGCCTCATACGAGCCGGCATCAGTAGCAGTGTTGCCCGAATAAACAGGCGTTATTCCCTCAGGAAGGCCTGTGAGTTCGACAGACTTAGGGCTTCCGTCAAATATGAATCCCGTTACGCCCTGCCATGCTGCCTGCGACATGTCGTATGAAGCCTTGCTGATACTCCATTCGCAGCCGCCCATCTCAGGTGTGTGATAATTGTCAGCGTCATACTGCAGGTCGACTGACGCGCTGTAATTGCCGACATTGACAGCAGTGTTTCCGTGATATACAGGTGTGATCCCCTCAGGGAGGCCGGCAATGTATACCGACTTTTCGCTTCCGTCATATACGGACTCGAATATGCCTTCCCATCTTGCTCCTGACATATCATAGTAAGCCTTTACTATGCGCCATTCACAGTCTCTTATGGATGTGCCGTTGTAGTTGGCAGGATCTGCCGGTATAAGCTCAGCATGCGCGGTGTATGTCCCTGCAGCAGCGGCAGAGTTGCCTGTATATTCAACATTGAGTGATTCAGGAACACCCTCGAGCTTTACTGTCCTGACCTCGCCGTTATATACGAACGCGCGCGAGTAGTCCCATCTCAGACTGCGGATGTCCGGATCAGCCTTCTCGATAGCCCAGTCGCAGCTCATTTCTTCAGGCACATTGAAGTCAGCCGTGTCGATGCCGAACCTTGCAACTGCCGTGTAGCTGCCTGCATTTACAGCAGTATTGCCTTCATAGCTGACGCTCACTCCCTCAGGAATGCCTGTCAGCTGTATTCTCTTAGGCGTGCCGTCAAATACAAAGCTGCCGTCATAATCCCATGCGGCTTTGCTCATATCGTAATCGGCTTTGTTGATGCTCCAGTCGATCCTGACCGGGTCAGGCGCATTGAAGTTGCTGTCGGAAGTTGCAAAGCTGGCTGTAGCAATGTAATTGCCGGCTCTGTCAGCACTGTTCTCGTTATATGATGCTGTCACGTTCTCAGGAAGACCGCTCAGTTCTATGGTCTTTCTGCTGCCGTCATAAACGAAACTGCCCGGTTCATAATTCCAGCTGACCGCAGACATATCATAGTCAGCTCTTTCGATCTCCCAGTCGCAGTCAGCTACTGAAGGTGTATTGTAGTTGGCCGGGTCAGAAACAGTAAGCGTCGCTTTTGCTGTGTAGCTTCCGGCTTCCTTGCCCTCGTTGCCTGTATAGTCAGCCCTGATGCCGTTCGGAAGCTGCTCAAGCATTACGCTCTGCGCTCTTCCGTTGAACACCTTAGGACTGCTGTAGTCCCATCTGACTGAGGACATATCGTAGTCGGCCTTGACGATCTGCCACTTGCAGCTCTCGATAACCGGCTGATTGTAGTTGTATGTGTCATAAGGGATCAGTTCGGCAAACGCCTCATATGATCCTGTTTCGGCAGACGCGTTGCCGGAGTAGACCGCCCTGACTCCCTCCGGAAGTCCTCTGAGCGATACTTCATGCATCCTGCCGTTATAAGTGAACTCGCCCTCATAATCCCAGGAAGCTCCCGACATGTCATATTCGGCTTTCCTGACCTCCCAGTCAAGTTCCATAGGCTCAGGAGTATTGAAATTGCGGCTGTCAGCTACCGTGAACGAAACGCTTGCCTTGTACGAGCCGGCATCGCGCGCCGTGTTGCCCCTGTATGAAGGCAGAACTCCCTCAGGCAGTCCCTTCAGAACTACCCTGAACTCACTGCCGTCATAAGTGAACGGCCTGTCGTAATCCCAGCGGGCGTGGCTCATGTCGTAGTCGCCCTTGTCGATCCTCCACGTAAGATTCTCAAGCCTTGATTTTGTAAAGTTTTCAGTATCCTCAGGAATGATCTCGGCTGCTGCCACATAAGTGCCGGCCTGACTTGCCTTGGTGTTGTTGTACTTGACTGCAGTGCCTTCCGGTATGTTTCTGGCGGCAACGGTCTTTTCGGTGCCGTCATATACGAATGCCTCGTCGTAATCCCAGTTCACAGCCGATATGTCTACCGGTGTTCTCTCGATGACCCAGTGGCATGTCGCTACTTCCGGCTTTCTGTAGTTTCTCTCATCATATGTAAATCCGGCTCTGGCGGTGTATTCGCCTGCAGTATAAGCCTCGCTGCCTTCGTACTCAGGTGTGAGCCCCTCAGGCAGTCCTGTCAGTCTTATGCGCTTTGTCTCGCCGTCATACGAGAATTCTCTCTTCTCCTGCCATCTGACTTCGCTCATATCGAACGACGCCTTGTCGATGCTCCAGTCGAGCATCATGTCAGGAATATTGTCTTCATAGTTGTCGGTGTCAACTACTTTGAACTTCGCGGTCGAAGTGTAAGCGCCCGCGTCAGTTGCCGATTCGTTGAAATATTCCGCGGTCACTCCGTCAGGAAGCCCTGCGACTTTTACGGTTTTAGGGCTGCCGTCATAGATGAACGGCTCGCTGTAATCCCAGTAAGCTCCCTCCATGTCGAAGTGGGCCTTGCTGATTCCCCATGAATAGCCCTGAGGATCAGGTGCTTTGAAGTTATCATCATCAACAGGCGTGAAGATAGCCTTTGCGAAATATCTGCCCGCGCCTGCAGCTGTGTTACCGGTGTATTCGACATTGACCGCGTCGCTGAGATCGTTGATTATGCTTACGGACTTCTCACTTCCGTCATATACGAAAGATGACGAGTCTGTCCATGAAAGCTGCGGCAGTTTGTATTCTGCCTTGTCGATCGACCATGCGCAGCCGTTTACCTCAGTAACTTCATAGTTATTGGCGTCAGCCGGACTCAGAATTGCGCTTGCAGCGTAAATGCCCGCGCCGGTTCCTGTGTTGCCGCTGTATTCAACTTCTACGCCCTCAGGAATGTTGACCAGGTAGATGCCGTGCTCGTTTCCGTCGTACTCGAACGGATCTGAATAATCCCAGTGTACGTCTGATGTGTCTATTCTGTTCTTTAAGATTCTCCATGTGCAGTCCGCAGGGGATTCGACTTCGAGATTGTCTCCGTCAAATCTGAGCGTCGCGTGAGCGTTGTAAATGCCGGCGTCATACGCGGAAGCATTCTCGTATTCTGCATATACGCCTTCAGGGAGTCCTGTGAGTTCGACTTTCTTTGCCTCTCCGTCGTAGGTGAAAGGCCCGTCATAGTTCCACTTCACGCCTGACATGTCGAGGCTCTTCTTGCCGATCCTCCATCCGGTCGTCATGTCTTCAGGAGTATTGTAGTTATGTGTATCCGGATTGATGAAGGACGCGCGGGCAATGTATTCCCCGGCTCTTCTTCCTTCATTTCCGCTGTATCTGATTCTGAGCTCTTCCGGATAGGATACGAGCTGCACGCTGTGCTCCTCTCCGTCGTATTCGAATTCTGTCACATCACTCCATGCAGCGCCCGACATGTCATAGGAAGCCTTTGCGATCTCCCAGTCATATTCTGCAGGACCATCGAAGCAGTAATTGCCGCCGAGGGAAGCTCTCGCGAGATACTTGCCCGCCTGAGTCTCTTCTGCTCCGTCGTACTCGGCCTCTGCGCCCTCAGGCAGATTCATGATGAATACCTTCTTTGGCGTACCGTCGTATACAAAACCATCGCAGCCGGACCATTCAAGATCTGAAGTGTTGATCCCGACCTTCCTGATCTCCCAGACACAAGGAGCCACATCCTGCGGCTTCTCGTAATTCGCGCTGTCGTATTCGAATCTGGCTTTTGCCGTATATACTCCGGCTTTTACAGCCGAATTGTCCTCATAATTCGCAGTGACTCCTTCAGGCAGTCCCCTGAGCTCCACTCCGTGGGTCTCGCCGTCAAATACTACCGGACCGTCATAGATCCAGCTCACCTGCGACATGTCGTATGATCCCTTGCGGATCGTCCACTCATGCTCGCGTACTATAAGCGGTTCGTTGAAGTTGTCCTGATCGAAATCGAAGCTGATCGCAGCGGTATATGTGCCGGCTTCGACTCCTTCATTTCCGGTGTAGCTAGGCACAACACCGTCAGGCAGTCCTTCGAGCCATACACGCTTGACGCTTCCGTCGTAAGTCATGTCGTCTTCTTCTGCCCAGCGCACGCCTGATACATCTATATTTGCTCTTCTTATATCGAGCTTCACTGTATTCGAGACTGCTTCTCCCACACTGTTAGCCGCATGGAGTCTCATAAGATATCCGTTGCAGGATACAGGCAGAATGGCGTCATGATTGATCGCACGCCAGGTCCCATCTTCGCCTGTTTCGCTTATCTCAAGGTAACCCGTAACCTCCGGATCATTGACCGAGATTATCTCCGGAAGCTCAAACGGGATCACTTCGCCAAATGAGAAAGCTGCCGGCTCGATGATCTCTCCGATCTTAGGAGCGTGTCCCCATATCGCGTAAAGATCGATATCTCTGTCTACCAGATCTATCTCTGTTCCGACCTCAATATCCGCGCCGCTTCCGTCAGGGCGTGTGTTCCACTTCATGAATGCCCAGCTTTCATCAGGCTTGCTGAACATCAGAGTCTCAACCTGATATACGGCGTTAGGTAAAGTGCGTCTTTCCTCGACTGCTTCCTCGGCCTCACCATCGTAATTGCTGTGGTACAGGACCCGGAATCCTTCCACAGAGATCGGCTTTGCCTTTTTGTATTTGCCATATTCTTTCACGGCAAGCCTGCCGCAGTCCGTGCTGCCGTCTCCTTCTGCGCTGAAGCCTTCGCCGAGAAGGATATCGTCAAGCTTTGCGCACTGAGCGAACATCCTGCTCAGATCTGAGCATCCGCGGGTATCGAAAGATGAGATGTCGAGTTCGCAAAGGTTCGCGCATCCCTCGAACATCGAGTCCATGCGTGTGACATTTGTCGTATCGAATCCGCTCAGATCCGCCTTGACCATCTTTCTGCAGCCCTTGAACAGTCCCGAGAGAGAAGTTCCGTCAGGAAAAACCACGCCGCGGGTCGCGACCACGGATCTTATGGCGTCCTCGTAGCCCTTCCAGGGAGCTCCTTCGTCGCCCAGATCTGTAGCCATTCCGCCATCTATGAGGAGGTTGCCGTTCTCGTCAAGCCCCCAGAGGCATTCGCCCCATTTGCCTACTTTTTTGAAGTTGCCTGCCATTGTTCTCGTCCTTTTTTCTGCTAGTAGTATTTTACTTATTCTTTGTTGTGCACATAATCATACATAGTAGATTATACAAAATAATCCGCGCAAAATAAAGAAATCCGCGGGCCGAATTTCGGATCCGCGGATTTGTATATGCTTTTACCATTTACAATCAGCTATTTGCTGATACCAGATTATCAAACATTTTATCTGCCGGGTCTATGACCGGCAGATCTGTCAGAGCTGCAAGTTCATCCCTGAAGTACGGAAAATGAGTACATCCCAGGACTATGGCTTCCGCTCCGCACGCTTCCATGTACTTCACCATATACCTGAGGCCGCACGTTTCAACTATCTTCTCCGGAGCCAGTCCGTCTTCTATTGCGCGGACTATTGCCATGTTGCCGGTCCCGATCATATAAATGTCAGGATTGGCGGCCATCAGCGCTTCTTCAATAGCATGGGCGGAAAGGTTGTTTGCCGCCAGAACGCCAATGCGCCCATATTCCCCGCCAAGGCTCCTGTATACCTGCAGCGGAGTATAGATACGTATGTCCTCGTCAGTGTCCAGGGATTTCATGACAGCATATGTGTCAAAATCAAAAGATCCTGCAAGCGAATTGCAATAGACAAAAAAATCTCTCACTCCTTCTGCTATTTCCGCGTTGAATATATTGTCCATGACCGCGTGCTTTTCATCTTCATCCGAATACTGGAATCTGACCTGCGCATCGCAGTCTGCTGACACAGGATCACAGAGGGGCAGAAAAAACTGCCCCTCCGTTTCAGAGTTCTTATTCTTTATGTACTCGACACCCATCGCGGTGTCTACAGGTGTTCCCGCAAGAACTGCAACTTTGATATCTTTCATGTTTAGATTTAGAACTTAGCTACGACTGCACCGTTGAACTTCTCTTCGATGAATGCCTTTGTAGCGTCGGACTGGAGTGCCTTCACGAGAGCCTGAGTCTTCTCGGTGTTCTCATTGCCTGCGTTGACAACGATGATGTTTACATAAGTATCCTCCTGCTCCTGGTCAGTTCCCTCAACAGCAACAACCTTGTCCATAATTTCTGCCTGGATAGCGTAGTTGGCGTTGATGACTCCGAATGCAAGATCCGGAAGTGAAGCTGGGATCGAAGCAGCCTCGAGCTCAACGATCTCGACCTCTCCCTTAGGATATTCAGCGATATCGGTGACTGTTGCAGTTTCACTGGCGCCGTCCTTGAGTACGATGATCCCGTTCTCAGCGAGAACCTTCAGAGCTCTTGCCTCATTTGTAGCGTCGTTAGGAACGCCGATCTTGTCTCCTGCCTCGATAGCGTCGAGAGAATCCTTTGTGCCTGCATAGATAGCCATCTTCTCATAGTGCATGTTTGCTACAGGAACCAGATCCGTGCCGTTTTCCTCGTTGTACTGATCAAGGTAAGGTACATGCTGGAAGTAGTTGGCGTCAACGTCGCCGTCTGTAGTTGCTACGTTTGGCTGTACATAGTCATCAAATTCGATAACTTCGAGTTCCCATCCCTCTTCAGCGAGGGCATCCTTTACTGAGTTAAGGATCTCAGCGTGAGGTGTAGGCGATGCTGCTACCTTGATGGTCTTGTCAGCGGAGTCTCCGCCGCTGCTGCCGCCGCCGCAGGCAGCAAGCGTGCCGATCAGGAGTGCAAATACGAGTGCCAGAATGCTGATCTTCTTGATGTTCTTCATGTTTCTCTTCCTTTCTCTTATGATTGTTATTCTTGTGAAATAGTTATCTGTTTTAACCCGTCAGGGGTGTTAACTAATTGATGCGGTTGTCCATTTTCGCCGCCAGCTTGATTCCTATCTCCTGCATTATCTGTACAAGTATCACCAGCACGATTATGGTGATCCACATGATGGTTGGCTGGAATCTGTAATGGCCATACCTGATGGCGATATCTCCGAGACCTCCGCCTCCGAGCGTGCCGGCCATAGCGGAATATCCCAGTATGGTGATGGTCGCAACCGCCGCTCCGTTCAACAGCGATGGCCTTGCCTCCAGGAGGAGCACTTTGCGGATTATCTGCATGTTGCTCGCCCCCATTGCCTGAGCCGCTTCTATCACACCAGGGTCAACTTCCAGCAGGCTTTGTTCTACCATCCTGGCAACGAACGGCCATGCTGCGAGTATGAGAGCTGATGTAGTTGCCCAGGTTCCGATACCTGTTCCGATCACCATCCTTATATATGGCATGAAAGCGATCATCAGGATGAGGAAAGGCATTGACCTTATGACATTTACTAAAAATCCCATCACCTTGTTATATGCAGGCATCGGACGTATACCATTAGGTCCTGTGACTATGAGCGACACCCCTACCGGAAGCCCTATTATGTACGATACCAGAGTGCCCACCAGCGTCATTATAAGGGTCTGGACAGTACCTTCTCCGAGGAGCTGAATCAATGTCTGTGTATCCATTATTTCTCTGCCTCCTCTCCAAACGTTTCATCTTCATCTATCTCGATGAATTCGACGCCCTTTGCTGTAAGGTATTCCTTCTGTTTTTCGGCAGTCTGTCTGTCAGCCGCCAGACATATAACCATCTGGCCCTTCTGTGATCCGCCGAGAACATCGAGGTTTGCATACAGGAAGTTCACCGGTGCTCCGACTTCCATTATCATGTTGGCGATTATAGGTTCGCCTGCAGTCGCTTCGTCGAACACGAGTCTGACGCGGTTTCTGGTTGAAGTCTTTGTCAGCGGCTTTTCGTGGCTCTGCCCGTCAGGGAAGAATAGCTTGCGCGCCGCCTTTGTCTTAGGCTTCTTGAAGATCTCCGACACCTCACCGCGCTCCACGATCTCCCCGTATTCTATGACTGCGACCTTGTTGCAGAGCTGCTTTATAACATCCATCTCGTGGGTTATCACTACGAGAGTGATGCCGCGCTCTTCGTTGATCTTGCGGAGCAGAGCCAGGATCGATCTTGTAGTCTTCGGGTCGAGAGCTGAAGTAGCCTCATCACAGAGTATGACTTCCGGATCGGATGCAAGGGCTCTTGCTATGGCTATCCTCTGTTTCTGGCCTCCTGAGAGCTGCGACGGATACGAGTGCGCCCTGTCTTCCAGGTCGACGACTTTGAGGAGCTCCTGTGCTTTTTCCAGGGCTTCCGCCTTAGGCACTCCTGCGATCTCAAGCGGGAAGAGGATGTTTCCAATGGCGTCTCTCTGCATCAGCAGGTTGAACTGCTGGAATATCATCGATATCCTGCGTCTGTGGAGATTGAGGTCCTTGTTTCCCAGTCCTGTCAGGGTGCTGCCGTTGAAGATGACCTTTCCTTCAGTCGGCTGCTCAAGGAGGTTTATCGTTCTGACCAGAGTCGACTTGCCCGCGCCCGAGAGTCCGATTATACCGTATGAATCTCCTCTTTCTATGTCCAGATTGATATCCTTCAGTGCGACTACTTTACCGCCTTTGGTATCGAATTCCTTCGTTACCCCCTGAAGTCTTATGATGTGTTCTGCCATTATGTTCCTTTCCTGATAAAATAATACGGGGCAGGTCCTAACGACCTGCCCCGGCATCTCACACATGAGAATATTACACAGTTTCCGGATTCGTTATGACCTTATCCTATGCTATTCATCGGCTCTGCACATGCACATGCCCATCATTCCCATTTCCATCATCATGTTTCTTGCGCTTGTGTTGTCAACTAAATAATCTGCCGGAATTTGTTGTTTTTCACAAAGTGCATTTATTTGCCATCATCAGCAAGAGTTCCGCCGGCTTCCTTTATTTTCTGCCTTATAAGTTTATAAGCTTGTTTCATTTCATCCATGCTGTCGAATGCATGAAGCGGGACCGGCATTATCATGGTATCGCTCATCCATACGTATATCGCTTCTTCGGTAAGATCGACCTGCTTGATATCCTTGTAGCCGAACTCCTGGTGATCCTCTCCAGCCTCCGTGACAAGCGCATCATCACCTATGGTGATCACATTCTCCGCCGCATGGACCCTTTCGAGAGTGTCAGTTGAATTTTTAATGGCTTTTTCCTGCTGCCTGAGCAATATTCTCTCAGAAAATATAGGGCCGCCTATACCTATAACAGCAGCAACGGCATATGCGATCATGGTGAACTGATGATCTGCGTGGAACAGGGTGAAAAGTGCGGCAATGCAGAGGCCGCTGATCAAATACGTCAGCCGCTGCCTGTTCACCAGCTTGCGCCCGCCCTCTGTGTATAGTATGCGGTAGCGACCGAACGCCAGATAATCTTCATCTGTGAGTACAAACTTTATTACTCTCGGATTCTTTTTTGTTGCCATCTCTGTCTCCTTTTTTGCCGGCCGGATGCAGCCGGCAGATTTCACGGTTAACAGTATACCACATGAATGGCTGCATGGTTTCAATTTAAGCACAAAAACTGTATAATTACTTGGTTGTTCCCATCGGGGGAATCCGGAAGCTCGTACGGTATGACAGAGAAGGGATGAAAAACATGAAGACAGTTGCGTTTATCGGCGGCGGAAGCTTTGGTACGGCTCTCTCAACAGTGCTCGCAGGCAAAGGCTGCAGAATCAACATCTATGATATCGATCAGGATCATCTTGCCCGCATGGCAGCAGATATGGAGAACAAGGACTATCTTCCGGGTGTAAAGCTCGAGGGCGACTACCATTTCTGCAAGACCAACGAAGAAGCCCTGAAGGATGCGGACTTTGTGATCTTCGCTCTTCCGGCACAGCATGTAAGAAGCGCCATAAAGGCTGCTGTTCCTTACATTCGTGAGGACGCCCTCGTCACCTGCATATCCAAGGGTCTCGAGCAGAAGACGCACAAGAGGATGTCTGAAGTCATCGGTGAATACTTCGACCTCGACAGATATGTCTGCATCAGCGGTCCTTCACACGCTGAGGAAGTAGGCATCGGTGTTCCGACCGTTGTCGCCATGTCTTCAAAGAAGGAATCATCCGCTATGGCCATGGCGGAACTCTTCAGCACAAATAAGTTCAGGGTTTATCTGAATGACGACATGATGGGCATGGAGCTCGCGGCTTCGCTCAAGAATGTTCTTGCGGTAGGATCAGGCATCGTTAACGGCGCCGGTTACGGAGACAACACCCTGGCTGCATTGCTTACCATAGGCTGTGCCGAAGCAACATCACTCGGCGTTGTGATGGGAGCAAGGCCGTCAACATTTTTCGGACTCGCGGGTATCGGCGACATGATCGTAACCTGCACCAGCATCCATTCCAGAAACTTCCGCTGCGGAAGGCTGCTCGGTAAAGGCTATAAGCCTGAAGACGCCATAAAGGAAATCGGAATGGTATCTGAAGGTATGTATACCGCGGAAGTTGTTAAGGAGCTGTCTGAATCTACAGGTGTTGACATGCCTGTCTTCAACGCCATCTATGATGTGATCAACGGCAGGATCACAGTTGCAGACGCAATGGAAGATCTCATGTGCAGACCGGTCGGACACGAGGTAGACTACCTCTAGACCATTCTGCAATAATCTCATATAATAGAAAACGCCGGGCCGGTGCCCGGCGTACATATGCGCTCGTAGCTCAGTGGATAGAGTACTTCACTCCGAATGAAGGGGCCGCGGGTTCGATCCCCGCCGGGCGCACCACCACACTTAAAGCGTCAACTCGTTGGAATTACAGCATTCTGACGAGTGCGTTTTTCATTTTACCCCAATTTTTACCCCAATTTACCCCAATTGATTTTTTAGCAAAAACGCGAGCCTTAGAGTACTAAATTCTCTATGCTCGCGTTGCTGTTTTTTGTATTAACTTGACTCCTGATTAAGTTGTTTTTTCTACATATTTAATAGCACATGTGTACTTCTCAAACATCTTTATTGCCTCATTATTCATTCGATTAAAAACGTCTGCGTAGGTATCTAATGTTATATGTATGTTTGTATGTCCCATCCATTCCTTCAGAACAACTGCAGGGATCCCAGCCTCTATGCATCTTGTCGCGAAAGTATGTCTCAGAGCATGCTGCCCACGAACATCTATATTAGCTTTATGACAAAGTCTTTTGAAATAGCAGTTTACCTGCTGGGTAGCTATAACATCTTTCTTATTAGTGTCATAGAATATTAGGCCATACTTGTTTCTTGGTGCTTTCTCTATAGCCTCCTCAAGAACCGGTCTGACAAGATCATTCATAGGGATCTCCCGGATCCCTTTATCAGTCTTTGTGCTGTCTTTTAGATAGTTCCTTTCGTTAAGGCCTTTTGATATAGTCCCACGCACATGTATTATGCTCCTGTCGAAATCAATATCTTCTTTCTTCAGTGCATTGATTTCACCCATACGCATTCCTGTATATATCATGCTTTATCTATTAATACTTTTCTCTATACTGTTCCATCACATCCACGAAAAGTTCTTT
>CACZAM010000040.1 GCA_902779185.1 uncultured Eubacteriales bacterium
AGTCTTCATGTTTCCATCCTCCATTTTGTTCTGCAAGTCCCTGCTTGCTCTCTTGTTTTCTCTTCTGTGGCTTCATGATAACAATTCAGCCGTCATTTTTATCGTCATTAAATTTATAATTATGACTTTTTATGACGTTTTTAATAATATTCATCCGGAAATTTTTTCACATAAAAAAGTGTCAGGCTGGGATCTTCCTTCCTGACACTATCAGTTATATTTCTTTTTTACCTATTCACTGTATGTTCCGAGCGAACGTATCACTCTTGCAGCAATTGGAGCCGCCGCTTCAGCTCCGAAGCCACCCTCCTTGACCCATACAACGAAAGCGTATGGTGCATCCTCGTCATCTGTAAATCCGACAAACCAGGCATCCGGGTTCCAGGACCCCACTTCTGCAGTACCGGACTTTGCGTACATGTCCATGCCTTCAAAATTCCACTCGCCGTAGTTTTCGACGACATTGTTTTTCATCATGTCCTTAAGCTCAGCCGCTGTATCGCTGTCTATGTACTTGCCGAGGCTCTTACCACCCGTCAGCTCCTTGACAAACGTGGCGCTCTTGATGAGTGTTGGCTGCACCGGTTCACCGCCGTTGGCGATCGCTCCCATATATACCATCATCGCACAAGGATTCACGAGGTCATCAGCCTGACCGATTCCTGCCCAGCTGAGCTTCACTTCGTCATCCTTAGGAAAATCGAATGAGCCTGCCGCAGTCTCAATACCGTCAATATGTACCGGCTCAGTGAGGCCGGCCTTTTCAGAGTATTTTACCATGGCTTTTGCCCCCACCTTGCGGGTCAGAGCGCCGAAGGCTCCGTTGCAGGATTGCGCGAGCGCGTCCCTGAAGCTGACTTCGCCATGCGCTGACACATCAGTCAGTTTCTCCTCATCGCCTTCACCGATCTTGTTTTCGCCATCGCATTCGAATGTAAAGGAATCCCTGTCAGGCATGTTCTCTATGACAGCAGCTGCAGTAACTAATTTGAAAGTTGAACCCGGCGTAAGCAGTCCGTCGAGGAAGTTATTGAAGAAATACGAGTTCTCCTCTTCTGCCGAAGCTTCAGGCTCATACGCGGGATCGAACGTAGGCGTGCTGACCATACATACCACCTCACCCGTCTTCCAGTTATATACTCCTACCGTTCCTGTCCTTCCGGCCAGAGCTTCATAAGCCGTGCGGTTAGCATTAGCGTCGATAGTGAGCGCTATTTTTTTACCGTTTGCCGTCGCATCGTATGTGCCGTTAAGTATGTCATATCCAATGAGCTGACTTCTGAATATCGCTATCGCCCCATCAGATACGTTGCCCTGCGGATCGCCTACAGCGTGTACAGTAGCAACTCTGGTTTCATAGTCACCGGTGTATTCGAATCCTTCAGGCGTGCATTTTAAGAGTTCCTCTCCATAGCGGTCCGTTATGGTGCCGCGGTTTATTGATCCATCAGTATATATCTGCGTATTGCCGTAGAATGTTGCCCATTCACCGCCGAATTTCACGAATCTGTAGCCGAACAGTCCTATTCCGGCAAGCAGCACCATTACCAGCATGAGGCATATCCACGCTCTTCTTTCCTGTTTCCGCATGGCTAGTCCTCCTTCCCCACAGCAAGGCTGGCATTGCGTCGCATATCTGCGGCCTTAAAATACGCAAGCATCGCCCACGAAGTCATAAGGCTGGTGCCGCCGGTCGAAATAAACGGGAACGTCACTCCCGTCAGCGGGAAGAGATCGATGGCTCCAAACACATTGAGCATGGTCTGTACGAGGAACATGGTCGCGGCGCTGCATGCGAGTATGGTGTATATAGTCGACCTTCCGGCAACGATATGCATGACAGCGAACACAGAGAGCGTAGCAATGCAGAGCACCGCCAGAACGGCTATGATGAAGCCCCACTCCTCCATTACGAATCCGAATACGAGGTCTGTGTTGGCAGCTCCGACATACTTGAGCGACCCGTTACCCGCGCCGAGCCCAAGCAGTCCGCCGCCGGCGCCGAAGGACATGGTGCGTGTCTGCTGGTACCCCAGATCATCCATGAATTGTGCTTCCCAGACGTGTCCCCAGGCATCGAATCTTGAAGCTATGTACGGCTTGAACCTGAGTACGATCAATCCCATTGCGAGCGCTGCTACACCCGTCAGAATGAAACGCGAAATGTCGCCGCTCCTGAGGAACGATACGACCAGATAAGTAGCAAAGAATATAAGGGCCGTTCCGAAGTCGCTCATCATCGCCAGACACCCCAGGCAGAAGAGCGAGAACGCAGCATAAACCACTGTATTCTTTTTCTCGTAAAGCTCCTCGAGCGTTCCGGCTCCAATGAGTATGAACGCCAGCTTTACAAGTTCGGACGGCTGTATCGAGCCGCTGTCACCAATCTTTATCCAGTTGGTGGCTCCGTATTTAGCAGTACCGAAGACGAGGTTGATGATGAGAGCTATCACAGAGAGCCCTATCAGCACAGGTTTTACTTTGCGCAGTCTGCTTATATCGCGCATATAAATGCACATGAATATCATGAGAGCCAGGCCGAGCAGTATAGCAATGAATTCCTTAAGAACCGAGCCCGGATCCGAAGACGCGGTGACCGCGAGATTTATAGTTGAAAGGAAGAACGCTATCATCTCCATTTCGAAGCCGCGGCTACCCATTGCGTTAAAGATCATGACATACGCCCACATCACAGCGCAAAGCAATGCAATGCATATCAGCGCTGATGCCTTCATCTCAGTACCCATGCTGAGAACCAGCTGCACAATTGTCATAAGCTGAAAAGCAGTGATCGCGAGCAGTATCTTCCACGGCGCTACCGGTTCCTTATCCAGCCGGCGCATAAATCTGTTGTTGCGTGTTTCCTCAATACTCGGAGGTGAGATGGTGGACTTGGTGCCGCCCATTTCTACCAGATCGCCCGGGCTTATTACATAGCGCTTCTCCGGATCAAGCTTATATCCATTCACTTCGATGCCGTTGTTCGACCCGAGATCCTTGATCATCCATTTGTCCTCGGACCGCCTTACCAACAGCGCGTGATTATTCGAAATAGTCCTGAGCGGTATCCTTATATCAGCCGATCTCGATCTTCCTATCACGTTCTCCCAATGGGTCAGCGGATAGTTTCCGCCATTTTCCACCATGAAATATCCCCAGATCTCAGGGGTCGCTCTTGTGGAAAGCAATGACACAATGGATATCAGGAGGATATATGCTGCGAGCACCACAAATATCCACCTGAAGACGGTGGTTATGTGCACTGCAAGTTCCGGATTGTTCTCTGAGAATGTCAGGATCCCATTGATAAGTGTATCTATAGCTGTCCTCCTGTACCTATAGTTCTCCTATCATACACAATAATTATATGCGCACTGAAAATATATATCTCAAATCTTAAAGAATATAAATGCCTCAGAATAGTCCGAAACCGATGCGTCGCAAATTTTGAGCCGAGAGGCGTACTCCCTCGAAGACTATTCTGAGGCATATTATTTAACTATTAATATTATTTCCAGGAGCTCTTCAGACCTACGATGCTGTTGAACACCTTTTCATCATCTGTTGTGAGCTGTGAATCCGCAATGTAGTAGCCCTTGCGGAAGAACTGGAATCTCTCACCAGGCTTCACATCACTGACAGACGGCTCTGCGTATCCCCATGTCTCGATCAGGGATTCAGGATCGAACTCCTGCTCGCCTGTCTCCTCATTCTCTTTCATGAGATAGCCATACTCTCTGATTTTGATCTTTACAGCCGTGCTTGCCTCAACAAAGTGAATGGTGCCCTTTACCTTACGGCCTTCGAATCCGCTTCCGCTGTGTGTCTCAGGGTCATATGTGCAGTGCAGAGCAACAATATTGCCGTCCGCATCCTTCTCGACTTCATTGCATCTGATGAAATATGCGCCCTTGAATCTTACTTCGTTGCCCGGGAAGAGTCTGAAATACTTCTTCACAGGGACTTCCATGAAGTCATCTCCGTCTACCCACAGTTCGCGGCCGAACGGGATCTCGCGCGTGCCCATTTCAGGGACCTTGGCGTTGTTCTCAACCGTGCACATTTCTATCTTATCTTCCGGATAGTTGTCGATGATGACCTTGATCGGATTCTTTACGACATTGATTGCCGGCACCTTGAGCTGCAGATCTTCTCTGACGCACTGCTCGAGCTGAGCTATGTCGATCATTGTATCTGCTTTTGTGACTCCGATGTCGTTGCAGAATTTGCGGATCGCTTCAGGTGTATAGCCTCTGCGGCGGATACCTGCGAGAGTGCAGAGTCTTGGGTCATCCCAGCCTTCTACCTTGCCTTCTTCAACAAGTCTGCGGATGAATCTCTTGCTCATCAGCATAGTTGTGATGTTGAGCGGCGCAAACTCGATCTGACGCGGAGGGTTAGGCCACCAGCCAACCTCGCGGACTACCCAGTCATACAGCGGTCTGTGATCTTCAAACTCGAGCGTGCAGATGGAGTGTGTGATTCCCTCGATCGCGTCCTCGATAGGATGAGCGAAATCGTACATCGGATATACGCACCACTTGTCACCGGTGTTGTGGTGAGGCGCGTGAACGACTCTGTAGATGACAGGGTCTCTCATGTTGATGTTAGGGCTCGCCATGTCGATCTTTGCTCTGAGGCAGACCTCTCCATCCTTGAAGTCACCCGCTCTCATCTTTTCGAAGAGCGCAAGGTTCTCTTCGACCGGTCTGTTTCTGTACGGGCTTTCCTTGCCCGGCTTTGTAAGCGTGCCCCTGTATTCTCTGATCTGATCCGGAGTGAGTTCGCACACAAAAGCCTTGCCCTGCTTGATGAGCTCAACCGCGGCGTCATACATCGTGTCGAAATAATCTGATGCCCAGAGTTTCTCATCCCACTGGAATCCGAGCCAGTTTACATCTGCCTCGATCGATTTAACGAATTCGATGTCTTCTTTTGTTGGGTTGGTGTCATCATATCTGAGATTGCAGCGGCCGCCGTACTTGAGCGCTGTACCGAAATTGAGGCAGAGCGACTTGGCGTGTCCGATGTGCAGGTAGCCGTTAGGCTCCGGCGGGAATCTCGTAATGATTGTAGTATGCTTTCCGCTGGCGAGGTCTTCATTGATGATATCGTGGATGAAATTGCCCGCCATGTCTTTGTATTCTTCTGCTGTTGCAAATGCCATATATATACCTCCGGATCTTCGTCCCAAAAATTCTTACATATTATATCACACCAGGCACGAAACGGGGATAATTAATGCTATAATTATTAGACAAGTCTAATAACAATCACTAACGGAGGTTCTGTTTTGGAAAAGTATCCTATATATACGGAAATCAATAACTGCCGCGACTGCTACCGCTGCGTCAGGCACTGTCCTGTAAAAGCTATACAGATCAAGGACGCGCACGCTGAGATCATATACGACCGCTGCACGTTCTGCGGCACATGTGTAAACGAATGCCCTAACTCAGTCAAAGTCATAAGAAATGACACAGACAAAGTAAGGATGGCATTCCTGTCGAACCGCAAGGTCATAGTGTCGCTTGCTCCGTCATATGTTTCGGAGTTCATAGGCTATGAGGAAAACTTTGTAAGAGCATTGTATAAGCTAGGTTTCCATGCCATTTCAGAGACGGCTATCGGAGCCGCTCTGGTATCGCAAGCCCTCGATTTTTACATGAAAGACCATGGTGACGCGCCTTTCATCTCGACAGCATGCCCTTCCGTCGTGCAGCTCGTAAGGAAATATTTCCCTCAGGATATAAAATCACTTGCTCCTGTACCAAGCCCGCTGCAGACTCACAGCGCCTATCTGCGCAAGCTGTATGGAAATGACATAGTAATAGTTTTCATAGGGCCATGTGTTGCCAAGAAGATCGAGGCGGACGAGCATCCGGGATATCCGGACATTGCGCTGACATTCAGAGAGGTGCGCGAGTGGCTTGAAGAAGAAAACATAGACCTTGCAAATATTGATACAGGTATACCTATTGACTTCGTACCTGCAAAGGCCGGTAAAGCGGCGATATACCCTATCGAAAACGGACAGATCGAAACTTCGAAGATCTGGGAGGGTCATTTTGTTGAGCAGTCCGCTCTTTCGGTCTCCGGTATCACACGGGTAATGTCATCTCTTCAGGGCACGCATACGGATGATTTCCTCGAAGCACTCAACTGCGACGGCGGATGCATAAGCGGCCCGGGAACTTCTCACAGATACTCGGCAGTGGTGCAGAAAAAGGCGGTTGCGTCATATGTTCTTGAGCGTCTGTATGACCCTGATGTTTTCGATGGAGATGAAGAATTTGCCAGAGAGGTTTATGAAAAGGGATACGGCATCCTCGGAGCGGAATTTCCGGCTCCTGCAGATCTCGCCTCGTCAGATTACTCTGAAGAAGAGATTCGCGGCGCTCTCGCAAGGCTCGGCAAAACGGCCCCTGAAGACGAGCTCAACTGCGGCGGCTGCGGTTACCCTACCTGCCGCGACATGGCAAAGGCACTGCTTTCAGGCCTCGCCGAAACCGAGATGTGCGTTACCAAGATGCGCAAAGACGCTGAGACAAAGGTCGACATACTTCTCTCGACCATTCCTCACGGCGTAGTCATCGTGAACAATGATCTTGAAATAGCAGAATGCAACAAGCGTTTCATAAAGATCTTTGAAGACTATCCTGATGAATTCCTCGATTCTGAAGGTCTGAGATCGTTCCGCGGCTATCCGGTATCTGCATTCGTTCCGTTTGAGGAGAAGTTCCGTGAGCAGTTCTTCATGAGCAAGCCTCAGCAGTACAGGTTCCGTCATAAGGGCAAGATCTACAGGATCACCTTCTTCCTCGTCGAAAACAAGGAGCTTCTCGGAGCTATGTTCGAAGACATTACGACCCCTTCAGTAAGAAGAGAGGCCGTTATAGAGAAGGCCGAAGAAGTCATCAGAAAGTCTATGACTTCAGTACAGCAGATAGCGGCTCTCCTCGGCGACAACGCCGCGGAGACCGAGATAATGCTCAACTCCATCATTGAGGAATTCAATGTTAATACCAGTGAAGCCGAAGAAGGCGGCCTGATGGCCGAAGAGAGCAGTGAGGTCTAGCATGAACGATTTATGTATCGATATTGATTATTCACAGCTTTTCAAGCATGGTCAGCACATAGGCGGAGATGTCTACTATATTGACAGGAACGAAAACAGCAACGTAATGACCGTCATACTTTCGGACGGCCTCGGCAGCGGTGTAAGAGCCAACGTTCTGGCATCATTGACTTCCCATATGGCGAGCAAGCTGTCGCTTTCCACGATGGACCTCGAAAAATCCGCGGAAGTAATAATGGACACCCTTCCTATAGACAGTGTTAAAGGCATCAGCTATTCCACTTTCACCATAGCCAGGATCATCTTCTCTGATGACAAATCATTTATCCGTGTGGAACTTGCTGAATACGACAATCCCGACAGCCTCAGATTCGTGGGAAGCGAACCGGTGGAATGGGACAAGACAGCAATCAGGCTGAAGCGCAAGGCTGCCATCAAGGAAGAGATCGTCTATTCATCTTCTTTCGAATTGAACGAAGGCGACAGACTCATTTTCTTCAGTGACGGAGTAGCTCAGTCGGGGATCGCGCTTGGTCCTTCAGCTAAAGAAAGAGAAGACGATCCGGCTTATGCAGTTTTCAGGTCGCAGAGGCGTATCGTTCAGTCACTGCCATCTGTTGTGAAAAATACGGGCTGGGGAACGGACAATGTCTCCGACTTCATTCAGAAAAAGCTGATAAACAACCCGGATATTTCCTCGAGGCAGCTCGCGCGGTCGATAGTCACTGAAGCTGCTAAAAATGACAAATACATTCCTAATGACGACATCACTTGCTGCGTCATAGGTGTCAAGAAACCGCGCCGCACGCTTATTGTTACCGGAGCGCCGCGCAGCCGTGAGTCCGACAAGAAGCTCGGTGAACGCATTAAGAACTTTGACGGTCAGGTCATCGTTTGCGGAGGCACGACAGCCAAGATCGTAGCGCGTGAGCTCGGCAAGGATGTCAAAGCTGATAAATCTCCTGCAGGCAGCCTGCCTCCTTCAAGCAAGATCGAAGGTATTGACCTTGTCACCGAAGGCATGCTCACTCTTTCTGAGGTAGCAAAAAGGCTGACCAGCGGTATGTTGCTCAAGCACATGAGCGAAGACGCGGCAAAGCGCATGATAACAATTCTCAGAGAAACTGACCAGGTAGAGATCATCGTAGGCACAAAGATAAACGACGATGTTGATGACCCGTCCATGGCAGCGAAGATCGGCCTGCGGTTCCCAACGGTCGATGAGATAAGGAGAGCTCTGGTAAAGAACTACTTCAAGGAATGCGAAGTGCAGTACTTATAGAAAGGAAAGCGCCGGCACTGAAGCCGGCGTTTTTTATGTCCTTTTCTGCATCTATATGTCTGTTCTGGCCAGTATCTGCGCAGGAGTTTTGCGCATCGTTGCAAAGACCGGTATCAGGCCTGCAAGCAGATTGAACACCAGTATTACACCGAATGTTACGGCAGCTATCACAGGTGTTACCATATACAGCCCTTCGATGTAATAAGTAGCCCTTACGGTCTGAGTAAGTATGAAGTACATGATGGCAATTCCCGGTACGGCTGTGATAAAGGTCATTACAAGTATCTCACCCGTAAACATTCTGTAAATATCTTTTTTCTTGAGTCCGATAGCCCTGAGAGTACCCACTTCCCTGATCCTTGAGAGGAATGAGGCCCTGAGCATCAGGAACATCTCGATGAGCGAAATGAGGATTATGATGACCGCAACGATCAGGGACGATGTCAGCTGATCCCTGCGGGAGTTGACATAAGCTTTGCGGTCCCGCACATCGTTCTGTTTTGACGATATCCCCTGGTTTTTGAGTTCCCTTTCCACTGCAGACGGATCATTCGCGTATATGCTGAAATTCTTCTGCTTGAGAATATAATCCCTTTTTATTGTTTTGGCATGAACATAATAAGTGTCATCATCCATTGCATCACTTGAATAGAAACCGACAACCGTCAGCTTGCGTCCGGCGGCCATGGTGTTGATCTTTTTACCCAGCTCAACCTCTTCCTCATGCACCTCGTTGATGATAGTTTCGCCGAGCCCCTTCGGTTCTCTCCCCTTTGTTACCGTGATCTTATTTTCTGTCAGATCAAGGTCTCTCACCTTGCCACTCTTAATCACGTCCTCTTCATCGCTGTCTTCAAGACCGTATGACATCTCGTCTTCGGCATCATTGCCGTTCGAAAGGATATACATTACCTGGCTCTCATCCACAAAGAGCGACGGAGACTCGGTATCCGCTATGCCTGAGATCCTGTAGTCATCAAGGCTCTCAAAGTGCAGCCTGCGGCCAATAAACTCATCCATGGAATCGAGACCGACAGCAGCGCCTGCCCCTTCCCTGATGAATTTATCGATTATGGACCTGTCTATCACGACTTCATGCTCATCGGCCGGCATCGAGCCCGCAATGATCTCATCATCTGTAAGTACGCTGTCGAGCACCAGTGATACGCTGAGTTCTTCCCGCGCATAACTTGTCTGCAGGTAGTCATCCATAGGAAGGGTCACACTCTTTATCGTGCTTCCCGGTATTACAAAGGCAACACCGTCAAAGTCAGCCGCCATTTCAAGCGCATCCTCCGACTTTTCAGGATTTGAGACGGTTATATAGTTCCCGTTTGTCGTCCTGTAGTCGACCGGCTTGAGATCTATCAGACCCATCACATTGCTTACCGCGAGGAAAGCAAACATAGCGGCAAATACGAATCCAAGCATCAGCACCTTTCTTACTTTCCTGAACGACTTAACTGTTTTCCAGCCACTGCTTATCATGTTTGTAAGACGGTATACCGAAGTGTATTTAGCCTTGTATTTCGACGGCAGACATGCGGTGTAATCGAAGTCGTTTTCTTCAAAATAGCTCTCGTCCATGGCCGTATAGTGCTCATCGACCATCTCAATGTTGGTAGTCTCATCCACCACGTTGAGCATTCCGCCCGTATTGATATACAGATTGTTGCCTCTTATGACCACTTTCAGCTCAGCCTGGCGCTCCTCGTCGCTGTACACATCTATGCTGACATCATCCTCAGCAAACTCCTTATGGACCGCCATGTCTTTCAGGTAAATCCTGTTTTCAAGCTGATAGTCCAGGTATCTGGACGAGTCGTTGTTGTATGCCTTTATGATCTTGCCGTCCTTCATCTCAGCGATGTGATCGGAATAGAACTCGGCAATATTTCTCTCATGTGTAACCAGAATGACAAGCCGCTCCCTTGAGATCGTCTTGATGATGTTCATGATCTCAAGTGTATTGCTGCTGTCCAGATTTCCGGTAGGTTCATCGGCAATGATGATCCTCGGATTCTTGACTATCGCGCGTGCGATGGCTACCCTCTGTCTCTGACCTCCGGAGAGAGAGCCGGCAAGCTTGTTTCTGTACTGGTCTATTCCCACCTGCTGCAGGCAGTATCTTACACGGGCCGTAACGGTCGTGTTGTCTCTGATACCTATCATGCGAAGCGCTATGGCTACATTTTCAAAGACAGTCCTGTCGTCGATCAGATTGAAGTTCTGGAATATATAACCTATGCGCGCGTTACGGATGCTGTCGATCTTGCTCGATGAGAATCTCGTTATGCGCTGGCCGTCGATCGTGATCGTTCCGCTGTCCACACTGTCGAGTCCGCCTATGGCGTTCAGAAGGGTCGTCTTGCCGCAGCCCGAAGGGCCGAGCAGACATACTATACCCTTGTCAGGCAGAGTCATTGTAGTGTTATTGATGACGTGGATCTCGTTGGGCTTTCCTTTATTGAAATATTTATTTACTTTTTCGATCCTGATCATCCGCTACACCCCCTCTCTGAATGCCTTCATGGCACTCTTAGTGAAGATGTGCTTTGAGTATCTGTTAGCGATCATAAGCGACATGAGCAGCAGTACCGCCCCGAGCATGCCGTAGTCAAACGGTGTAAGGTAGTGCAGCATTTTTGTTATCTCTTTCAGATCCATGTGCAGAAGATCCTGCAGCAAACCTTTTTTGATGAGCGCAGCAAACGCTATGTCCGTGCCGTATGCAATCAGCATCATAAGGATCAGCTCGACCCTCAGTATCGAATCGGTATTGCTCTTAGTAGCTCCGAGTATCCTGAGTGTTGAGTAGTACGAATTACGCGATCTCATGATCAGCCTGATAACAGCATACGCTATGAAGAAGAGGATCACGAACTCAAGCGCCAGTCTTGCGTAAGTCATCAGATTCATGACTCCCCCAAGACCGCCCGTGACATCTGTCAGCGAGTCCTTTATTGCAAGCGTAGTAAAGCCCTTGTCATTAAGAGCCTTCTGCGTCGCATCTGATTCCTGCTCATTGATCATGATGGCGCTTATCTGATAAAAGCCTTTGTCGAAGAGTTTTCTGAAGTCATTTTCGCTGATGAAAACACAGTTGTAATACATGTCGAATTCATCTTTCGGAATGCCGACAAGTTCCTCACAGTTATCTTCAGTAATTATCCTGTCTACTGTATACTCTCCTTCGGATTCAAAGAATCTGTTCTTCACCTTGAGACTGAAGTCCTCTCCGACAGCTATTTCGTCTTTGTAATAAAACACCTGATCTTCAAAGAGATAGACTTTGCCATCCGGAACGTCAGGCGATGAGAATATTCCCCGCTCATATTCACAGTTGACTCTGGTGCCGTCAAAGTTCAATTCGGTTTTAGATGTCGCTGCCATCATGGATATGAGCAGTTCATTGCTGATACTGTCACTGGTATATATCGTTGAATACCCGTAAAGCGAGTAGCTGTCGTTTTCAACTGTGTCATCGTTTACGATAATTCCCGCGACACTGATCGGCTTTTTAAACTGGTATGTCTGCATCTGGCTCATGTCTCTGAGCTTTACAGGCTGTCCGATATATTCGGACGGTGCTCCCAGAGTAAGAGCATCAGATGAGGCATCTAGTTTTATCACTATTTCATAATCGTTTTCAGGCATGTGCCCATATGTGATTTCGTCTTCAGTGACAGCACTGACAGGCATTACAGGCCCTTCAACAAAAGATTCTCCCAGCTTGAAACTTACACCGCTGTCCATGGCGAGATCGTTTTTGACGATCCCTTTGATATTGTCTGTTGATTCGACTGCTGCCAGATCTTCTTCAGTGAAGACACTCTCATCATTCTTCTTTACGATGATCCGGTCTGTGCCTGCGTTTACAAAATATGGATTGCTGCCCAGCAGGTCACCCTCATGCATGCTGTTTTTGGTGGCTGCGTACTGGCCAAGCACTGCTGTCGACACAAAAAAATACACTATAAACAGCAGTATGAATTTTGCCGGCAGATTGAATGTATTGCGGATCCCAAGCCGCAGCTCCGAAGATTTACGCATTTTGCCCGGTGCAGGAGCTTCGGAATGCTGAGTTGTGATCCCTGCTTCCGCTGCCTTCTCTGCCTTTTCTGCTCTCGCTGCGCGGCCTTCTCTCCTTGTTATACCGCGTTCTGCGTCTGCAGACGGAGAAGCGGCATAAGCGCCTACAGCCGAAAGATACTCGTCTTCTGAAAGGCGACCTGGTCCGAACTTCTTATCTTCAATTATCTTTCCGTCATGCATCGTAAGCTTGCGGGTCACGTAAGGCTCAGCCTGCTCATAGTTATGTGTAACAATGACTACAAGCTTGTCAGCAGATACTTTTGCCAGCGTCTCCATGACACTCTGAGCTGATGCGCTGTCAAGATTGCCCGTTGGCTCATCCGCCACAATGATAGGTGCGTTTTTCGCAAGAGCGCGTGCGATTGCTACTCTTTGCTTCTGCCCTCCCGATAATCTGGAGACTTTAGTGCGGCGGTATTTGCTGAGTCCTACCAGGTCGATCAGCTCAAGTATCCTGCTTTTGCACTCTCTCCTCTTCTTTCCGTTAAGGAGCATCACTGCTTCGATATTCTGATATACCGTGTAGCTGTTGATAAGGTTGAAGTCCTGGAAAATATTGCCGATGTATGTTTTACGGTATAATTCGTAGTCTTCCGTTCCGTAGGCGGTGGT
Organism: uncultured Eubacteriales bacterium; assembly: GCA_902779185.1. Taxonomy (GTDB): domain Bacteria; phylum Bacillota; class Clostridia; order Peptostreptococcales; family Anaerovoracaceae; genus Crickella. The sequence continues at coordinate 13,068 of CACZAM010000040.1, forward strand.
GTCTTCGCCGCATACAAACATCTCCCCCTCTTCATAGGTGTCGAGTCCGCTTATGACGTTGAGAAGAGTGGATTTTCCGCTTCCGCTCTCACCGGTTATCGCGACGAATTCACCTATGTCAAGATTGAGATCAATACGCGAAAAACCCATGCTGACGGAATCTTCGGCAGCATAGTATTTCGATACCCTTCTGAGTTCTATCGTATGAGACAATTTCTGTCCTCCCTGCTGCGGCATGCATGGCACGCCATATAATCCAGGACAGTATATCATCCGGACCCGTTTTCAGCCTGATTCCTTACAGAATATACATAATGCAGCCGCTGCTGATGCCGGAGTATCCCTCCCGGAATTGACTGCAGGTGTTTGTCGAAAGTCAGGAAAGCTTTCAGGGCTGACAGTTAATGTATGTCGTGGATCTGCAACTCGTCACACGCTGCAGCTCCGCTCGGGATAGACTCCGGCCGCGCGGCTGCATTATTTGTCAGTTGTATGGAATCAGGCAATAAAAACGGCGCAGAATGATTTCTGCGCCGCTGTATTTATGACCATTTATGATCGTTTTTAGATCTTGCCGTCCGATCCGAGTACGTTTACGATCTTGTGAGCTACCATATCCTTTACAGCCTGTCTTGCCGGCTTCAGATACTGACGCGGGTCGAAGTGATCAGGATGCTCTGCGAAGTACTTACGGATGTTTCCTGTCATGGCGAGACGGATATCCGAGTCGATGTTGATCTTGCATACTGCGGACTCAGCTGCCTTCCGGAGCTGTGATTCAGGAATACCTACAGCGTCAGGCATGTTGCCGCCGTACATATTTACCATCTTTACGAATTCCTGCGGAACCGATGAAGATCCGTGGAGAACGATCGGGAATCCAGGCAGTCTCTTTGTTACTTCCTCGAGTACGTCGAAACGCAGTGGAGGCGGTACGAGTATGCCTTCTTCGTTTCTTGTGCACTGTGCCGGTGTGAATTTGTATGCGCCGTGGGATGTTCCGATTGCGATTGCCAGGGAGTCGCAGCCTGTTCTGCTTACGAACTCCTCAACCTCTTCAGGTCTTGTATAGCTCTCGTGTCCGGCTTCTACGACTACCTCATCCTCTACTCCGGCGAGTGTTCCGAGCTCAGCCTCTACTACTACGCCATGAGCGTGAGCATAATCTACTACCTGCTTTGTTACAGCGATGTTTTCCTCGAATGACTTCGAAGACATGTCGATCATTACCGAAGTGAATCCTCCGTCGATGCAGCTCTTGCAAAGCTCGAATGAATCACCGTGGTCAAGGTGGAGTGCAATAGGGATCTCAGGGTTCTCGATGATAGCAGCCTCTACGAGCTTAACCAGGTATGTATGGTTTGCATAAGCACGTGCGCCCTTCGAAACCTGCAGGATAACAGGGCTTCTGAGTTCGCCGGCAGCTTCTGTGATGCCCTGTACGATCTCCATATTGTTTACGTTGAAAGCTCCGATAGCATATCCGCCGTCATAAGCCTTCTTGAACATTTCGGTTGTTGTTACGAGTGGCATATGTGTACCTCCTTCTTCATAAATAACACACTATTATTTTACCCGTAAAACAGTGTACATTCAACCGCAATCCTGCTTCTTTAAAATACAAAAGAGCCGGTCCGAAGACCGGCTCCTTTAATGTAATGTTTCGCCGCGATCTCTATCGGAGGAGCTTGCCTCCGTAGATCAATGGTTTCATCATTACGGCAACGCCGAATGATCTGAGAAACCATTAAGCTTCCGGTGCGTAGAAGTCTACGAACTTCTTCAGCTTCTCGTAACGTGCCATTGCAGCTGCCTCGTTCTCCGCGAAGAGCTTCTCTGCTCTTTCCGGATTCTCTCTGGTCAGTCTGTTGTAACGCGCTTCGTTCTTCAGGAACTCCTGATATCCGCCTGCAGGTACCTTGCTGTCCAGTGTGAACGGATTCTTGCCTTCTGCCTTTGCAGCAGGGTTGAATCTGAAGAGGTTCCAGTAACCGCACTCTACAGCCTTCTTCATCTCCATCTGGCAGTTCATCATGCCGCCCTTGATGGAGTGCATCTCGCATGGGGAGTATCCGATGATCAGGGATGGGCCGTCGTAAGCGATAGCTTCGTTCATTGCCTTCAGAGTCTGATTCGGGTCAGCGCCCATAGCTACCTGAGCTACGTATACATAACCGTAAGCCATAGCGATCTGAGACAGTGACTTCTTCTCGATTGCCTTACCAGCAGCAGCGAACTGTGCTACCTGTCCGATGTTGGAAGCCTTGGAAGCCTGTCCGCCTGTGTTGGAGTAAACCTCTGTATCGAATACCATTACGTTTACGTTCTCGCCGCTTGCGAGTACGTGATCGAGCCCGCCGTAACCGATATCGTATGCCCAGCCGTCTCCGCCGAAGATCCATACTGTCTTCTCGCCGAGGAGGTCTTTGCGCTCTACGATCTCAGCTCCGATGCCTGCCTTCTCGAGTGCTGCAACGAGCTTGTCGCCGGCTTCTCTTGAAGCAACAGGATCATTGAATACTGCATACCATGCATCTGCAGCTTCCTTGACCTCTGCAGGTACTCCTGCCTCTACCAGAGCCTCAACGTCAGCCTTGATCTTAGCTCTTCTGGCCTTGATAGCCATTCTCATTCCGAGACCGTGCTCAGCGTTGTCCTCGAAGAGGGAGTTGTTCCATGCAGGACCATGTCCGCATGCGTCTGTTGTATAAGGTGCAGTTGCGCCAGGGCCGCCCCAGATGGAGGAGCATCCTGTTGCGTTGGAGATGAATGTGTGATCTCCGCAAAGCTGTGTGATGAGTCTTGCGTATGAAGTCTCAGCACATCCTGCGCAGGAGCCCGAGAACTCGAGGAGATCAGGTTGCTGTTGTCTGCGAATTCCTTCTTGACGGACACGCTCTTTACAGCATAGTCGAAGTTCTTCTGCTCTGGGAGCTGCTCTTCAAGCGGCTTCATTGTCAGTGACTTGGTTGGGCATACTGTTACGCATACTCCGCATCCCATACAATCGAGCGGGGATACAGCGAGGCCATACTTATATGCGCCCTTGCTCAGCTTGTGATCAACAGCCTTGAATCCAGCAGGAGCGGCTGCCATCTCAGCTTCGTCGAGCAGATATGGTCTGATAGTAGCATGCGGGCATACAAATGCGCATCTGTTGTGTAAGGAGCTGTTGCGCCAGGGCCGCCCCAGATTGAGGAGCATCCTGTAGCGTTGGAGATGAATGTGTGAT
>CACZAM010000041.1 GCA_902779185.1 uncultured Eubacteriales bacterium
ATATCGAAGAGCCTCTTGCCGCAGTAATACTTGTTAGGCCTGCCGGTGATCGTCACGATGTCCATACCGCGCTGCCTGAGCAAAGCGATATCGCTGCGAAGCGTCTTGGTATTCGCAGGCACACCGTTATCCGCCAGATAATCTATGATCTCGAAGGTGTCCATCGGATGCTCATCGTCTGTCTTCTCACAAAACATCTCCGACAGCACCAGCAGTCTAGCTTTGACCATGTTTTTCTTATCCTTATCTGTCATAGCACCTCCACATCGACGATCCTGTCTTTCAATACGCTATTGTTTATTATACTGTAGGATACGGGCTGCATAAAGATGCCAATTGCTGAAACCCTTGAAATATAAGGCTGCCGAACATCCATACATTTTCTTTTGCACAGGGCACTATCTGTATACGCATAATAAAAAAGCGGGGACTCCGCCATACAGCAGCGGAATCCCCGGGACTGATCCTATTCAAAGATCTTCTTGAACTTTTCGATCACAGCGCTGTTTCTTTTCGATGCAGTTGATGGATCGACGCTGTTATCCGCAGCATACTCACCAATGCTGTCGCCGCGGTCATATACTGACTCATAGAGCTCCATCTGCTTTTTTGAGAGAGCCTTTCTGCCCTTTCTGAATCTCCTGTCGTCAGGACTGAAGATCTTTCCGGCGACCCTGATGAGCGTTTCCCCCTTTTTTGCGGTGCTGAGCCACTCGCCGTCTTCTCCGTCATCGAGTGAAACATGTCTTCTGGTCTCAGCGTGGTCATTGTTGTACTCTTCTCTGTCGAGCTCCGCCAGAATGCCGGCCCATTCATCGCTTACTTCGATAATTACACTTTCATTGCTAAAACTGTACTCATACTTTTTCATCCGTACACCTCCGTGGAATTGCGAAAACTTATGTATTCTCGAAATCCACGAGAGTTACGGCGATCTGCAGTGCAGATTATGTCTTTTACTGATATGCATCCCGACCTCCGCTTCACTGCCGAAGCGAAGGTGTCGGATGCACCAAAACACGGGTATGCCAAGGCCGCACCAAAAGCATCAACGCTTCAGTATTGCGACCGGCATACCCATGAACCGGTTACGTTATTTGATTTATCATCACACCCGCGATGGGTACTGCCTCCGGAAAGCCGCAGGGTGTGATGCCTGAGCAGTAATTATTTGTTCGTTTCTACAATTGCTATTATTGATTAATGCCACCAGCAATGCACAACTTGGCAAGTTGGAAAGAACCCCTGTATTTGCAGCAATCTCAAAATTCAAGCAACAAAAAAGGCCCCCTTTTCGGGAGACCTCTCCAACTTTACAAGTTGATATTATTTTTGCGCCGATCCTAATTGTCTAATGCCAGCCTTCTCCAGTATGGAATTGAACTCTCGGATCGACAGGCCTGGCATCATTTCTATAATACGCAGGTATGTTTTATCTGGATCATGATATTCCTTTAGCACGATCCCTGCTTTCTCAAACACCTTTTTTACAATGTTACTTCTGTATTTCAGGCCAACGCAGATTGCCATGAGCACATCTCTACCCATATTGTTGTATTGATTCTTCTTAATCCGCCCGTGATAATTTTCATGTACCAGCGTGTTATCGTACAGATCGAGTCCTTGATTCCAACCTGCCTTTTGTATGGAATGCCACAGGCACTGACAAAGCGTAGTGTCAGGATCTCCGAGCATCCGCAGTAATTCTTTCTCTTCATCCTCATCGAAGGAAGCAATATATTGAACGAATCCTTCATATACTTTGGAGGGCTCATCTTTTAAGTCTGTTTGAAATTTGGGATGGAAAGCAATCAGTCTCTTATCAACACTTTCCAGCTTATACATATAGGCATAGCCTACCAGATCTTTTGCTGAATTCTTATATTCAACGCTCTTATGCTCGACTATGTTAAGGGTGTAAAGGGATAGGTTTTTCTTTGCAGTCTTTGTAAGATGAAGGTCTCCGTTAGAATCGATACGGATAGTCTTCTCTGATGGTATAACAAAGTATCCATCTACAAAAATAAGATTCCTACTCTCTACCCATTCCTCAAGAATCACATTTTGCGATAAAAGAACAAAAGCTTCTTCTGGAGTTAGAGCAATATGTTCCGTTATGTTATTGATCTCAGTATACAACTCTTCATAATCGTCGAATACTGATATCACATCCTGAAGACCCACCTCTATCAGTCTGTATTTGACGGACGTTCTGGATACAATAAAGAAAGCGCTTAATTCTTCTATCAGAGAATCACACGATGGAATGATATCGCTCTCAGTCCATGAATCAATTATCTCCAGAGCCTTTTGCTTGAACATATCAATTGGCATCAATACACGCGGAGCAAGTCGATGCGCCTGCCACTCCAGCCATTTTATCTGATTTGCCTTCGTTTTCTTTCCTTCGGGTGGTTCATAGTACATGCCCGATTGCCTGCACATTATGGGATATAGTTTTTCTGATTCCGTTTTATTCCTAAGCTCCAGAACCTGAAAATACTTCTTATCCTTCTCCCAATGCAGTGCCTCATGTATTAACGTATTTCTCTTGGCACCCTCACCATATGCCCACTCAGAATCCGGGTCAAACAAGATCGTACCTGCCGGATAAAATGTTTCCCGCATTTCCCGGGTTTCCTTGTCATAAATCTCAACATAACCATCCAAGAGCATGCAGCATCCAAAAATATCGAGGTTTCTTGAAAGAGAAGCCGTTTTGATGGTCAGCCCAGCATTTTCTAAAATATTCTCGACAGGAAGAGGCATCGGTTCCATCAATGCCTCTTTACAGTGTTCATTCAGGTATTTTTTTGCATAATCATCGAGTCTATTCTTTCCAATGATTAGTGCGCCCGTCTTTTGATCGACATCTAAAATGTCACTCGGTGTCTTCTTGTGATTCATCTATATCCACTATCCCCTTTTCCATGTAATCAAGAGGCATTTCTGTTAACAGTTTCTTAGCATCTCTCCATGCCGGATAGTATTCCGCTACCAGCGATTGAAATCTATGGGTATGATTCTTCTCCACCAGGTGTACCAGTTCGTGTGTCACAACATATTCAAGGCACTCGATTGGTTTCTTTACAAGTTGTAGATTGATCCATATCCTGCGATCCTCAACATTACAGGTTCCCCACCGAGTTCTCATATTTCTGATACGATATTCGTTCGCCTGCAATCCTGTCCTCTTTTCGCAGCGTGTCACAACAGAGTCCAAAATCCGCTTTAGTTCCTGTCTATACCATTCCGTGAAGATCGTCTCGCGAGTCTCTACCGGCGTCCCTTCTGGAACCGTCATTATTATCTTTGTAGGCGTTTTCAGTATTTTACGACTGTTCCCCTCATAAATAACCTGCAGTCTGTATGGCTTGCCCCACAAATAATGTGACTCGCCAGAAACGTACTCTCTTTTAGTCTGGCGCTCCTGAGCGAGCATTCGATCTCTTACCTTTTTTACCTCAGGAATCTTTCTAAGAACAAATAGCCTAATCTCATCATCGGTCAAATCTATCGGTGCGCTCACTACCACACTTCCCTCCGGTGGATTGACCCGAATATACATGTTTTTTAAACTATTCTTTCGTTGTATATTGACAGGAATATCCCCGATAATCATTTCTCCACTATGCATAGTATTCCTCTTGCCTCTCGGCTACAGCATATATCTCTACTGTTTTTACCTGCGCATCTTCTTCAGTATAGTCGTTTTGCAATAAAGTCTTATATATAGCGAGCCTTATCTTCTGCTGCTTTTGAAAATTCTTCTTCCACTCAGGCTGAATAGAAGATCGTATTGCATGGTCTATTTCAATAGTAAGATTCTCATCTTCATAGAAATAATCGAATAATGCTCTTTTTGCTGCACTGTCTCTTATGCTGTCCGGATAACTGTCATTAGTTTCAGGATGAAGGATTGCCTTAGCCAGTTCTACAACCTGACGCAGATATTCCTCATAGCTCATTGCCTCCATCTTGCGTTGCAATATGACCCGTTGAAGCATCTCTGACAGTTTCCCGTAATATACATTATTGGAGCTCATCTTCTTTACGATTTCATGTTGGAGATTGTTATCGATGGTTTCGGCTTTAGCCTCATCAGTACCAGGCAAACCTTTGATCAAATCAACAGGGGTTGTTGTTTCCCCCTGCAGTAGCAACTCTACAAGAGACATCTCCCCGAGCTCACTGACAACCTTGCTGTCTTCAGCACGGATATACGTATCAAGAATATACCGCATATCTACTTCATACGGCTTTAGGTCGATATAATCGCAGCTTGCCAGTTTAATCATCTCTTTAATTTTGTTATAACCATTAATATCATGGCGGAGATGATCAACCTCTTCCTCGGTAAATCCATAATCAGAAACCAGCTTATCACAGCAATTTGCAAATGATCTGGAGAGTGCGGCCGTCAGTACATAAAGGGTATCTCTTCTGGCGATTTTCTCTTCATCCTCACTATCATCACCGCAGAAATACTCTATGAAGTCAGTATCTGCCCGAGGCATATCGACATTGGAAACCAACTCCTCTAATGAAGCAAGCGTTCCCTCCAGTTCCGATTTTGCCTCATCATACCTGCTCTTTATCAGGCCTTCGACATCTTCCTTATCATAGCCGTCAAACGCTTCCGATGTGTAATCGGCAACTGCAACCTGAACGTTCCGGAACAAGTCCATATAGTCGACAATGTAGCCATAGTCTTTATCTTCACCATCTGGTCTGTTAACACGACAGATTGCCTGGAATAGATCATGATCACGCATTGATTTATCAATGTAAAGATATGTAGCACTAGGTGCATCGAATCCAGTCAGCAACTTATCCACAACAATAAGCAGTTTCATCTGTCCTGGCTCTTCCTTGAATTGCTTTTTAACATCGCGCTCAAAATCCGAAAGCTTCTTTCCGTTCAGCATACGATCATATATGCTTTTTTTGTATTCCTCCTCACTCTCCTGTGAAAGATCTGACGTCGCCGTCCTGACGCTCTGTGTTGTTGGCTCATAGGAAGTAACAACCGCACATTTGGTAAATCCCATGCTATTGAAGATTTCCCAATATTTACAAGCCTCATAAATGCTTCCGGCAACCAGCATTGCCGTACCTCGATCATTTCTTAGCCTGGGTTTAAGGCTCATGTCAAACACGATATCTGCCGCAATCTTTTCCAACCGCTGTCTTGAGCTATATAGCTTATTAATCGATGTCCAGCTTTGCTTCAGCTGTGTTTTTGCACGTTCTGTCAAACCACGCGTCTTTGTTTCAAACCAGAGATCTACCCTGTCCTGGCTTGAAAGATCCTGATCAACATCTCGCGCTTCGTATCGAAGATCTAAGACAACGCCATCAGCCACACCTTCATCAAACTTATATGTATGAATATACGTCCCGAAGGTCTCCAAGCTTGTCTTCTTATCTGTCTTAAGAAGCGGCGTTCCAGTAAAACCAATCAGAATAGCATCTGGCATCAATAGTTTTACTGCCTGGTGGAGCTTACCTGAATTGGTACGATGACACTCATCGATGAAAGCAATAATGTTGCCCTTCGCTTTAAAATCAGCCGGCAAATCTTTTATCAGTTCACGGCGATACTGATCTATGTCCGATTGGCTGCCTGCATTGTGGCCATATTTATGAATAAGAGAGCAGACAATTCTGTCTTCATTTTTATCGAGAATATCCCGCAGATTGGCACAGCTCTTAGCACGTGTCACCTTTTCGCCTACATCAAAGTAGAGACTTTCTATTTGATCATCAAGCTCATCACGATCTGTTATGATAACTACCCTGCTGTCATCAATATTCTCTATGATCCATTTGGTGAGCCAGACCATTATGAGCGACTTGCCGGAACCCTGCGTGTTCCATATGATGCCACCTTCTTTTTCTCTTATTCTTTTCCTGGCAGCAATATTAGCAAAATACTGGTTATGACGTGTTACCTTCTTGATGCCTGCATCGAAAATAATGAAGTCATAGATTAATGACAAGAATCGCTCTTTCTGACAAAGAGAAACAACCCCATCTCTCAGACGATTGTTTTCCTTTTCCTGCAGGCTCTTGATTTCTGCAGACAGATCATCAGTGGCCTTCTTGTCCTCTTTCCACTTCAGATAGTATTTCTCTGGGGTGTTGATTGTTCCATAGAATAGGCCTTCTGATTCATTCCCGGCAAAGAGATACTGTGCCGTACTAAAGAAATTTTGGATGTTTTCCTGCTTCTGGTTTTGAAGTAGCTGTCTGATTCCATTCCCAGAACTAACATAGGAACTTTTAAGCTCAAAGATGCCCAACGCTATTCCGTTGATGTATAGTACAACGTCAGGACGCTTACGGGTGACATTATCATAACGGAGAACAGAAACCTCTTCAGCAACACAAAAATCGTTGTTGTCGATATTTACCCAATCGATATAGTGGACTGTCTGACGATTCCCATTTCTATCCCTAACGCCCTGTCTTCCGTAGCGCAGGGATGAATACACATCTTGATTGATCTTATAGAGCGTATCCGCCTGATTATGCGTCTTATTTACCAGCTCGATAACGGCAACACTTATCTGATCATCCGTATAACCACGCTTTTTAAGATTGGCAATAAGAAGATCTTCCTTTACCGGCTCATTGTCTTGATCTTCAAGATTGCCAATATATGTATATTCCAAATCTTCAACAAGCCAATGCAGGACTCTATTCTGCAATTTTCTCTCAGCATCTACTGTTGGCATTCTTTTCCTCCTTAAATTGCCAGACGGACGCGTCCTGTCAGCAGGTCGTCCATTGCACCTTCTCTGATTTGAATCATTTTATCCCGTTCCATTTCCAACGCCTCGATTTCCTCATCCATTGCAGTTAGCGTATCCGCTATTGCTTCCTGTTCTTTCTTGTCCACAGGGATTTCAAATTCAAAGTTTTTTAAATCCTTCTGATACAAGTGTTTAATTGTTGATCCTGCCGACAAAGTGTCAATAAATTCTCTGAACACAGAAGAGGATAAAACTCTGAACAAGAATGTTGGAGACAATTTGTTGTTTGTTCTGAATACAAACACCCCGCTGTTGAGCGTGGCAGGCTTTCCAAGTTCAGGTACAATTGCCACTTTTCCGATAGTGCCATCTTTCGTCACAAGCACATCGTTTTCCGATACCTGAATATTTACATCCATGTCGTAGCGTTCTTTAGAAACATACCAAATACTATCACGGTTTATGGTTCCATGAGAGAAATCCGCGCCGCCAATCAGATAACTATATCCATTTCGTAAATATTCATGCTTTTTCAAGCCTTGCCAGCCGATTCGGGCTTTCGGAGTAATGACCTGATTAAATGTCACCGTTGCCCACTCGTCATTAAATCCATCAAGCCGTGTTCGATGTCGAATCAGGTCTTCTAAAGCGCCATCACGTATGCTACGCTTTTTCTCTATAAGACCAGACAGATTCTGAATTTGAGTTTCCAAAACATCTAACACCTCAGATATGGCTTTTTGCTCTCCCATTGGGGGAAGAGGGATTTCAATTTCAGACAGTGCTCTGCCTGTTATTCCAGCACGTGTAGTGAATTTGCACCTTTTTGCGATCTCATCTCGTACAGCCTTTGTTGAAAAACAGTACTTGCAGTATCCTGGAAACAGCCAATTGTTTTTGGGCCTTGCACGCAACACAAACCCATTGAAGACACAATCTGGCACATCTTCCAATAGCACTGCACTATACCCAACTTCTTCCGGAGTTTCGGAGGTTCTTGTAAAAAAAACGTCATTCTTTTGAACTGCCAGTTTACTGATTTCTTCCTTTGTCAGATGCACTCTCCCTCTAATATCGGCTGCTTTAAGACTGTTATACTTATACACCTCTGAATAGCTGATAAACGGAGTCCCTTGTCCAAAGAATTCTTTCCCTTTACTAAGACCATTTTTAAATTCAAAAACATCACCGATGAGAATGCTTGGCCATTCTTTTACCATTTGTATCCCATCCTTTCCAGTGCTGCTACTACCGCTGCTCTCGATTTTATTGTTCTATCTTCGATCTCACCAAGCGTGTGCTCGTATCGTTTGGCAATCAGGAGGACTTTTGACGATAGGCTGTTTAGCACTTGCTCAAATTCGCCACAAATATCCGCCTCTATTTTTGCCATCCATTTCATGTCAAAGAGGAGTTCCTTGATCTCATCCTCAGTTAGCTCGTCATATTTCGCCTTGACCTTCCCATCTAGAACCTTGCGAGCTTCTTTCCAAGCCTTGTCTGCCTCATCTTTTTCTGCGGATTTTGACGCGTATGCTGTTAGCGCATCATATTCGTCCCCGTAAATCTCCGGCACAACTGCGGAATCGGCAGCCGCCTTGAGCGCCGCCTTAAGCTTACCTTTTCCGAATTTGCCGTTCTTATTGCGGATATCGAAGTCAGCCAGTTCCGGCATTTCACGGATGAGTTTCTCCATCTCATCGACCTTGCTCTCGTCAAAGAGCACAACCAGACGTGTCATGGCATCCATGACGGCAGACGTCTTTTTTGTGTCGAGTTCCTTGAGTCGCTTATTAAGATTTGCCTTCGGAATGCTATCACCCTTTTCATTCAGCACATCCTTCAGCAAGCCCTCATCACCGGACTCTTCTTCACGCATCTCATCAAGTTCTGCCTCGATAGCAGCGGACTGTTCCATCAATTCATTTATTGCTGCAAGCTCATCTGCAAAATAAACCGCCTCAATGATTTCTCTCGGGATGAGTGCTCCCTCGAAGGACTTAACCTTGGAAGTATCGTCTACAGAAATCGTCTCTCCATTTTCATCCTTCGTTTTCTTCTGCGCATACTCGTATTCAATTTCACGACCGACCTCATATCCGCTGGCTTTGATGGCGTAAACATCGTCCTGCAGCTTAGCATTCCAGTAATTCAGAAGACAGTCGTACACATCATAGTTATCAAGAAGACGTGCGGATTCATAGGCCTTGAGGAGCATGACCGCAATCGCACGGATCAGCTCCTTAGGGTTTGTCTCGGACTCAATGCCGAGCAGTATCCCCTTTACCGAATCACGCCACTGTGCAAATATCGCGCCAGTCTCTTTCTGCTTTTCGTTGATGATACAGGCGTCCTGTATGATCACGCCCTCGATCTCGCCGGAAGAGAGAGCGAGGTTATATACATCGTGCGCTTCATCCACACATGTAAAGATTTCTTTCTTCAAATTCGGTGATATATCCCACAGTCTCTTCAGAGACTCGATATCTGTCCCCGGAATACCGCCTTTTAGGTGTGCCGCTATATTCTGTGGCAGCGTTTCATCAATTTTCTGTATGTAGCGAGGCACATTCAAATTACCTGCATTCTGCTCCAAGATTTCCTCGTATTTCACAAAGCGAGAATAGCCCTGTATGGTTTCTCGGTTAATAAAAGTCTGTACTATTTTCTCTATATCCTGTTCACGGAGCCTGTTTTTATTGCCGTCTTTCTTGAAACCACGGCTTGCGTCAATCAGGAAGATGCCCTCTCTGGTGTCTGCGTCCTCTTTGTCAATGATGACAATGCATGCAGGGATGCCAGTTCCGTAAAACAGGTTTGCAGGAAGACTCACTATGCCTTTAATGTATCTTTTCTTCAACACTTCAACACGGATGGTTTCTTCTGCGTTGCCTCTGAACAGAACGCCATGTGGCATTATTATGCCAGCTTTTCCAGTAGCGTTTAGTGATTTAAGGACATGAAGAAACCAGGCATAGTCTCCATTCTTTTCAGGAGGAATGCCGTAACCATCAAACCGCTTGTATTTGTCGTCGGATGTTTTAATCCCATCGCTCCAAGACTTATCCGAGAAAGGAGGATTCATGACGATGAAGTCAAATTGCTGCAGGCTGCCAAACTCTGTGGTAAATGCCGGATCAACAAGCGTGTTACCGCGTTTGATCTCACCCGTCCCCTTTTGATGGAGAATGAGGTTCATTTTAGCGAGACCTGCTGTAGCATGGTCCTTCTCCTGGCCGAATATTGTAACAATTGAATCTCCGTTTTCATCGACAGGTGCTTCATCTGCGGCGCGAATCAACAGACTTCCACTTCCTGCTGCCGGATCATAGAGCGTCCATTTTTTTGTTGCTGTCTGCTTGATATCCCCAATGCCTATTAAACGGGCAATGATTCTTGACACTTCACTCGGTGTATAGAATTGGCCCTTGCTCTTACCGGACTCCTGAGCAAACTTCATCATAAAATACTCATAGGCATCACCAATGATATCGTCGCCGCTTGCCCTGTTATTCTTAAAGTCGATAGCCGGATTCTGAAATACGCCTATCAGGCCAGACACCTTGTCGACCAGTTCTTTCCCTGATCCAAGTTCCTCTGGATTGTTAAAACTGACATCCGGGAGAGATCCCTGCAACCTATTGTCCTCAAGAAACTTCTGGATGATCTTATCAGTTCTTTCCCCTACATCACTTTTTCCTTTTGCCTTAATCAAATCATCAAAGGAGGCGCCTTGACTAATAGTAAATTCAGCAAAAGGCTGTCCTTTATAGCGGTCTGATACATATTTGAAAAACAGAAGAACAAGTACATAGTCCTTATATCGAGCCGGCTCCACACCGCCCCTCAGTTTATTGCACGCTTCCCATAGGAGCGAGTATAATTCAGATTTTTTCACAGCCATGCCCTCTTAAATCTCCTCTTCTTTCATTACTTTATTATCAGAGACATATTCCATGATATCTCCATAATCTGCACCAAGAGCTTCGCATATTTTGCCTAGCACTCCAAGAGTTACGTCTTTATCTCGACGCAGCTTTGTCATTGTGTTCGGAGCTATCCCTGCAGCATTCATAAGCTCAACTTGGCTCATATCTTTATCTATTAGTAGCTTCCAAAGTCTTTTGTAGGACACTGCCATAATGCACCTCCTTTTATCCGCTTGTATAATACCATCTATCATACTCATCTTCAAGATGAAATCGCAAGGTATTGCGATAAAACAGCGTAGATGTGCTTTTAAGGTGCCATGAATTACATCAAAAAACAAAGCAGACCTAAATTGCCACATATGACAATAAGGTCTGCTATCTATGATATTCTCTGTAATTATCCGAGCAGTTTGTCTGAAAACTTTACCTTTATAACCTTTTTTGCAGGGATCACCATCTCTGCGCCTGTGATCGGATTGCGGCCTGTTCTCTCTGCTCTCTCGGTAACCTCTGCTTTGAATGTTCCAGGGAATACTACCTTGTCGCCTGCCTTCAGAGCGTCAGCTGTTACCTCGAAGAACGCCTTTACTGCAGCTGCAGCGTCCTTCTTGCTCATTCCGGTCTTCTCTGCATACTTTTCTACGAATTCTACCTTTGTCATTTCTGTTTTCTCCTTTGTATCTTTAATGTTATTGAATGTCGTATCTACAAGGCCACCGAGGAACTTCCCGCAGCAACCTTGCAGAGTATACGATATTTCCTGATAAAATGCTACTGTTCGTCAGACTTATCCTACATATCTTATCGCAACCTTGATCCGTGACTTGGTGCCTGCTGAAAGGGTATTGCCTGATTGGATATTGTCGCTTCTGCCACTTGTGCAGTCGGCATACAGTCCGTTTCCTTCATAGAAGATGGTATGGTAGTAGCCGCTCACGGAGTACAAAGCCGCTATGTCTCCCGGTCTCAGCATGCTTAAAGGTATCGCTGCTCCGCCGTTTCGGATCACCTTGCATTTCACTCCTGTTCTTCCCGAAGCGATTCTGTCTGCTTCCGCGTCAGAGCTGCAGCTAAGAAGCCTGTTCCATGTCCCGTCATCGATGACACCACAGCTGCATCTGCTGTTGATTCCCGCGCCGTGTTTCCAGCAGGCGAACGCGAAGCCGATGCAGTTCCATCCGCGGTATTCCCCTTTCGGATGCTTATTGCAGACAGGACATTCCTGTGTCTTACTGTCTCCGCTTTTCCAGTGCACATAATGATAACTGTCATCATTGGCTACCAAATTTGCCCAGCCGATCGCTCTCTCGAAAATCGCTGACGAGGCATGTGCCGAAACGGATACAGACAGGCCATAACCTGCTATCCGACGGTCGCCGACTCCGTATGAAGCACGTTTACACGCATTGCTGTAATTGCCCTCGATAGTAGTGAGACTTTTTCCGTCGCAGGTCTCAACGATCCCGACATGGTCTATCACCCCGTCTCTCTCAAAGTCAAAAAAGATGATATCTCCGGGATGCGGCGTATAGCCTCCTCCTGCCCATCGGTGATGCGATTTGTACCAGCTGACTCCGGTATCGCAGCCTGCGAACTTCGGCATTATTCCGGCATCGATATAGCCGCACTGATCTGCGCACCAGCTGACAAAGCAGGCGCACCAGTGCACATGGGTCTTGAATCCGTACCATTTCCAGAACTTATCTCCGCCAACATTGCCAAGCTGTGCCCTGGCCACTTCAACTATCGCGGTATCGCCGGTCCCATCGATATAATATCCATCCTCGGTCATATTGGAAGCAGCTCCGAACAGCACCATGATCACGATGATGCCTACAGCAACAGCGCCGCTTATGGACAAGGTGCCGAATATTGCCTTTGTACCCCTGGCAACGCCTGCAAGTACTCCGCCTGTTCTGCGTGCTGTTTTATCCGGGCGGGAACCTTTGACGACCGCAAGTATTCGCTGTAAACCGCTACTTTTCGCATTCTGCTCTGTTATGCGTTTTACCGCATATTCCTTCCTTCGCCTTTGGATGAGTTCTTCACTTTTCAGCGGTTTCCGGCGGTTTCTGGCGACCCTGCTGGTTCTGTATCCGGCAAGCTCTTTGCTCCTGATTGCCGAGGCTCTTTTCACACGACCGGTCACCCTGTCTTCCTCAGCATTTCGCAGGACTTCCTGCTCTGCCATTTTCGCCCTGCTCTGCCGGTTGCGGATGGTCTTGATCCCCTGCTCCCGGAATGCCCTCTGTACCTGCTCCGCATTATCCGATGATGCATTGGCGGTTTTTGGTGATTTATGGCTGCCGGGGATAATGACTGCATCTGCATCATCAGGCAGCGAATCAGGCAGCGGTTCGGATCTGTATCCTGCCTTCTCTCTTGACTGGAGCATCATCTCCACTCCTGCCTTTGCAGCATATGCCGCACTGCCGCCCGCATAGTGTTCTGCAGTGTCCTGTGCATATGAACCCGAAGACTCACTGTCAGCTTTTCTTCCAATATCTGCAGCCCTGTTCCTTATCGTCTCTTCCTTCAGGTGATGCATGGAGCTTGCTGCCCTGTCCAGAGTCTTTATCGTGCCCCTGGTAACATCTCTTGTTTTTATGTCTGCCACTCCGGCTCCTCCTTTCATTCAAAAAATAAAAAGAACTCCCAAACGGGAGCTGTCATGTAGCGGAGCGGACTCGCCGCTCCTTATTGCCCGAAAAGTCACTTTCTTCAGAGCAGTTTTCTCACGAAATTACAGTTTCTTCAGGATTCCGCCTGATTCAGATACTTCCTGACCATCTCATCGAAGTCAGCGTTGCTCACAGCCACCTCACGGATCTTCCTCAGTATCTCCTGCTCGTCAGAATTGCTGCGCGGTATATTCGATGGATCACCAGGCATATTGGCATTGCCGGCAAAATAGCCCTCACCGAATTTGCTTGTCATCAATGCGTAGAGCTTCGTATCCTTCGGGAACTTGTTCTCGAACGGAACAAGGCTTGATCCGACTTTCAGCAGCCCGTGCCCGGCATCAACGTTCGTAATATACGACAGCTGTTCATTGGAAATATTCAGCAGCTTCGCCAGCTCTATGCGGTCTGTCGCTGCCTGATTGAGCATGACGATGAACTCGGAGTTACTGAGCATCGTCCTTGCCGTGTACGACTGCAGCAGATCGGCGACGTTCTGGGTGATTCCGGTACAGAAGGCTCCGTACTTACGCACTCTCTTCCACAGCTTGTAGAGAAACTGCGCCGAGTACTCGTGCATGAACAGCAAATAAATCTCATCGATAAAGATATACGTGCGCTTGCCGGCCTGCCTGTTCTGAGTGATCCTGTTGAGGATCGAATCCAGGATGACCAGCATGCCGATGGCTCTCAGCTGCTCGCCGAGTTCAAGGATATCGTAGCAGATCAGACGGTTTGAGGTGTCCACATTGGTCTGCTTCGCGAAGGTGTTGAGGGAGCCTCTTGTGAACAGCTCAAGCTCGAGTGCCAGCGAATGTGCTTCAGGCTCAGGCTGCTTCAAAAGCTCCTCTCTGAAATCCGCCAGCGTAGGCGGCGTGCCCATATAGTTGCCCTGCTTGTAGTAGCGGTACACATTCTCGGTGCAGCGGTCGATGATGGACTGCTGGCCCTTCTGGAACTTGTGCCCTGCTACTATCTGTTCGCAGAGCGATTGCAGGAACTGGCTCTTCTCGATGATAGGATCGGTCTCGCCGTAGTCTCTTGACATATCCATCGCGTTGATGTGATTCGGCGAGTTGGCGGATATGTTGATCACTGATCCGCCGAGCGCTCTGACCAGCGGACCGTACTCCGACTCAGGGTCGATGATTATGATGTCCGCATCGCCAGAGAGCATCAGATTGACTATCTCATTCTTCGCCGTGAAGGACTTGCCTCCGCCTGGTACACCGAGTATGAACGAGTTGCCGTTCATCAGCCTTCTGCGGTCGGCGATGATCATGTTCTTGGATATCACATTGTTCCCGTAATAGATGCCGTGGCTGTCATAGACCTCCTGCACCCTGAACGGCATAAACACCGCCAGCGACTCTGTGGTCAGCGTCCTGAAGGCGTCGATCTTCCTTACTCCGAACGGCAGAGCCGTCTTGAGTCCGTCCAGCTGCTGATACTTCAGCACTGACATCTGGCAGAGCCTCTTTCTGACGATGGTGAGAATCTCCTCGGTATCGTTATCGAGCTGCTTCTTGCTGTCAGCCGTATGCACCAGCGTCAGCACCGCGAACATCATCCTCTGGTCTCTGGTAGTCAGGTCGTCAAGGAACTCTTTCGTCTCCTTCCTCTGCTGCTCCATGTCGTACGGAATCACAGCGGAGAAGTTGTTGTTCATGTTCTGCTTGCGCTGCCAGTTGGTTATGTTGGTCTCAACGCCGAGCAGCCTCTGCTCGACCTCCTTCACCGCCTCGTCCGTCGGGATTGGAACTATATCGATCGACAGCATCAGGTTGCGGGAAAGATCCGTGATCTCGGCAACCATGTCATCGGATATATACGACGCATAGT
Source organism: uncultured Eubacteriales bacterium (assembly GCA_902779185.1). Classification (GTDB taxonomy): domain Bacteria; phylum Bacillota; class Clostridia; order Peptostreptococcales; family Anaerovoracaceae; genus Crickella. The sequence goes on from CACZAM010000041.1 coordinate 15,214, forward strand.
CCCTCAGCAACAGAACACGGCCAAAACGATTTCCGACTTTGAAATAGTCGGCATTGTTCTCGTAGACATCCGGGCAGATATAGTCACGGAAGTCATGTCCCTTCCTCATATGATCCTTCAGGTCGAAGTGATACGAGGTCTCTTCGCCCGTCCTCATGAAGTCGTGGATGATGCGCAGCCTGTCATTGGCTGTCATTTCGATGCACTTTGATCCGAGCCTTGAAAAATGCGCGGTAAGATCCGCTCCTATCCTGGCAAAGTACAGTCTGGCATCCTCGATGCTCTTACGGTTCACCGAGATGGTAATATACTTGTCCTGGATGATCGCATTGCTGCCGGTCGCCTTATCGGTCAGCATGTCGTTGTACTCTTTACGGTAGACATCGAGCGGATCGCCCATCATCTTCAGCAGTATCCTGTCCTCGAAATCGAGCATGTTCAACCTGCGGTTGTTGATGGTGATCTTGGCCGTGCAGCCTGAGTCGAGCGAGTTCAGGAGTTCAGAGTAGCCGAGGAACATCCCGGCTTTATCGTCTCTTGATGCGACAGCATAATTGATGTCCGTGAACCGCCACATCTTGCTGAACTTGTTCTTCCCTGTCTTGTCCTGCTTCAGGACGTTAGTAAGTGTTTTGATCAATTGCCATCAGCTCCTTTCCTTCGTTTCTTCTGCTTATTGCTCTTCACACCCTGTTTGCGGGTGGAGTACCTTTTGTGCCTTGAACCGCGTCTGTGAAACGGTTTCTTTTTTCCGTGATCCTCACTGTCTCCCGCCATAACTGCATAGTAGTAATTGGTATTGCCGAACAGCAGCACCTTAGGGATCATGAATGTCGATTTGATCCATGCAGCAATGAATTTCTCTGCAGTCATACCGTTGTACTTCAGGAACCCCATAACTGCGAACGGGAATGCCGCCACTATGCACAGCCAGCTGGTGGTCTCAGTCCCGAGTATGGGATTGAGACCAAGGTAGATGCCGACTGCCACGCCGCATGCAAGGACAGAAAAAAAGAACTGCCTCAGCGACAGTCCGAAGAACATTGACTCTGTGTAGTCTCTTATTTCTCTGTTGATGCGAACCTCCATAGGGTCTACCTCCCTTCGGCTACCATGTCACCGCGCTCACGGTCAGGGTTCACCTTATCCAGTCCGCGGTCGCCCCTGCTGTAGTGATAGACGTTGTCCGAGAGGATGTCCTTCTCGTCCACAACAGTCCTGTTGGCCTGCTTCACCATGTCGCAGAGTTCCTTTTCAGTGATTCCCGGAGCGTCCGGCACAAGGATGACCTCATGCACGCTCGAAGGGAGAATATAGTAGTCAGAGCCGAGAAGCTCAGCTGCTTTCTCCTTCACATCCGGGTAGAACAGCGCAGCCGCTCCGAGCGAGCCGCTTGCATTGGTCAGCACATACATGCCTCCGATGTCCTCCGGTGCGATAGGCTCCTCCCTGTCGAGGAGATTGACTCTCTCCGGGCTGAAGAGTGCGCTGTTCATGTCTATGAGCATAGCAGGCTCCACGACAGCGGAGTTCTTCATCGCCTGTGCGAAGAGTGTTTCCTTGTCTACTTCAAGCGTTTCAAGCACGTTGTTGTTGACCGCGATCCTCCAGTCGCCTCCTCTGTCCTCGCCCATGTTGATGTCTGCGATGACGGCAAGCCCGTGTCCTACGCTCACATGAGGCGTGTTCATCAGGAACTCGCGGTTGCGCTTCTTCTCAAGGAGCCTGACAGTCAGATTGTCCTTGACCTTGTCGTAGCTCAGGTCTATCTCAGGCGGCTTGACCGCGTTTCTCGATGCCGAGTACATATTCGACATCTCAGTCGCGAGATATCCGATATCCGCTCCGTCCTTGTATGCCTGATACATCTCATCAACATACAGTGTCGGCGCAGCATCGCTGCCCGGCATCCTGAAGGTCAGGCCGTGCAGCTTCTGGTCGTTCATCTTTACGACCTCAACGTCATCGATGATGATCTCCTTATGCACATCGTCCGGCAGGTAATCCCTGACCTCTTCCTTCATCTTCTCAATGAACTCTTTTACTTCCAGCATTTCTTGCATTCCTCCATTTCATTTTCCACAGTTTGTAACGGTACTGATCGATCCTCTTTGCTCTTGCGTTCTCCGCAGAGTCTGCCGGGATCACGGCAATGTCATTAGTGATAACTTCCAAAACTGCCTCCTTTCTTAGACACCCATGATTTCCTTAACGAGGTGGTCGCTCATCTTGACCATGCCTACGAGCACGAGCATATTGAACGCCAGCTCTCCGACATACTTCCATACCATAGTCGCTGCGGCAGCATCCTTGTCCACGACAGGCGGACTGGCTGCGAACTTGCTGAATATGATGCAGGCAAGCACTATGATCGCGCCTTCCAGACATACTCCCGCATAGCTCTTCAGAAAACTGACTCCTACGCTTTGGGTAGGCTGACCGGCAAATGTTGATAGCGGTATTGGCGCGATTGCCGTGTACATATACAGGCGGAAGAACCTGCCATAGACCGTGAGTATGATTATGAACGACATCACAGTGATGAACAGGCTCCCAATCAGCGTCACAGCCCAGAGCGGGATGCTCTCAAAGAATCCGCAGTCCTCAATCGCAGACACCATTTCGCTCGGCAGGGTCGTCTTAGTAGCCGAGCCTATGCCGGACGCATTCATGATCGTTCTCATCGCACCCTGCGCTATGTCAAAGAGCGCCAGCATCAGATCGAGTCCGTAAGTGACTACACCCTTTGCAATCGCAAACCTGATGAACAGCTTCAGAGCATGCTCCGGTCTTTTCACATCGGTAAGGCTTCCGCAGGTCTTGACCACTCCCATCAGGAAAAACAAAACGAGCAGTGCCAGGCCTATACCCTTTACTGCTCCGTTGATCTGTACGATGACGTGCCATATGCCTCCGCCCTTGAAGCTCTGAGGTGATGTGGTCAGAAGCGACCACACTTCCGCCATCTTCGCATTCCAAGTATTCAGCGCATTTTCAAGATTCTGCACTACCCAGTTGTCGCTGTCCAAGCCCTGTCACCTCCTCTCCTGATTCGTTTATTTACCATTAGTCTCACCTTTCCTCTCTGTCACGGTCAGTTTTTGCCGGGCGTCGTCCCAGCCCGTGCTCAAGCCTGTCTGCCACTTCAGCCCTCTTGGCATTATTGAATCTGGACAAATCGCCAGAAAGATAGCCGGTGACCCTTCTGATCCGCTCGAACTTAACGCCTTCGCCGACCATGCCGTCCACATTCTTTACTCTGTTGTTCGTCATGTGCTTGTACTTTCGCACCGGCCGCCAATATCTTTATTACCTTAGCGATTATTTCTTCCCTATGACCTTTACCGCAGTTCCATATGCCAGCACCTCAGCCGCAGTATCCATCACCTGAGACGATCCGTATCTGAGGCCTATGACTGCGTCGGCTCCAAGCTCCTCTGCCTCATCGACCATGCGCTTCGTGGCAATCTGTCTGGCCTCGACCAGCATCTCTGTGTAGCCGACTATTTCACCGCCGACAAGCGTCTTCATGCCCGCCATGAAATCCCTGCCAATGTTTTTGCTCTGCACTACTGTGCCCTTAACGACTCCCAGCACCTCTATGTCTGCGCCAGGGATATAATCAATACTTAGAAGCTTCATCGATCTCTCCTCTCTTTACTTCGCCGAGTCTCTGCACCAGAGCTACGATTACTCCAACAATGATTCCGCCGAATATGATCACGAATACCGCGATCACTCCCCACGGTGCCGGATCCTCGCTGTTCGCCAGCATTATGGCGACCAACATAAGTGCCGCGATCATTATGACTGCGATGGCGGACAGGATCGCACCGGTCCTGCGCTTTTTAACATCAGACATCTTTACATTCACAAACCTGACGCCTCCTTTCTCCAGCTCCTTCATCCGGTCAAGATAAGCGGAAGCATCGATATCCGATACGTCGTCTACTTCGTCCGACAGCATACGGCAAAGCGTTGCCATGTGATTCAGATTCTCCTTTTCACGATCGAGCTTTTCCATGTGCCCGCTCATGCATGTGTCGAAATCCAGTTCGCCGTTCTGTAGCATCCGGATGTTCTCGCAGGATATCCCAAGCTGTCTCAGAAGTTTTATCCTCTCCAGCTGCTTTGCATCCTCAAGGGTATATTCCCTGTACCCGTTCTGCGGATCGCGTCTGGGCTTGATCAGTCCCTGATCCTCATAGAACCTGATATTCTTGCTCGTCATCCATAAAGTGGAAGGTCAAGCAGTTTTTGAAAAAAATATTATTTTTGTCTTCTCCAGATGAAACTGACTGTTTCTTCATCCCTGCTTTCTACAGAAAAGCCTAGATTTTGATATATCTGGAACGCATACCGTGCTGGCGGAATCTCGTATCGGATGGTCTCAAAGCCTGACTGCTGAAGATCATCCATGAGAAGGTTCAAGAGTTCCGTTCCTATGCCGTATTCAGCGAACTGACCCTTGAGATTCATCTTCATGACAGCCTCAGTGCCGTCAGAGTTCGTTTCAGCGTATGACAAGCCGGCAAGCTCGTCACCTATCCTGGCAACGAAACGATGGCCGCCTATATGGTCAACATGGTATGAATCCTCATATGGCCAGCCCAGCCTTCTGGTATTCAGATATTCTCTGAGGTCTTCTTTGTTCATCACTTTCCTATTTCAGCACTAGCGGACTGTCTGCCGCACCTTCCCTGATTTTGTTCACTTCCTCGTATACCGTCTGATAGTCTGCAGCAGCCTGTTCGTCCGACGGGTCGAACTGCACATCTGATGGATATTCAGCGATATACATCTTCCCGTTCTTTTCTCCTATGACACTATAGCTCGGAAGCATCTCGTAGTCCTTGTCCGCCGGATCATAAGCCTTGATCGAAACAAGCCTTCCGCCGCAGTTTGCTTCTCTGGCTGCGACATTATAGATCGTGATGGATGTCCTGCTGTCCACAGTGTAGTCCCAGCTGCTGCCGTGAGTAAGCGTAATCGTGAAATGATCAGTATCAATCGCCTTCTCATCACCGCCGCCCGCAAGCTGCAGGTTGGATGCGATGTTATAGTCATCTGAATCCTCCGTGGTCTCCTGCCCGGTATCTATCTGAGGCTCCGCTTCTGGTTCAGGTTCAGTCTTCGAGCCGCATGCGGCCAGAGCAAGCACGAGCACAAGGCTCAAAAGCATTGCAATTACTGTCTTTGGTTTAGTCATATTGTCACCGTCCTTTCGTAATAGTATATATCGAACACAGGCCTGTGTCTCATGTATCGGCAGCATTATGCTGCCGGTTCTCAGAATCCCTGTCTTACGTCAGTTATGGCGATGAAAGAAATCTGGTCAAGCGGGATTACATATCCGACAAAAAGGTCTCCCCACTCAATATACTTCTTCTTTTTCTTCTTGAAATCTCCTACGATGCCATCTTCGACCGGGATGTCATAGTCCTCATACACGTGCACCACTTCTCCGTTTTTCATATGCAGTTCAATGTGCTGATAGTATTTAGGTTCATTGGGTGTACTCATGTTCTCTCCTTTCTTAGCCTGTTATCATTTGCAGGATCTCTTTCGTAAATGTGATAATAATGCCGCCTGCCACTGTCAGAAACCCATTTGCGCGTTGTGACGGATCATGGGACTTCAGTGAAAGTCCGACCTGCATGATGCCCAGACCGAGCAGTATGAGCCCTATCGCTCTGATCAGGCTGAATATGAAATCCGACAGCTTGTTTACCGTGCTGATCGGGTCACCCGCAGCGTATGCGACACATGCGCACAGTATGAACGCCACTACCATTACCGAGTAGAGCACAAAGCCCAACTTCATCGTGCTGTTGGCTCCCTTGAGATCGATTATCTTGTTTTCCTTCTTGATCATTTGTTGCCTCCATTCTTCTTAGCCTCTTCGGCTATCATCTTTTCTACATCTGCCTCTGACAGAAGTTCATAGTCTGTCTCCGGCAGTTCGATTACTTTAGCGTTTTCTACAGCTTCCTTTATAAGCTCAGGGTCGTAGACGAGCTCGATTGATGAGCCGGCATCCCACGGCACTCCGTGGATATACGGCTCCATGTCTCCGTCCGTTGTCATCCGCACGTCGGGGTGCTTCAGGATGTCGTACTTCAGATCCATGACCGGTCTTTCTCCGCGAATAAAAAGAAGTGCGTATTTGTTATCCAGC
>CACZAM010000042.1 GCA_902779185.1 uncultured Eubacteriales bacterium
GATCGAGCTGATCACACCGATCGCTATCGAGGAAGGACTGAGATTCGCTATCAGAGAAGGCGGAAGAACAGTTGGATCCGGCGTAGTAGTCGAGATTATCGAGTAATTGCTCGTCCTTTTCGCCCACAGCTTTACAGACTGTGAGCAAACACATAAAAATCGAAAGACACCGCTTCGGCGGTGTCTTTTATCTTGTCTTCACAAACGCTTTTTTCTTTGTGCTATAATGATTCCGTTGACAATGGAAGTCAAACCTGATTTAAGGAGGATATAGAAATGGTAATCAAACTGACTGGAGATACTTATGAAAACGAAGTCATGAAGGCTGAGGGCACCGTACTCGTGGACTTTTACGCTGACTGGTGCGGACCTTGCAAGATGCAGGGACCTATCGTGGAGCAGCTTTCCGAGGAGAGAACTGATGTGAAGTTCTGCAAGCTCAATATCGATGAAGCTATGCAGATCGCGATGTCTCTTGGCATCACAAGCATTCCTACCATCATGGTAGTAAAAGACGGAGAGATCACATTCAAGCAGGCAGGCCTCATGCAGAAGGCACAGCTCAACGCGCTGCTGTAAGCATGATAGCGCAATTGACATAGCCGTTCGACTAAATTATAATGTAAATGCATTAAATTTAGCCGAACGGCTATTTTGTTCCGCAAAATTGAGAAATTTAGCCGAACGGCTAAATTTCACCTAAAGAGGGATCATATCATGAAAACTATACAGGACATGCAGGCCTTGGGCCGGGCAATAAGGGACAGACGGCGTGAACTTGGTTACACGCAGGCCTTTCTTGCGGATTATGCCGGGATCAGCGCAAGCTTTCTGTCCGAGCTCGAGAACGGCAAGGAGACGATACAGGCAGGCAAGATGATGGAAGTCATCAGTCTGCTTGGCATGGATGTATGCATAAGGAACAGGGGAGAGTGATGCTGATGAAGCAGCTTGATGTTTCGATAGAAATAAACGGAAGACAAAGAGAGGTCGGCATCATAAGCGGAAGCAGCGATTACGATGCTTCATTCTGTTACTCTGAGCATTATCTGGATTCAGGCACCGCCCGGCCTATATCCATAAGCCTTCCGCTGACCGAAAAGCCTTACGGACCTGAGCCTACAAGACGCTTTTTCGAAGGGCTTCTTCCAGAGGGATTCATGCGCAGGACTGTAGCTGAGCAGAACAGGACCGATGACGGAGATTATCTCTCCATACTTGAGATGCTTGGCGCGGAATGCCTCGGAGCTGTACAGATCAAGGGTGAGAACTATAAAAACATAAAACCGTCGTACAGGGAGTTCAATACCGAGACGATGTACAAGCTTGCCGCAGAGGGAGCAACAAGGTCGGCCGATCTTGTTGTGGAAGCGCATCTTTCACTTACCGGCGCGTCGGGAAAGATAGGCGCGTATAAAAACAGCGACGGACGATGGTTCCTGCCTGTTGGAAGTGCGCCGAGCACGCACATACTGAAGCAGAGCCACATCCGCTATGATAAAATAGTACAGAATGAACAGCTTGCGCTAAGGACCGCGGAGCTCCTTGGCACAGACGTCCCTAAAAGCGAGATCGTGGAGGCGCATCCCGAGCCGGTCCACGATACGGGGCTCAATCCTCCGGTCACCGAAAATGTGCTTTTCGCGACAGAACGTTATGACCGAACCTTTGAAGGCGCCGAAGATTTTATAGATGGAATGCTTTGCCCGCTGAGACTTCATCAGGAAGACTTCGGGCAGGCGCTGGGCATACCTGCTTCGGGCAAGTATGAAAGGCCGGGAGAGAAGCACATGAAGAAGATGTTCGATCTCCTGCGGAGGTACTCGGCATCGCCGATCGAGGATCAGATCAAATTGTGGGACATCATAGTATTCCACTGGCTCATAGGCAACACTGACGGACATATCAAGAATTTCTCGCTGGTATACGATGCAAATCTCAAGGCTGTCAGGCTTGCTCCGGCATACGATATTGTAAGCACGGTCCTGTACGATACACACTCATCTGAGATGGCTTTTTCCGTGGGAGGTCAGATCGAATGGAACAAGATAGACCGAAGCTGTTTCGAGGAGGCCTGCAGGGAATGTGGGCTAAATAAGAAGCTGTTCATGCCGCGGCTCGACGAGAAAAGAGCTCTTTTCAGGGATGCTCTGACACGCGCGGCGGAAGCTGTACATGATGAAGGGTTTGAAGACGCTGTAAGGATGGCGGAGAAGATACTGGAGGTCAGTAATGCTACTTCTTAATAAAGACGAAATCAGAAAAGTTTTTTCCATGCATGACGCTATTGAAGCTGACAAGGAATGCTATAAAGCGTTCAGCGAGGGCAAGTTCGACGTACCTTTACGCGCGGTCATAAACGGCAGTAATGGCAACTTCCTTTTCATGCCGGCGTACAGTGAGGAAATGAAGGCGGCCGGGCTAAAGATAGTAAACATCATGCCGGGAAATCCGGCTAAGGGACTGCCGGCATCCATAGGGCAGGTGCTGCTGATCGACGGAGAGACCGGCGTTGTAAAGGCGATGATGGACGGCACATACATTACAGCGCTTCGTACCGCGGCTGCCAGCGGAGCGGCATTCGACCTGTTCGGACTTGAAAACGCATCTGTCGGCGCTGTGATAGGCACGGGCAGCCAGGCAATGTGTCAGCTCGAGGCCATGCTTTCGGGCAGGAAGCTCAAAGAGGTGAGAGTTGCCGCTCGCAATTTCGAAAAGACCAGAGCCTTTGCGGAGCGGGCTGAAAAGGAGCTCGGACATTACGGGGCTAAGATCATTCCTGTGGAAGACACTAATGAAGCTGTTGACGGAGCTGATCTGGTCACCCTCGTTACAGTCTCAGGGACTCCTGTCTGCAGTGCAGATCACTTCAAACCCGGCGCAGTAATAAGCGCGGTCGGGGCCTACACCTATGACATGCAGGAGCTGGATCCTGCCGTGTTTGACAGATGCGGCAAAATCTATTTTGACTCTGAAGATGCTGTGCTCTCAGAGTCGGGAGACATACTGAGGCCTCTGGATGAAGGCACCCTCAGCAAAGATCAGTTCACGGGAGATATCGGAGACTATCTTCTTGGAAAGATCCCTGGAAGGGAGTCCGACGATGAGATAATCGTGTTTGAGAATGTCGGCATCGGCGCGCTCGATCTCTACACAGCTCAAAAGGTATACGACAAGGCAACAGAGGCAGGCATTGGCCTGACCTGGTAATAAAAAAGGAGGAAATAATATGCCACATGTAGACATCAGCATGTTCTCTGGAAGAGACGACGAGTTGAAGAAGAAAGTAGCTGACGCTGTAGTCGAGACAATGATCAAAGAGCTCGGCTGCCAGAGAAGCCACCTGTCGGTAGCCATCCACGATGTGGACCCGGCAGAATGGAATGAGAAGGTCCACGACAAAGTGGATGCTTCGAAAGTGTATGCGGGCGAGGTGTTTGAAAACAAATAGGCGAGTTTTTCGCCAATCATACGCTTGTGAGATTTCACAAATGGCAACCATATGTTTTTGTGAAAAAACATAAAAACAGTTGACCCCTTATTATTGTGGGAGTACAATACTCACGAAGCAAAAGGGGTTAATATATAAAGCACTTACGTTGGAGCCGGTTATACCGGCTTTTTCGTTGTTCAAAACACAGGCGATTATGATATACTAAACCACGTGAAATTTATAGAAGTAAAAGATCTTAAAATTGAATTCACAAAAATCGATGAAAGCGGCAGGGAAGTGCCCGGAAAGGTAGCCTTGGACGGTATCAGTCTGGATATCGAAAAGGGCAGTTTTGTTGCGATCGTAGGCATGAACGGATCGGGCAAATCTACGCTCGCCAAATGCTTCAACGGACTTCTTGCACCTTCATCGGGGCGCGTCATCGTAGACGGCTTTGATACTGCTGAGGAGGCACACATCTGGGATGTCAGAAGCAGGGTCGGCATGGTATTCCAGAACCCTGACAACCAGATAGTTTCCTCGATCGTTGAAGACGATGTTGCGTTCGGACCGGAGAATCTAGGGGTTGAACCTAAGGAGATCAGGCGCCGTGTGGATGAGGCTCTCAAGAGAGTCGGAATGTATGAGCTCAAGGATAAAGGGGCCCATATGCTTTCGGGCGGCCAGAAACAGAGGATAGCCATTGCCGGAGCGATCGCGATGAGACCTGAATGCATCGTATTCGACGAACCTACGGCAATGCTCGACCCTAAGGGGAGAGCAAGTGTGATGAGTATCATCAGAGACCTCAATGCAGAGAGTATAACGTGCGTGCTCATAACGCACTTCATGAGCGAAGCAGAACAGGCGGACCGTGTCATTGTGCTCAAAAAGGGCAAAGTGCTCTGTGACAGAACGCCTGAGGAGCTGTTCTCAGACAGGGAAATGATAGAAAAAGCGGGGCTGGAGATGCCGCCGGCAATAGAGATACGTGATAAGGCGGGACTTCCGGAGAGGCTCACAACTGCCGAAGACATAGCGGATTATGTTGCAAATCATTAGATAAATGTCCATATCAGTAAGAAATCTTAACTACATATACAATCCTGGTATGCCGGGTGAGACCGTCGCTCTCAGCGATGTGTCTTTTGATGTGGCTGATGGTACTATACTGGGCATTATCGGGCATACCGGCTCCGGAAAATCGACTTTGCTGCAGCACCTTAACGGGCTGATTAAGCCGACTTCGGGCGAGGTATATATAGACGGCGAGTGCATCACGGACGGAAAGACGAAGATGACCGACATCAGACGCAAGGTCGGACTGGTCTTCCAGTATCCTGAGTACCAGCTCTTTGAGGAGACTGTCGGCAAGGATGTAGCTTTCGGCCCGAAAAATCTCGGACTTGATGAAGAGGAGCAGGAGGCAAGGGTCAAAAGGGCCATCGGACTGGTTGGCCTGGACTATGAGGAAATCAAGGACCTCTCTCCATTCGAGCTCTCGGGCGGCATGAAGCGCCGGGTTGCGATCGCAGGCGTGATCGCTATGGATCCTAAGATACTGATACTCGACGAACCGACAGCGGGACTCGATCCTTCCGCCCACAGAGAAATTCTGGCAATGGTCAGGCGTATACATGACGAGATGGGCATAATACTGATCTTCGTATCACACAATATGGCCGATATCGCGGAGATGTCAGACAGGGTCATGGTGATGAGCGGCGGAAAGGTGGTCCTTGAAGGAACACCGGCAGAAGTCTTTTCAAAGGAAGAAATGCTTTCCGAGATGGGGCTCGGGGTGCCGCCTGCAAAGGAGATCGTGGATCTGATCAAAAGTAAAGAGCCGGGATTTGTCAGTGAGGCGCTCAGCACTGACGATGCGGCACGTGACATAAGACATTACCTGGAGGAAGCGGAGCGTTGATCAGGGACATAACTCTCGGCCAGTATTATCCGGGCGATTCGTGGGTCCACAGGCTCGATGCCAGGACCAAGATAATCGCGACACTGCTCTATCTTATAGAGCTGTTTGTCGTGAACAATTTCTACGGATTCCTGATAACCGCCGTCGCTCTGTTTGCGGTGATAGCCATTTCAAAGGTGCCTCTGAAATTCATATTCAGAGGACTTACTGCCGTGTTCCTCATCATAGCGTTCACTTTCGTGCTGAACCTTTTCATGGTTGACGGAAGGGTGCTGTGGCACTGGAAGTTCCTTACCATTACATATGAAGGCCTCCTGAGAGCGTTCTTCATGGCGGTCAGGCTGGTGCTGATCATTATCGGATCATCGATAATGACTCTCACAACTAAGCCGGTCGAACTCACGGACGGCCTCGAGAAGCTGCTTTCCCCGTTTTCGAAGATCGGTCTCCCAAGCCATGAGATAGCGCTCATGATGACCATAGCGCTGAGGTTCATTCCTACGCTCATGGAGGAAACTGACAAGATAATCAAAGCGCAGCAGGCAAGGGGAGCGGATTTTGAATCCGGCAACCTGTTCCAGCGGGCGAAGAGCCTTATTCCGATCCTGGTGCCGCTCTTTGTGAGCTCATTCAGGATAGCACAGGATCTCGCGCTTGCGATGGAGGCGAGGTGCTATCACGGAGGTCCGGGCAGGACCCGCATGAATGAGATACGCTTCGAGAGAGCCGACGCGGTCGCAGCAGTCCTTATGGTGCTGTTCCTCGGAGTCATCATAGCTTCAAGATTTATTTGAGCGTATAAACAGATGCTTATCTCGCCTCTCTCGGATCTGCCATTGCATCCTCAGTCACTCCACGCCACGGGATGTTTGCGGGACTCGCTTCGCTCAGACATCCGCACAACATCAGCCGTGCCGTGTTCGTTCCATCGGTGCAGCTGGCAAGATCCTCGAGACACGCTCGACTCACATCTGTTTATCCGCACTAATTAAAATGCGACAGAGAAAACTAAGAAATCTTGATACCAGATATGAAGCCTACTCGGATATACTCGTGGAGGCGCCGGTGGAGATGCGCGGCAGATGGACCGAAAGGTCCGGAGGCGCGCCGCTTTTTATTGAGATCGGCTGCGGTAAGGGTAAATTTATTTCTGAGCTTGCGGCGCGCGAACCGGAGCATTTCTTCGTTGCGATAGAAGGCAACAAGAGCGTCATGCTCCGCGCGATGGAAAAAATCAGAGAGGCCGGCCTCAGTAATGTAGCGTTCATACCTGAACTTGCCGGAGATCTGTCGGACTGGTTTGAGGACGGAGAGGCTGAAGGGATCTATCTCAACTTCAGCGACCCGCTGCCTAAGAATTACTGGTATAAGAGGCGCCTGACATACAGGGACAGGCTGAAGTCGTATTTCAGAGTTCTGAAGCCTGAGGGCACGGTCACATTCAAGACGGATAATACTGATCTGTTCAACTGGTCGGTACTCGAGATAGTGGCGGCAGACCTCAAGATACTTGACATAACGCGCGACCTACATGCAGATCCGGAGGCATGCGCATCGAATATTGAAACTGAGTACGAGGCCAAGTACAGTGGCTTCGGCGAAAAAATAAAGAGAGTAGTAATCGGCCGCAGATAAGCGGCGGAACGGAGGATAAAACAAATAATGGATATAGCAGTATTATGTGAGAGCCTTATGCTGATCATCTTCGGATGTTCATGGCCAGCAAACATACACAAGTCACTTACGAGCAAAACGACACTTGGTAAAAGCCTTGTTTTCGAAGTGCTGGTGGTCATCGGATATCTGTGCGGTATCACTGCGAAAATCATTATTTTCAACAGAACAGGAGAGATGCAGGCCTCGTTCTGGTTCTATCTGTTAGACATACTTCTTGTGTCGACAGACATAGTCCTGTATTTCAGAAACCTTAAGATCGATAAGAAGATGGGACGCATTTAGGCGTACTCTGCATAAACGGGGGGACAGTTATGTTTAAGAGCATGGCAGCATACAACGGAAGGGAGATCCCGAACGAGGACAAGGTTTTCGCAGCCAGCGGAAAGGCTCTTGACGCAGTCAGCAAATACGGACCGGCAGAGGTCATCAACGCTACAGTCGGAGCTCTTTACGATGACGAGGGGAAGCTACTCGTGCTGAAATCTGTCGAAAATGTAATGAAGAGCCTGCCGGCAGAGAAGTACGCGGCTTACGCGCCTATAGCGGGAACTCCGGGATTTAAAAAAGCAATCCTTAAGGCTGCTCTGGGAAACTTCGAACCAAAAAGCTTCACCTGCGTTGTCGGAACACCGGGAGGCACTGCTGCGATCCGGAACGCTATAGCCAATTACTCATGCCCGGGCGACAGGATACTTACACACAGCTGGCACTGGGCTCCGTATAAGACCATTGCCGCTGAGATGTACCGCGGAATAGAGCGTTTTGAAATGTTCGATGAGGACGGGCGCTTCAACATCGAAGACTTCGATTACAAGGTGAAGAAGCTCACGAGGAATCAGGAACATCTGGTGATAATCCTCAACACGCCGGCAAACAATCCTACCGGTTACGCTCTCACCATGGACGACTGGTACGGAGTCAAAAGGGTGCTCGATGAAGTCCCGCTTGAGAAAAAGATCGCTCTGGTGCTCGATGTCGCGTATATCGACTACGCGGGAGAGCCTGATGAAGTGAGAGGTTTCTACAGCGTTATAGATAACCTTAGGGCAAATATATTACCGATAATAGCTTACAGCGCTTCCAAGACTTTTACATTCTACGGAGCAAGATGCGCGGCCATGATATGCCTAGCGCACAGCCCTGAAGTTGCGGAGGAATTCGAAAGGATCAACACTTTCTCGTCGAGAGCAACATGGTCTAATCCTCCGAGAGCTCCGCAGGAAGTCATAGAAAGCATCTATTCTGATGAAAGACTTCTGGCAGAAGTTGAAGCCGAAAGGGCAAAGGCGCGCGGCATGCTGCTCGCGAGAGGAAGGGCGTTTGAAGAAGAGGCGGCGAAGTGCGGACTTGAGACGGTACCGTTCAGCGCGGGATTCTTCGTGATGGTCCCTTGCAATGACCCTGACGGGCTTTGCGACAGGCTCAGCGAAAAGAATGTGTTTCTCATACCGTTCGACAAAGGCGCCAGAGTGTCGATCGCTGCCTGCTCAAAGGATAAATGCCGCAGGCTTCCTGCGCTGATCAGATCCGCTATGGAGGAATCAGACTGATTTAACAAAGGGCACAGATTGGGATATAATAAACAATTATCAAAATCGGAGGTAGTTACTGTGAAAAGATTAATTTCAATTGTGGCCTTAGTTGTGCTGACTGTATCGATGATCGCCATGACATCATGCGGCAAATCAGAATTCAGTGGTGTGGCAGATGATGATAAGCATATGACCATCAATGCCGTGAAAGCTGATACGGGAGATTTCTTTGTAACAGGAACACTTGAGGTTGAAGAGGGCGAACAGGTCGCCATCGACACGAAGCTTGAGTCGGGCGAAATTACGGTTGAGTTCATCAGCGCCGAGGGCATGGACAACCCGGATGAGGTTCCGGACTTAGAGGGAGAAGCCACATATACGGCATATCTGAGCGGAACTAACCAGCAGGCTGTAAGCTTTGGCGCAGGATCATTCATGATAAAGCCTACCGTGACAGAGAATGCAACCGGAACCATTGATATAACTGTAGAGTCTGCAAACTGATATTGATGAAATGTTAAGCGGCACACTTATAACCCTGCTCGGCGCGGGACTGTGGGGACTCAATGCGGTAGTAAGCAAATACCTCATGGCCCGTGGTATCGATACGATGTGGATGGTCAACTTCCGCATGATAATGTCGGGTTTTGTGCTGCTCATCTTCGCGCTGATCAGAAACCGTAACGGCCTTTTTGATATATGGAAGGACAGGAAGTCGGTGATAAGGCTTCTTGTCATATCCATATTCGCGTTCGGTCTCTGCCAGCCTACATATTATATTTCGATCGACTACAGCAACGCGGGCATCGCATCCGCGATACAGCAGACAGCACCTGTGTTCGTGCTCATTTATGTCATCATAAAAGAGCGTCGCAAACCGTTCACGGCAGAGCTTGGCGCGCTCGCGCTCGTAATAGCAGGATCATTCCTCATCTCAACACATGGAGACTTCAGGGCCCTTGCTGTGCATCCGCTCGCGCTTGTATCCGGCCTCATATCCGCGCTTTGCTGCGCGTTGTATATCACACTGCCTGCGGGTCTCATAAAGCGATACGGTACATTTGAGACGGTGGGCTGGGGGCTGTTCCTCGGAGGCATCTTTATTGCTCCGTTCTGCAAACTCTGGAACTTCCCTGCGCAGTGGGACGGCACGCTGATAGCCGGCATGATATTCATAATCCTCCCGGGAGCCGCGTTTGCGTTCGCGCTTTTCCTCTACGGAACGAGCATCGTGGGTCCGGTGCGCGGAGGAGTTTATAACTTGTTTGAACCGGTGACGGCTCTGGCAGCATCAGTACTTATGCTTAACCAGAGCTTTCATCCGACAGAAATAGGCGGCACGGCAGCCATACTTGCGGGTATCGCGATACTGACAGTCGCAAAAGAAAAAGGCAATACTAACGATAACAATAAGGAGGGCATTGGAAGTGAATGTAAAGGTACTTAAATTCGGAGGATCTTCTGTCGCAGATCCTGCACAGATAAGGAAGATAAGGGAGATAGTGGAAGCTGATCCTGAGCGCAGATATGTAGTGGTATCTGCACCAGGCAAGAGATACAGCGGAGACAGCAAGATCACCGATCTGCTCATAATGCTCAAGGCAGTTATAGACAATAACATTCCTTATGAGCCGCTTATGGCTCCTATAAAGGAAAGATATACGACTATTGCGGATGAGCTCGGCATAGATGTTGATCTCGATGCAGAATTCAAAGAGATACGAAGCAACATTGATGACGACTGCTCGGGCAATTACATAGTCAGCCGCGGCGAATATCTTTCAGCCCGTCTGATATCCGCATATCTCGGATACGATTTCGTGGATACAAAGGATCTGATACTGTTTGACAGTAAGGGAAGACTGCTTATCGAGGAGACCAACGAAGCACTGTCTGCAGAGCTCGCGAAGCACGAAAGGGCAGTACTTCCGGGATTCTACGGAAGCTATGCAAAAACCGGAAAGATCTGCCTTTTCTCCAGGGGAGGATCAGACGTTACCGGCTCTCTTGTTGCAAGAGCGGCGAATGCATCGGTTTATGAGAACTGGACTGATGTATCGGGCATGCTCATGGCAGATCCGCGTATAGTGGACGATCCGCTGCCGATCAAGAATATCTCCTATATGGAACTCAGAGAGCTGTCGTACATGGGAGCCAGCGTTATGCATGAAAACGCGGTATTCCCTGCAAGAATGGCTGACATACCGATCAACATCCGCAATACCAACAAGCCTGAGGATCCGGGCACGGTGATCTCCAATAAAGGCGCGGATGATGGCAGCATCATAAGCGGAATAGCAGGAAAGCGCGATTTCACGGTCATCTCGATCTACAAGACCATGATGAACAACGAAGTCGGATTCGTGAGAAAGGCACTGGCAATAGTTGAGGACGCGGGAGTCAGTTTCGACCACATTCCTACGGGAATAGATTCGCTTTCCATGGTCATTGCAAGCAGCGAGCTGGAGGACAAGCTCGACGAGATACTCGAATCGTTCAAAGTGCAGCTCAAGCCTGACGAAATAAACGTCGAAGAAGGCATTTCAATGATCGCGATCGTTGGCCGCAGAATGTTCCGCAGCGTCGGTACTTCAGCAAGGATCTGCGGAGCGCTGGCTGAAAACGGAGTAAATATCCGTATGCTCAATCAGGGTACAGGCGAGATCAATGTGATCGTCGGTGTTGAAGCAGCAGACTTTGAAAAAGCGATCCGTGCAATTTACAAAGAATTTGTATCGGCATAGAAATCATCTTCAAAAAACTACCGTGAAAAATCAACTGACAAGACGCGACTTTTGCGGTATACTGTATAAGCGGCATGGAAAGTGCCGTAATACGCAGGTGTAGTTTAATGGCAAAACTTGAGCTTCCCAAGCTTACGTCGAGGGTTCGATTCCCTTCACCCGCTCCATAAATCGGGCTCCGGAGATAAATCCCGGAGTCCTTTATATTGCTTAAATTCGTTGAAAACACTGCATTTGAAGCTTGTGGCTCAAGTCCACTCAAGTCCAAAAAAGTCCACTCAAGTCCAAGGCGTTGGGGTAAAAATGGTGGGATGTCCCGTGCGGTTGTACGGAATCGAAGTTCTATCCGAAGAGAATAAAATGTTGGATTTTCAATGATTTGAAGACGGCTTTGATTCCCTTTGGGATGCAGGGAATCGAACCCACAAAATCGTACATTTGTCGTCTGATCTATACAGTATCTATAATCATACTGAAAAACAATTATGAAAAGCATAAACAAGTTAAAGGAAGGAGTGATCACGATGTTTAAGCCGAAATTCAAATTCACTTACGATGAGATCCGGATAATCGTAATGGCTCTGGTCGAACTCAAGAACCAGCTTATATCTGAGGGAAGATACACCGATGCTGTAGATGATCTTCTTATAAAGTTCGTAGAGTAATGATCCTTTCTTCAGCTCGCTGTTCAATACATGGCTCTGCACAATTTGGTGCGGGGCTTTTATTATGCAGCCGAGATAACCGGAGAAAGGAATTATTTATGAACGCAAAGGATAAAGAAAAACTGAATATGGCAGGAACGATTGTAAGTCTTTTGAAAGGCGACACTATAGTAATCGATCCGGATGAATTCAGGAGGAGAGCGGATATCAAAAATAAGGAGTTTTACGAAGTGGAAAAGGATACAGGATGCAAAGAAGAGAAAAAAGTCCCTGGGCTTACAGATGCAGAGATGCTCTGCTGCGATATCGCCATACACATTGCTCATAAGACAGCAGCAAGATTTGAGGATATGGCAGACGGTATGGAAATGTCGACACTAAAGCAGATAGTCAGGAGGATTGAAGATGCCGATCCGGAATCAGTAGTGCCTATGCTTCAGGCAATGTTTCTCGCGAGAGGAATGGTGGATATTGCTGAAGATTTGGATATGCTTGAGCTCTGCTCCAAATATGATGAAGATACCTATTTTGTCTTCTTCGATATTCTTTTCGACACGGATATCTTCGAATGGTTCTCCATCGAGAACATGTTCGATGATTTCCATTATGAAGATGAGCGTAGGTCAGACTAGGAGGTGGTTGGATGGCACAGACGATAGCGATATGTAATCAGAAGGGAGGTGTCGGTAAGACGACTACCACCCTAAATCTCGGGGCAGGTCTGGTAAGGCAGGGAAAGAGAGTTCTGCTTGTCGATGCAGATCCTCAGAGCGACCTGACGACTTCTGCAGGGATCGAGGGGGATAAACAGGAAAACTCGCTTGGCAGGCTTATGTATCTTGCAACTGAGAACTATAAACCCGTTGTGAAGGATGCTGTTATCCACCATAACGAGGGCTTTGACATCATCCCTTCCAATCTGGACCTTTCATCCATGGAAACGAGGCTAGTCAATGCAATGAGCAGAGAGAAAGTTCTGGATAATCTGCTGAAATCAGTAAAAAGTGACTACGACTATATCTTGATCGATTGCATGCCTTCTCTGGGCATGATCACTATAAATGCCCTGACTGCCGCCGACAGTGTAATAATCCCCGTACAAGCCCATTATTTGCCCGCTAAGGGTATGACACAGCTAATGAGGAGCATCGACATGGTAAGGAATCATACCAACGATAAACTGAAAATAGGCGGTATAGTCATGACACTGGTGGATAACAGAACTAATCTTGCAAAAGAGGTCATTGATACCATCAGAATGAAGTACGGGATGCTGATCAGGATCTTCGATGCTCAGATACCGGTTGCTGTCAAAGCTGCTGAGGCATCCAAAGCCGGACAAAGCATTTATGAATATGATCGTGACTCCAAACCTGCAAAGGCATATGAGGCACTCACAAAGGAGGTGATGAGGCTTGCCGAACGAGAAAAGCATAGAGATGAGGCTGCCATCGCTCGATGAGCTGTTCTCATCACAGGAAGAAAGAGACGATGCGAAGCTCAAGAGGATATATGAAATACCTCTCGAAGAGATCGATCCGTTCCCTGATCATCCATTCAGAGTGCAGGATGATGAAGACATGATGAATCTGTCAGAATCCATCAGAACGAATGGAGTGCTCACGCCTGCTACGGTGCGAAAGAAAGAAGATGGCAGATATGAGATGCTCTCCGGACACAGGAGATACAGAGCCTGTCAATTAGCAGGCCTTGATACACTTAGATGTGAAGTAGTGGACATGAACCGTGATGAAGCCACGATATTCATGGTCGAGAGCAACTTTCAGCGCACCAAGATTCTTCCGAGCGAGAAAGCCTTTGCGTACAAGATGAGGCTTGATGCGATGAAACGATTGCCAGGCAGACCCAAGAGAAATTCGGCAACAGTGTTGCAGGATTATGATGGAAAAACCAGTCGGGAACTTCTGGGTGAGCAAGTAGGAGAAAGCCATGAGCAAGTAAGAAAGTATATCCGCCTCACCGAACTCATTCCGGAACTGCTAGATATGGTCGATGAGGGCCAGATAGCAATGAGACCTGCGGTAGAGCTGTCATATATTCCGAAGCTTGCTCAAGGTCACATATGGGAATGTATAGAAATGGAACAATGTACACCTTCACACGCTCAGGCGAAGCGAATGAGACAGATGAGCGAAACCGGAAAACTAACGCCGGAATCCATTGAGGTTATCATGGTGGAGGAAAAACCGAACCAAAAAGAAAGAATAGTGCTCAGAGGAGACAGATTCAACAAACTATTTCCACCTGATTTGCCTGTATCCAAGAGGGAGGATTATGTTGCAGCGGCCATGGAGTTCTATGGCAGGCATAGACAGAGACAGCGGGAAAGAGATGATGCAAGATAATAGCAGTTTTTCTGATGGGGTTTGCAGTGAGCGCTAATTTGCGCAAATCCTCCCCTGTAACCCCACCTATACAACTACCAGTTACTGTCCGAAGAGAAGATAATAATAATTAATACTAAGAGCATATATACGGGGCGTCCGGATCATGAATGACCGGGCGCCTTTTTGTGTGCCCGGAAAGGAAACCATATGACGAAAGAAAAAGACAACAAAGCAAACGACGACGTGATCATCTGCACGGACGATGCCGGCATGCAGCTGTATCTCAGTGAGAAGGCAGCCAACAGACTGTCCTGGATCCTGACAGGAGTCATGATCCTTATCAGCCTGCCGGTGATCATCCTCGCATTCATGATGATCTAACTCAGCGAAAGGAGAAAGATGCAATGACAGACAACAAGATTATCGGCGCGTTCAAGCGCCTGCTGACCATGACACTTGCCCTGGTCATGGTACTCGGATCAGCGATGCCGCTGGTGACGCAGGAAGTTTCGGCATTTAACGGCAAAGTGGGCAGCAAATACACGGTCCACTGGTACAAGGAACTGCACTATGGCCCTGGTGAAGGAGGCTACAGCAACGCAGCCAAGTGCGACCTCGGAGATGATCTCGGAAGCCGCTTTTCCATCTGCGTGCAGCCGAATAAAAACTCCC
>CACZAM010000043.1 GCA_902779185.1 uncultured Eubacteriales bacterium
GCAGATTCAAAATCGATATTCACGCAATGAAAAACTGGGATCCACATATTCTGCAGTTCCCAGTTGATTCTTTTTGTCATTAACTTAATGACATTGGGCTTCTGCCGGTTTTTTAATGTCTAAGATTTGCCAGTACGCTTTCGAATACTTCCGGGAGATCCGAATGGAATTCAAGGTATTCTCCGGTTGACGGATGTATAAAGCCGAGAGTACCCGCGTGGAGCAGCTGACCGTGCACTTCGATTCCCTCGATCTTTGAAGACTGATTGCGCGGCCCGTAAAGCTCATCTCCCACAAGCGGGTGATGCAGATATGTCATATGGACTCTTATCTGATGGGTGCGTCCTGTCTCCAGTTTTGCCCTGACGAGCGTGTATTTTCCGAAGCGCTCGAGTACTTTTATGTGTGTGACGGCATTCCTCGCGCCGCTTCCGTTCACAGCGTGACGCATACGGTTACGCTCATCACGGCCTATAGGTTCTTCTATGGTCAGTTCGTCTTCGCGTATATTGTCATAAACAAGAGCGGTGTACTCCCTGGTGACACTGTGCTCCTTCAGCTGGGCAGCGAGAGATTCATGCGCCCTGTCATTTTTGGCTATCATCAGCAGGCCGCTCGTGTCCTTATCTATTCTGTGTACTATGCCCGGACGTATGACACCGTTGATGGAGGACAGTGAATCTCCCATGTGGTACATAATGGCATTCACAAGGGTGCCTGAAGGATTTCCCGGACCCGGATGCACCACCATTCCGCGTGGTTTGTTGATCACTGCCACATCGTCATCCTCGTAAACTATATCAAGAGGGATGTTCTCGGCAGTTATCTCGAGAGCTTCCGGCTCAGGCATGTCTATTGTCACCGTATCTCCCTCTGAAACAGCGCGCTTTTTTGAGGTAACGGTCTCACCGTTCACGTTCACGCGCCCTTTTTCGATAAGCTTCACAGCATAGCTTCTTGAGAGTTCATCGGTATTGTATCCTATGAAAGCGTCGAGCCTTGTTCCCGCATCATCAGCAGAGGCTTTTACCGTAAGAATGTAATCTGACATCTAAGCCTCCTTGCCCTCATCCCTGTACAGAATCAGCAGCGCGATCATAGTGAGAATGCATCCGCAGGTAACCCCTATGTCCGCCACATTGAAAACGGCAAAGCTTCCGCAGGATATCATGTCGGTCACGTAGCCCAGCGAGAGCCTGTCGATCATGTTTGATATTCCGCCTGCGGCAACAAAAGTGAAGAGAACAGGGATCAGCCTCTTTCCATCCCGGGCTTCCTTTACTATAAAAACAATACACAGAATTATGAGCAAAGATGTCAGAAAGACTGTGACGAACTGATTCCCTCTGAACATGCTGAATGCTGTCCCGGTATTCTGCACATAATAAATACTCATCCAGTCACCAATGACAGGGATCCTGTCACCGGGCTGCATGTTTGCCCTGACGAGATATTTGGTAAACTGGTCGATGATTATGACGATCGCTCCGATCAAAGGATAAATAAATTTTTTCATGAATAAAATATACTATTGAAATGGGTCCTTCTTCAACGATTTTGAGTGCAATGGAGGATTAAAATTGGTAAAATATGCTCATGTTTAAGCGTATCGATGGATTGCTGGCAGATAGGCCGGTCAATACTGGACGGCAGGCCGATGTAGATATTGCAAAAGCCCAGATGGTGCTCATGCTGCCGTTCATACACTGCATAATAGAATGTACAAGCGATGAGGGGCTGTGCAGCGGCATCCCTTATCTTTTCGATTCTATTATCGGAGGACCTTTCAGCGCGCCGATGTATCTTTTCGCAATGGGTATAGGCATTGTATACAGCAGAAGGACCACCGTGGGACAGCAGCTGAAGCGCGGATTTATACTGATAGGCGTATTCTACCTCAGCAATACATGCAGATTCCTTATTCCTTACCTGATAGGTTATAAGATAAGCGGTGATACGGGGCAGTTCATTGAACCGCTGTATTACAGATGGTTCGGAAATGACGTACTGCTGTTTGCCGGGCTGGCTATTGTCACCATTGCGGTCTTCAGGTACTTCAGGCTTTCTGACGGAGCGATGCTTGGGATCGCTGCTGTAATGACTCTGGCAACCACACTTATAGGTGATGTTGATACACATTCGATGTTCGGCAATATATTCCTCGGGTATCTCATAGGAACCGATGACGCTACAGGACTGGTGATATCGGACTTTCCGTTGATGACATGGCTGATATTCCCGGTTACAGGGTTTATGTTCGGAAAGGTCCTTATCAGGTTAAAAAACAAAAGAGAGTTCTATCGTTTAGTTTCTGTTCCGGCTCTCATAATAGCACTGATGTACTTTCCAATAGGAATACATTTCGGCTGGGGCATGTTCGGTGAAGGTCAGAACTGTTATTATCACATGAAGATATGGGATGTTTGTATCTGTCTTTGCCTTGATATCGGAATGCTTGGGGTCTGGCACGGAATGTCACGTGTAATGGATGCCGGATTAATAGGCTTCTTCAGGGAAGTCAGCACAAACATAACGTCGATATATTGCATTCATTGGGTGTTCGTGCGGACTATCACTAATGTTATACTGTATATAGAGAACGGCACACAGATACTTCCTTTATGGCAGACAATGCTGCTGTCACTCGCGATCCTGCTGGTGTCGCTCATCATCGCACATTACTATAAGATAATGAAAGCGATCTTTTTAGCTAAGAGAATAAAGAAGCTGCCGGAGATAAGGGCATCATGAACAAAACCGGAAAAACAAGTCTGAATAAAAAGCTCCTTAAAAGTATTGTGCTGTTTGCCGCTTCACTTGTAATTGCCACGAGCGCGCTAGTCGGCGCTCAATATCTGCATTCACAGATGCGCAACTACAGCAAGCAGGCTTTTGACTTTGCCCGGACTGCCGCAAACATTATTGACGGTGACAGGGTGCTCGGATATGTCGAGACAGGAGAAAAGGATGAGTATTATTACGAGATCCTGGATTTTCTGAATGTCACCCAGCTGGAGACAAATCTTAAGTATTACTATGTGTTTGTGCCATATGAAAACGATCTTGTTTATGTATGGGACGCGGTCAACGTTGAAGGCGCGTGTGAGCTGGGACATCATGAAGAATATATGAGTGAGGAGAGCAAGGCTGCTACCTTTGAGATATTCCGCCAGGATCCGCCTGAAAAGATCAGCATACAGAAAGATAAAACATACGGACACATAGCATCGGCATACTCTCCGATATTCAACAGTTCGGGAGACCCTGTGGCTGTCGTGGGAGTAGACCTCTCGATTCCCGGCCTCAGAAGGACCATCGTTATGTATATGCTGCTTGTACTTGCGGCAATATTCACTATCACACTGATCGCGCAGGCCCTGTTCTACACATTTATAGAGAAAAATATCATCAAGCCAATAACACAATTGACAAAAAGTACCGGGAAGATGATTGAAAACCTTGAAAGCGACAATGAGGTAGATATCGACATACATACCGGAGACGAGATAGAAGAGCTTGCGGATGCGGTCAAAAAGATGGACAGGGATCTCCATGAATATATCCTGGAGCTGTCGGCCGTCACCGCGGAGAAGGAACGCATAGGCACCGAGCTGAATGTTGCAAAACGCATCCAGGAGGGCATGCTGCCAAGCATCTTCCCGCCGTTCCCTGACAGGGATGAATTCGAGCTTTACGCATTCATGATGCCTGCCAAGGAGGTAGGAGGCGACTTCTACGACTTCTTTATGGTAGATGATACTCATATCGCTCTTGTCATGGCCGATGTGTCAGGCAAGGGAGTGCCGGCTGCGCTGTTCATGGCGATATCAAAAGTACTTATCAAAACTGCAGTACAGGCCGGGCGCAGTCCGGGTGAGGCACTTGAGAGGGTCAACATGCAGCTCCTTGAAGGCAATGATACCGGACACTTCGTTACAGTATGGCTTGCTGTAATAGATATTACTACCGGCAAAGGGGTAGCAGCCAATGCCGGTCATGAGCATCCTGCGCTCCGAAGAGCAGACGGAGATTTCGAGATAATAAAATACAGACACTCTCCTGCGGTGGCTACTCTGGAAGGATTAAAATACAGGGAACATGATTTCACGCTCAGTCCGGGAGACAGCCTGTTCGTATATACCGATGGAGTTACCGAAGCTACCAATGAAAGCATGGAACTCATGGGAGAGGAGAGAATGATAGATGCTCTGAACATTAACAAGGATGTTAATACGGATGAGCTGCTGATGACGGTCAAGAGGGAAATCGACAGCTTTGCGGGCAATGCGCCGCAGTTTGATGACATCACCATGATGATTTTCAAATATAAGGGCGCTTAATACGATCGTCAGATATAATGAAACAAAATAAAGAGCGCTGATGTCTGAATGACCTCAGCGCTTTTATGGTGGTCTGTGGGGGACTCGAACCCTCGACATCATGGTTGTGACCCATGCGCTCTCCCAGCTGAGCTAACAGACCGTGTGAATCGTGCGCTTTTATCGCGCACGACTATTGTACTCCTTTTGGAAAGCGATTTCACTACTTTTCTTTTTTTGAATCAGGCAGCTTCGGTGTCACATACACTGTCTGGTTATGGGTGAATATCACCATGCCCGGTTTTGCACCGTTAGGCTTCTTGACATATCTGACCGGTACGTAGTCGACAGGTACGTTGTCGCTGCCTGCAGCCTTGCTGTGAAACGCGGCTATCGACGCGGCTTCGTAGATGAGCTCAGCCGGCAGATCGTTCACATTGCGGCCATCCTCCAGTCTGACTATCACGTGGGAGCCCGGGATGTCCTTGGTGTGCATCCATACATCTGTCTTGGAGGCGAACTTCATTGTGAGCCAGTCATTGTCCATGTTGTTGCGACCGACCAGAACCTCCGTGCCGTCACTGAGCGTATATTTCAGAGGCTCAGGCCTGCGGTTCTTTTTCTTCCGCTGTGAGGCTTTCTGGCGCCTCCTGACATAGCCGGTCTGCTCAAGCTCGTCCCTTATAGTCTCAAGCAGGGGAACGCTGTCAGCAGCTTCAATGTTCTGTATCACGGACTCGAGATATTCGATGTCTTTGTCGTTGTCTTCAAGCTGAGCCTGCTTTTCGTGTATCGCGGTCCTCGCCTTGGAGTATTTCTTGAAATACTTCTGCGCATTGGCAGAAGCGGAGATCTTCTCATCGAGAGGGATCTCGATCTCGCTTCCGTCATAGTAATTGATGACACGCACTCTGCGGTCACCCGGCTTTATGAGGTGCAGATTAGCCGTGAGCAGTTCTCCGTACAGCCTGTACTTCTCGGAATTCTCCGCGCTGAGCAGATCTTCCGACAGCTTTTTCTTTTTGAGGAGCGCCTTGCTGAGAGAAGCCTGCACCGACTTCAGGAGAGGCATCGACTTCTGGCGCACCATGTTGGAAGCCACACGGTTCGTGAAATAGTAATCGACGCATTCCGATACGGTATCGAAGAATAGTGTGTCGAGCTCTTCGAATTCGGTAAGCGGGGTGATGTGGAACTCTCTTGGAGTACCTTCGTCATCGACATATACACGGGGCTTAGCGCTGCCGTCATCGATCGAAGAAATGATATCCAGGAGTCTCCTTGCAGGAACAACGGAAATGACAGAAGCATCATGAGTCGTGTAGCATCCCGCGAGCATCTCGCGGCTTATGGAAGGTGAGATACCGGCGATGCGCGCCATGATAGCCCGGTCGTCGTGAGGAAGGGGCGTTTCCGCATCCACCTCGCTGAACGGCAGCTTGTCCTGAGCAGGAGGATATTTGTATATCATGCCCGGGAGCAGCTGGCGGTATCTGTTCACATCTATGGAAATGCGCTTTATGGCGTCGATTATTTTGCCGCTTTCGATGTCGATCAGCACAATATTGCTGTGTTTGGACATTATCTCGACTATGAGCCTGCGGCATACCGAAAAACCGAGCTCGTTCTGGGCTTCGATGTCTATTTCTATTATGCGTTCAGCATCCTTTTGCCGAACATCGGTTATGCGGCCTCCCTGCAGGTGCTTTCTGAGAAGCATGCAGAATGTAGGCGGCTGCTCCGGATTCGTGTAACTGCCTCCGGTCAGGCAGACCCTGGCGGCGCTGCTGTTGCATGAAATGAAAAGGCGCACATTCCCACGCTGGGTGTGGATGTGCACCAAAAGATCCTCGGGACCCGGCTGATAGACTTTTTCTACTTTGCCGGGCACGATGCGTTCTTTTAATTCCTTTGCAATAGCATATGTAATGATTCCATCGTAAGCCATGATCGCATATATTCTACTATCACGGGTTTACTATTGCAAATATACTTAGAATGACGGCTTGAAACTCTGTACATTTCCACTGTTGTCAAGGGCATATACCCAGTCGCCTATGTACACGCTTCTGCAGACTGCGGAGCTGTCAAGACTGTGCCTGTCAACTGAATTGATGGTATCACCGGCCTTGAAGAGCAGCACTCCTGTTTCATATGTGGATTCAGGCTCTGCCAGGACATCTGTTTCGGAACTCTCCGAACCGGATGTTTCTGAAGGTTCCTCTGCGTCTTCGATGAGCTCAATGTCGCCGGTATCCACGTAATTCCATACTTCGTAAGGAATAGCGAAGTATCCTGCTTCTCCGTTGACCATCAGCGCGTGATGATCATACTGCGCGATGCTCGACATATCCTTGAATTCCTTGCTGTCGAGAACTTTAGGCTCCGACGGATCGGATATGTCGAAGAGCGCAAGCTTGAGCCCGCTGTCATATTCTCCGCCGTAACCGTTGTCACCTGTCGCGTGACCGATACCGAGCAGCCTGCTTTCACTTACCGGGATGAGCAGGGTGGAGAAGCCGTCGATCTTAACCTCGCCTTCGATGCGGGGATCTGCAGGATCCGAAAGATCGATTATGAAAAGCGGATCGATAGCTTCATATGTTATAACGTATGCCTTGCTGCCGATGAAACGGACTGCCTTTATGCTCTCGTTGCGGGCAAATCCGGTCACCTTGCCGGCTTCCTTCAGCTTTGAGTCGAGCACGTACAGGTTGTTCACATCCATGCCTGCGCGCTGCGATGTGGTGGCAATGCGGAAGTATCCGTCACGTTCATCCATTGAAAACTGGGAATCAACGTAACCGCGAACCTTTGTGGTAGCGTCTGCTTTTACCTTGAGGCCGTCCAGGCTGGCGCGGACAATGCGTGTATAGTATGTATCACTGTCATCCGTCCATTCCATCGATGTGCAGTAAAGATTGTGGTCGTTACAGTATATCTGCTCACTTGCGCCAAAGATGGCCTTGGTTGCTGATTTGCCTCTGGCACCCGAAGATGTATCGATTGCGCTGAGTACGATATACGAAGCGGTGTGAGGATCAGGAACACAGCAGATATCTGTCGCCTCAACGCTACTGAGTTTTTCACCGCTGCCGCACAGAGGCACACTGCGGCCTCCTCTGTAGACATAGTCATTGGTAACGAGGTATATACAGTCTCCCACCATGCGGCTCGAGAGTATGCTGCCGGTCTGGCTGAAGTCGAACATGACTTCAGGTTTGCTGCGGTCGCTGATGTCATATACGACTATGCCTGAGGAAGACTCGTCGCTGTCATTCTTATATATAGTACCAACGGTTATCAGTCTGTCTCCCTTTACATATATATCATTTATGTAGTTCTCGATGCCGTTGTTTCCGATAGTAGAGAGCTTTTTTGTCTTTCCGTTTTCAGCGGAGAGGATGACTACCTCACGACTGCCCGTTACGTAATAGATGTATTTTCCGTCGGTCTTGACTATGTCCGCTTCATCGACATCGTCCACCTGCAGATATGTCTCCGAGTGTCCGCCTGCTTCCGAAGACTTTGCGTTTACAGAAGTGTCGAAATCACCGGTCGTGGCACCGGAATCCTCAAGGGGTGCGGTTTCATACTCAACAAGCTCTTCTTCGGCTAACTGGCGGCCTGATCTGAAAGGGCTGAAACCCGGACTGCTGTCCATGCTTCTGAGCAGCCTTTCGATCTCGTTTTCACTTTTGAAAGTATATAGCTCATCGCCGACAAGAGAAGTGTCAGGAGGGCCGGACATCATATCCCTCAGTCCGCTGATCCCGAATACGGCGATGACCGCTACCGCTGCTACTGCGATCCACCTCTTCATGGAAGACCGGCGTCTGGCGCGCTTCGGCTCGAAGACCTTCTCTTCTTTAACTTCCTCCCGCTTTTCTTCCGCGGCGTTGAGCATGGCGAGCATATTCTCCTCTGAAAGGCTCTCCGGAGCCTTTATGCCGTCGCCGTCAAACAATTCTTTTATGTAATCATGATCTTTATTCATCCTGATACTCCTTATGATAAGAACTCACGCATCTTCGTCAGGCTTCTTGACAGCTTGGATCTGACACTTCCCGGGGCAAGGCCCGTGAGCGATGATATTTCCGTACTGTTAAGGCTGCCTATGATGCTGAGCAATACGATGTTGCGTTCTTCCTCCCCGAGCTGTGAAAGCGCTTCGGTCAGCTCGATGGAAAGAGAGGCGGGAGCGGAAGCTCCTTCTGCGCCTGCTTCATAGATGTGCCCGAGACTTTCGCGCGTTCCGATCATTTCCCTGATCCTGGAGGCACAGCAATTGGAGAGTATTCTGAAGATCCACGACCCGAAAGCCTTTTCGCTTCTCAGACTGCCGATACGCTGCCACGCAGCGAGCACGCATTCGCTCACCGCGTCCTCGGCTTCGGTCGGATCACCGAGCCTGTAAAGAGCGTAGCGATACAGCCTGTCCTTATATTGACCGTAGAGCGTGCAGAATGCTTCCTTGCTCCCGGCTATAGCTTCACTGATAAGTTTTTCATCCATTTGGTCATCCTCATATAGGCATTATCGATGCTTTTTAAGAGCTCTCATATATATAGTATCTTAAAAAGGGTAAAGTGTTGCAAAAAATATGGTATCATATTCGTCGTAAGTCAAGAATTACAACAGGAGGATATTAATATGGACAGAGCTGAACAAGCTTCCGCAAAGCACAGAAACGGTTTTAACTGCTGCCAGGCGGTAGTCTGCGTGTTTGCTGATGAGGTAGGGATCGACGAGTCTCTTCTTTATAAAATGGGAGAAGGTTTCGGAGCAGGTATGGGTACTGCGCAGGGAGTATGCGGAGCAATCAGCGGAGCTGCCATGCTTGCCGGTCTCGTTCACAGCGATGGAAACACTGAAAGAGCAGGCATGACAAAGGCGAAGACGACGAGGATCGCAGGCATAATGCAGAAGAAATTCGTTGAACGCGCAGGCGCTCTTATATGCAAGGAGATAAAGACCGGCAATAATGGTAAAGCGTTTACATCATGTGATGACTGCATCAAGATCGCCGTAAGACTCGTTGAGGAGGAACTCGGCCTGTAAGGGCATAATGCTTTGATGGATGAAAAGAGCGTTGGGATAAATAACAAAAATAACAGTGATTACAGGACCGGCCTCATATGCGTTCTGGCATGTCAGCTGTTCTGGGGAGTTTGCCCGGTATACTGGCAGGCGCTGGTGCCGATCCCGTCATGGATCATCATCCTCTACCGCATCGTGACCATGTTCGTGTTTTCATATATAGCGGCCAGGATGAGGTATTCGAGGGAAGAAATCTGGCAGCCGCTCAGGGGAAAAGGCGTGTTCACCAGATATCTGGCGGCGGGTCTGCTTCTCACAGCTAACTGGAGCACGTACATATGGGCCATGACGACCGGCCACATGATACAGGCTTCGATCGGATACTACATAGAGCCGATCGTGATCTGCCTTTTTGGTGTTGTGATCTTCAGAGAAAAGTTCACAAGATACAACCTGACTGCGATGGGTTTTGCATTGATCTCTATCACTGTGATGCTGATCCATTACGGTCAGATACCGGGAGTCGCTCTCGGTCTGGCGTTCACCTGGGCATGCTATTCCGCAATCAAAAAATCGACGGACAGGCCGCCGCTCATAGAACTTGTTTATGAGACCATGTTTTATGCTGTTCCGGCGCTCATGGCAATATTTTACATTGAGACCAAAGGGATAGGGGCGCTGAGTCTGGGAGTGCCTGGAAAGTACGCTCTTATGTATCTCAGCGGACTCATTACGCTCATACCGATCGCGCTCTTCGGCAGCGCGGCCAAAAAAGTGACTCTCTTTGTGATCGGACTGGCTCAGTATATCAGTCCTACGATCACGCTTCTGCTCGGCATCTTTGCATATAAAGAGCCGATCGACAAGGTGCAGGTGATTTCCTTTGCCATTATCTGGATCGGCCTGGTGTTCTTCAGCTATGGAGAATATAAAAACAATCTGGAGCAGTCAGAATCCTGAGTCGAAGGAGAGAAGGTTGCGCGCCTTCATCTCTACTGCTTCTGCTATGGCCTGGACCACATCGAGCGACGGACCGTAGAAAACCGCTCCGTGGTGAGGGATAATACAGGCGTGAGTATCCCTGAAGGTGGATACTACGGAATCTGCAAGTTCTTCCGAGCCGGGAAGTCTGTACTCGGTGACCTTTACATCACCGATCATTTCCTGAAGCTCTCCTCCGCCCAGCGCAAAGCCCGCTTCGCAGGCGGCAAATACGCTTATGGCGTTAGATCTGGTCTGGATAACGGCCCTGCAGTCAGGGAGCTCCCGGTAAGCCGCGGCATGCATCCTGACTTCGGTACTCGGGATGCGCTGGTTGCCGTAATCAAGCGTGTGTATGTTTACCTTCACAATATCTTCCATCCTGATGTCGAAGTAATCCATTGATGAAGGTGTGATAAGCATTTCATCGTCGTTAAGTCTGACGGAAAGGTTTCCCCAGGATCCGTATGAGAGGTCGCGCCTTACGAGCTCCTTGCCATGATAGATGAGACTGTCTCTGATCGCGAACTCCTCTTCATTGTATTTGACATATTCTGCGTTCGGCTCTTCATTACGGTTGATATAATCTGAAACGAAGTCCTTTCTGAATTCATCAGCGAGGGCTTTTTCGATTGGCACGGTGCCGCCCAGCATCTCGCCGTGAATCTCTGCTTCACATGCCTTTTCGACTATATGGGCTCCTGCGACGGCTTTTCTGCAGTTTGTACCGGCTGCGATAACGCCGGTACCCCTGATGAGGCAGACCGAGGAGTCTTTCAGTGCTGCAAGGATGTTTGCTGCAGATGCATCGGGTATGACCTTCAGCTCAGAGCCGGTGAGTCTGGCAAGATCTTCGAGGGTAACAGGAACAGCATCAGCTTTTTCGGATACTGCGACAGCGTCTGGTGTACAGCCGAAAAGTATAGCGTTGATGTCGCTTCTTTTTGTGAATATCTCACCCAGCTCGCCCGATCTGATATCGCACAGTTCATAATTATCTTCAGAGATCTCGGCAAGTATCTTGTTGCCTCCGGTGCTGAGGAAAGTGTATTCATCTACACGCACACAAAACTGACCATACATCCTCTTGAACTTTCCGTGAAAGCCCTTGAGAGCATTAGTCATCATTGTGGCTGCCTGATCTCTGTCCATAGTCCGCTCCTTTTTTATTGGCTAAAATATTAACACATGATTCCTCATCAATCGTGAAAAATTAATGAACTTAATGTAAGTTTTTTCATAATAAAACTGACCTGCCAAAGTTGGATCATATAATCTGACATTGGCAGGTCAGTTACTATACCAGTGACTGTTTGTTTATGAGCAGATCGAAAGGAGTCTGGAAGCCAGTCCGTCCCAGGTGATGGCTGTGGTGTCAGGCAGCGGTCCGGGAAGGGTGCCTGAGGTGAACGCAGTCATGGTATCTCTGAGAACAGAGACAAGATCATTGATGAATGCGCTGCGGCCTGAATCTGATGGTTCATCGATGCTCTTCATCTGCGGCATCGGAACAAATACGGCATTTGATCCGCCCACGTTTGCACTTATCCAGCTCCTGATGCCGGGCAGATCGGTGCTTACCGGCACCGCGCCGGCGGACATCGCTTCTATGAGCACAAGGGGCAGGCCTTCAAAATAAGACGGAAGAATGAAGATGTCCGTCCGGCGGAGCAGCTCCGCGAGAGCGGGCTGCGGTATCTGCCCGAGCCATTCCGCCCACGCCGGCAGTTCTTCGAGCTTCATCTTCATAACTTCATCCTGGCAGCCGCCCGCCATAGTGAGTTCAAACGCAGGGACATTGCTGTCCGCGGCCAGCCTTTCGAGCGCGGCGAGCATCTCCGGCACGCCTTTCGGCCTGCTTATTTTGCCCGCGTACGCGAGACGCAGAGGCTCTCCGCCTTTACGTTCAGTTCTTCCTTCGGTGTTGAACAGATTATTGTTGTATCCGCTGCCTATGACCGAAACGCGGTTTTCATCAATCCCGAATATTTCGATTATCTGATCACGCTGCTCCTCATGGAGGGCAAGTGCGGAGTCCAGATCTTTTATATATGGTCTCACTGTATCGCGCAGGTTATCGCAGTTTATCATCTGCCTGAGATCAGTGCCGTGTGAGATGCCGGCTATGCGCCTTTCCGGAAAATGCTTCCTGATAAGGGCGGTCAGTAAAAACAAATGGTGGCAGATGATGAGGTCGGGATCAAGATCAGCGATTGCCCGCCCGGCCGCATCGATGAATGCCTCCTCAAACTGAGCGATCATATCAGGAGTAAGATCACGGTACCGGGTCGAAGTGTACGGCATTATATCCGACATGCCGACGACAGGGAACGGCAGGGCGCTGAACCTGGCCTGCGATGCCTTGCAGGGCGCCGCTAAAAGATCTGCCTTTTTTTCTGTAAAAAAGACAGGATAACAGGAAACACCTTCCGGAAACTCAACTGTGTCATCCGGAAAGATGCCGCAGACTACAGCCTGACTGTGGCCCATGCGGTCAAAAGCTTTTACAAGCTCGGTCATGTATGTGCCGCTACCTGTGGAGTGCGGCTTTTGTGCAGTTATACTCAGGATTTTCATGCTCCTATGATATCATATCTTCACACAATCTTTACTTGCAAAAACTTAAATACCATTGTATAAGTAATTAGCAAAATCAATACCAACGGGTAATATAGAATGAGGCTGTTCCGGGACAAAGGGACAGCCATTTTTGTAGGATTAAACAAATGGGACTTTTTTACGAAGCAGACAAGACATTCGAACAGCTGATGGACGAGAAGAAGAATTTCGTCTTTATCGGCGAAGCCGGCTCAGGCAAAAGCGAGATAATCCTCAACATCGCAAACAAGCTTGCGCAGAAGACCGGGAAGCAGGTAGATCTGTTCGATCTCGACCAGACCAAGCCACTCTACAGATCCCGCGACATGCAGCAGGATTTCGCGAAGAGGGGAGTGAACATCATCTATCAGGAGCAGTATCTTGACGCTCCTGTAATGGTGGGAGGAGTCAGAGTATCGCTCATATCTGATCACTATACACTTCTCGACATAGGCGGAGGCCATCAGGCTGCCAAATTTGCGGGCGCATACAGCGACCTCCTGAGCAAGGATGATTCTGTTCCGGTCTACATCGTAAATCCGTACAGGCCGTGGACAAAAAGCGTCGATGCAATAGACGGTACAATGCGGCATATTCTCGGGTCCATGAGGCTCGATCATATATATATTCTCGGAAATCCGAACCTCGGATACGCAACATCAGTTAATGAATTCATGGAAGGACTGGACAGGATCGATGAGCTGTTTGACGGCTTCACGGTCGTAAACAGCGCTTGTGTCAGAAGGGAGATCTTCGAAGAAGCGCAGGCCATGACCGGCAAGTCTCTGGTGCCACTCGACCTCTTCCTGACCTACTCGTGGGTTGATTAAGCAACAAGGAGGGACCCGCGAAGCGGGAGGATTCCTTATTGCACAAATACATATAAGATATTGTTTAGAAGGAGGAATATTAATGGCAAGAATCGAAATCACGACCGAAGCCTGCAAATCATGCTCCTACTGCGTCATCTCGTGCCCAAAGAAGTGCCTCGAGATCGGCGGGAAAGTTAACTCCAAGGGTTATCTCTATGCGACTTCCGCAAGACCTGAGGACTGCATCGGATGTGCGATGTGTGCCCAGATCTGCCCTGAGTCTGCAATAGAGGTCTGGAGATAGGAAAGGAGATCGATATGGCAGAAAGAGTATTCATGAAAGGAACAGAAGCGATAGCTGAGGCTGCTGTAAGAGCAGGCTGCCGCTTCTT
>CACZAM010000044.1 GCA_902779185.1 uncultured Eubacteriales bacterium
AGAGCAATTCACACCTGTGACATAACATGCCTTTTCAGTTTCTCCTGCATTATCTGCGGCAGTTTTGTCTCCATTCATTGCGTACCTGATGACAGAAGCTAGGTCAGCTCCAGATGTTTTTTCAGGATTGGATGCATAATCAACGACACGCTTAAGGCTGTCTCTGACAGGCCATATTTTAGTCGTTGCCATCTGATTTCACCTCCGGCTTTGGATAAATATGCCGCATAAGCTGCAGTGTCTCGACCATGATCCTGAGCAGATCTGCGTAGATCTCATCACAGAATTTCTGAGTGACGGGATCCGGTGACTGTCGCTTCAAGTCGCTAACAGTCCTGATCACTTCATTGATTCTGAGAAAACTATCTTCAATTTCTTTTGCGGGAAGTTCCTTAGGCACGACTTTCATAGCGATCTGCCTGAGGTATTCTGAGACATTCAGTCTGCATTTTCTTGCGTTACGTTCTATCTTTTTCTTTTCTTCCGGGGTCACTCTGATGTTGATCCCGAGATTCCTCTGTCTGTTTGTCATATAAAAAACCTTTCCTTAGTCATATGTTTTCGCACATAGTTGATCCTGAAATAACTGATAGGGGTTGCAGGGGCAGAGCCCCTCCTGGTATTGCCACGAAGTGCAGTGCCGCGGCTGTGTGAGTATTGCCACAATGTGGCTGGCGATACATAGCCTATGCTCGCTACTCTTATGGACAGACCTCCGGCTGTCCATAGTGGCAACACCCGTGGCGATACACGGATGTTGTTCCTCTTTGTGAGATGGCGATACAAGGTGGCAATACCTGTAAACTTCCCATATGACGGAAATGACGCTAATGACGGCATATCGCTCCTAGAGCAGGGAAGCGTCATAAGCGTCACGAGCGTCATCATTATCAAGGGAGTCCTGATCTGTATATGAGCAGAAATGTTCGTCTGCTCCTTCGGCAGGTTCTTCAGCTACTGTGAACACATAGTTGCGCTCACTTGATACGCGTGCGCTATCATATGTGATCCCGAGAGGGAGCAGCACTTCGTCATGGAACTTCGAGAGCGCTCTGCTGAGAGCATGCGGCTTGACATGAGGAAGACCGATCTCTTTAAGTAGGGCTGACATTGTGCCGGTGAATCCACCCTCAGCCATCAGGTAGTCGACCACCTTATATACGATTTCAGGAACATTCTCTCTTGCGATGTCTTCTTCTGACTTCTCTTCGATAACCTGCCACTCTGGATGCTGCCACTGCATCACAAGTTCAATATCCGGTGCATCACGTCCACTCACGCTGAGAGTACCTGCAGTGCCGCCGCGATTCTTGCGGAGAATGAGAATCATATCGGCTGTTCCGGTGACTGCTGATGAACCCAGCACATCATTGTTGCCGTCTTTTGAATCGTGCTTCTTGCGTGTGTGGTGTACAAACACAATCGCAATCCTGCGGTAATCGGCGATCTCCTTAAGCTGTGCAAGCTCCTCATATTCGCATGCATATTGATTGGCATTCGATGTTGGGTCACCGTGTCGGATCTTCTGCAGTGTGTCTACGATCACAAGCCTGACTCCCGGATTGCTGTCCAGACATCTCTCAAGATCACTGATGAAATCATTGCATGGATCCTTTATTGAGGTAGCGTATATCAGTCCCGATGGGGGAGCGGTCCCTATATCCAAGAGTCTGCTCTTGAGCCTTGCATCCGTATCTTCAAGTGCGTAGTATGCTACATCACACTTATTGACATCATGTCCAAGGAATGGTTCACCCAGGCTGACAGATAAAGCCAGCCTAAGCATCAGCCAGCTCTTACATGACTTTGGAGCACCTGCTATTATGGTCAGACCTGTTGGAATGAGTCCGTCGACTATCATGTCTGGCTTGCATCCACCGACAGGGTTATAGAAGAGTTCTTCTGCGCTTTTGAAATTAGTAGTAATTTGTTTGTTTTCAGGCATAAAGCCTCCTTTCCCGGCATCATTGCCGTTTCCTTTTGCTTCGTTTGGAATTGTATTCAGGGCATTGAATTATCACTGCTCTGAAGCTTTGCTTACATTCACGGTCACATTTACGGCACAGCTCGTTATATGTGATGCGCCCGCGATCATTCAGGAAGTAGTTCCATTCTTCCTTGTCGCGCTTTGACATTCTTGGCATTGGTATCACCTCCGATCTCGAGATAACTGATACTTAGAAATAACGTGCAAAACAATAACGCCTCTATACCCAGTGGTAAGATGTATGATCTCGGGGCGAAAAACGACGTTTTTTTCTGGTTGTGACCATGTTTTTTGCGAGCAAGATACAACGGCCGGCTCATATATCCTATGAGTGCGTAAGGGGTGATTTTGATGTGTCTGTTTTTTTGCCCTCAGTCATGGAATGACTGAAATACCTGTTGAAACAGGGAGGAACAGGTCTTATAATAAACATACGTTCGGAACAGATGTTTAACTTTTCCCGATTAGCACATGATGACCTCGTAATCTCCCTCTACTAATAGGGAAAATCTAAGGGGTAAAACGGAACTAAAATTTCTGAAATCGCAAAATTATTTTTTGAGGTTATATAAATGGCTGGATTATCTCGCGAGGCATGGTACGAAGAATACATGCTCATGATGGATGAAGAATATGGGGACTATGGTTTCAGGGATGATCCGATAGCCATAGAGGCGCTTGCACTGGAGGAAGAAGAGGCGAAAGAGCCTGTAAAGAAACCTCTTATAGAAATTGATGACGACGAGGAGAACAACGTACCTGCTGAAGTCGTGAGGCTGAGAGATATACAGGTACCGAAGGGTGTAAAGAAACTCAAGCGTGACATCAGGCGTGAGATGCTCAGAAGGATCGAACAGTCTGCCCGAACAGTAACTGACTTCAAACGACTTAATGGCTGGTATGACTTCCTTGAAGAGAACGAAAGATCCAGGGTCGGGAAACATGAGATCCTTAGAAATGGTGATGACTTTCCACTTGAGTATGGCGAAGACGAGGACAGTTCATTCACTGCAGGTTGCTTGAGCAATGTTATAGCCAGGCAGATGCGAAAAGGGGATCTTCTGGACTTTTTTTACTGCAAGCCGGATACCATGGACCAACTCGTGACAACTGACTATATGATCCATTTCATGAGGGCAATAGATGAGAATGATCGGGAACTGTTTTATTATAAAGTCCTAGAGGGCCTGTCTAATAAAGATGTTGCTGAAATGCGTGATCAGACAGACCGGGGCATAAGAAAAGCGTGGAGTGAACTGCTATTCCACCTTAAGCAGAGAACCATGGGCGTGTTGATTTTCAGAAGTGATAAGGACTTTTCATTTACAGGTGATGAACAGAATTATCTTGATACCTGCCGTGAACAGTATGAATACAGAGGTGCATAATGAAAAGACTCTTTAAATACGCAAATTCATTCTGGGTCAAGTATAGTGACTATGTAATTAATGAGACTGCAGATGGCAAGGATGCAGTTAATGTCGGCCGCCTTTGTATGAATCTGGAAGTAACAGAAAGCGAGAAACATGATGCGATACGCGAATTTACGCTGAAATATGGTCTGTTGGGTATAATGACAGCTCTGCCGACAACTCCAAGATTTCTCCAGTATGAGAACGCTTTCTTCCCTGTAAATCATTTTATACGGGAGGAGTCGATGCCGGTGTTGTCATATATGGACGAGTTTTATCCTTTCGGAAAGCTGGATATCCGTAAGAGGGGACCCGGTGAAGGTTATATTTGGAACCTTGAGGGAGACAAGGAGACTGTACTGCTTGGAACGCTGGCTGATGGTCGACCGAATGAAACACATATGACCTTTCAGCGCGAATATGCAGAGAGACTGGATTGGATGGAAGAGCAGTTTAAGGACTGGGCGTTCAATCTTATGGTTATATTCTTCTATTATGAAGATAAGGATGGATTTACAGAAAAGCAGAAAGACTTCCACAGGCAAAGTATGGCGGCATTTGATGGTCTGACCCCGACATATCATATTGGACTTATGGATGACAGACCTTATCTTGTATGGAACTTCAACTCGTTGCTTCAGGGGATACAGCTCATGGTGAGTATGATGCTGACCGACGATTCCAGACCAATCAGAATGTGTAAGAACTGTGGTAAAGCATTTATAGCCAGACGCTACAGGGATAAATTCTGCAGCAAGGAATGCTCTGAAGAGTGGAAGGAGAAGAGTGATTCCTGAAGTAGCTAATAAAGCTGTTAATTAAGTCATTTTACAAATCAACATAGTCATTTTGCTGATAAATGACTATGTTGATTTAGCCTTAAGTTGAGGCGTGGACGGCGTGTTTCCTCCTTGAAATTTCAACGCTTGCGCCTTCTTGACCAATTCGAGTCCCATGTCCTCCGCCATAGAAAGCCCGAGATTTCAATGATTTCGGGCTTTTCTAATGCGGAAAAACTGTTACAGAACAGTGTAGAATTGTTACATTTTGGCCTTTTTTTGAAGAAGTCCCATGGGCTTCTCCTTAAAAAGCTATGAGGCTAGTGCTTTCTGGATCTTTTCACTACGCTCTGAATCCGTATCTCTGTCGTAGCAGTAAGAGTTGAGAGTAGTTCTCTCCTCCATATGTCCGACCATTTCTCTGATGGAATTGAGATTGACATTTCCTGCCTGCAGAAAGGCACAAGGCAGAAATTATAATGAGAGTCTTCGGACTCCCTTTTTTTACATTAGAGTTGTTGAAACAATGATGAAAAATCTCAAATATTTTTGAAATAACAGTTGACAAATCAAAATAGTTGTTATTATAATAAGTCAAGTTGTTAAAACAACAACATAACAACAAAAACAGAGCCTTTAAACTATCGACACAACAACTTTTATGTATTATCATTAGGGAGGTATTTTATGAAAGCAAAAGCAGTCAGACTCCACGCCGCTAACGACCTGCGTCTTGATGAGTTCGAGCTTCCTGAAATCAGGGATG
Organism: uncultured Eubacteriales bacterium; assembly: GCA_902779185.1. Classification (GTDB taxonomy): domain Bacteria; phylum Bacillota; class Clostridia; order Peptostreptococcales; family Anaerovoracaceae; genus Crickella. Next base: position 4,945 of record CACZAM010000044.1, read on the forward strand.
ATGAGATCCTTGTTAAGGTGGTATCCGATACTGTATGCATGTCCACTTACAAGTGTGCAATTCTGGGCGTGAATCACAAGAGAGTTCACGAAGATGTTGCTGATCATCCTGCTATCATGGGCCATGAGATGGCCGGCGATATTGTAAAAGTCGGCAAAGCTCATCAGGATAAGTTCAAACCGGGAATGAAGTTTACTCTTCAGCCTGCACTCAACTACAAGGGAACTATGTGGAGCCCTGGTTACTCCTATGAGTTCTTCGGCGGAAACACTACTTACTGCGTTATCCCGGCAGAAGTAATGGAACTCGGATGCATGCTCGAGTACAAAGGCCGTGCATATTATGAAGCATCCCTGGCAGAGCCTTATTCCTGCAGTGTTGGCGCTTTCCATGCTGCTTATCACACTCAGATGGGTGTTTATACTCACGAAATGGGTATTAAGGAAGGCGGAAAGCTCGCTATCATGGCTGGTGCAGGCCCTATGGGACTTGGTGCTCTCAGCTATGCCATGAACTGCGACAGACGTCCGGGAATGATTGTTATCACAGACGTTAATAAGGAGAGACTTGAAAGAGCAGAAGAGCTTTTCCCACCTGCAGAGGCTAAGGAAAACGGAATCGAGCTCCACTTTGTAAACACAGGTGAAATGGACGATCCTGTTGCATATATCCGTGGCCTTACAGATGGAACTGGTTTTGATGATGTTCTTTGCTACACACCTGTTGCAGCCGTTGTTGAGCAGTCGAGCGCAGTTCTCGGCAGAGACGGATGCCTCAATTTCTTTGCCGGCCCTACAGACACATCGTTCAGCGCAAAGATCAATCTTTACGATGTTCACTACAACTCAACCCACGTAATGGGTACAACAGGCGGAAACACAGCAGACATGATCGAGTGCCTTGATCTGACCGCTGAGGGAAGAATCAACCCGGCTGTCATGATCACTCACGTCGGAGGACTTAACGCAGCAGCTGAGACTATTCTCAACCTGCCTAAGATTCCGGGCGGAAAGAAGCTGATCTATAACCACATCGACATGCCTCTGATCGCACTGACAGATCTCAGAGAAAAAGGAAAAGAGGACGAGAGATTTACTGCTCTTGCAGATATAGTAGACGCACACAGAGGACTCTGGTGCCCTGAAGCAGAAGAATATCTTCTTGCGAATTTTACTGAATAATGGATCGGTACAGAATCCTTCTGTGGTTTCTGGACTGATCACGGAAGGAGGAAGTATGGATTCTGTTGAAAGCAGACGCAGCGCTATTGTAGCGTATATCAACGAAAAAGGAGAGGTTACCTTCGCGCAGCTTAAGGAAGCATTCCCGAACGTATCGGACATGACTCTTCGTACAGATCTCAAGAATCTGGACGATAACAAGAGAATCGTACGTATACACGGAGGCGCGCGCTCGGTGGATGTGGTTTTTGGCACAGATGACTTTCTGAGCCGTCGCAGCATAAGAAATGTTGATGCCAAGAAAGCAATCATAATGAAAGCGAAGGAACTGATCGGGCCTGGAACATCGATTTTCCTTGACTCGGGTAGTACTACTACAATGCTGGCAGCTGAGCTGGATGATCAGCCGAATCTGATCGTAACAAGCAGCATCAGCGTTGCGATGGAGCTTGGCGGGCTGGAAAAACCGCAGGTTCTGATCCCTGGCGGATTTATGAACCGGTACAGCATGAGCATCTGCGGATCACAGGGTATCAGAGAATTGCAGACGATGACTTTTGACCTGGCCTTTATGGGGGTCACTACATACGATGAGGGATTCGCATGTAATGTATACGAAGAATCGCTGCTCAAACAGACTGTGATCAGCAAATCGCTTAAAACCGTCGTACTGATGGATTCCACAAAAGTAGGAAAGCACAGCACATTCACATTTGCTTCACTCAAAGACATGGATGTTGTGATCTCTGACGGGGCACTGCCGGAATCGTTCCTGACGGCCTGCAGGGAGAATAATGTGGAAGTCTTATAAAACAGAAACCTTGCTTCCGGTACCGTTTCTCATATAATCGTCAGCTCGGCAGGGTCAGCAGGATCTGCCCGTCTGATGATTCCCAGTCCTAAAAGTATTTATAGATGCTAGATCAAAATTACTGATTAAGGATGAGGAGAATGTGATATGAAAAGCGGAGTACAGCGTTTTGGGAAATTTTTATCCGCCATGGTAATGCCAAACATTGGAGCATTCATAGCATGGGGATTCATAACAGCTTTATTTATACCTGATGGATGGCTGCCAAATGAGCAGCTCGCATCCATTCAGCCTTACATGCTCACTTACCTGCTTCCTGCTCTAATAGCATATACAGGAGGTAAAATGGTAGGCGGAGACCGCGGTGGAGTAATGGGTGCCATCGCAGTAATGGGAACTATTGCCGGTGTCGGCGGAACAGACGGACAGCCTATGCTTATGGGTGCCATGGTCATGGGACCTTTCGCAGGCTGGATCATCAAAAGGTTTGACCGCTTCATGGAAAACAGAATGCCTGCCGGCTTCGAAATGCTTATCAACAACTTCTCGGTAGGTATTATCGGAATGCTCGTTGCCATCCTTGGATACTACGTCATAGGTCCGGTAATGACAGTAATACTGAGTGTACTTACAGCCGGTGTAGACGTGCTCGTCAATCACCACATGTTACCTCTGGCGGCTATCTTCATTGAGCCTGCAAAGGTGCTGTTCCTGAACAACGCTATCAACCACGGTATCTTTACACCTATCGGCGCAGAGCAGGTTAAAGCAGCAGGACAGTCGATCATGTACATGCTCGAAGCCAACCCTGGCCCGGGACTCGGCGTGCTCCTGGCATACTGGGCGTTCGCAAAGGACAAGGCTACCAAGGATTCAGCTCCTGGAGCTATCATCATTCACTTCCTGGGAGGAATCCACGAGATCTACTTCCCGTATGTACTGATGAACCCGGTTGTTATTATTGCACCTATCGTAGGAAACATCTGTGCCATCACATGGTTCAGCCTGACTGGCTGCGGACTTAAGGGACCTGCTTCGCCTGGATCCATCATCGCGTTCATGGCTATGGCACCAAAGAACAAGATGCTCCTGATTGCCATCGGAGTACTGATCGCAGCAGCAGTATCGTTTGCTATCGCATCTGTCATAATCAAGGCCACAAATACAACAGCTTCCATCGATGAGGCAAAGGCTGAGGTGGCTGACAGAAAGGCTCAGGCCAAGGGAACAGTTGCTGTAAGCAAGTCTGAATCTGTCCGCAAGGTAATCTTTGCCTGCGACGCAGGAATGGGCTCATCCGCAATGGGAGCAACAAAGTTCCGCAACAGAATCAAAGCAGCAAGACCTGACATCGAAGTGAAGAATACTTCGGTAGATAATATTCCTTCAGATTGTGATATCGCAGTAGTTCAGACAACACTGCAGGAGCGAGCAAAGAAGTCCGCTCCTCAGGCACAGCTCGTTACAATCGAGAACTTCCTGAACGACCCAGCACTTGATGCGCTCTATCTGCAGCTTACTACGCTCGATGCACCTGCTGCTGAAAAGACAGGTGATGCTGTAGATAAGGCAGTTGAATCAGCAGAAAAAGGCGCAAAGAAAGACGTTATCGTTAAAGAAAGCATTCTTCTGAACCAGGCTCCTGTAACAAAGGAAGAAGCTATTCAGAAGGCAGGTGAGCTCCTGGTTGCACGCGGCGCAGTTGAACCTTCATATGTTGATGCCATGCAGGACAGAGAGCGCATGGTAAGCACATACATGGGTATGGGTATCGCCATTCCGCATGGAACTGCTCAGGCTAAAGGAACAGTAAAGAAGACAGCTATCTCAATGGTACAGTTCCCTGAGGGCGTTGACTTCGGAGCAGAGAAGGCACAGCTGGTATTCGGTATAGCCGGAATCGGTGATGAACACCTGGATCTTCTGGCCAAGATCGCCGGATGTCTGGATGACCCTGAGGTTCTTGAGAAGATGAAAACCACAAGTGATATAGACTGGATACTGAAGACACTTTCGTAATAATTTCAGATAAAGTGATAATACATAAAAGGAGAGACTGCCGTGATAATTGAGCGGCAGTCTCTATTGCTTGGAAGTATCACAACTTGCGGTCATTATGGTACAATAAATTATAGTTTTTTGATTGGAAAAAAGGGGAAACAATATGTGTGGAATAGTTGGTTTTACAGGAAGGCAGCAGGCTGCGCCTGTGCTGCTTGCAGGCCTTTCTAAACTTGAATACAGGGGCTATGACTCAGCCGGCCTTGCGGTGAGAGACGGCGAATCACTTGCGGAAGTCGTGAAGGCTACAGGCAAGCTTCGCAATCTTGCAGAAAAGATCAATAACGGCGATGATCTTCCGGGTACTTGCGGAATCGGACACACAAGATGGGCAACTCACGGAGAGCCGAGCCAGAAGAATGCTCACCCGCATGTAGGGGGAAACGCAACCGGATCCGGCTCCGGGCCGGTGGAGTCTGATGTAGTCGGAGTCCATAACGGTATAATTGAGAACTACGAAGAACTGAAAGCAAAGCTGATCGGAAACGGTTATACATTCTACAGCACCACTGACACTGAGGTGGCCATCAAGCTGGTTGACTATTATTACAAGAAATATAAGATCGGACCTATCGATGCTATCAACAGGATGATGGTGCGTGTAAGAGGATCCTATGCACTGGCGCTTATGTTCAAGGACTATCCGGGCGAGATTTATGCTGCGCGCAAAGACAGCCCTATGGTAATTGGCGTAACTGACGGGGAGACCTTCCTGGCATCAGATGTGCCTGCGATCCTTAAGTACACAAGGGATATCTACTATATCGATAATCTTCAGTCCGTAAGGCTCCTGCCGGGTGAGGCTCATTTCTTCGACCTCAATGGTGACGAGGTAGAGATGGAGAGCACTCACATCACGTGGGATGCTGCCGCTGCTGAGAAGGGCGGATATGAGCACTTCATGATCAAAGAGATACATGAGCAGCCGGCTGTTGTAAGAGACACTATTGCCAGCGTTATCAAAGACGGACGCATCGACCTGTCTGCTGCAGGTCTTACACCGGATGTGCTGGCGAGCGTTTCCGCGGTGCATATCGCTGCATGCGGATCAGCCTGGCACGCAGGCATGGTTGGCAAGTATGTGATCGAAGATCTTGCGGAAGTGCCGGTAACAGTCGATCTTGCATCTGAGTTCAGGTATAAGAAAATACTTCTTGATAAAAACGCACTCTTTATAGTTATATCCCAATCCGGGGAGACTGCCGATACGCTGGCTGCATTAAGAGCGGCCAAGGCACACGGAATAAGAACACTGGGAGTGGTGAACGTGGTAGGATCAACTATCGCCAGAGAGGCCGACAGTGTTCTGTATACCCTCGCAGGGCCGGAGATCGCTGTCGCCACAACAAAGGCATACAGTACACAGCTCGCCGCCATGTACGCATTTGCACTGGCGCTTGCCGCTTCAAAAGAAAAGCTTGAAGATTCAGATTATAACTACTACATTGAAGAGCTTCAGGCTCTGCCTGACAAAATAAGCCGTGTGCTCGAGAACAAGGAGCGCATACAGTGGTTCGCGGCCAAGTATGCCAATGCACATGATGTGTTCTTCTTAGGAAGAGGCCTGGATTACGCTATCAGCCTCGAGGGAAGCCTCAAAATGAAGGAGATCAGCTATATCCACAGCGAGGCCTATGCAGCAGGCGAGCTGAAGCACGGAACTATCAGCCTTGTAGAGAAGGGGATACTTGTAATAGGTGTTCTTACTCAGGAGGAGCTGCTTGAGAAGACCATCAGCAACATGGAGGAGTGCAGGGCACGCGGCGCATATCTGATGGGCGTCACGAGCGACGGCAACTACAGTGTTGAGGACTCTGTAAACTTCACCATCTATGTGCCTAAGGCGGATGAGCACTTCGCCGGAAGCCTGGCTGTGGTGCCGCTTCAGCTTCTTGGTTACTACACAAGCGTCGCAAAGGGACTTGATGTGGACAAGCCAAGAAATCTGGCAAAATCTGTAACAGTTGAATAGCAAGATAAATCGCTAATGAAGGGGGACTATCATAATGTCCTCCGCCAGAAACGACTGTTGAAATGTGAACTGACCCCCAAAAGTTAGATTTTTCTGGTCTAGCTTTTGGGGGTCACCTCAATGCACAGTCGTTTTTATTGTGTGAACTTGTTCCAAATAGGAACAAGTTCATAACTGGAAACACTTCCTTTTCCAAATCAACATAGTCATTTTGCTGATAAATGACTATGTTGATTTGTTTAATAGCCAGATTATTGAGTGTAGCTTATGATGCGTGAATTATATGCTACAATTAAAAAAACATTCAGGAAGTATCTGTTGCTGTAAAATGAGAAACAATCATTTTTTCTGATGATAATGTTTATGGGGGAGCTATGGATCTTACGCAGATACATCATATTGCTATCATTTGTTCTGATAAGGATGCTGCGATGGAATTCTACCGGGACAAGCTTGGTTTTCAAGTCATTCGGGAAAACTACAGGCCGGAACGCGATGACTGGAAAATTGACCTTCAGCTCGGAGATTGTGAGCTGGAGATATTCATCATGAAAGATCATCCGCAGCGGCTGTCGCCAGAAGCCTATGGCTTGCGGCATTTAGCTTTTCGGGTAGACAGTGTAGAGGAAACATCTGCTGTGCTCGAAGCAAATGGGATTCCGTGCGAACCGATACGAATGGACACTTTTACAGGTGAGAAAATGACTTTCTTCCGCGATCCGGACGGTTTGCCTTTGGAAATACACGAATGAGCAGAGAATAACAAACCTGGTTTATGGGGGACAGCTATGGAGATCGAAATCGAAAAATGGAAAGATAAATTCGCAAAGGACTTTATCCGTTTATCTGTGGAGTGGCTTGAAAAATACGTCCGTGTTGAACCTGCCGATGAAGCGCTTTTATATCATCCACACAAAACCATTTTGGATAGCGGAGGCATGGTTTTCTTTGCGAGAAGAAATGGTGAAAATATAGGAACTGTAGCAATGATCAATATGGGAGATGGCGTATACGAACTGGCTATACCATAAATACGGCTTTGCTGAGGTTCCACTCATTGATAATGAATATGAAGAATCAGATATGAAAATGGAACTGATACTATGAAAAAATATATGCTTATGGTAAAAGGAGTATGATCGCAAAGAGTATGCGAAGCATAATACTGACAGGCAATAAGTGAATTGGCCAAAGGGGAGTGCGCAATGGGTAAGAAGCTGAATAAGCAGGATAAGCTGCATGAATCAAATCGCTATAAAGACATGGCCTTCCCTGTTGGGATGTATACAGTTACAATTGACGGCATAGAACCTGAAGGCCGCGGATATCTTGATTTGCACTGGCATGAAGAACTCCAGTATACAGTGATACTGTCAGGAACAGTTAACATGCAGGTAAATGGCGATGACTATCTGCTAAGCGAAGGACAAGGTATTCTTATAAACAAAAATCTCCTCCATGTAACAAGTGAGCTTAGTGAAGACGGCAAGTACTTCAGCATCAACTTCCATGATAATCTTCTGGGTTTCTACATAGGCAGCCGCATGGAACTGGATAATGTAAGGCCATATACAAATAACCTTCTGTTCCCCGTAATAGTTCTGGAACCCCAAAACGGCTGGCAGGCTAATATATTGAACAAGCTGGCGCTGATCAGGGAGGAACTGATGGACTGTTTGGATCTTTATCAGTATAGGGTAGCATTGCTCCTGACAGAAGCGTGGTACGAAGTCATCTCTCATATAGGAAAGGTCAGTCAACCGACAGCAGCATATATAAGGAAGCAGGAGCGCATGCAGAAAATGTTGTCTTTCATTCATGAGAGATATTCCGATGCGATATTTCTGGATGATATTGCCATGTCTGCCGGTGTAAGTACAGGGGAATGCTGCAGGTGTTTCAGGGAAACCATTCATGAGAGTCCTAATCAGTATCTGATCAAGTACCGGATTTCAAGAGCATCGGAGTTATTGACAATTACTGACTTATCAGTGACTGAGATCGCTCTGGAATGCGGATTCAACGATACAAGTCATTTCATAGACTATTTCAGGAAACGTATAGGGAAGACACCATTCGAATTCCGTAACAGAAGAGACTAAACTAACAACATGATCAGATAAAGCAGGTATTTATCGAAATGACTTCGATATGCCTGCTTTTTTGTTTGGCCATAATACTTACATAGATGTCACGATTTTCATATTTTTGCCCAAGCATCTGATAGTTCTGCCTCTTATGTCCGAATAGAATACTGGTGTAAACAGATGATGTTCATATAACAGGAGGGCAGTGCAATGACAATATTCATGACGGTCGTAATATGCGTATATGTTTTTGGCGGTTCGGCGTTATTCCTGTATAAGTCGATGAAAAAGAAAGATAAATAGAAACGCGTAATAATACATTATTCAGCAACAGAAAGTGCAAAACGGAGGTCAATATGTATATAAGTGAAATAAGTACAACAGTTCCTGAAGATGAAAGAGGGGTGCTCGAGACAAAGGTTTATGAAGAACTTACAAGACTTAACATTCCGTTTGAGAGAGTCGATAACGATTCTGTAGAGACCATGGATGAGTGTGTTGAAATAAGCAATAAGCTTGGTGCGGAGATCCGAAAGACCATAGTGGCTTGCAACAGGCAGAAAACACAGTTCTATCTTGTTGTACTTCCTGCAAACAAGAGATTCGATTCAAAACTATTTGCTGCTATGATGAGAACCCCGAGAGTGTCATTCGCATCGGCTGATGACATGGAGGCTCTTATAGGCCTTACCCCGGGCGAAGCCTCAGTAATGGGTATACTCAATGACCCTGAAGGAAAGATCAAAGTAGTCATTGATAAGGCTGTCGCAGATGCAGAATGGTTTGCATGCAATCCAGGTGCCAATACTACCCACATCAGATTCAAGACAAAACAGCTGTTGAACAATTTCCTGCCTGCAGAAAGGCACAAGGCAGAAATCATAATGCTGTAGAGTTCAGGACCAACCTGATGGGAGAGTTGGATACAGATCGAGAACAATTTGGGTACAATCCCGGGTACAAACGTGGACGGCGTGTTTTCCTCCTTGGATTTTCAACGTTTGTACGGTTCTGACTTCTTCGAGTCCCATGTCCTCCGCCAAAATTTTGCCCTGAGAGACGTTTTCTCAGGGCTCTTTTGTTGCAACGGATACAGGCTCTATCCCTTGAAATTTCAGTATGCGGCGCGTTTTTTGAAACTGCATGTGATGTATGTGGTATGTATCTTGAATTGCGGAAATCTGGGTCTCTGGTTGGGGCTGAGAGCGCCTCTGATGGGTTTGAGTACGGTGTACTGGCATGGTACAAGGTACCTCATAAAAACGTGTCTGACTGGCGGCATGGTACACGAACCCACGAAGGTAATTATTTCCTGAAGAGCCTGATATTACTGGCGTTGATGCCGGTTTTTGCCGCTGTTGGAGATCCGCCGTACACGAAAGTCGCCATTTTCCGTCCCCAACAGCATGTTTCAGAGGGCTGTCCCCATCGCTGTCCCCAATACGCCTATAATATGACAGATTCTGAGCCGTTCAACAAATGTCTTTCTGACCGATCTTAAAAAAGATCCTTTATATAATTGCAGGTTCTGACCGGCTCTTTTACACTGAAACTGAAATAAGAATTACATATATGGAAAAGAAAGAGGTGAGCCAAATGTTCAAACCTAAATTCAGATTCACTTACGATGAGGTCAGGATCATAGTCATGGCTCTCGTTGAGTTCAAGAACCAGCTTCTGGCCGAAGGCAGATACACTGATGCCATCGATGATCTTCTGATCAAGTTCGTAGATTAAAATGATTCTTCTTTCAGCTCCGGCTGACTACATGACTCCGTGCAATAAGGTGCGGAGTTTTTTATTGAAGCCGGAGAACCCGGAGGAAGGATCAAATATGTTTACTTTTAAGAAAGAAAAAGAAGAAGCTATGAGCGAAGAGGAAAAGAAGATGGCACAGGAGCTGGGCGATGCGATTGGTAATCTGGAAGAGGGAGGTCTTTTTTATGAGGAGATCGAAGATTCAGTTGAGCTTTCACCTGCAGAAAAACTCGCATACAATATCGCAGACCATCTCGCAGCAGTCACGGCAGAGAGGTTTTCTGACATGATAGATGGGATGGACATGGATATCGCAAAGCAGATTGTTGGGAGGCTCCAGCAAAGCGATGCGGAAGCACTCGTTGGTATGCTTAAGGCGATGTTCCTTGTAAAGGGAAGGGTCCATGCAGCTGAGGAGCTGGATCTCCTTGGGGAGTGTGAGGAGTATGCAGAATCTGTTTACTGGCGTTTCCATGACACGCTCTTCGGTCAGGAAGTGTTCGAATGGTTCAGGATCGATCACATGATTCAGAACTGCTCCAGAGAGGACTGCTCCGCAGTTATCAGGATACCGCTGGAGGTGAGCTGATGGCAAAGACGATAGCAATATGTAATCAGAAGGGCGGTGTCGGCAAAACAACAACTACTCTGAATCTCGGCGTTGGTCTGGCCAGGCAGGGAAAGAGAGTACTCCTGTGCGACGCAGATCCTCAGTCTGATCTGACAGCGGCTCTCGGATGGAACGGTGACGCGCTTGAGAAATCACTCGGAAGACTGATGTATCTTGCGACGCAGGAGTATAAACCTATAGTTCAGGATACGATCATCCACCATCCCGAGGGAGTTGATCTTATTCCGTCCAATCTGGACCTGTCTTCAATGGAAAGCCAGCTTGTGAATGCCATGAGCAGAGAGAAGATACTCTCGAATCTCCTGAAGACAGTGAAGAAGGATTACGACTATATCCTGATTGACTGTATGCCGTCGCTCGGCATGATCACGATCAATGCTCTCACAGCAGCAGACAGCGTCATCATCCCGGTACAGGCTCAATTTCTGCCTGCTAAGGGCATGACACAGCTGATGAAGAGCATCGACATGGTAAGGAACCACACGAACGACAAGCTGAAGATAGAAGGCATAGTCATGACGCTGGTAGACGGCAGGACAAATCTTGCCAAAGAGGTCATAGATACCATCAGGATGAAGTACGGAATGCAGATCAGGATATTCGACACACAGATACCTGTTGCGGTAAAAGCGGCGGAGGCATCCAAGGCCGGACAGAGCATCTTCGAGTATGACCGCGAATCGAAGCCTGCAAAGGCATATGAGGCATTGACGAAAGAGGTGATGAGAATTGGCGAACGAGAAAAGCGTAGAGATGAGACTGCCATCGCTCGATGAGTTGTTCTCATCACAGGAGGAGAGGGACGATGCGAAGCTGAAGCGTATATATGAGATCCCGCTTGAGGAGATCGATCCGTTTCCTGACCATCCATTCAAGGTGCAGGATGACGAGGACATGATGAATCTCGCGGAGTCCATCAGGACGAACGGAATCCTTACTCCTGCCACAGTCCGTAAGAAGGAAGACGGCAGATACGAGCTGCTCTCCGGACACAGGAGACTGAGGGCTTGCCAGATAGCAGGAATACCGACACTAAGATGTGAGATAGTAGAGATGAGCCTGGATGAAGCGACTATCTTCATGGTGGACGCCAATTTCCAGAGATCGAAGATCCTGCCGAGCGAGAAAGCCTTCGCATATAAGATGAAGCTTGATGCAATGAAGCGACAGGGGCATAGGTCTGATTTAACTTCGTCGCCAGTGGCGACTAAGTTAGGACGATCAGATACCGAACTTGGCGAGATGGTTGGTGAGAGTAAGGATCAAATCAGAAGATATATTCGCCTCACTGAACTAATCCCTGAGATCCTGGATATGGTCGATGACGGAGTGATTGCTCTGAGGCCTGCTGTTGAGCTTTCATATATCCCTCGTCTCAAACAGGGACACATATGGGAGTGCATGGAAATCGAGCAGTGCACACCATCGCACACCCAGGCCAAGCGCATGAGGAGAATGGCGGAGGAAGGGAAACTCACCCAGGAGGCCATCGAAGCTATCATGCTTGAGGAGAAGCCGAACCAGAAGGAGCGGATCGTACTGAGGGGTGACCGCTTCAGCAGGCTGTTTCCGCCGGGACTGCCCATATCCCAGCGCGAGGATTATATAGCCGCTGCTATGGAGTTCTACGGCAGACACCGCGAGAGGCAGAGAACGAGGGACGATGCGAGATAGTGTGTCCCGCATGCAACCATATGACTTTGTAATGTGGACACATTTTCCCGTCTCCTCCCCTGTAACCCCTCCTCTCTTACTACCAGTTACTGTCCGAAGAAGATAAATATAATAATTACAACAAACGCAATAACGTGACATATCAGGCGTTCAGATCAGAAATGGTTTGAGCGCCTTTTTTCGTGCCCGGAATTGCGGGAAAGGAAGTCATATGACGAAAGACAAAGACAACAAACCAAACGATGAGGTGATCATCTGCACTGACGAGACCGGGATGCAGCTCTATCTCAGCGAAAAGGCAGCAAACAGGCTCTCCTGGATCCTGACCGGAGTAATGATCCTGATCAGCCTGCCGGTGATCATCCTCGCATTCATGACGATCTGACACAGAAAGGAGAAATCGCAATGACTGAAAACAAAGCATTCAGCGCAATAAAGCGCCTGCTCACCATGACACTTGCCCTGGTCATGGTACTCGGAGCAGCAATGACCGTGATGACGCAGAATTCATACGCGGCATTCACGGGCAAAGTGGGCAGCAAGTACACAGTCCACTGGTACAAGGAGCTGCATTACGGCCCCGGAGACGGCGGCTACAGCAACGCTGCCAAGTGCGACCTCGGCGATGATCTCGGAAGCCGCTATTCGATCTGCGTGCAGCCGAACAAGTCATCCCCGGTATGGTCCGGCGACCAGACAAGGACGGTTCAGGTAGACAAGGTGGTCACTGATGCCACCGATACCGGCAAGTGGAACGCGATGAGAAATATCATCTACTACTCGCCGACATATCCGGGCTTCAAGAAGAACATCGAAGGGATCAAACAGTTCTACTTCGGTGACGAAGCAAAGGACTTCGGTGTAGCGCACCTTGCACTTGCATGGGTATATGCAGGAAGACCTGATTCTCTTCCGACCTGGAACGGCACATCCGCCTCAGCCTGCGGCGAGGTCTGGACAAAGGCGAAGGCCCTTGCCAATGCACTCTACGATACCAATGCGGATTATGATGAAGCAGTTCCGGAAAGCTTCAAGATATTTATCTGCTATATGGACGGAGTGCAGGACATGGTAGTCGGATATATGGAAGCACCGGGACACCTGAAGATGAAGAAGGTCAGTAACCGCACTTCCATCACAGACGGCAACAGCTGCTACTCAGTCGAGGGAGCGAAGTACACCGTCTATGACAAGAGCGGCTCTTCGGCAGGCACTCTAACGGTAAAGGCCAACGGAGAAAGCAACACCATCGATCTGATGGAAGGCACTTACACGGTAAAGGAGACTACGGCTCCTCCGGGATACGCAAAGGATACTGAGACTTACACAGTTAAGGTCGAGTCTGATGAGACGACGACATTCACGGCAAAGGACGAGCCGATCACCGACCTGATCGAGATCCTCCTCACCAAGAATCCTGCCGGTTATTCGCATGACCACGGCGAAGGCGATGCTGATCTTGCAGGCGCGGTATATGAGATCAAGTTTTATGCCGGGCAGTACGATACAGCCGCCAAGGCTGAAGCATCGAACACGCTGAAGGCGACATGGAACTTCGTTACGGATGCAAACGGAAAGATCAGCGGTCAGAATCCTGTGAAGGCAGAGGGCATGACAAACTCAGCCTTCTACAAGGACAAGGACGGCAAAATCGCTTATCCTCTCGGCACATATGTGATCCGCGAGGTCAAGGCATCTGAAGGCTATCTCCTTAATAATGAGAAGGTCGTAGGCCATGTCACTGAGGACGGCACAGACAACCTGCATGTCAAGACCTACAACGAGAAACTCAAAGGCGATGAGACGATCATCCGCGGCGGTGTCAAGCTTGCGAAGATCGATCATGAGCTCAATGAGGCCTATGCACAGGGCGATGCGACCCTTAAGGGAGCTGAATTCACTGTGTGCAACCAGTCGAAGCAGTCTGTTATGGTCGGAGGCAAAGAGATCGCAAAAGGAGACGCTGCGCTCGTCATCACAACGAACGAGAATGGCATCGCGACATCCGATGCTCATGCGCTCCCATACGGTTCTTACTCCGTAAAGGAAACGAAGGCTCCGACGGGTTATCACCTGAACACCACGTGGAGCAAGAATTTCACCATCAGGGAAGACGGAGTGATCATCGATCTGACTGACGCTCCTGTAGCTGAAGATGTATTCAGAGGCGGCCTTAAGGTCACTAAGGTCGATGCCGATACAGGCAAGACCACACCTCAGGGCGATGCATCCATCGACGGCGCAGAGCTTGAGATCATCAACAACAGCGCACATGACGTTCTTGTAAAGGGTACGAGATATGCCAAGGGACAGAGAGTCATGACTATCAGAGTAAGCGGCGGTGTAGCGACTACAGGGAACAAAGACCTTCCTTACGGCCACTATATAGTCAAGGAAATCGGCACGTATAAGGGCTATCACCTGAACAAGGGCTGGCAGGGAGAGGTCTTCATCGATCAGGACGGAGTCATCAAGGAAGTCGATCCTGCGAAGATCCCTAACCATGTCAAGAGATTCGGCCTGAAGATCCAGAAGATCGATAACGATCTGGATACAGCATATGATCAGGGTGACTCTACCCTTGAAGGCGCTGAATTCACCATCTGGAACAAGTCGGCTCAGGGAGTGGTCACAAGAGATGTTCCTTATCTATCAGATAAATCTCCAGCAGTCAGCTGGTCTGATTCCAATGGCAGCATGCCGAAGAATGCTAAAGAGATCGCTAAAGACGATATCGTCGGCATCATAAGGACCGATGCTAGCGGAGCGTCCTCGACTCTCGGTTCAGACCTCAGCTACGGCACATACTTCATCAAGGAGACAAAGCCATCCAAAGGCTACAACCTCAATGAGAAGTGGAGCTTTACCATCAAGGTCTATACCGAGGAAGGCAAGGACTATGTTAAGATCGCCGGCACCAACAACGAGGAAGGTGTCAATGAAACTCTTGAGTTCACTGACGGCATGATCGTAGATCTGGCCAAGTATATGACCAGAGAGCCTGTCATCAGAGGCGGCGTGCAGATCGTCAAGAGAGACAAGGAAATCAGGAAGTCTGAGAAGCTCGGCGGAGCAAGCCTTGAGGGGATCACATTCACGATCAAAAACGTATCTGAGAAGGATGTCGTTGTAAGAAAAGACATCGGCAATACCACTGATGCTGTTGACTGGAAGAAGCTGTCCTCGAAACAGGATCTGTTCGAGAGCGGAGCAGTCAAGAGAGTAAAGCCGGGCGAGGACGTCGGTAAGATCGTCACTCACTGGAATCCTGACAAGAAGGCTTACACAGCAGAGACTCTGATAGATGATCTGCCTTACGGAACATATACTGTCCGTGAGAGCAAGACAAACGACAGCTATCAGAGGACTGACAAGACTGAGCACATGTTTGAAGTCAGAGAGGAAGGCGTTATGGTCTCCTTCGATGACGGAAAAAACGAAGTCGCCCTGACCTTCGATGACTATGTGTACAGATCAGATGTACAGGGCACAAAGATCGCTGACTCGACATCTGAAAGGTTCAGCTATGTTCCGTTCAAGATCATCAGCGTAGCTAATGGCGAGACTCACGTAGTTGTGACTGATGCGAACGGATTCTTCTCCACAAAGGACAGAAGAGCTGCAGGAGACCTCGATGAGGATGAGGACGCGGATACTGCAAGAAAGCAGAACCCGTTCGACGATCTTCTTGAGGCTGAGGACATCAAAACTGCCGATCTCGAAGCCAGAAAGGATGACATCCTTCACGGCGTATGGTTCGGCACAGGCGAGTTCGGAACCAAAGCTGAGATGAAGTCCCAGTGGGGAGCACTCCCTTACGACTCATATATCCTTGAGGAGATGCCATGTGAGCACAATGAGGGATATATCCTTCAGAAGTTCTGGTTCACGGTTGACCAGAAGACCCAGACCGGATTTGTTGATCTTGAGACCATCACCGACGATGTGCCAGAGATCGGAACGACAGCCGACGTTAACGGAACGAACACTGAGATCATGCCTGCGAAGGAGATCAAGCTGACCGATACCATCGAGTATATGAACCTTAAGAAGGGTGAGAAGTATACTGCGAAGGGTCGTCTGATCGACAAGGCTACCGGCGAGGTCTGCAGGGACGCTGCCGGCAAGGAGATCAGAGCTGAGAAGGAATTCACAGCAAGATCTTCCAACGGCAAGGTCAAAGTCGAATTCACCTTTGACGGCAGCCTGCTCTACGGAAAGGACACAGTCGTATTCGAGCAGGTCTATGACAGCGAAGGTCATGTCACTGCTACTCACGAGGACATCGAGGACGAAGGCCAGACTGTCACATGGAAACACCCTCAGCCATCCTATGAGATGTACAAGATCCGCACTACTAAGGCTCCGTCAAAGGGCGACAAGTACGGCTTCTTCGCACAGGATGAAGTGGAATACGAAGTCCATGTCGAGAACACCGGCAATATAGCTCTGACGATGGATGTATCCGATCAGTTCACTCAGAATCCTGAATATTTCACAGTGCCGAAGCTTAAGGGCGTGAAGTTTGACGGCGAAGGCACCTGGAACAACAAAAAGGATTTCGTGAAGGATGAGAAGGCTACAGATAAGGCAGAGACTGCTGTATCTGACGGTGTTACCAAGACAGAGGAGCCAGCGCAGATCGCTAACATTACTCTCAATCCTGGAGAGAAGGCTGTTGTGACCTTCACTGCGGTAGTAAGCGACAGTGCGAAGGAATACCTCGCAGCTGCTGCGAAGGACTCTGACTCACTGGATGCCAAGGGTCACGACATCAACAGAGAGTACCAGAAGAACAAGACCGACGATCATGACGGTTACTGGAACACTGCTAAGTGCGACAACGTGACATACCCGAATCCCGAGAATCCTGATGAGCCGGACACTCTTGAGCCTAAGGACGACGTAGCCCAGACTCCGGTGCAGAAGCCTGAGATCGGGACTACCCTGACAGGCGATAAGAAGGCCAAGGAGATCACTCCTTCAAAAGAGACAAAGCTCACCGACACAGTCGAGTATAAAGGCCTTGATCCGTCAAAGTGGTATATCCTCGAAGGAACTCTCATGGTCAAGGATACCGGCGATCCGCTCATTGAGCATGGTCACGAGGTCACTGTCTGGAGCGAGCCGTTCCAGCCTAAGAAGTCGGGCGGCAAAGTCAAGGTGACATTCACCATCGACACAACAAATCTTGAAGGCAAGGAGCTCGTAGCATTCGAGACTGCATACAGGATCAACGGCTACAAGAAGGGTGACTCTCTTGAGAAGACCACACTGACACAGGTAGCAGAACATAAGGATCTGAAGGACGAAGGCCAGACGGTGAAAATCACCGAGAAGCCTGCAGTTCCGCCGACAAAGGGCAATCCGCCTAAGACAGGCGACACTGCTCTGCTCTGGCTCTGGGGCATTCTGTTCTTCGGAGCAATGGGAGCCGGCCTGACGATAGCAGTCAAAGAGACTGTCCGCAGACACAGGGAAAGGCAGGAGGATCTTGCGATGTTCGCCTGATCCGGACTGCAACAATCGATAACTGACAAGGGGCGGCAATCATTACGATCGCCGCTCCATTTTCTTTGGCAGAAACAACAGGGGAGGAAAACCGATGAAATATAACGAGAGGAAATTCAACATGGATGTCGCTGCAGTTGCGGGCCTCAGAGAGGCGGTCATAGCAGACTATATCCGCGGGCTGCAGCTCACAAGCGATGAGACGGCATACAGACACGGATACTTCTGGGTCAAATGCACGCAGAAAACAATGACAGTTCATATACCGTTCCTGACCGAGGATATGGTGCGGCATTCGGTCAAAAAGCTGGTGGAAAAGGGGATCATCAAGGTCGCCGTCCTTGACGAGGACAAGTTCGATCACACCTATTACTACACCTTCACAAAATACGGTGAGGAGCTGCTCGATGATAATGTCTGCATTGAAACAGACGAAGGCGACAGTGCCGGGCACTAGGGTAATGTGCCCGGACAACTGCAGATACCGCGACAGACTCGCACCATTCTGCGGATACTGCATGATGGAAATACTGAACAGAAAGAAGAAAACGGAGGAATCAGATGGAAAAGACAAAACAGAGGCTGATAGACAAGCTGGGAAAGAAAGGCTTTGACACAGAGAAGAAGGTATGCGCCATAGATATGCAGGTGGTATTCGACAACGGACTCGCTGACGAGCTTGGCGGAATACTGGCACTGCAGAAGGCGATCAAGACTCACAGCGTGTACGCTTTCCTGATGGACGGCGTAGATACAAAACCGGAAAAGAAGGAGGCGGCTAAGCATGATCATGACAGAAAAACCGGAGACGGAAGTGAAGCAGGAAACAGCTATTGAGGTCAGGAGTCCTGATGAACTCAGAGAGCTCATCAACGAGATCCCTGAGGGAACGGTTTATTCCATAGATATGGGGGTGATCAGAGTTGGGCAGGAGACCTAATGACGAAAAAATCGAAGTGGTCAATATCCGCATGGTGAAGGAGCCATCACTGTACAGCACAGAAAAGATCCGTTCACCCGAAGATGTTCTGAGGGTAATAGCAAAGGAACTCGCAACGTATGACAGAGAAGTTTTCGCAGTGCTTAACCTCAAGACCAACGGACAGCCGATCAATCTGAACATATGCAGCGTGGGTACTCTTGACGCTTCAGTAGTAAGCCCAAGGGAGGTCTTTAAGTCGACGATACTTTCAAATTCTGCTGCATTCGTGGCTGTGCACAATCATCCGTCAGGCTCATTGAATCCGAGTCAGGAAGACAAGGATGTGACCAAGCGGCTACTGAGCTGCTCAGAACTTCTCGGGGTGAAAATGCTTGATCATATTATAGTGGCCGGCGAGACCGGTGACATCTACAGCTTCAAGAGTGAAGGACTGCTAGATCAGCTGAGACCGCCACGGGCAGCATGGGAGAGGTAAAGGAAGGAGAAACACAGTATGACGGAATTTGAGGGAAAGACATTTTCAGAAGGAACAGTCGAATACACCATACACGAGCATTTAGCTGTATTGGATCGATATGAGGGCAGGGAAGTCCCCTGGGCAAAGGAGCTCAATATAGTATCGTGGAATGGCGGTGAGCCTAAGATCGATATACGAGACTGGTCTGAATCACACGAGAGGATGAGTCGCGGGATTACACTTACGGAGGAACAGGCCGAGAAGATGACTATGGCGCTGGTACAGAGATACCGCGCCAGAGCCGAGCACAACCTGAACAAGCCGGATAGAGACTCATTTGAGCGGTGAACAGATTCTTTCAAACGTACACAACCAGCGGCGCACAGTATGATAAAATTACTGTGCACGCCGCATTACATAGAGACAGGTCTGGACTCTGTGACAGGGTATATAAGGAGAAGCACCCATGAGCAATTCAGATAATCCCAAAAGAGGTGCATATTTTCAAAAGCAGGTCATGGGATGGTTTCAAAGGGAATATGGTGCCGAGTTTGAACTCGAAAAGAAGATCCCTATCGGAAACCCGGCGAAGGATCATAAATTTGATATCGTAGATGTTGCCGGAACAATCGCAATCGAGTGTAAACGATATACTTGGACCGAGACAGGAAATGTCCCGAGTGCGAAGATGGGATTTACAAATGAGGCTGCTTTCTATCTGACCTTTCTTCCGAACAGTTATGAAAAGTACATCGTAATGTTAAAGTCTCATCATCCGAAAAGAAGTGAGAGTCTGGCGGAGTACTACTTCAGAACGAATCATCATTTGCTGGGGAAAATAATAGTCGCGGAGTATGATCCCGATCAGAATGAACTTCGCATAGTCGGACAGAATGATTTCATTAAGGATGGCAACTATCTGGAGGTCATTCGTGACTACCTTGAAGCTAAAGGCCTCAGTTATAATACATCCCTGACAGTAGAAATCGAGAAACGGAAAGCAGGAAAGCACTATGCAATACAGGATCACATCCGTGGCATGGTTTATTCTATGCTCACCAATCAGACTAAGTGGTACCGTGTAGAGCCTCATCTGCCGGAGATAGATAAGTTGTTTTATGAGTATGATCCTGAGAAAACTCTTGCTGCAGAGCCAGGATATTTCTGCCAGGGTATTCTGGATATGAAGTGCGGCAATATGAGCATAAAAGCCCAGATGGAGGCACTCCCTGATAACATCCGTACCTTCAATCGAATAGAAGAAGAATTCGGCAGTATTGATGCTTTCATAACATCAGAGCCACCAGCGGTTATTGTTGAGAAACTCTCAAACGGATCATCGTCATATAAGATGAAGATGCTCGGCGAAGCATTGGCTTGGGAGTACTTGAGAAATGTTGGTATTGACGGCGCAAAGCCTGACACCCATTTACGCAGATTTCTCGGTGCTGATCGCATGGGAACAGGAAAACACTCACCGGCAACTGCATGTGAGGTTAACGCCCAGGTGGCAAGACTGTCTGAGCAGACAGGTTTATCAAAAGCTGAGATCGATAATCTGATTTGGAGCTTCTGTGCAGATGGATTTGGTGAAATTTGCACGGCCACACCACATTGTAACAGTTGCCCAATCAGTGATTGGTGTAAAGGATGCTAAATCGGGATTTGTTGAGGTGAGATCATGGATAAAACTAAGACATTTTATGAGCTTGCTAAAAAATACTGTAAGTTTGTAACTGAAGAAGAGATGGAGTAAGAAAAATGAACGGAGATTACAAGGCGTTTTGCGGATATATAGTTCTTTCTATCATCGCATGGCTTTATTCACTCGTGATATGCCGTAAAAACCACCCGGTTTTGCGAAAGAGAGAAAAGGTGTGCATTATTATTTCGCTCCTACTGTTTACTGCCGCCATTATTTCTATTGTGTTAAAGTGGAATCCGATGTGGTCATTTTTTGAAGGAGGATTCATTTTGGTGTTAGCCCTCTGGTTCAACGCAAGTATCCGGAACAAGAAATAATACAATAAGGACATATGCAAAGTGATAGATAAAACTCTTGACGAACTGTTTTGGGATTAATCGCAAAAATTAGTGTTGACTTTAACCTTGCGTCAGGGTTTAGGATGGGCCCATCAATTTTATTCTACAGGAGGAAAACCTGCAAATGAAAATCAAAGATGTTGAAAAGCTGACAGGCCTATCTCAGCGCAGCATACGCTTATATGAAGAAAAAGGTCTGCTGGAAGTCAGGCGCGATGAAGACAACCAGTATAGGTATTATAGCGAAGAAGATGTCGAGAGGCTTAAGCTTATACGAGTTTTACGTTATTTTGACTTCTCAATCGAAGAAATCAAGGATCTTGTTACTGGGACGGATGAGTCTGCTCTGACAGAAGCTCTATCAAAGAAAGCGGACTCATTTGCCGACAAGGTGGATGATTTCGAAGGCAGGTCCGAGCAGTGCAGAAAACTGATTAAGGAAATAAAGCGTTCAGGGGAGACCGAAGTTCTGGACGATTATATAGAAATGATAGGTGCATTGGACGATGAGGAACTCAAAGAACTTGATGAGTTGGCAAAACAGATTGAGCATCCATCCATTGGAGCGACACTGCTGTGGACATTAATATTCTCGGGACCGATTTTAACCGGTCTGCTGATGGGAGTAAGATCTAAACTGCATATTTTACTTATAGCGGTTTCTTCAGCATTGATGGCTATTGACTGGGTAATGTACATACGAGGCCGCAGCAGAAGAAAAGAATACCAAAAGGAAAGAGACAAAGGCTCTCTGTGGATATTTGCAGTACTTATAGTTTGTATTATTACCCTTTTGGCTTCTGCAGTTGGTGTGGAAATGCTCAGGTTCAGATTCCTGGATATGGTAATCGGGAAGCAGATGATATTCTTTGAAGGGAAATACTTAACAGAAAGCATCTTTTTTGTCGGTTTAGCTATAGCTGTTACCTTCCCGATTATGGCATTGCTGCACAAACTTACCGGAAATGATGATTACAGTTTTGGCAAAGAGTTTCTGGGTAATGTATCAAGACACAAATCAGCAGCCGCTGCTGTAATCATTATTTTACTGTATGCAGGCTTTATGGGGATGACAGCAGTAACGGAGAATTCTATCGTATGCTTTGATGCATTTCATCCCTCCGGAGCAGAATATGATTTAAATGAGATACAGTCAGTCGAAACAGGTTTTACGAAAAAAGGTTATTTCTACTATAAAGTCAAACTGCCTGATAATAAAAAGGTAAAATTTGAAGCACCCAGTGTCAATGCAGCAGATCACCCACAATACAAGGATACAGGATCATATGAGGAACTTGTTGACTTTGATGCGAAACTGATGTCACTTGGAGTTGCAAAGGTGTCTGATAAAGAAAGCATTAAATATGCTGATTATGATGAAGAATGCATGAAGAACTTCAAGAAAATCATAAACGAGTAAATAAACACTTACTATATAGAATTGTAAGATACAAAAGCTGATAGAAAATGCAATATGAAGAAAAGAAAACTGATAATAATGATTGGTATCCTGTTGGTATTAACTATGGCAGTGTTTGGAGTAAACGCTTACGTGACAGCGAGCACTTCAGATGACATATCCATGATATACAAAGGCGGAGAGATAGAAAAAGCACAAATAGAAGAAATCAAAGACTACAATCCGCAGTGCGTACTGGTTCTGGGATGTGCTATCTGGGACAACAATCAACCGTCTCCAATGCTAAAAGACAGACTTGATGCGGCCATTGCATTATATAAAAAAGGTGCCGCACCGAAGCTGTTGCTATCCGGAGATAATAGCAGGGCAGAATACAGCGAGCCTGACTGCATGTACCAATATGCGTTGGCGCAGGGCGTACCGGAGGAGGATGTATTTCTGGACTTCGCCGGTTTTTCAACCTATGATTCCATGTACAGAGCGAAGGCGGTCTTTTGTGTCGATCGCGCAATCGTTGTTACTCAGAAATACCATCTCTTCCGAGCGCTCAAGATAGGCAAATCACTCGGAATTGAAGTATGCGGAGTTGCCGCAAATCAGCGAAAATACGCAGGGCGATATGGAAGAGAAGCACGTGAAGTTCTTGCAAGAGACAAGGATTTACTAAAATGCATAGTAAAACCTGAACCGACATTCCTCGGAGGTAAGATCCCAATAGATGGTGATGGCAGTGTAACTCATCTGAACTGATACAGGAGGAACTAACAAGGTGTTTTCCATAGAGAAAAACAGAATATTCATGCAGGATGCAAGTTTCAGGATCAGGGTGGAATCTATATAGGGGATAATTCAGTAATAGCAGCAGGCGCGGTTGTCACACATGACATCCCGTCAAATGTAGTAGCCGGGGGAGTTCCTGCCAAAGTGCTGAGAAATATCGAAGAGGACATTGATGAGGACATTCATGACCCGTTTCTTCGTTTTCAGAGGTAACATAAATAGAGATAAATCGTATTTTGTAAGGGGGAGAAAGTCTAAAATGCAGACGTCGGAAAGCTTTAGGTTGAGTGCAATATTGTCTTTTTCTGGTGGGTTGCAGGATGCCTATACATACAACGTCAGAGGAAATGTGTTTGCAAACGCACAAACCGGTAATGTTGTTCTTATGAGCCAAAATTTTTTGATGGGAAACTGGAACAGCGGGATAAGCTATATGCTTCCTCTGATTTCGTTTGCCGCAGGTGTTTTTTTAACAGAACAGATTGAGCACAGATACAAAAACAGCAAGGGCGTTCATTGGAGACAGCTCATATTGCTTATCGAGATCGTGGTGCTTGGTATTGTTGGGCTTATGCCGACCGATTTCAATATAGCTGCCAACATGCTGGTTTCATTTTCGTGTGCCATGCAGGTCCAGGCATTCAGAAAAGTACGTGGTTACGGATATGCCAGCACGATGTGTATCGGAAATCTGAGAAGCGGAACGGAGAGTTTATCACAGTTTCTTAGAAATAAGGACCGGGCCTCCCTAACCAAAGCACTACATTTCTTTAGTATTATTCTGTTTTTTGCTATCGGAGCCGGAGCAGGTGGTGCTTTATCGAATTTGCTTTATACCAAAACAATATGGGTATCCCCGCTTTTGCTTACGGCTGTTGCTGTAATGATGATTAAGGAAAACAGATAAATTCCAGTTTGCAGAGATGCCGTTGGTAAGAGAGGTATGCCATGATACTTAAAACGAAAAGATTGATCCTCCGACCGTGGGAAGAAAGCGATGCGGAGAATTTATTTAAATATGCAAGTCATCCTGATGTGGGACCAATCGCAGGATGGG
>CACZAM010000045.1 GCA_902779185.1 uncultured Eubacteriales bacterium
CGTTCTCTTGTTCTGTCAAAGTCTACGAAGTAAACGTAACCGGTTGTACCGACTGCGAGTTTTCCGTCTTCGACTTCCAGTGTAGCACTGTTGCCGAGAAGAGTAGCCTTTATGTGTGCATCGCAGTTGAGAAGGGCTGTCTTATCACCGCCCGGCAGGTAAACCTCAGCATCAGGCCATGAAGCTACGTCGGCATAATGCTCAGGACCCGGGTACATGTAAGGCCCGGCGGGTGGGATCTCAGTCTGATCCGGAATGATTTTGCAGAGCGCATCGTTCAGATCCATCTGCAGAAATTCTGTTCCGTCTTCAGTAAGGTCGTGAACGAATTCTTCA
Source organism: uncultured Eubacteriales bacterium (assembly GCA_902779185.1). Classification (GTDB taxonomy): domain Bacteria; phylum Bacillota; class Clostridia; order Peptostreptococcales; family Anaerovoracaceae; genus Crickella. The sequence continues at coordinate 337 of CACZAM010000045.1, forward strand.
AAGAATACCGAACATGTTGTATGAGGGGAAATGATAGTTACGATTCCGCTCCGGATACCGCTGTTTGCGATGGCCTGCTTTACTTCCGGTGTTATATTTATAAAAGTAGGAGTTCCTCCGTGAGATCTCAGGTCGATCTGTTCTTTGTAAACCTTCATTATTTTCCTTCTCTTTCCTTATATGCTTTTACAATAGCCTCTGCCATTTCCTGTACGCGTACAGCCGGTGATGGAGCGTTAAGGATACCGGAGGTCGCACCGGTTCCGTCAGCGCCGAGTCTTACTACATTATAGCAATCATCAGCTGTAACAACGCCGGATGCGATCATGACCAGCACGTCCGGGTTTACCTTGTGGAGTGCAGCTACCGTTTCTGTTACGTATGAATCGTCGGCAGTCTTTCCTGTTCCGATCAGATCTGTAGGTTCAGCAAGCACGATGTCTGCATCGAGGCAGGCAGCAGCGGCAGCTTCCTTTGTGCTGTCAGCGCATACTATAGTGATCATCTCAAGCTCTTTTGCGCGCTCAATACAGGCACTCAGCTCTGCAACAGTCTTAGGGTTCTCAGCGTGATTGAGGAAAACCGCGTCTGCTCCGGCTTCCTTAAGTGATTCGGGAAGAACGTGTCCCATTCCGCGGCCGGGTGTAAGCGGATCGAGAGACTGCGCGCAGACGATAATGTGGCTGGTGTTCTGTCGGATCAGCCTGATGTCAGCATAAGGACATGTGAAATAAATCTGAAGGCCTGTCTCAGCAGCAGTCCTGTCAGCAGCCATGGCGAGTTCCAGACTCTTCTGCCCATAGAGATAGGATTTTGGATTAACGATCAGGAATGGACGTTCAGCTTTTACCATGGAGCGGTTCCTCTCTTTTTTTATATTTTCAAAATATATAGTAAGCTCATTTTACGAACTCATCTTAGTTAATATTTCAACATATATCAAGAACAATTGCGTAAAATTTTCTTACGTTGAAATTCTCATAAGGAATGCGACAACAGCGAATTTGCTTTGAAATGTGCAATTGATCCGGCGGAACTATTATGGGATGAGATTGTTTTATGCAAATGTATAGATGATTTGCGTTAATATTAACATTAGAACAAAATGCGCTGACAATTATAAAAATGTATTAAATCTGGCATTTGGTCAGAACATAGTCCTTGATAATAATAGTAATTGAAGATACAATGCTAACATTAGGAAAATAGGACTTAGCGGGAGACTTGATCAATGAAGCTTAGCGGGATATCCGTTCTGATTCTAATAATATTCGGTTTGCTTGTTTTGCAGTCGATTGGCGGAGTCCTGCAGATCCAGAACTATCGAAAAGCAGTGCGCAGGGTGCACCAGCTGGGGAACGTCGGCATGGGGCAGAGGCGCGGTAAGTTTTTTGATGGTCATGTTGCCATTATTGCCTGTGACAGCGATGGGATCATCACCGGCGCTGAGGTGCTCGATGGATCCGGTGTGTGGTCACGTTTTCATCCTGTAAGCTCATTTCTGGGGCGGCCTTTGGTAGGCAGCAGCATTTTCGAGCTGCTCAAACTGACGGAAGATCTGGATAAAAAAGAGTGGAAGCGCTGGCAGGGATACATCCGTGCGCTGGAAGCTCTGGAGGTAAGGCTTACTGACAGAGAGCTGACAAGAGAGCAGGAAGCTTTCATGGAAACAAAAAGAGGCAAAAAGGGAAAGAAACTCAGGTAAATACAGATATGAACCACCGGGATGGCAGCTGTGGCAGAATTGCGGGAACCGGTGTTACATATATAAAAAAGCTGGATCCATGCTAAATGGAGACAAAAATAATTCGAATGGAGGAACTATATGGAACTTATAACCAAACTGGCAGAGGGCTTTATGTCACTGTTCACTGCCGGCGGCGAGACCTTCATGGGTTGGGTGTCAGGAATCATCCCTATGGTTGTATGCCTGATGACATTTGTCAACTCTATCATCAAGCTGATCGGTACTGAAAAGGTAGAAAACTTTGCCAAAAAGATTACCAGGTTTGCTGTCCTCAGATATACACTGCTCCCTCTCATGGCAGTTTTCTTCCTCGGAAATCCGATGTGCTACACATTCGGACGGTTCCTGGAAGAAAAGTATAAACCTGCTTACTATGATGCAGCAGTAAGCTTTGTACATCCGGTTACAGGGCTCTTCCCACATGCAAACGCCGGTGAGCTGTTCGTATACCTCGGTATCGCTACAGGTCTGCAGGAAGCAGGCCTCAGCACAGGAGGCCTTGCAGTCCGTTATTTCATTGTCGGACTCATAGTCATTCTTATCAGAGGGCTGCTTACAGAGAGAATCTATGCATTTATGATAAGAAATAAATAGTGAGAGGAGAAAAATCATGTATAAGACAATTAAAATCAGTGCTGGAGAAGGCGGCTGGGGCGGCCCTCTTACAATTACACCAACCGAAAAGTGCCATACAGTTCTTAGCGTAACCGGCGGAGGGATCCACCCTGTAGCAACAAAGATCGCTGAGCTCACAGGCGGTGAAGCGGTAGACGGCTGGAGGACAACCATTCCTGATGACGAGATCATGGTTGCAGTAGTAGACTGCGGCGGAACAGTAAGATGCGGCGTTTATCCTAAGAAGGGGATCAATACAGTAAACCTTATGCCGGTAGGAAAGGCCGGCCCTCTGGCAAATTTCATCACAGAAGATAACTATGTCTCCGCTGTATGCGAAAAGAACATCGAGGCAATAGACGATGATCTTCTCACTGAGAATATCCAGTAGAGAGGGGAGGAAAGATAATGTATAAAAAGGTTAAAATCAGCCATGGAGACGGCGGCTGGGGCGGCCCTCTCATAATTACACCAACCGAAAAGTGCCATACAGTTCTCAGCGTAACCGGCGGAGGGATCCACCCTGTAGCAGCAAAGATCGCTGAGCTCACAGGCGGTGAAGCGGTAGATGGCTGGAAAACAACCCTTCCTGATGACGAGATCATGGTTGCAGTAGTAGACTGCGGCGGAACAGCAAGATGCGGCGTTTATCCTAAGAAGGGAATCAATACAGTAAACCTTATGCCGGCAGGAAAGTCCGGCCCTCTGGCAATGTTCATCACAGAAGACATCTATTGCTCCGCTGTCCGTGAAAAGGACATCGAGGTAGTAGGAGATGCTCCGGCTGAGGCCGCAGCACCGGCTGCCGCTGCAGCTGCAGCAGCAGTTGAGGACAAGGGCCCTAAGACAAAGGAAGAAGCTAAGGCTGAAATCGCAGCAGCCAATGAAGGAAAGAAGCAGGGCTTCGTAGTACGTCTCGGTAAGGGCGTCGGCTACGTAGTAGGCCAGTTCTTCCAGGCAGGCCGTGAGACCATCGACATGGTCATCAAGAACATCCTGCCGTTCATGGCATTCACAAGTACGATCCTCGGTATCATCAGTGCGAGCGGACTTGGTAACGTAATCGCTAACACGATCGCTCCTCTGTGCGGAACCCTTCCGGGCATGCTGGTAATATGTATCATCTGCTCACTGCCGTTCCTGTCACCGATCCTCGGACCTGGAGCTGTAATCGCTCAGATCGTAGGTACACTCCTCGGCGCGCAGTTCGCTACAGGCGCTATCCCTGCGAAGTATGCTCTCCCGGCTCTGTTCGCTATTGACGGCCAGGTCGGTGCTGACTTCGTACCGGTAGGTCTTTCCCTCGGAGAGGCTGAGCCTGAAACAATCGAGTACGGCGTTCCTGCAGTTCTGTTCTCGCGTATCGTAACAGGTCCTCTGGCAGTTCTGATCGCATTTGCTTTCAGCGTAGGTCTGTACTAATCAAAAGAAATCTGATCCATGGATCCGTTCCATGGGTCAGATTTGTAAAAAAGGAAGAGAAGAATGGAGGCGCTTTACCAGTACATTATTCTTGACCTGGACGGAACACTTATCAAGTCTGAGGAAGGACTTTACGACTCAATAACCTATGCGCTGGAGAAGTCGGGGGTCGATCCGGGGGATCGTAAAGATATGAAGAGAATGGTCGGCGACCGCATGTTTGACATGGAAGGCGCCGGCGAAGCAGGTATCAGATCCATCGGCGTTCTCTACGGATATGGTGACCGGCAGGAATTAATCAATGCCGGTGCAACATATCTTGCCGAGACACCTGCAGATGTTGTAAAATTAGTCAGCAGGGAGTCGGTATAACTCAAACTGATCAGTATTCAAGGAGATTTATTATGGTATCAAAAGAATTCACAATCAATAATGAACTGGGAATGCACATGCGTCCGGCAAGCCTTCTTTCCCAGATGGCAGCTAAGTACCAGAGCAATATCATCGTTAAGCACAATGGTAAGGACTTCAACGCCAAGAGCGTTATGCTTCTGATGACCGCGCTCATTAAGTGCGGTTCGCAGATCGAAGTCGTTTGCGACGGTCCGGATGAAGAAGCTGCTCTCGCTGAGATCACAGCATTCATCGATTCTGGAATGGGAGACTGATTATAAGTAAATCTTCTCTGCTCCCCTGCAGTTTTTGCAGGGGAGCATTTATTAACGGAGGAATAAAAATGTACAAAGGAATTGCAGCATCGCGCGGAATCGGAATCGGCAGCATCTGCCGCATAATAGAGCAGGATCTTTCTTTTGAAGCAAAGATGGTCTCGGATGTAGCTGCAGAGAAAGCCCGTTTCCAGAAGGCCATAGATGACTTCGTAGAAGAAACATACGCAATGGCTGAAGATGTTAAGAAAAACATCGGTGAAAAAGAATCAGAGATCCTTTTAGGACATGCAGTCATGATCTCCGACCCGTCAATGTCGGGTGAGATGTTCAGCATGATAGATGCCGGACAGTGCGCTGAAGCTGCGCTTACAGGTGTCTGCGACATGTTCTACGGCATATTTTCCACTATGGATGATGAGATGATGAAGCAGAGAGCATCAGACATCGCAGACGTCAAGGTGAGCATCCTCAAAAAACTTCTCGACGTCAAGGATATCGAGATCAGCAAGGTCCCTAAGGGAACCGTGCTCGTCTGCAAGGATCTGACACCATCCATGACATCACAGATAGTTAAGGAGAACGTCGCCGGAATCATAACAGAAGTCGGCGGTCCTACCTCTCACTCCGCAATTCTCGCAAGAGCTCTCGAGATCCCGGCTGTATTATCGGTGCCTGGAATCGTAGACCTGGTCGAAGACAAGGATGCAGCCATCGTAGACGGCACCGCCGGTGATGTATTCATCAATCCGGAAGGAGACGTCCTTGCAAAATATGTCGACAAGCGCGAAGAGTTCATCAAGAAGAGAGAAGAACTGAAGAAATTCATTGGCAAGGATACACTGACTGCTGATGGAGATAAGCTTGAGATCTTCTGCAACATCGGTACACCTAAGGATGCAAAGAAAGCCATGGAATGCGACGGAGAAGGCGTCGGCCTGTTCCGTTCGGAGTTCCTGTTCATGGACAACACGCATCTCCCTACCGAAGAAGAGCAGTTTGAAGCATATAAGGAAGCACTCGAGACCATGCAGGGCAAGACTGTCATCATCCGTACACTGGATATCGGCGGTGACAAGGACATCCCTTACATGGACTTCGAGAAAGAGGAGAATCCGTTCCTCGGATTCAGAGCTGTCAGGTACTGCCTCGCCAATCCGGACATGTACAAGGTGCAGCTCCGCGCAATAACAAGAGCCAGCGCTTTCGGCAAGGCCAAGATAATGGTGCCTCTCGTTACCACAGTCGATGAGGTAAGGGCGGTCAAGAAGCTCGTCGCTGAGATCAAGGACGATCTCCGCAAGGAGGGAATCCCGTTCGACGAGGGTATCGAGGTCGGATGCATGACAGAGACAGCGGCATCTGCTGCTATCGCTGATCTCCTCGCCAAAGAGGCAGACTTCTTCTCAATCGGAACAAACGACCTTACAGGTTACACAATGGCAGTAGACAGAGGCAACGCGAAGGTTGCTTATCTGTACTCAGCATTCCAGCCGGCGGTACTCCGCTCGATCAGACAGATCATAGCAGCCGCAAAGGAAGCTGGAATACCTGTAGGAATGTGCGGAGAGGCAGCTGCGGATCCTCTCATGATCCCGCTGCTCATGTCCTTCGGACTTGACGAGTACAGCGTAAACCCTGTGCTTGTTCTCACGGCTCGCTCCATTATTTCAAAATGGTCAAAAGCCGAGGCTGACGCGCTTGCAGAGAAGGTCATGGCAATGGATAACATTGAAGACGTCTTAGCAGCACTTAAGGCAGCCGCTAAAGAATAGTTCATCAAAACCTGATACAGAAAAAGAGACGGCCCCGGCCGTCTCTTTTCTTTGTATTTGTACAGTGCAGGACCTATACGTACAGGGTAGGCATTATCAGCTTTGCCTGCTCGTCCAGTACGAAGGTGACAAATTCGCGCACATCGTCTTCGGTATCCAGGAGAGCCATGTACATCTGATTGCCCATGGCAGCAGCGAATACATCAGGCATGCGCTGGCACATTGTTATTTTGCTTCCGTAGCGCTTAAGTATCTCATCGTGACTGTGCGTGTGTTTGAAAGCATCCTTGGTGCCTATAAATACGCAGTAGCGGTCCGGTCCTCCCTGCGCTTTATTGCTCTGACCGTGACTTACCATGTCTGCCCATATCTGATACACATCCGTTGAATGCGAGTAGTTCATCATGTCAGGGATGAATCCGCCTGCCGGGCGCATGTTTACTTCAAGTCCTATAAAATCTCCAACATCAGCAAGTCCCTTGCGGGCTTCAGTCAGCCTGAAGAATTCGAAATGCACGAAGCGGCTCTTTACCTTAAATCCCTTGAGGGCCTTGCGCCCGTAGTCGCGCAGCTGATCAGGAACTTCCGGCAATACGAAAATGATGGCTTCTGTGCCGTCGTTCACGGAATCTGCGACGTTCACGCATCTGAAAGAGGATTCGAATAAAGGATCCCCGTTCTGATCGCAGATGGCGTCATAGGTGTAAATATCCCCGACGATATATTCTTCCATGACATAGTCATGACCGGAGACCTCGCTGAAAAAGGCGCGGAGCTCATCCTCGTTATCTATCTTATAGGTTGCAGTCGCGCCAACTCCTACGTTCGGTTTCGCGAAAACAGGATATCCGCCGATCTCATCGATAAACTCCAGCGCGGCGTCCATTGTCGACACACGGTGCTGGCGCGCGGAAGGGATGCCCGCAGCCTTGTAAACAGGCTTCATTGCTGCCTTGCTCTTCCAGAGAGCCAGCTCGCCGGGCTGGACTCCAGTTGTGACGTTGAAATCCTGCCTCAGCTTTGCGTCAAGCTCAAGCCAGTACTCGTTGTTGGACTCGATCCAGTCGATGCGGCCATGCCTGAAAGCGAAGTAGGCGACCGCGCGGTAGACCTGGCTGTAATCCTCCATGGAGTCCACTTTGTAATACTCAGTAAGCGATCTTTTCAGGTCATCGTTCAGCGAATCGTAAGGAGCGTCTCCGATGCCCAGAACATTCACGCCGTTCTGGTGCAGCCTGCTGCAGAAGTTCCGGAAGTTGTCCGGGAAGTTAGGTGATATAAAAACTAGATTCATACCGGTCTCTTTTCTTTTTTCAATACCCGAGATAACTGATCTGATAAATCAGGGTCTTTTGATAATACTATATTATGACACAAAAAACACGCAAGTATGAAGGGGTTCATTATATAATTGTTTCAGGAAAAAAACGGCATTGCCGTTATGCTTACGAAAGCCTCTGGCGGGAGAAAGACATGGGCCTGACAAAACTGGCATTGAAGATCGCGGCCCCGGCGCCTAAGATCGAATCGTTTTCAAGATATCTGTTCATAGGTCCGCACCCGGATGACATCGAGATCGGCTGCGGAGCGACTGTCGCAAAGCTTGCTGAAGAAGGCAAGCAGATAAGCTTTCTTATACTGACTGACGGAAGATACGGTGACGGACATTCCGGCGGCATAAAAGGGGATGAGCTCGCCTCGCTCAGAAAGCAGGAGTCCGCGGCTTCCGCTGAGCGTCTCGGCGTGAAGGACGTGCGCTTTCTGGATCTCTGTGACGGCGGGTTCTATGACTATGAGGAGATGAAAAAGGGCATCGCCCGCATCGCAGGAGAGTGCGGGCCCGAGCTCATATTCGCGCCGGATCCTTATACAGAGCGCGAGTGCCACATCGATCATCTGAATGCGGGCCGCGCGGCGTCTCACGCCGCATACTTTGCGCCGTATCCGGGCATAATGGAAAGAGAAGGGGCTGCTTCAGCGGATGTGAAAGGCATCGCATATTACATGACTGCGAAGCCAAACCGCTATGTGAAGATTCCGAATGAGATATTCGCACTGCAGAATGAAGCTTTATTCGGATGCCATGTCAGTCAGTTCCCGGCCGGCAACGCAGAAACAAAACAGCTCCAGATGTATCTGAAGCTGCGTTCGGCTGATTTCGGGCTCCGCAATCTATGCGCGCATGCAGAGGGCTTCCGCGTGCTCGGCCAGGCACACATGCACTGCACCCCGGAGACTGTCTGATCCCTAGAAATACTGGGCTATGCGGCGGAGCTTGGACTGCTCCATATGGTATTCCATAGCCTTGCGGCCCGCAGCGGCATTCCTTGTCTCAAAGGCATCATAGATTGCCTTATGCTCTTCAAGTATGGATTTGAGGCTTTCCTCCGTATATGTCTTATGAGGCGCGGAGTATTTCAGATAAGTATGATAGATCGACAAGGTCTTCTGTATCATGCGGTTTCTGGTGCCGGCATAGATTATGTTATGGAACTGGGTATTGAATGAGAGCACTTTCTCCACATCCTCTTTTAAGGTGTAGAATTCCATGAACTCCAGGCTTTCCGCCAGGTTGTCGATCTCTTCGCTGCTCATGCGCTTTATCGCCCACTCCACGGCCTGTACTTCAAATAGTATCCTCAGGTCGAAAAGGTCTGAGATGTCACGCTTTGTGAGACCTGTTACAAAGGCGCCGCGGTTTGGGATGTTCTCGATGAGACCGTCCGCCTCAAGCTGTCTGAATGCCTCCCTTACAGGAGTCCGGCTCACGTTATATCTTTTGCAGACGACCTGCTCCGTAAGCTTGCTGCCGTCAGGGATGGCGCCCGAGAGAATATCTTTCTGAAGCTCGGAATACAGTCCGGCCGACAGCGGCTGGCTGGTTTTTTCTCCATTGATAGTATCCATAGCACACCTCCATATTCCATACATTCATTGATGTTGTATACAATTTAGTATACCCCTTCAGCGCCCGATGTCAATAAAGAAAGCAGGCATTTATGGAGCAAATCAGCCCTGCAGATGAAAAACAATAAAATACAAAAATGATAGACAGTCTCTATCATTTTTTGGGTAAAATGTATTGGAATTGATGTGATTACAATCCTATAATCAAAGTGCAGGGAAGCCTTTTCACGCTTCCGGAAATCGTTGGAAACCTTATTGTTTCAGGAAAGGAAGGAAACAATGATCAAGTATTATCAGCAGGGTACCGAATGGCATAATGGTGCTCCGCAGAAAGCGGCACAAGATGCTGACAGAAACGCCGGAAGAAACGGCACTATTGCTTATCAGATCCTGAACGCGCACCGCGCCCAGTCTGATGACGGTATATTCCATATCAGTTTTGATGCGCTGGTCTCGCACGATATCACGTACGTTGGTATCATCCAGACGGCCAGAGCAAGCGGCCTTAAGGAGTTCCCTATTCCTTATGCCATGACAAACTGCCACAACAGCCTGTGCGCTGTCGGAGGCACTATCAATGAAGACGATCACGTATTCGGCCTCTCTGCCGCAAAGAAATACGGAGGAATATATGTTCCTGCGAATCAGAGTGTCATACACTCCTACGCAAGGGAGGAGCTGGCTGCATGCGGCAACATGATACTCGGCTCGGACAGCCACACACGCTACGGAGCTCTCGGAACCATGGGAGTCGGCGAGGGCGGACCTGAGCTCGTCAAGCAGCTCCTGAAGAACACCTGGGACATCACTCCTCCGGAAGTGGTCCTCTGCTATGTGACAGGCAAGCCTAAAAAAGGCATAGGACCGCATGACGTAGCCATCGCTCTCGTTAAGGAGACGTTCGGCCGGGGGCTGGTAAAGAACAAAGTACTTGAATTTGCAGGACCGGGACTTGAGTATCTGCCTTACGATTTCAGAAGCGGCATCGACGTAATGACGACTGAGACGACCTGCCTCTCGTCCATCTGGGCAACCGATGATGAGATAAAGAAATACTATGAGATCCACAAGCGTCCGGAGTGCTACAGGAAGCTGGAGCCTGAGGAAGGCGCATACTATGACGCGATCATAACCATCGAGCTCGACAAGATGGAATCGATGATAGCTCTTCCTTTCCATCCTTCAAACGCTTATACAATACACGAATTCATAGAAAATGCCGATGAGATACTTGCCGGCGTTGAAGCGGAAGCCGCAAAGAAGTTCCCTAAGGCACATCTCGACCTCAGGTCAAAGGTGAGCGATAAGGGGGTCCTCGCGAATCAGGGCATCATCGCAGGCTGCTCCGGAGGTATTTTCGACAATATAGTTGAGGCAGCAGACATACTTAAGGACGGAAGCACCGGCAACGGCTACTTCTCGCTTTCGGTCTACCCTACAAGCGTTCCGACGAGCCTGGCTCTCACACGTGCCGGAAAGACCGAGGCGCTGCTTGAAGCCGGCGCTGTAATAAAGCCGTCGTTCTGCGGACCGTGCTTCGGCGCGGGGGATGTACCGGCCAACAACGGCCTCTCGCTCCGCCACACAACGAGAAACTTCCCTAATCGCGAAGGCTCCAAGCCGGGCGAGGGACAGATCAGCGCAGTTGCTCTGATGGATTCGAGATCGATCGCCGCTACCGCCAGGAACGGCGGATACATAACCGCGGCGACAGACATAGATTACGAGACGGAGCAGGTGCCGTATACCTTTGATAATGAAGTATACAAAAAGCGCTGCTACTACGGATTCGGCAAGGCGGAGCCGGAGACAGAGCTCATACTCGGACCGAACATCACTGACTGGCCAAAGATGTACGAGCTGGCAGACAACATGCTGCTCGAGCTCGCGGCGGTCATCAGAGACCCTGTAACGACTACGGACGAACTCATACCTTCGGGCGAGACCAGCTCATACAGGAGCAATCCTCTCAGGCTCTCGGAATTCGCGCTTTCGCGCCGCGTTCCGGAATATGTAGGCCGCTCCAAGGCTGTTGCCGCTGACGAGGCGGCGCGCCGGGAAGGCGAAAAGCCGGCCAAGATGGTAAAGGCACTCGGAGCTGTCGGAGACGCTGATGAGCTCCTTAAGAATACACAGTTCGGCTCATGCGTATTTGCCAACAAGCCGGGCGACGGATCAGCCCGTGAGCAGGCGGCGTCGTGCCAGAAAGTGCTCGGCGGCTTCGCGAACATCTGCTATGAGTACGCTACAAAGCGCTACCGCAGCAACTGCATCAACTGGGGCATCCTGCCGTTCACGCTCGCAGAGGGAGATGAGTTCCCTTATGAAGAGGGCGATTTCGTATTCGTGCCGGGCATCCGCGCCGCCATCGAAAGCGGACAGGAAGAGATCCCTGCAAAGGCTGTTCGCAGGGACGGATCGGTCAGCGATCTGACGCTCTATGTAAAGGGCCTCACAGCTGACGAAAAGGAGATAATCCTCGAAGGCTGCCTCATGAATTACTATGCGGCACAGAACAGATAAGGATTTACCGGGAGGAACACCATGGAAATCAAAAAAACCGCAGTTGCAGGAACTCTTGAGAGCAGCGACTGCATGGTCACGGTCGAGCCGACAAAAAAAGGCATAGAGCTCGAACTCGAAAGTGCTGTAATAAGGCAGTACGGAAGACAGATAAGAAAGGTTGCACTTGCGACCCTGAAGCGTCTTGGGGTGCGCAATGCCAGAGTAAGCATAATCGACAAGGGCGCTCTTGACTGCACCATCAAGGCCAGAGTGGAGTGTGCCGTTATGCGTGCTGCTGAGCACGAAGGCAGGATCAACTGGGGAGGTATGATAAAATGAGCAATCCTAATAAATACCGCCTGCGCCGCACCATGATGTTTCTGAACTGCCAGAAGCCGAGCCTTATCAAGGATCCGTACGTGTATAAACCGGATTCGATCATGCTCGACCTCGAGGACGCAGTAGCTGAAAGAGAAAAGGATGCAGCGCGTTATTCACTCTATCACGCCCTGCAGGAGATAGACTACAGGGGCGTTGAGAGAGTAGTCCGTATCAACGGACTTGATACAAACCTCTGGCGTGAGGATATAAGATGCGCTGTTGCAGGAGGCTGCGATTCAATCCGAATTCCTAAGACCGAGACAGCTGATGATGTGCGTACAGTCGAGTACGCCATCGCAGAGGCAGAAAGAGAGTTCAACAGGCCGGAGGGCAGCGTGCTCATAATGGCGGCTCTCGAGTCTGCAAGAGGTGTCATCAATGCCATGAGCATCTGCGACTCATCTGAGAGACTCTTCGGCATCGCTCTTTCGGGAGGCGATTATTCCAAGGACCTCCAGGTTCCTATCTCAGGGACCGGTGTGGAGTTCATGGGAGCCAGGCAGCACATGGTCATAGCTGCAAGAGCAGCAAAGGTGCAGTGCTTCGATACAGTATGGACTAACCTCGATGATATGGAAGGTTTCAGAAAGGAGACCGAGATCATACATGCCATGGGCTTTGATGGCAAGTCAATAGTCAATCCGCGCCAGATCCCTGTCGTTCATGAAATATACACGCCGAGTGAGAAGTCTGTCATTTTCGCCGAGAAGGTCATCAAGGAGATCGACACCAAGAAAGCTCAGGGCATAGGAGTATTCACGGTTGACGGCAAGATGATTGACATTGCGTTCTACGACGGCGCAAAAAGAACTATAGCTCTGGCCAAGGCATCAGGTGTATACAAGGGGGATCTTTAGAATGAAAAACGCAGTAGGAAGAGAGATCCCGGAAGAGATAATCGAGATCACCGGGAAAGAGCCGTTTCAGGGCAACTATTACCGCGACGATAAGCCGATCACACTCCACGGCCCTACGATCCGTCCGGTAATGAACAACCAGAAATCCAAGCTGGTAGGGAGTATCAGGGAAGCTCTGGAGAAGTGCGAGGCACACGACGGCATGACCGTTTCGTTCCACCACCATTTCCGCGAAGGAGACCTGATAGTCAACATGGTAATGAAAGAGATCCACGACATGGGTCTCAAGGACATAAGAATATGTGCATCCTCACTCGGCAAGGCTCACAGCGCGCTCGTGCCGATGATAGAGGACGGCACAATCACGAATATTGAGTCGTCCGGAGTCAGAGGCGGCATAGGCGAAGCTATCTCGAAAGGCAAGCTGAAGGGTCTGGCCATAATGCGTTCGCACGGCGGCCGCGTAAGATCTATAGCTACCGGCGAGAGCCACATCGACATCGCTTTCATCGGAGCTCCGACCGCTGACGATTACGGTAATCTGAGAGGTATCGGAGGCAAGGCAGTTGACGGCAACCATGCGGATCACTGCGTTGCGATCACAGACTGCCTGGTGCCATATCCGAACTTCCCGGCGCACATCTCCCAGACCAAAGTGGACTATGTGTGCGTAGTCGATGAGATCGGTATCCCGTCAAAGATCGCGACAGGTGCTGCAAAGCCGACTACCGATCAGAGAAAGCTGCTCATGGCGCAGTACTGCACCGATGTAGTTGTAAACACACCTTGGTTCAAGGACGGGTTCTCGTATCAGACGGGTGTAGGCGGAGCTTCGATCGCTTCGACACAGTACCTCGCAGACATCATGAGAGAGCGCAACATCCGCATGGGATTCGGTGTCGGAGGCCTCACAAAGGCAATGTGCAAGCTCCTCGAAGACGGCATGGCTGACGTAATGCTCGACGTACAGGACTTCGACCTTGACGCGGTAAAGAGCCTCAAGAACGTGAACCACCACAGGATCCCGGCTGCCGTTTACGCTAACCCTCTCAACAAGGGCGCAGTAGTAAACAAGCTCGACTACGTAGTGCTGGCATCCCTCGAGGTGGACGTACACTTCAACTGCAACGTAGTTGTAGGATCCGACGGCATGATCACCGGCGCACAGGGCGGACACCCGGATACAGCACAGGGAGCAAAATGCGCGATAGTCATCTGCCCGCTTCTGCAGGGCAGGATACCGGCGATCTGCACCGATGTCACAACCGTCACCACACCGGGAGAGAGTATCGATGTAGTAGTCACGGACTACGGCGTAGCGGTCAACCCTGCAAGGCCGGATATCCTGAAGGCATTAAAGGAAGCTGACTGCGTGCCTCTCAAGACCATCGAGGAGCTCCGCGACATCGCTTACTCGATAGTCGGCGAGCCTGACAAGGTGGAGTTCGAAGACAGGATAGTAGGCATCATCGAAGCGCGCGACGGCACCATCATGGACGTTGTGAGACAGATAAAGGAAGTTTAGAGACCAGGAGATAAATAAGGAGAAAAAATG
>CACZAM010000046.1 GCA_902779185.1 uncultured Eubacteriales bacterium
TCAAGTGGTAGGAGGAGGGAACCAATCCACAGTGTCCCTAACAGTGTAGCACTAAGCGCAAATTAATACGTTAATGCTCGAAGATAATAATACAAGGAGAAGATTCTTAAAGAACACCCTTATAAAATATATCAGGGCAAAGATGGCAGGTGGAGAACATATCTGCCGGATGATTCCAAATCAGAAGGCCGCAGACTGATAGTAAAAACAGATCTTGAGGAATTGGAAACATTAATATGCCAGCACTATGAATCAATCAGGGCTGACAAGTTCAAAGATGTATGTACTCTTGAAAACCTGTATCCTGCATGGATCGAATATAAGAGTGTTCACGTATGTGCAACAACAGTAATACGTATCAAGAAAGACTGGCGCAAGTATTATGAGAATGCTGCGATCGTTAAGAAGCCTATCAGGAAGATCACTAAGCTTGAGATAGACACCTGGGTCCATAAAATGATCCGTGAGCATGAGATGAATGCTCATAAGTACGGCAACTTCTCAGTCATACTTAGACAGATGCTGGAATTCGCTGTAGACAGCGAGATCATCGAAAAAAATCTGTTTCTGGATGTCAGGATCAATAGGCGAAGGGTCCTGGTTCCGGAGGTTAAGAAGCCTGACCATACTCAAGTGTTCACCAAGTCAGAAGAAAACATGCTAATAGAAAGAGCGTGGAAGGCCTTCAATAAGAGAGAGAACTACAAACAGTGGTATGTTCCGCTTGCAGTGATCTTTCTCTTTTACACGGGTCTTCGCCTTGGTGAGATTTCTGCTCTTAAGTTTGAGGATATCACAGGCAACAGCATGCTTGTAAACAGGCTGGTCCGCTTCCCGACAGGGGAGATCGTTGATCACACCAAGGGCACCTATGGCAGCAGAGCAGTTCCGCTCATACCTCAAGCAGCGGAAATCATTGATCTGATAAGGACTCACCGGCAGGAAAAAGGCCTGGATATCGATGGCTATATATTCTGCCCTAATGAAAAACCTGTCAGCACCTACAATGCGATAGAGAGGGCTCTTAAGAAGTATTGCCGGGATCTTGGCATAGAAGAGCGCAGTCCTCATAAGGAGCGAAAGACTTTCACCTCTGCTCTTATAAGCAATGGTGTCAGTATCAACACCGCCAGACAACTTGCCGGGCATGTTGACGAGAGGACTACCCTGAGTAATTACTGCTATGACAGGAGTGAGGATGATGAAAAACTTGCTCAGATCACATACGCTTTGACCAGTTAACACCCTAAAAACACTAAGTGTATCCAAAGTGTATCCAAGTGTATCCAGAAATTTGGATACACTTATCAGACTCCACGTGTAATCTTCGAGCACGTCAACCCCAGTGAAATCAACGGCTTCAAGAAAAAAGGTC
The DNA here is from genome assembly GCA_902779185.1 of uncultured Eubacteriales bacterium. GTDB lineage: Bacteria > Bacillota > Clostridia > Peptostreptococcales > Anaerovoracaceae > Crickella. The sequence goes on from CACZAM010000046.1 coordinate 1,376, forward strand.
TCCGTTTTCGGAGACCAATTCTTGGAGCTGATGGGGGGAGTCGAACCCCCAACCTTCTCGTTACGAATGAGATGCTCTGCCATTAAGCTACATCAGCGAATGAGATGCTCTGCCATTAAGCGTTTATCGGAGGAGCGAAGCCTCCGGACTTGATGTGAGGTGTCACGCAGTGACGGAGTCATGACATCGAGATCAAGGTTTCCGACCTTACGGCAACGCCGTATGATCCGGAGGAAACCTTACGTCAGCAGGTGCGCATCGCGCTCTGTAAATATAACAGAGCGCGATTAAGAATTCAATCTGTTTTTACCAAAACGTGTGAGAATACACCTGTCCTCTATAGGCAGCGGGATGAATCACACACCTCCTTCCAATAGTTAGTATAATACCGGGGCTCACATCGCTAAAGTCACATCCATCACGGATTCGTCCTGGGACAAAACTACAAACAAATGTTTGAATAAGCATGCCGGGAGTGGTATAATAAGATCAACTTAAGAATATTTCAACCCTTTTCCGGGCCGGCCCGTTGCAGGCAGGATTGCATCAGGATATGCGTGATACAAGGCACGCGTATCCTTCTTTTTTTCAGAGGGAGAAAGCATGACACGTATCAGAGGCTACAAGTACAGAGCGTATCCAAATAAGAAGCAGCGGGAGTTCTTCGAAAAGACCTTCGGCTGCTGCCGCTTCATATACAATCACTATCTCGAAGCAAAGCAGCAGGTCTGGAATGAGTGTCACGATACACTGAGCTATCCAGAAATGTGCAAGGACCTCTCCCGCGTCCTCAAGAAAGAGAACGCGTGGCTCAAAGAAGCGGACAGCATAGCGCTGCAGCAGTCATTGAGACATCTCGACAGAGCATATGACAACTTCTTCAGAGGGCGCGGAGGATATCCTAAGTTCAAGAGCAAAAGATCAGCTCAGAGCTACCGCACGATGAACGTGAACTGCAATATCCGCATAGACGGAGATAGGATCGTCCTTCCGAAGGCAGGAATAGTGAAGATTGTCAATACGAGAGACTTCGAAGGACGTATACTGAGCGCAACAGTAACGATGACAGCAAGCGGCAGGTACTATATATCGCTCCAGGTGGAAGAGGAATATGAGGTGATGCCGAACAGAGGCGGAGAGATAGGCATAGATGCAGGACTCAAGGTGCTGTACACTGACTCCGACTCATGCTCAGTCATCAACCCGAAGGCTCTTGCTAAGCACGAGAAGAGGATCAGACGGCTGCAGAGAAGCCTTTCGAGGAAGCAGAAAGGATCAGGGAACAGAGAGAAGGCAAGAAGGAAGCTTGCCATAGAACACGAGAAAGTAGCGAACATCAGGAGCGACTTCCAGCATAAGATCAGCTATAGGCTTGCGAACGAGAACCAAGTCGTCTGCATAGAGGATCTTGATGTGAAGGGGATGATGAGTGACCACAGGCTGGCAAAAGCGATTTCTGACGCATCATGGTCCGGATTCTACAGAAAGCTCGAATACAAGATGGCTGATCATGGAGGCGTGCTCATAAGGGTACCGAAGACATACCCTTCCAGCCAGAGATGCAGCTGCTGCGGGAAGATAAACCATAAGGTCAGAGACCTCTCTGTACGCAGATGGACATGTCCTGATTGTAGAGCAGAACATGACCGCGACATCAATGCCGCAAAAAACATACTTGAAAAAGGCCTTGAGATGCTTGCATCTTAGGCCCTGATAAAAACATAAACGATGTACCGTGGGTCGCACGGGAATTCAAGCCTGTAGAGAGAGTGTAAGACGTTGTCTCTTAGGAGAGAACGCAGTTCTCTGTGAAGCAGGAATCCCACACCTCTAAGCATTCATGCGTAGGTGGCGGGAGCGTTCAATCTTTGTCCTCGAGTTTAGGGACTTCCTCGGAGACTGTCTGCACCAGCTTAGTTACCAGAAGCGCCACGTTGAGGAACGCTATCGCTACTGTCAGTCCGGTCGAAGCGCCGGCAGCTTTCTTCATGATTTTGCTTGTATCGATCTTCATTTTTCCTCCTCCGTCTGCAGCTTATGCAGATTCGTTCATCAAAAGAGTTCACACCGGAATGATGTTCCCGGTAATTATTATAACGGATACAGGTTGTTATTTGAAAACTCCGGATTCGAAGTTATGTCGATGCCGAGCGCCTTTACTGCTCTCTCATCCTTGTCGGAAAGGATGGCGGTGCAGTGCGCGACGCAGCCGTTCAGATTAGGGATCTCCTTGAGCGCCAGCTCTGCGAACGGATTGGTCAGCTTGGTCAGCGTGAGAGCCATGATGACCTCCTCGAGATTGAGGCTTGTCTTGTCGTGCAGTATGCCCGATTTTGTGCTCGACATGCTCTCGAAGATAGTAGGGGATATGATAAGCATGTCGTCCTGGATCCCCGCGAGTTTCTTGATGGCGTTGAGCACCATCGCAGCCGTAGCTACCATTCTGCGCGATGATCTTCCGGTCACGATGCTTCCGTCAGGGAGCTGCATCGCGGACACTACCACGTTCTCGTATCTCTGCGGGTTCTGTGCTCTCTTGATCTCCGCGTACTCTTCCGCTGCCGCGACTGCCGGCCTGTCGTATCTTGACGCGCCGACTTCCTCCATCAGCAGCTTGCATCTTTCAAGGGTGGATTCATCGATCGAACCCTTTCTATAGGAGCATTCCGCGATCAGGTATCTGCGGATGATCTCCTGTCTGGCCGCCTCTTTGCAGACCTCATCATCGGTGATGGCGAATCCGCATCTGTTGACGCCCATGTCGGTCGGCGACTTGTATCCGTCATCCGACCCGGTGATGGCGTGGAGTATTCTCCTCAGCACAGGGAACGCGTCTACGTCTCTGTTGTAGTTTACGGCAACTTCACCGTAAGCGCCCAGGTGGAACGGGTCGATCATGTTGAAGTCCTTAAGGTCTGCCGTCGCCGCCTCATAGGCGATGTTCACAGGGTGCTTGAGCGGCAGGTTCCAGATAGGGAAGGTCTCGAACTTGGCGTATCTGGCCTTGCGTCCTCTCTTATACTCATGGTAGACCTGCGAGAGCGATGTCGCGAGCTTGCCTGAGCCTCCGCCCGGTCCTGTAACAACGATCAGCGGTTTCGATACTTCTATGTATGGATTGGCGCCATAGCCGGCCTCGGACACGATGGTGTCTACGTCGGTCGGATAGCCTTTTGTGAACATGTGCTTGTATGTGCGGATCCCGCGCCTTTCGAGCTTGGCCATGAACTGATTCACAGACGGAGCGTCTTCGTATCTGGTGACAACAACAGAATTGACCGAAAGGTTGTAGCTTCTGAATTCGTCTATCAGTCTCATGACTTCCAGATCGTATGTGATGCCGAAGTCCTGACGGGTCTTGCTTTTGACGATGTCGCCCGCATAGATGCAGATTATTATCTCCGCCTGATCACCCATCCTCTGCAGGAGCTTTATCTTGGCGTTTTCATCAAAGCCCGGAAGCACTCTCATTGCGTGCTTGTCTCCGACCAGCTTGCCTCCGAATTCAAGATAAAGTCTTCCTTCGCCGCTTTCTATCCTCTCCAGGATATATTTTGACTGCTGCTCGATGTATTGTTCTGCGCTGAATCCTTCTTTTCTCATATTTACCCCTTCTCTTTTATGAAGGCATTACCTCTATCTCGAGAATGTTGCGTCTCGAGAAGAACCTGTCAAATTTGATCTTATAGTCTACGGATATTTTTCCGTATCCTTCCTCGTCGAGATTGTCCTCGAGCTTGTTGGTATACACCTCAAGGTTTACCGAAGACATCATAGGTATCTGATATCTCGTAATGTTGAGTATGCCCGGTTTGAGCGTCATGTCCATGCCCTCGTCATCCTCGTCTTTGACATATTTGCGTATGCGAATAGAGCCGTCCTCGAGTTTGAACAGAGTGCGGATGTCTTCCGAACCGATCGCTTCTGATTCCTCGTATGTGATGTACGTCGCGTTATTGCGCGAATACACAGTGCCCTCGGTCAGGATCTCCATTGAATCCTCGAGCTCGAGTTCGCGGCGGAATGCCTCCCCGCTCGGCTTGAGGTTTTCGATGTATTGCTGGCTTGTGATTTTCAGATTGACGCTTTTTTTCATAACAGAAATATTTTATAACATTTGACACAACTGACACAATATCGTCATATTTGAAATCTTTAATTATTCATGTACAATTAATTTGTTTTTAAGTTTAGTTTTAGTTTTGGACTATACTATATATATGGAAAGGAAACGGCAGCATAATTCTGCCCTGCAGGTAAACAAAAATGGACGAACAAGAAAAGAATATAGTAAGTTTTGAAAACCCGGTCGAAGAGCCGGAACCGGTAAGGACGGTTGAAATAGAGTATCCTAAAACAGTCATAGAAGAGCCGGCGCACGCCGCTCCGGCAGGGCCTTCCCACAGCAAGCCTAAAGAGAAGAAATATGTAACCAAAGGCGCCCTCATCGCCTGCATGATACTGACGATGATCCTAAGCTCGCTGCTTGGCGCATTCATCTCAGGTGCATACTTCAGCAGGACCACTCAGGACGGAAGAGCCGCAAGAAATGATTCTGATCTTTCGGAGCTCAATCTTGGCGACGCCACTGGGAGCGATCTCACAGTTGCGCAGATAGTCGATAAGAATGAAAACGCGGTAGTCGAGATCCTGATGTCGGGAACACAGCAGAACATGTGGGGCCAGATGCAGCTTGTGCAGGGCGCAGGCTCCGGCGTCATCGTAAGAGAAGACGGCTATATTGCCACAAATTATCACGTCATTCAGGGAGCAAATAAGGTAGAGGTAACTCTGCATAACGGCGAATCCTACACCGCCCACATTATCGGAAGCGATCCGGCAAACGACATAGCAGTGATCAAGATCGATGCAAAAGGCCTCACCACAGCGACGGTCGGCGACAGCAGCACGGTTGATGTAGGCGACCTCGCAGTTGCGATCGGCAACCCTCTCGGTCAGCTCGGAGGCACCGCTACCACCGGCATCATCAGTGCGCTGGACAGAACTCTCGATGTAGAAGGCACCACCCTTACGCTTATGCAGACTGACGCGGCTATCAACGGAGGAAACTCCGGCGGCGGTCTTTTCAACAGCAAGGGAGAGCTGATAGGCATCGTTGAATCGAAGGCTTCAGCTGTAGGAGTCGAGGGACTTGCTTTTGCTCTGCCAATCAACACTGTTTCACCTATCATCAATGATTTCATCGAGAACGGCGGCAATGTGCAGGCAGCAGCATCCACACCTGCTGTGGGTGTCGTTATAAGCGATGTTTCGGAAGAAAACGCGCAGTACTACGGTCTTGAGTCCGCGGGTGTATATATCGCTCAGGTCACAGGCGAAAATGCTCAGAAGGCAGGATTCCAGGAAGAAGACCGCATCGTCTCCTTCAATGGCAAGGAAATCGCAGACAGCAACGAATTTATCACTCTTGTAAGAAAGTGCAAGGTCGGCGATACCGTAACCATAGTTGTCAGCAGAAAGGGTCAGCAGATCGAGATCAAGACGGTACTCGAAGAGCTGCAGCAACAGCAGCCTTGACCGTGACCGGTCAGCTCCATAAAAATTACCCCGCGCATCCGCGCGGGGTTTTAGATTGCTGAAATGAAAGCTTATTCAAGCTCGCCCATAGCCTCCATCTTTTTGCCAAGGGCAAAGACAAACTCCTTAAGAGCCTTTACATGAGCGTCGGCCTCAAATCTTGCCTCGGCATCACGTCCGGCATTTATGGCCTCCATTATGCGGTTGTGCTGCTCAGCCGTCGACTCATAAAGTGAAAAGTCGTCGTAATACAGGTATCTGAATCTCAGTGAGAGTTCCTGTACGTATTTGACCAGCTCGCTCAGAGTCTCGTTGCCGCTGCACTTTACGATGAAGTTATGGAACTTCTCGTCAAGTTCTATGATATGTTCTTTATCATCAGCTTTCTCGATCGCTTCTTCGTATTCAGCCGCGATCGCTCTTAGCGTTTCCCTCTCTTCATCAGTGATCCTCTGTGCCGCAAGTTTGGCAACGAAGCCCTCCATGTCTTCTCTCACTTCAAACACATCAAGCATATCCTTGATCGAGATGTTTGCGACATAGGCGCCGCGCCTCGGCTCTACCTTTACCAGTCCGTCATCAGAGAGCCTCTTGATAGCTTCTCTGATAGGTGTACGGCTGACGTTCATCTTTTCTGAAAGATCTATCTCCATCAGCCTTGTCTGGGAAACTATCTCTCCCGTAAGGATCTTGTGCTTTAACTCCAGATATACCAGGTCCTTTAAAGGTTTCTGTACCTTAAGTTGTATATCAGTCATAACTTCCCCTCTCTGTCTATTTGCCTGTATCGGTCAGCCATGCTCTTATCGAGGCATCTTTTGTTGCCATCTCTGCAAGGGTGGCGAGCCCCTTACCTGCTTTATCTATGTCTTTATAGTAAGCGACCATTGTAGGACCGCTTCCGCTCATGAGCACTTCCTCGGCATCGAGGTTTTCAAGCATGAACCTCTTGAGCGTTGCTGCCTTTTTGTCTGCCCTGAGCGTATATTTTTCCATGTCGTTGACGAAGAGCTTGCCGGCGCTGTACGAATCGGTATATCCGATCTCATCGAAGGCTTTGTACGCCGCCTTCGTCAGTACCGCAGTACCCGGGTTAGCCATAACGACGTATCTCGGGATGCTTTCTGCTCTTTCGATTATATCTCCTATACCGGCTGTCCACGCCGCATCGCTTGCTTCTTCGAGTCCTTCGAGCCCTTCAAGCACATCGCGGTTCCGGTAAGCGTTCATGAATGTCGAGAACGGCACATCAGCTCCGAAAGTCCCGCCAATATCCATGAGCTGTCTCAGCGTGAACGGTCTTCCTGTCATTTCATTGAGACCCAGCAGGCACGCTGCCGCGTTGGCGCTGCCTCCGCCTATGCCCGCCGAGACCGGCAGGTCTTTGCGGATATCTATCAGCAAGGTATCTGTCAGGCCATGCTTTTCAAGATGTTCTGTCCCGAGTGCATCCGTAAATACCTTTACAGCCCTGAACGCCAGATTATCCATGTCGGTCGGAATTGTTTTTGCATCCGTACATAAATATACAACAATGCCATTTACAGTGCAATGAGGCAACTTGTATTTTGTTGCTTTTTGAGTACATTTTTCTATGCTAAGCACATCACGGAGTCCCAGACCCTGCATGAATGATACTATGTCATGATAGCCGTCAGGCCTTTTCCCGGTGATCTCGAGCGACAGATTAATCTTTGCGTGAGCGTTAAGTGTTATCTTATCCATGGTCAATGAAACAGGGGAGATTGCGCTCCCCTGAAGTCTTCCTTTATTTTTTCTTTGTGCTCTTGCTCTTGGAGCTGTTTTTTTCTGCCTTTCTGGAGGCTTTCAGGGCTTCTATGGAGCGGTCTGCCTTATTTACAGGAGCAGGTGCATGCACATGATATACGTTGTTGAGGAGCTCTGCGCAGTTTTCAATTTTCTGTGGCGGCTGCTCCGGAGTTTTCTTTGCCTTGCGGGCTTTTTTCTTTGCTTCCTTAGCTTCCTTCTTTGCCTGTTCTGCCTTGACTTCCTCTATGCTCTTTCCGGTTCTCTTTGCTTCCCTGTAAGGGTTGAATGCCTGCTCTTTCGGCGCATCCTTAGGCTCTTCCTCTTCCTTTTCGTTGTTCTGGCGGAGAGAGAGCACCATGATTCCTCCGAACATCACAAACATCATGCCCATATTGACCATGTTGTTGATTCTCTGGTTATAAGTCTTGAATGTGACAGTCCTGTCCGCGCCGAGAGTATTGCCCTCATTGTCGGTGAGATCGCCGCTGATAACGAGCTTGTACTCCGAGTTGTTCTTCGCGATGAAACCCTTGTCTGTGTCGGCGAGTACAAGTACCAGGCCCTTCTCCTTATCGCTGAAAAGCACTACTATAGGAACGGTCTTGCCGTCCGGATCGTAGATTGCGAACTTGTCGGCATTGGCAGCAGTGGCTTCGGCGGAATCCATAGCATTGCTGAACTTCAGCTTTACGCCGAGGTTTTCCATCGAAGTGTTTGCCTGTCCGTCTTCAGGATATGACGATACCAGATCGAATCCTCCCTCAGCGAAGCAGAATACCGAAGCTGCCATTATCATGATCGACGTCAGTATTGCGATCAGACTTATTTTCTTCATTAATTGATCCTCCGTTACGCGCGTCTGCTTCTGAAGAAATCCTTCAGAATTGCCGAACACTCTCCGGCAAGCACGCCTCTAGTTATTTCTATGCTGTGATTAAGCCTTTCGTCATTTGCTATGTTATAAAGAGATCCGCACGCACCCGTCTTAGGGTCGTCGGCGCCGATCACCAGTCTCGCCATTCTCGCGAGGACCATTGCGCCGGAACACATGCTGCAGGGCTCAAGCGTCACATACATGGTTGCTCCGGAAAGCCACTTTGCCCCCAGCGCTGCTTCAGCGGCCTCGAGGGCGATCATCTCCGCATGCGCGGATGATCTTCGCGCGGTCTCAACCATATTATGCGCCCGCGCGATGATCTGCCCGTCATTCACCACAACGGCGCCGACGGGCACCTCGCCCTCTTCGGCGGCACGGGCTGCTTCTTTCAGCGCCTCGAGCATGAATCTCTCGTCATCGCTTGCGCATATAATTTCGTCAAAAACCATAGCCGAAATATTGTATCACAAATCCTTTTGAAATATCAACGAAATATAATCAAAACCGCATCACATAAATGCGTATTTGATTACATAAAAGAACGGGTTCACGTCGTACAGCACTTTTGCTGCCGTGGACAGCTGAAGAGCCTGCATCATCGCAGGAACATGTTCGGGCGATACAAGTGTAGTGACCGGAATAAGAAGGGCTACCGCGATCCAGGCCAGCATCAGGCCCCTTACAAGGCCGAGCACCAGGCCGAGCACTCTGTCGGCAAAGCCTATGACTATCGAAGTCTCTCTCAGGCTTTTTATGATCATTCTCAGAACAAACATAACTAAACTGACCGCCAGGATTATGAGGGCAAAAGCTATTACGCCCATCGCTATCTCTGTCAGTCTTTCAGCCGCCGCATCTGCAGCCTTGTCAGCAGCATCGCTGAATATGCCCCCGAGTGATTTTGAAATGACTCCTTCACCGGTCCCGTCAGGCGATATTATCGATCCAAAGAATGAATCGATCCCCTCGCCGGATGGGTCTGCTGCAGCTTCTTCGCCGCGGATCAGTACAAAGATGCGGTCATGCATGGTCTTCTCGAGCCTGGTCGTCATTAAATAGGCTTTAAGTTTGTCCTTGAAGTACACTCCGAGACCAATGCCGCCTAATATGCAAATAATTCTCAGGATCGTATCACCGATGCCCTTAATGGCTCCTCTTAAGGCTGCCACCAGCACAATCAGGCCTACGGCCCCGTCTATCATCCACCATTCAATAGTATTCATGCGCCTATTTTACCACATAAAAACGACTCTGTAAGCAAAAGGTCTGCCGATTCCTGAAGATCATCTGAAAGCCGGCATACGTATTTGTTTTTTTTATATATTGAATATCCTTTTTGTTTTGTAGTATCAAACAAAAAATTGTTTATTTTTTGTGCAAGAAAAATACATTGAATTGCAGTGTTTGCAAGGCTTTGAGGAAATGAGAATTATTTGACGCGTCTTTGCGGTGGTGCTATTATTAAGATACGTTAGAAAAGTGGGCCCTCATGCCAAAAGGGGTGTGTTGGTTTGCGCTAAATTATATATTTTACGGAGGTATACAGCGATGGAAAAGAAAACCCCGCTCTATGATACCCATCTTAAGTACGGCGGAAAGATCGTCGAATTCGGCGGCTTCCTTCTTCCTGTACAGTACGGATCAGGTGTCAAAGCAGAGCACATGGCAGTCAGAACTCAGTGCGGATTGTTCGATGTTTCCCACATGGGCGAAGTACTCGTTCAGGGTGAGAAGGCAAAGGACTTCCTCAACCTGCTCCTGACAAACGATTACACAGACCTTCAGCCGGGATTCGCAAGATATTCCCCGATGTGCAATGAAAACGGCGGCACCGTCGATGACCTCATTGTATATATGAAGGGTGAAAATGATTACTTCGTAGTAGTCAACGCAGCTAACACCGACAAGGACTTCGCATGGATGTGCGATCACAAGATTGATGGCGTAGAGCTCAAGAATGTCAGCGACGAGTATGGCCAGGTAGCTCTTCAGGGACCTAACGCAGAGAACGTTCTCAGGAAGGTTGTCGATGAGAAATACATCCCTGCAGGCTACTATACATGCATCTTCGATGCGGATTTCCAGGGAATCCCTTGCATGATCTCCCGTACAGGCTACACAGGCGAGGACGGATTCGAGATCTACATGCCGGCAGACAAGGCTCCTGATGTATGGGAAGCGCTGATCGCTGCAGGCAAGGATGACGGACTTATCCCATGCGCACTCGGCGCAAGAGACACACTGAGAATGGAAGCTGCAATGCCGCTCTATGGCCACGAACTCAACGATGAGATCAGCCCGAGAACAGCAGGTCTCAACTTCGCAGTAAAGATGAACAAGCCTGACTTCATCGGCAAGGCTGCTCTCGAAGCAGATCAGCCGCTCAAGGAGAGAAGAGTAGGCCTCAAGGTCACAGGCCGCGGCATCCTCAGAGAGCACCTCGATGTTTACAGAGACGGCGAGATCGTAGGACACACCACATCGGGTACATTCCTGCCTTATCTCGGAGCTTCGTTCGCTATGGCTATCGTTAAGTCCGAAGCACGCGAGATCGGCGCTCCTTGCCAGGTAGACGTAAGAGGCCGCATGGTAGACTGCGAGATGGTAGGTCTCCCATTCTACAAGAGGGCAAAATAACCCTATCTTCGGAGGCTGAGTTCCTCCGGTAAAATTACTAATACTCTGCAGCCGGACAGCCCGGCGTAGCGGATTAGATAATTGATATCATTTAATTCCAACTTATATAACAAAGGAGATTAAAACGATGATTGATCCAAAAGAACTGAAGTACACAAAGGATGATGAATGGGTTCGTTTCGAAGGAGACGAAGCTTATGTAGGAATCACTGATTATGCTCAGAGCGAGCTCGGCGATCTCGTATTCGTTAACCTCCCTGAGGTAGATGATGAGGTAGTTGCAGGCGAGCCTTTCGGCGATGTTGAGTCCGTAAAAGCTGTAGCTGATGTATTCTCGCCGGTTTCCGGTGTTGTTCTGGAGATCAACGAGGACCTTCTCGATGATGCAGCTCTGATCAACAACGATCCTTATGGTTCATGGTTCATCAAGGTTGGAAGCATCTCTGCTTGTGAGGACTTCATGACTGCTGATGAATACGATGAGTACAGAGGATAATCCCCTCATCAGAAGACATATTTGACAATTTTATAAGGAGGAACTAAATTGGGCACTTTTATTCCTAACACCAAGGAAGAGCAACTGAAAATGCTCAACGAGATCGGATATAAGGATTTCGACGACCTCTTTAAAGTGATTCCTGATGCAGCAAAGGTCAAAGGCGAACTCAATCTTCCTGACGGAATGAGCGAGATCGAAGTTGCCCGCAAGGTAGAGGGACTCGCAGCAAAGAACGTTATTTTCCGTTCGATCTTCCGCGGCGCCGGCTCGTACAATCACTATGTACCATCCGCTGTCGACGCGATTGCCAACAAAGAAGAATTTGTTACGGCATATACACCATATCAGGCTGAGATCAGCCAGGGTATCCTCCAGTCGATCTTCGAATATCAGACGATGATCGCTGAGATCACAGGCATGGACATTGCAAACGCTTCTATGTACGACGGCGCTTCCGCAGCAGCTGAAGCATGCTGGATGTGCAAGGACAGAAGACACAGCACATTCTATGTTTCCGGAGCTCTCGATGAGAGGATCCTCACAGTAATCAACACTTATTCATTCGGAAGAGGCAGCAAGGTCGTAGTCATCCCTACAAAGGACGGCGAAACAGATAAAGAAGCTCTCGCAAAGGCTCTTGCTGACGACAAAGAAGCAGCATGCTTCCTGATGCAGTATCCTAACTTCTACGGCATCATAGAAGACGCTGAAGAGCTTTGCAAGATCACCCACGACGGTGGTGCGAAGTTCATCATGTACTGCCAGCCGCTCGCACTCGGCGCTCTGAAGAGCCCTGGCGAGATCGGTGCTGATATCGCAGTAGGTGAAGGACAGCCTCTCGGACTCGGACTCGAGTTCGGCGGACCGTACCTCGG
>CACZAM010000047.1 GCA_902779185.1 uncultured Eubacteriales bacterium
TGAAACCATCAAGTGGTAGGAGTTTCCACCAATCCACAGTATCCTAAACAGCATAGCCTAAATCCTTTGAAATGGCTATGACACTATAATACGAGGAGTACTACTATGAAAAACAAGAAGAAATGCCCTGTCTGCAGGGTGCTGAAGACTACAGCTGTGGTCGGATGCGTTGCAACGGGAACTCTCTTTACCGTTTATATGCTCAACCTCGATCAGAAGATCCTTGCGTGGTCATATAAGAGAGTAAACGAGATCTTCGACCGCAAGCCGGTAGACATCAAATTCTAAACAAACTAATGATAATGCCCCTGCGCTTTCACAGGGGCATTACATTAATGAAAACGCCAACTGAAAACACGGCCCGCGGGCGCGGTTCTGAGAGAGGGATATAATGGAACTTTATAATTCAATTATTGAAAAAGTCGATGGGCTGATCGGAAACTCACAGCCTAAGCGTTATGAATATAATCCTGCTAAGTGCTGGGAGGATGTCGGCGGCAATCAGCTGGTCATGATGAGGGAATCCGCGTATGAGCTCGGCGGCGACAACAAGCCTGCCGTAAATTACGCATGCGTTACTTCAACGGACGGGTTTGCTGATAAGGATGAGATACTTGTTTACGGAAAGGACCTGAACCAGATAAACGGGAGCGTATCCTTCGCGAGGATCGTTCTCATAAAGGTAAACATACTTGACGGCGAGGGCGAAGAAGATACAGAGCCTCTGTTCAGAGCTATCCAGGACATAGACTTCGTTAAGTATCACGTATATCCGAAGGGTTACATGATAAGATCATCCTCTGACAGTTACAGAGAGCAGGTCAGGGTATCGAAGGAAGCCGTCCGCAAGGGGATAACTTTCGAAAGGGTCGGGAACTCATATATCTCGCAGTATAAGAAGAACCCTAACATAGTATCCGTCAAGGTCATTTTCGTAACAGCCGATGACGCGGATTACGCAGGAATGAGGGCTGACGCCAAAAAGACAAGAGACATAACGATGACTCTGTCGAAGATCCTAGAAGGAATGGCAACTGACTGTCACAGCTGCAGCCTCCGGGAGATATGCGACGAGGTCGAAGGGCTCAAGGAACTCCACTTCGGCAAGGAGAAAAAGGAATTCAAAGGCTAAAGAACTGCATATAAGCACAGCGGGCGTGATGACACGCCCGTTTTTGTTTTGCATGCATGGTGAGGCCTTAAATTATATGAAGAATGAGGGTTTGTTAGTACACTATATGTGCACTTTTGCCATCAATAGTGATAAAATATATTTTGGAAAAATATAGACAAGAAAACGGAGACCGTGTATGAAAGCGCTTAATATCAAAGATATGAATACTATGCATGTCCAGATCCTCTGGCAGGTCATGGAAGAGCTTCGTGACGCAAACCAGCTCGAAGACGCCCTTTCGCGCTGCCTTGATCTGTTCTGTAACGGAACAAGGAGCAATAAAGGCTCTATCTGGATGCTGGACGAACAGAGCGGCAGAACTATAGCCACCAATGTCTACAGCACCGAAGACGCCACAGGTGAAAGTGCCGGACCTGACGAAGGTCTTGTCGGACGTGTTGTAAAATCAGGCAAAAGCGAGATCTATAAGGCAGAGGAAGTACAGAATATGAAGCTGGCAGGTGTCGACAGCCCTGCGCTGACCGGAAAGACTGTTCTCTGCGTGCCGATCAGCACTCCAAAACACACAACAGGATGTCTGCTTCTCACGGGTAAGGAAACACCATACACAGAAGAAGAGATGACCATGTGCGAGCAGTGCTGCTCCATCCTGGCGCTTGACATACAGGACAAAGGATTCACGTTCAGGCCTTTTGAGGATCGCGAGCCACTGGTCAGTGTACGCGGTGTCGTCAAGGAATTCCTGAGCGGTGAAGAGATAAGACAGATCCTGAAGGGCGTCGATCTTGACATTTACCCGGGAGAACTTGTTGTAGTGCTCGGCGAGAGCGGCTGCGGCAAGAGTACCCTTCTCAATATTATCGGCGGAATGGACAAGATGACAAAGGGAGAGGTAATAGTTGAAGGAAAGGACATGTCCGATCCAACAGAGCAGGAGCTTACTGAATATCGCAGGGAATACGTAGGGTTCATATTCCAGGCTTACAACCTCATGCCTAATCTTTCAGCATATGAGAATGTAGAGTTCATAGCAGAGATCGCTGACGATCCGATGGATTCGATGGAGGCTCTGGCACTTGTAGGACTCGATTCGAAGGCAGACAACCTGCCTGTTGCCCTTTCAGGCGGCCAGATGCAGAGGATATCGATTGCAAGAGCTCTTGTAAAGAATCCTAAGATCATTCTGGCTGACGAGCCTACGGCAGCCCTTGACTATGACACTTCGATCAAGGTTCTCAGCGTGATCGAAAAGATATCCAAGGAGAATAACACCACGATACTGATGGTTACCCACAACCCTGAGATCGCCAAGATGGCGAACAGGGTAGTAAGACTGAGAGACGGCAAAATATCAAGTATCAGGGTCAACCTGAAACCTCTTAGGGCTACGGACCTCGTCTGGTAAAGAAAAAATGAAAAAGACTCAGGTAAAAGATGCGTTAAGGAATATACGCAAGCGTTTAGTGTCATATCTTTCGATATGCCTTGTTATCATGCTCGGACTTGGCGGCTTGTTCATAACACGTTACATGGCGGCCGGCATAAATGCGAGAGCGACCAGTTTCTATAATGATTTGAATTTCAAGAACTTTGAACTCATATCATCACTTGGCATCACGGATGAAGACATAGCGCAGATCAAGGAGACAGAAGGCGTCACTGACGCGGAGGCTGTCATCAGAGCAGGCGGTTCACTGACAAATGGAAGCATTAACCGCGATGTAACTATTATCAGCCTTACCGAAAGGATAAGCACTCCTGATGTGATAGAAGGCAACCCTCCTGCCGCGAAGGATGAGTGCATGATAGGCGAGGATTTCGCCTTCCTCACAGGACTCAGGATCGGAGACCGGGTGAAGATCACAATGGATGACATACAATCTTCTGAAATGGCCTCTGACGAGGAGGTTGCAGAACAAGAATCTGATGAAGAAGATGCTGATAAAACTGCCGGGGAAGAGAAAAATGACAATGTTCTCTGCTCGGAGGAGTTCACTATCACCGGCATCATGAAGCACCCGGATTATGTCAGGCGTAAGTCTGTGGATACTGTAGTGCTTCCGCTTGCGGCGTATAACAAGGATGTGACCAGAGGTTATTATACTCATGCATTCGTAAAGTCTGAAGAACCGGAAGGCGCAGACATCTTCAATGATGATTATTTTGAAAAAACCGCAGGCACAAAGAAGAGGCTTGAGGAGCTTACTGAGACTCTTGCCGTCGATTCCGCGGCAAGAGCAAAGCAGGCTGCGTACGATAAGATAGATGAGGAGTGGCAGAAAGCGCTGAAAGAACTCGAAGACGCGCAGAATGAGATCGATGACAACGAGGCGACCCTGACCAGTGAGCTTGCAAAAGCAAGGAAAGATCTGGAGGATGCCCGGAAGGAACTTAATAAAAAGGTCAGCGACGCCAACAAAAAAATCAGGGATGGCGAGAAAAAGATCAAGGAAAGTGAGAAGATAATCAAGGACGGCGAGAAAAAGATCAAGGACGGCGAGAAAAAGATCAGGGACGGCGAGAAAGAGATCAAGGAAAACGAGAAAAAGATCAAGGACGGTGAGAAAAAACTCAAGGAAAGCAGGGAATATCTCGAATTGGCAGATAAATATCTGCCTGAGGCTGAGAAGTACCTTGAGGAAACAAGGAAAACAAGAGAGACTGAACTCAAGGAAGCATACGATAAGCTCGCTTACGCGCAAACCATTCTTGACGCTCTGAGCAAGATCAAGGACAAAGACTCTCAGGAGTACAAAGATAAGGTTCTGGAACTTGCCAAAGTCATATCAGACAATCAGGCAGCACTTCTGGATGCTCAGGAATACTTCAAAAAAGACGATGTGATGGATGCTGCAAAGAAAATCAATGACCGTACGGGAATCGACGCTGAGGGTGCCGTCACTAAAGTAAAGGACTTTGATCTTCCGGGGCTGATCCTTTTATCCAAGGAAATCCAGGATGGCGGAGGTGACTATGAGAAATTCGTGTCTGATACGACTGCTTATATCACCAGCGTCAATGATGAACTCAAAAAACTCGATGAATATCAGGAATACATAGATAAGTATAAAGCCAATCGCGGCGATCTGTACAAGGAGCTCGAAAAGAAGGAAAAAGAGCTGGCAGCGGGAAAGAAAGAGCTGGCAGCGGGAAAGAAAGAGCTGGCAGCGGGAAAGAAAGAACTGGCAGCAGCAAAGAAAGAACTGGCGGCAGCAAAGGAAGAGCTGGCAGCGGGAAAGAAAAAGCTGGCTGATTCAAAGACCCGGCTCTCAGCTGAGAAAAAGAAATATGAAGCTCAGATAAGAGACGGCTGGTCCGTGTACTATTCCAAAAAAGCGGATTACGAGAGCAAACTTGAAGAGGCAAAGGCTTTGCTGGCCGAGAACCGTGAAGCCGCAGAGGAAAAGCTTGCGGAAGCCAGAGCAGAAGTCGAGAAGATCGAATGCAAGTGGCTGGTGTTCGACAGACGCGCCAATGCCGGCTATGTGGATATAAAATCGACCGTCAGGGCGATCGGCAGCGCGAGCCTTGTATTCGGCATACTGTTCATGCTCATCAGCGCCATTGTATGCTTCTCAACTCTTACAATAATAATAGACGAGCAGAAGAAGATGGTAGGTACGGTGAAAGCTTTCGGCTTCCACAAGGGTGAGATCCTTGGCAAGTATCTTGTGTTCGGTGTGACAGCCGGTATCATCGGAAGCCTCGCGGGCATCCTGGTGGCGCTTGGTCTGTCAGGAGTCGTGCTCAATGCATTCAATAAGACCGCGATGTATCACCTCGGGCAGGTCAAGAGCGTCATAACTCCTGGAATAACAATAATAGCGAGCCTGCTGATGATCGCCGTATGCGCTGTCGCGACTATCATAGCATGCACAGACATACTCAAAAGTCCGGCATCGATACTGATGAAGGGCGGTACATCGAAGAAAAAGAAGGAGAAAAAGAAAAAGACTTCATCAGGCAGGGGCGGCTCACTGTATTCACGGCTCATAATCCGCAATATGCTCGATGAC
The DNA here is from genome assembly GCA_902779185.1 of uncultured Eubacteriales bacterium. Lineage (GTDB taxonomy): Bacteria > Bacillota > Clostridia > Peptostreptococcales > Anaerovoracaceae > Crickella. The sequence goes on from CACZAM010000047.1 coordinate 5,152, forward strand.
AAGGTTCGTGTGATCATTTCAATCATCATAATCGCGTTCAGCACACTTCTTGTAGGAACAGGCCTGTCGATGAAGTTTGGTTTTGACGGCATGGTCAAGAAGCAGCTTAGCGATGTATATCATTATGACTTCAAGGTCGATCTCGGCAACAAGATCACGAATCAGGACAAGGCTAAGCTAGAAGCAGCAATGAAGAATGACGGGGCGGAGTTCCTTCCTGCTTCGTATGAGTCGCATATATTCCATCTTGGAGACAGACTCGATGCTCTGAACGTACTGACGGCCGACCCGGAAAAACTTGACGGATTCTTCGCCGTCAGGGATATCAAGAAAGGCAAACAACTCGCAATACCTGATGATGGAGTGCTTGCTCAGAAGAAGATGAAAGAGAGCTACGGCTTCGATAAAGGAAGCACGATAAGCGTGCTCAATTCAGACCTTGATGAGTGCAGCGCTGACGTAAAGGGCGTATTCCAGAACTATGTAGGAAGGATGGCCATCACCTCACCAGACGGATACCGGGCAGTATTCGGAGAGGACCCGACATACAACTGCTACTATGTAAAAACGGCCGGAGGAGACAGCGAAAAGCTGCAGAAAGACCTTCTCGCGGTGAGCGGCGATATATCATTCGAAGAGTCTACGGCGTTTGCGTCGACCTTTGAGAGTGTAACGTTCATGTATAACCTCATCGTGATCGTGACGACAGTCATCGCCATACTCATGTCAGCCATGATACTCAGCAATCTGGCCAATATATTCCTCAACCGCAAGAAGACAGAACTCACTGTAATGCGTATCAACGGCTTCAGTATCAAGCAGACCAAGGGATACCTTACAAGAGAGACCGTTGTGACAACTGCTATCGGTATCCTGCTGGGTGTTCTTGCAGGAGCGTTAGCTGCGCCTTTGATCATCAGGGTACTGGAGCAGCCGGATCTTCAGTTCGTTAGGACGATCCACATCCTTGCCTGGGTAGCCGCAGTAGCCATCGAAGGACTGTTCTCGCTTGTGATATACAGCATCGTATTCAGGAAGGTCAAAGATCTCAACTTCCGGGACGTGGCATAAAGGAACAATGGCCGGGCAGAATATCAATAAAGACAAAGAAAAAGAGAAGGCAGACAGGAGGCGGCAGAGATTCTGGGACGCTGCCCAGCTTCTGCTGTCAGTCTGGCTCCACAGCGGCTTCAATTTCTCTTTCGATGAGAGCTTCGAGCCTGCAGACATAGAAGGCCCGGTGCTGGTAGCGATCAACCATGCCAGTGCCTATGATCCCCTGTTTGTGGGAAGGGCGTTCAAGAACAAGCGGCTCACCTTTATTGCGAGCGAACATATACTCAGGAGCAAGTGGGGACCTTTCCTCGAAAAACACATCTCGTTCATCCCGCATCAGAAGGGAGCCAGAGGAAGCCGCACTGCGCTGGTCGCGATGAAGAGGATAAAGAAAGGCGAATCCATTTTCCTTGCCGTTGAGGGCGAACAGACATGGAACGGCCGGCCGCTTCCGGTGATGCCGTATACGGGCAAGCTGGTAAAAGGAAGCGGCGCCACTCTTGTTACATATCTGCTTGAAGGAGCTTATCTGTCGGCGCCGCGCTGGTCGTTCAGCACTCGCAAGGGTATGGTTTGCGGCCGGCCGGCCGGTGTTTACAGCCCGGAAATGCTTAAAGAGATGAGTGATGAAGAGGTTGAGGCCCTGATCGCAAAAGACCTTGCCTTTGATACATGGGAGTGGCAGAAGTCACGTCCGGGCGGTCCTGTAAAATACAGGTGTACCAAAGGCGGAAACGCGGACGGTCTTGAAAGATCAGTGTTCACCTGCCCTGCGTGCGGTGCCTTCGGAACTCTGAAGTCGAAGGGCGACAGCATAGGCTGCAGCTGCGGCTTCAATTTGCGGATGGAAGATACGGGATTCTTTGAGGAAGGCGGGCCGTTTGAGACGGTAGCGGACTGGGAGGAATCCGACAGAAAAAAACTTGCGGAGCGCATGGATGAGATGAGGCGCGCGGCGGGTGAAGACATAGTCTTCACCGACGACGCAGTCGTGCTTCATCGCATCGAAGACGGGCACAGCGATGAAGAGGCCGCGCGCGGCAGACTGACGCTGCGTTTTGCAGATGATAAGTTCATTCTCAGTATCGGCGGGTATTCGTTCGACCTTATGGACATATCCAATATGACGATGGTGCTCGCGGGCCGGATCGTCTTCAGTGACAGCAGCGGTTACTACGAGCTCCTATCGGATAAAAAGAGCAGAACAAATCTCAGAAAATACGTTATTGCAAGGGAAGTATTATTTGGGGAGTAGCCTTTGGATTATTCAGCAGCAAACCACGCATTGTGGAATGTGATCATACAGCTGGGCTATATAGCCGCAGTCATATTAATTGCCATATGCCTCAGGCAGACCGTTAAACCGATACGCAAGACCATGCTGCCGGTAGCGGTTCTCGGAGGATTCATCCTCCTTGTCGCAAAGGAGATCGGTATCGTCACCCTTGACGAGAACCTTCTTTCCGCCCTCACCTACCATGGTATCGCGCTCGGCTTTATAGCGATGAGCCTGCGGAATCCGGTGCAGAGAGATGCCGGCGATGAAAGTAAGGTCGGCTTCCGCTCAGGTGCGGTCATAGTCAGCACATATATGATACAGGGTGTTACGGGCCTTATAATCACGATAGGCCTTGCGCTTACGGTCATGCCTGACATGTTCAGAGCTGCGGGGCTCCTGCTCCCTATGGGATTCGGTCAGGGTCCGGGCCAGGCAAACAACATCGGCGCGAGCTATGAGTCTCTCGGCTTTGAGGGAGGACACAGCTTCGGACTTTCGATCGCGGCCGCGGGCTATATCGTGGCATGCTTTGTCGGAGTCATCATACTTAACATTCTTCGCAAACGCGGCGAACTGAAACTATCTGAGGTTAACAGCAAAACTGTCCTCCGTGACGATCACCTCGGCAGCTCCGAAAGCAACGATGTTGCGGAATCAATAGACAAACTCAGTGTACAGCTCGCAATGATTGTCATCGTATACCTTGCAACATATGTCGTGACTGCAGGTATCACAGGCGGGATCGCAAAGCTCAGCGAAGGCCTTGCCGGAACGGTCAACACACTGCTCTGGGGATTCAACTTCATCATAGGTTCGGCTCTCGCCATCCTTCTGAGAGTCATTCTCGAAAAACTCAGAAAGAAAGGAGCAATCAGGAGGCGTTATCAGGACAACTACCTGCTCAACCGTCTCTCGGGCGCCTTCTTCGACATCATGATAGTCGCGGGAATCGGCTGCATCAATATAGAGGATATCCGCGGACTTGTGCTGCCGTTCGTGCTGCTCGTAGTTGCCGGGACCATCGTCACATGGTTCCATCTGCGCTGGGTCTGCAAGGCGGTCTACGGAGGCTACTACTACGAGGGACTAATCTCGATGTACGGCATGCTTACCGGAACCATCAGTTCGGGCGTATTGCTGCTGCGTGAGATCGACCCTCAGCTCGAGACTCCTGCCGCAAACAACCTGGTAGTCGGATCCAGTTTCGGAATACTGCTTGGGGCACCGGTGCTCATCCTCGTAGGTCTTGCGGCGAAGAGCCCTGCAATGTGCTTTGTGACACTTGGGCTGGCCATAGTCTACCTGCTGGTGCTGGACGTATTGATCTTCAAGGTCGGACGCCACGCAAAATCGAAATAAAAAAGCATTATATGTGCTCATTGCAATTGCAGAAAACTGAAAGCCGTGCCGGTCTCTCAGCCGAAGAAGCTGCAGTGAAGGCAAAAGGCACATGCTATCGATTGTTAATATTATGCAGAGGTGTCTGAAGATGAAACGTGAATTAAGTAAAGTTTACGCGCTCCTTCTGGCTTTTGCGCTGGTGATTTCCTATGCTTTTCCGACTGCATCTGTCGGATCTTTTGCGTATGCTGGCAGTTCTTCTGACTCTGGTCAACAGGCTGCGTGGTATGATTCCATACCTGATATGCTTGCCTCGGGTGATTACGTAGAAGGCGTGGTAATTGCGGGGATAGACATGTCAAAAGCAAAGAAAACGGGAGATCCGGGTTCAGCCCTTGAGACGAAAAAGCTCAGAGCAGGAGCTGAAGAACTTATCAGCGTGGATCCTGAAGCCGCATTAACGGAGGAAGAGTTTGGCTCGTGGCTTGAGGAACATAAGAGCAAACTGGCCGAGGATAATGACGGAGTATGTATCACGTCTATCAGCCGCAAAGGCATGACAACTGAACAGATACTGAAATTGCTGGCATCTGATGACAGCATCGTTTTTGCTGAGCCTAACTATACTGTAGGCATGAAATCGCAGGAAGGCAGCAGCAATGCTGATGCAGATAATACTTCTTCCGGGACAGCAGCGACTGACTTGCGGGATGTGAGTTCAATTCAGTGGAGCTCTGCAGAAAACACAGCTCTCCACGCTGCCAGTAAAGCCGGAGACGTTTCAGCAAAGGTTCCGGGCTGGCCTGACGGCTCCAATATGGATCACGAGATCATTGTTGCGGTAATGGACCTGCCGGTGGACTTCAGCAATCCTGATCTTACGGACAGAGCATATACGTTCACTCCTGAACTCAAAGAAAAGCTCGGATGCGACGACCACGGGTTCAATGCTACATGGGACTCAACAACGGGGGGCAAGCTTTATTACGCTGAAGGCGCTGACCACGGCACACATGTTGCCGGAATAGTCGGAGCTTCATGGGACGGCAAAGGCATCAGCGGCGTAGGATCCAATGTGCGTATCATATCCGTTCAGAACAGCAATGAAGGATCGACTTCTGTCATCGATTCGCTGAGAGGAATGAATTTCATAAAGGAAGCGGTCAAAAACGGAGTCGACATTCGTATCGTCAACAATTCCTGGGCTGTGGATCAGTCCAGCAAAGCCATAGACGCAGCGGTCACCGAGCTGGGCAGCAAATATGGCGTTATCAATATCTTTGCTGCCGGCAATTCGGCAGAAGACCTTAACATTAAGGCCGACAGCAATGCAATGATGGCCAATAACCCGTATGCAATCATTGTGGCTTCAACAGACCCTGCGGGCGACCTTGCCGATTCAAGCTGTTACGGAAAGGGCGTAGTGGATCTTGGAGCACCTGGTGCCGGTATTCTGTCCTGCCTGCAGACAAACAGTGCTCAATACATACCGGTACTGACGGAGAATAATAAAGTCTATGAAGACTTTGAAAACGGAGGAAAGGACGGTTATTCGGTAAGAGTATGTCAGATTGGTTATTATGCTGACTCTGAAGGAGAATTACATCCTGATCCTGCCGATGAGATCGGAGGAGCTGATGTAAGCGTTGTTTCCGGAAGCAAGGAAATGGGCTTTGAAGGTGAGAATACATTAAAAATCAATATCAATAAATCAAAACTCGGAGGATATAACGGAAATACATGTGCTGTTAAAATTGATTTCGGCGATGTTTCAAAGCTGGGCGTCACTTCCGGTGACTCGGTGGGATTCGCTTACGGTGGAATAAAGGAAATAGAAGTTTTAAGAACGGTAGACACTTCAAGCGGCAGCCTTCCAGAAATGTCGTTCTTTGCGAAGAGCAATGCCAATTGCTTTAATACACATTCATATGTACTGGCAAAGGGAATAGATACTAAAAATCTGAGTATAATTTTTGAGTTTAATGCAAAAGACATAGACGAAATATACTTAGACACTTTCGGCATTGGAAATGAAATGGTGCCATACGGATTCAAGAGCGGAACATCGATGGCAGCGCCTGCCGTCACGGGAGCTGCAGCCGTGATTGCTTCACGCCATTACGACGAGCTGCCTTCAGGAGACGCTGCCTCAGCGGAAAAGCTGGCAAATCTTGTCCGCTCAAGTGTCAGACCGCTTGCGTCACTCAAAGATCTGACGAATACGGGAGGCATCATCGATCTGACTGTAGATGCGAATGCCACTGCGCCGGGCAGCCAGCCGGGTCCGGATATAACAGACATAGCGGTCAGCGGCAGCAAAGTCACGCTGACAGGAACCGGGTTTGGCAGCACAAAAGGTACAGTAACTGCCAGGAAATATGTGGCTGGAGCAGCTGCGGATATAGGATCGACGGTTACATCCTGGAGTGACACCAGTACTTCGTTCACTCTCGCGGAAGACTTCGAAGGAATAATTGAAGCCGAACTGGCCGCATCAAACGGCAAGAAGGACACGATAGTCAGATTCATAAGCAAGAGCAGCAATGTTTTTGAGAAGGACCACAACTTCGGCAGTTCGGCAGGCGATCCTTTTGAGTACAACGTTGAGCCGGAGAAAATGGGAGACCTTGAGAGCACAGGCCTTCTTGTGGCCGGAGACAGTAAGCTTTATTACATGCCTCAGACCGGCCAGGTTGAGGATAACCCTTCCTTCAGATATCTGTACTGCTATGATCCCGGCAAGGATTCCTGGACAGCATGCCCGTCCTGTCCTTCATGGATAAGCAATGTTTCTGCTGCGTGGTTTAACGGAAAGCTGTATGTAAAAGGGGCACTGACCGAAGTTGATGAAAGCGGTCAGATACCTTATTATGACGCGGACAGCTATGAACCCGGCACAGCGGTTGTCTATTCGTATGCTCCGGGAAGCAGCGGCTGGAAGAAGTGCTCCGCAAAGGATTTGGGAGACGAGATGACGCTTTTCGCCGCAGGAAGCAGGCTTATGCTGGCAGGAACAACTGATAAGGAACACGAAGATATATCAAATTATAAATATCCTTCCGTACGTGATTATGATCCTGCGAAAGGTGCGGGAAAGCCTCTGGGATACTCCCCATGCTCTGTACATAATCCGAAAGCGATCTGTACCGGCGGATATATATATCTGTTCGAATATGACATGTGGAACACTCTATACGTTCTGGATGAAAACCTGTCCGCAACCAATGCTGACGAGATCAAGCTGCCTGAGTTTTACTTTGGAGCAGCATCCGACAGACGTCTCGACGAGGAAAATTATCTTACCGTGAACGACTTCTCGCTGGCAGCATACGGTGATACGCTTATATTAACAGGTGGGGTGGCAAAGGACGGATCGACGGACATATTCCTGCTTAAGGCAGGTGAGAAGAAATTCAAGCCATACGGCAAGCGTGTCTCCGATACGAAGGTGATCATGCCGAGCGCGGCAGTCATGAACGACAGACTCTATGTAATAGGTTCTTCGGATTACGAACCTGACAGGCGCGTTTTCCGCTCGTCCCTGATCAAAGATCTGAAGCAAAAAACGCCGGTAAGTATCAAGGACGCAAAGGTCGTCCTGGCAGAAAAATCCCTGACATATAACGGCAAGGTACGTAAGCCTTACATCAAGACTATCGGCGGAAGACTTCTGACAGAGGGAGTTGACTATACAGTCAAATTCTCAAAAGCATCGCCTAAGAATGTTGGCTCATATACCGTAACCATAAAAGGCAAGGGAGACTACAAAGGAACAACCAAAGTAACGTATAAGATCAGACCAAGGGGCACAGGCATCAAGGGCCTGAAGAAGGCTAAAAAGGCTGTTACCGTCACATGGAGCAGACAATCGAAGAAAATGTCAAAGTCACGCATTACAGGATATCAGATCCAGCTTGCGACCGACAAAGCATTTACTAAGAACAAAAGGACCGTGACCGTCAAAGGCTACAAAAATACTTCCAGGAAAATCACGAAGCTGAAAGCCGGGAAAAAATACTATGTGCGTGTACGGACATATAAGAAGCTGAAGAGCGGAAAGTACTACTCAAAATGGTCAAAGGTCAAAACCGTTAAAACACGTTAACACTATTCAGGCATAATAAAACCGCCTTTCGAGTGACACATCACGTTAATTCAAATTAATTTGATATGTCGCTCAAAAGGCGGTTGTTTTTTGCCTATTACTTCAGGCCGTACTTGTTCTTGAACTTCTCTACACGGCCGCCTCTGTTAGCAAACTTCTGCTGGCCTGTAAAGAATGGGTGGCATTCTGAGCAGATGTCTACTCTCATCTCTGCCTTATCGGAGAGAGTCATGACATTCCTTATAACCAGGATGGATTCCTTCCTTCATGTTGGTACCTCTTTCTATAATATTTTGAAACGTTTCAGCCGGCGCCCATGGCGACAGCTTGTGTAGTATATCACCCGAATATAGTAATTGCAAGGCTTTTCGCAAAAAACTAAAGTGTTTCACAAGTCCTTTTAAAAGGTCCTGCAAAACATGTCAAAATGCTGAAATCTCTAAAAATGACAAGTCATGCCGGCGCATAAGAGCTATACCATAGTCTTTTGCCCGGAGCAATATGCCCTGCGTGTTCCTTTCAGACCATCTAGCAGGAAAAGCCTGCGACATCTGATGATAAAGACAGGATCTGGAGAGACGTTAAAGAGGACTTTTTTATTTTTTGATAAAAAAATGAGCTAAAGAATTTTATATATTTAGCAAATTTGAGATGAAAAAAGCATCGATACTGCAAAACAAAGGATTTCACTTGACAATAACCTCTGGTTGAAGGATTATTGTCAAGTCGGCCGGTGGATTTAGAGTCAATTGAGAAAGGTTGAGTGAAGTTTTGCTAAACATATAATTTCAAATGCCAGAATTTTTAGCAAATTTTTTAAAAGTCCTTTTTTCTAAATGCGAAATCCTCTTTTCCAAAATGAAGAGGAATATTTCCAGAATACGGAGCCACTTTCGAAAACCTTGTGCATTATTCAATGATGTGAGACCAATGATAACACTGCGCTGAAAATCCTGACAGAGCTCTTTACCGCAAATCTCTGGCTGTATTGCTTCTCTATTTTTGATATAATTAATTGGTTAAGATTTAAAAGGAGAAAAGAATGACCGACAGAACTGGACGCAGAATACTTGAAGGGCGATAGCGGACTGTATTTAACATCCGTTATCGATTTTGCGTACAGAAAAGAGGTATTTATATATGTTTGATAAATTAGACTTTATTACTGAAAAATATAATGAGCTTGCCGAGAAAGTAGCTGATCCGGCTGTCATCGCCGACCAGAAGACCTGGCAGAAGCACATGAAGGAAATGGCTGAGATTGAGCCGGTCGTAAGGGCTTACGAGAGCTATCGCAAGATGCAGAGTGACCTTGCGGACGCCAGGGAGCTCATCGAACTCGAAGACGATGAAGAGATGCGCGAGATGGCCAAGGAAGAAGCCAAGGAGCTCGAGGAGAAGATGGAGAAAGCTCAGGAAGAGCTGAAGATCCTGCTCCTGCCTAAGGACCCTAACGATGACAAGAACGTCATCCTTGAGATCAGAGCCGGTACAGGCGGTGAAGAAGCCGCCCTCTTCGGCAACGACCTGCTGAGGATGTATCTCAGATACGCTGAGCGCCGTCACTGGAAGGCTGAGATCATCGAGATAAGCGATACCGGAATCGGCGGTATCAAGGAAGCTGTCGTAATGATCAAGGGACGCGGCGCATATTCGAGACTCAAGTTCGAATCGGGAGTACACAGAGTGCAGAGAGTGCCTGAGACTGAATCCTCGGGACGTATCCACACTTCAGCGGCTACTGTTGCCGTACTTCCTGAAGTCGACGACGTAGAGGTAGAGATCAATCCGAACGACGTCAAGGTCGATGTTTACAGAGCATCGGGTAACGGCGGCCAGTGCGTAAACACAACTGACTCCGCGGTCCGCATGACTCACCTTCCTACAGGAATTGTCGTCACATGCCAGGACGAGAAGTCGCAGATCCAGAACAGGGAGAAGGCCATGAGAGTACTCAAGGCCAGACTATACGATAAGATGGTGCAGGAGCAGAACGACAAGATCTCGGCTGACAGAAGAAGCCAGGTCGGATCGGGCGACCGCTCAGAGCGTATCCGCACATACAATTTCCCGCAGGGACGTATCACGGATCACCGCATCAATCTTACCATGTATAAGCTGGACCAGTTCCTCGACGGAGATATCGATGAGGCTATCGACGGACTTATCACTGCCGACCAGGCAGCAAAGATGAAGGATTTCGGTTAGTGGAGAATTATCTGCTTGAAAGAAAACTGAGAGAGGAATCCAAAGATCTCCACAAAAGAGCAGCGGAGAGCATTTTTGTGCTTCAGACGATGCTTTCAAAGTATCTGACACGATTCCCGGATTTCACCGACCACTCATTCCTTCACAGCATGAACGTCCTTGATTACTGCAACAGGCTGATCGGAGACGACCAGATAAAGAAGCTATGCCCCGAAGAATGCTACGTGCTGATCATGGCCTGTTACCTCCATGATATCGGCATGGGAATCAGCGACAGGGAATTTGCTGAGTTCTCAAAAGAGCTGGACTTCGGGGATTACTTTGATAATCACAGCAAAGAGAGCGACGCGGCGATAGTCCGCGATTTCCATAATGAATACAGCGGGCTTTTTATACGCAAGTACTCGAAGCTTTTTGACATTCCTTCCGAAGCGATGACGAGGGCAATAGTACAGGTTACCCGCGGCCACAGGAAGACGGATCTCCTTGACCGCAGCGAGTTCGGTGACATACAGGCCGGTGACGCCAATATCCGCACAGCGTATCTTTCTGCTGTCATGCGGCTTGCAGATGAGATCGATGTGGCATCCGACCGCAATCCGATTCTGCTCTTTGGAAACAAGACGGTCACGGACGAAACAAGCATTATAGAGTTTGGCCTTCATGAATCGATCACGCATGTGGATGTGGGAGATGACGCGGTCACCCTGCACACAAGACCTAAAAATCCTGAGTACAGGCTGAAGATAGAAACTCTGGCAGATAAAATAACAGATACGCTCAACTACTGCAGGACGGTCGCGGAGCAGACATCGGATCTCAGTATCAGACAGAAAAAAGTAATAATAAAGGAAGAAGAATAAAGCGACAGGACCGGGCCCATGCGGACCGGGATTTGACAGGCTGAATAAAATGGAAACGTTAAGATTGAGCACAAGAGAAAACGACCTTAAGCTTGCCGGCGAAATCATCAGAGCCGGCGGTCTTGTTGCTTTTCCTACAGAGACGGTCTACGGGCTCGGAGCGAATGCTCTCGATGCAGAGGCCGTCGCTTCTGTATATAAGGCAAAAGGCCGCCCTTCGGATAATCCGATGATAGTCCACATCGCCAACGCGACCGATCTTTACGCGCTCATTGACGGAGGCATAAAGGGACTCAGCGATGACGCATCAAAGCTGATGATCAGCCTGTGGCCGGGGCCGCTGACCCTTATATTCAAAAAGGCCGACATCGTTCCTGATGTCACAACCGGAGGACTCGATACAGTGGCTATCCGTATGCCGTCTAACCCGACGGCAAGGAGACTCATAAAACTTACCGGCAGACCGATCGCCGCTCCGAGCGCGAATCTCTCGGGCAGACCGAGCCCTACGACCGCATACGATGTGCTTGAGGACATGGACGGACGTATCGATGCCGTCATCATTGGTGAGCAGTGCGATGTAGGCATCGAGTCCACAGTGGTCGATCTCACAGGAGACAAGCCGTACATCCTGAGGCCGGGAGCGGTCACGAAAGAGAAGCTAGAGAGCATACTTAAGAAGGCTGTTCTGTATGACAGTTCGCTGCTCGAGAAGCCGGCAGCTGCTGCGAATCCTGAAGAAGGAGTCGCAGATACCGGATTCAAGCCGAAGTCGCCGGGGATGAAGTACATCCATTACTCGCCTAAAGCGACTGTGAGACTCATCGAAGGAGACGATAAAGAATTCCGTGACAAGATTCTGAAGCTGGGTCTCGAGGCAAGAGAAAGAGGCGAAAGAGTGGCCATGCTCGACTATGGCAATGACCCGGGAAAGGCCGCACATAAGCTTTTCGCTGAGCTCCGCGAACTCGACAGACAGGGCTATGACCTGATCCTTATCAGGACGCTCGAGGAGAAAGGCTTCGGATTCAGCGTCATGAACCGCATGCTGAAAAGCGCCGGCTACGACGTTGTTAAATAAGTTAATCAAGGGAAAACGGGGCGTTTTCGTAAAATATTGATAAAAATCACAATTAAATTACACTTTCCAGGGAGGTAAGCAATGGGTAAAGTAATGATTTTCGATCACCCTCTTATTCAGCACAAGGTTTCACTGATGAGAGATAAGAACACAGCGAGCAAGGAATTCAGGGATCTGGCGCGCGAAGTCGCCATGCTGATGACATACGAGATCACCAGGGATCTTCCTACAAAAGAAGTAGAGATCGAAACTCCGATCTGCCCTGCAAAGGTTCCTATCCTGGCAGGCAAGAAGCTTGCCATAGTGCCTATCCTCAGAGCGGGACTCGGCTTCGTTGACGGAATGCTGGAGATCATACCGAGCGCAAGAGTCGGACACGTTGGTCTTTACAGAGACCCTGAGACACACGAGCCTGTGGAGTACTACTGCAAGCTGCCTGAAGATATCGACCAGAGAAAGATCATCATCGTGGATCCGATGCTCGCTACAGGCGGAAGCGCGATCGCTGCTGTCGACTTTGTTAAGGAAAAAGGCGCAAAGGATATCGCTCTGATGTTCCTCATCGCTGCACCGGAAGGAATCGAGGCGCTTACCTCAAAGCATCCTGACGTAGATATCTTTATCGCTGCAAAGGATGACCATCTCAATGAGAACGCATACATCGTACCTGGACTGGGCGATGCGGGTGACAGAATCTTTGGAACTAAGTAAAGGAGACAATTATGAAGATCGTAGTTGGAAGTGATCACGCGGCGTATGAATTAAAGGAAGCGATCAAGGAAAAACTGATTGGTGAAGGCCATGAGGTAATCGATGTCGGATGCGACTCCCCTGAGTCGGTGGATTATCCGAAGTACGGACACGCGGTTGGACGCACTGTGGCGTCCGGCGAGGCCGAGCGCGGCATCGCCGTGTGCGGCTCGGGGATCGGTATCAGCATCGCCTGCAATAAAGTGCCTGGCATCAGAGCCGCACTCTGCACATCTGTAGAGATGGCAGAGATGTGCAGACGCCACAACAACGCAAATGTTGTATGCATGGGCGCGCGCATGATCAGCCAGGAGCTTGCGTTTGACATCATCGACAAATGGATGACGACAGATTTCGAAGGCGGAAAACACCTGCGCAGAATCAATGAGATAGAGGATCTTGATTTTTAGTATGCAGGCAGCGGTCACGCTGCCTGTTTTCATCATGAGCTGAAATAAAGGAGATCAATTATGAAAATAGTTGTACTGGATGGATACACAGAGAACCCGGGCGATATCAGCTGGGCTCCCCTGCAGGAACTGGGCGAAGTAACCGTGTATGACAGGACCGCTTACGAAGAATCACCACTGATAGCCGAAAGGATAGGCGATGCTGAAGTAGCGGTAATAAACAAGACTCCGATCAGCAAGGAGACCATAGATAAGTGCCCGAATCTTAAGGCGATCGCCGTGCTGGCAACCGGATACAATGTGGCGGATTACAAATACGCTGCTGAAAAGGGAATACCTGTGATGAATGTACCTGTATACGGTACGGACAATGTGAGCCAGTTCGCGGTAAGCCTGCTCATGGAAGTATGCTCTCATATCGGTCATCACAGTGATTCTGTACATGCCGGTGAATGGGCGTCCAACGTTGACTGGTGCTACTGGCACTACCCGATGATCGAGGTATCGGGAAAGACCGCCGGCATAATCGGTCTCGGCCGTATAGGCACCAACACCGCCAAGATACTCAGGGCCATGAACGCAAATGTACTGGCGTACGACCAGCACCAGCACGATGCCGGAAAGCAGGTAGCGGAATACGTTGATCTGGACGAGCTGCTGAGCAGGTCGGATTTCATATTCCTTCACTGCCCGCTCTTCCCTGAAACCGAGGGCATCATCAACAGGGATAACATTGCAAAGATGAAAGACGGCGTGATACTCATCAACAACAGCCGCGGACCGCTTGTCGTAGAGCAGGATCTGTACGACGCGCTTGAGAGCGGCAAGGTGGCGGCAGCTGCTGTCGATGTGGTTTCAACAGAGCCTATCAGCAAAGACAATGTTCTTCTCAAGGCAAAGAACTGCATTATTACTCCTCATATTTCCTGGGCAACAAAGGAAGCGAGAGAGCGCATCATGAATACAACGGCAGACAATATAAGATCCTTCATTAATGGCGCACCTGTCAATGTTGTAAACAAATAGCGCGCGGATAGAAAATATCCGGACATAGTACGGTTGTACTAATAGGAAGAAAAGGGGCTGTCGCACTAAAATAGTGTGGCAGCCTCTTAACTTGCCCGTCTAACGGCGGGCTGCTTTGGTGCAATCGACTTGAAAGCCTTGCAAAT
>CACZAM010000048.1 GCA_902779185.1 uncultured Eubacteriales bacterium
GCTCCGTCCATCTGAGCTGCTCCTGTGATCATGTTCTTTACATAGTCTGCGTGTCCCGGGCAGTCTACGTGTGCGTAGTGTCTGTTCGGTGTCTCATACTCTACGTGTGCTGTCGAGATCGTGATTCCTCTTGCCTTCTCTTCAGGTGCCTTGTCGATCTGATCGAATGCTACGTCTCCGCCCAGTCCGTACTTTCTGTTCAGTACGCTTGTGATAGCTGCTGTAAGAGTTGTCTTGCCGTGGTCAACGTGGCCGATTGTTCCGATGTTGATATGCGGCTTAGTTCTCTCGTACTTCTGCTTTGCCATTGATTTCCTCCTTCAACTAATAACGTTATTCTTTGAATGTTTTTAAAAAATGATGCCTCCGAAGGTCAAGGTTATCTTCTTTTGGCAACGCCGCTTATTTACAGATAACCTTTTTTAAAATAATTAGGGACAAGCGTCCCTGTCCCTAAGCGGGTTTGCATGGAGCTGATGAGCAGACTCGAACTGCCGAAACCTCTTCCTTACCAAGGAAGTGCTCTACCTACTGAGCTACATCAGCGCATAGCAAAAACGATAGTACAACATCGGCCCCCTGATGTCAAGTAAACAGAATGTTTTTAACCGCATCCAGTACCTGTTTCGTGCATGAGCCCGCAAGCCGCATTACTTCCGTTTCGAGAGTACTGATCTGACAGCCCATATCCTCCATCATCTTTATGGACAGATCGTGCCCGAGCTCGTCCGCCGAACCGCAGCAGTCCTCCAGCACAATCACCTTATAGCCCCTTTTCAGGAAGCCCGGCACGGTTTGAAGTATCTCCACATTCGTAGCAGCTCCCGCTATGAGCACTCTGCTGCAGTCCACCGCACTCATGAATTTGTCCAGATCAGGTGAAGTCCAGACATCCGGGTGGATGTGCCTGACAGTCTCCGCCTCACCGGCGTATTGCCTTACCTGCGGCAGTATGTCTCCCATGTCGTAAGACTCCGCCAGAATGACAGGCATGCCCATCCTGCTTATCGCATGAGTCAGTTTTTCAAGATCGGTGCTCAGCCTGTCTGCATCCTTTATACGAACAGGCATCTTCTCCTGTGGATCAATGATTAGTGTAAGGCAGTCTGCCTTAACGGTAAGTCCCTTAAGGCGCATGAGCGCAGCAGGATCCGAGAGTGTTGTAGGTATAGGAGAGACAGCGACATAGCTCGCCGCGCACCAGTCGATATCGTAGCGCATATTGCCGTCGAGATAGTCCGCGCCTCCGGTCATCTGATAATTTCCATTCTTTTTCTTTTCAAAAAAGAATCTGATCCCGTAACCGCGCGGAGCCGCTTCCGCAATACGCACACCTTTTATATCCCATGAAGGAATGTCAGGAGCATTCACGCTGAGAATGATTCCCGGATCTATCTGTGAGGACATCTCCATCAGCTGAGGCAGGAGTCCGACAAGATAATCGAAATGCTGCGCGTTTATAGCATCATGGCCGCCGACAGAGAGAGCTATCGACCTTATGCCGTTTATCGCGCCTTCCCTCGCTCCTGCTACAGTCCCCGAGTAATATGCAGCAAGGCCCGTATTGAATCCCAGATTGATGCCGCTTATGACATAGTCCGGATCGACGCCCTCTTCATCTCTCAGGTAATCGATCGCCCACATCACGCAGTCGGCCGGTGTACCGTCGAGCACCCATGCTGCCACGGCCCCTTTCACGTCTCTCTCCTGCGGAGTGACCTCGCGCAGAAAAGTAATGCTGTGGCTCTTTCCGCTCTGCTGATCGGCAGGCGCCACAACATAAACATCGGCATGTTTCGCCAATGCGTCCACAAGTATCCTGAGTCCGTGAGCATCGATCCCATCGTCATTTGTGACCAGTACCTTTGGTAGGCTGCTGTTATCTACAGAATTTTTCATTTTACTTCCTCAAACCCCGCTCCTTCAGTGGTGCGAATGCTGCCGTCCGAAAGAACGAATACTCCTTCCATACCGTCTTGCTTTTCTATGAGCTTTATTCCATCATCTGCGCCGAGAATCAGGCAGATCGTGCTGAGCGCGTCAATGTCGGCTGAATATCCCTTGTCTGCGGTGAGTGTCACCGCATCAAGATCGGTGTCGACCGGCCAGCCGGTTTCAGTATTCAGAATGTGATGGTATCTCTTCCCATCCACCTCTATCTGCCGCTCATACACGCCTGATGTAACGAGTGTCCTGTCCCTCGCGTTGATCTTTCCTATTATCTCAGTACGGTCGCTGAACGGCGTCTCCACCCCTATGACGAAGTCATCCTGATCGGTTTTACCTCCTATGCAGATTACATTGCCTCCGAGGTTGACCACCGCCGAAACGACCCCTTTGCTCTCGAGCAGTTCGCTCATTTTGTCGCCTATGTAACCTTTTGCGATGCCGCCAAGGTCCAGCTTTGTCTCAGGATCCTTCAGGCGCACCCTTCCGTCTTCGATCTCCACGTACCTGTAGTTTATGTGCTTCACGGCTTCAGCAAGCGCATCCTCGTCAGGGATCTTAGCCTCACCCTCAGGAGCGTGGAAGTCCCACTGTTCCGTTACGCCTCCTACGGTTATATCAAATCTTCCGCCGGACAAATCCGAATAATCCAGGCCTTTCTGTATGAGCTCCCGCGTTTCTTCGCTCACATCCACCCATTCGCCCCCGGCGCTGTTAAGTCTGCTTATGTCTGAATCCTTGCGAGTGCGGCTGATCTTTGATTCGAGCTCACTGCAAAGATCGAAAGCTTCGTTTATGGCGGCCTCTGCATCTTCGCTCATGTCAGCTGCATCCTTCACTTCACCCTGAGCATCCTTCATGCGGTAGATGGATATGCTGCAGATGGTATCGAGATAATATCCGTCTCCCATTACAGGCTCAGAACCGGTTGCCCCTGTTCCGCTGCATCCTGCCAGCATAAGGAGGGCTGAGACCAGCAGACAAATATTCAGTTTTTTCAGAGCACGCTTCATTCGGGCGTTTATCCTTTCAACAGCTGCATGTTATACTATGTTCAATGAAACAGTTCATACGAAAAGCAGACATAATACTCTTCATTGTGCTTGTCATCACAGGGCTGGCGGCTTCGGCTGCACTGACGCTCTCACATGATGAAGCCGGAAGCAACGCAAAGGTCATCATCGAGTCAGGCGGCGATCTCTACGCCAGGTATCCTCTCTCTGAGGACCGCACTGTTGTGGTGCCTGCGCCGAAGCAGATTTCTGTCGATGCTCCTGCTGCGGACCCGGATGAATCAGCTTCCGCTCAGTACGACTACTATAATGTGGTAATTATAAGCGGCAGCAAGGTGTCTGTTACTGAGGCCTCATGCAAGAACCAGGTGTGTGTGAAGCACGGAGCAATATCCAGGCCGGGCGAAAGCATCGTGTGCCTGCCGAACCGTCTGGTGGTACGCATTGAGAACGGCTCAGAGGAAGGAGGCGGCTATGACTCAGTCACCTCATAAAGCTGCAGACCGTAAATCTCTGAGCGCATCTTTCATAGCGAGAGTCGGTCTCATGGCCGCCCTGGCTCTTATCTTTTCGTATGTCGAAGCCATTATACCATATAATCCGGGCGTTCCCGGGATCAAACTTGGCATAGCCAATGTCGTGACCGTAGTGGCGCTATATAAATTCGGCGCCAGGGACGCAGCGGCAGTCAGTGTTATACGCGTAGTGCTCGCGGGACTGCTGTTCAACGGTCTTTTCGGCATGCTCTATGCCCTTGCCGGAGCAGTGGTGAGCCTTACCGGCATGATTCTTCTCAAAAAAACCGGCCTCTTCTCAGTGACCGGTGTAAGTATGGCTGCGGGAGTCCTCCATAATCTGGGACAGCTGCTCGTAGCATCCGCCCTCATTGAGGATCTTCGTATATTCTTCTATTTTCCTGTTCTGATGTTCAGCGGGATCGCTGCCGGAATACTTGTAGGCATCGCATCCACGCTCGTGCTGAGAACCCTGCGCTGATCAGTCGTCGTCATCATCATCGTCGTCATCGTCATCGTCGTAGTCATCGTCATCGTCGTAGTCGTCATCATCATCTTCATCTTCATCGTCATCATCTTCATCGTCATCATCGATGTCTATCTGCGACCCGGCGATCTCCCCTGTAGACGCAACTACCTCGTACTCGTACTCCTGCCCGCCGTAACTGAATTCCACTTCATAAATAATGACGCCGTTTTCACAGTCCATTTCTACCTCTGTACCGCTGACCTGCGAGCTGTCCAGCCCCGCATGGCTGAGAGCTGCCGCAAGCGCGTTTTCGTAGCCTATATATTCGCCTGTGTTAGCCGTTCCGTGTATAGTGCCGCCCTCAGCATTGCGCTCCTGGCTCAGCACTATAAGCTCCTGTGTGGACAGTGCAAGAAGTGAGTCCTCAGTCATCTTATGACCATCTGTTTCGAGCAGCCGGCGGATCAGCCACGCCTTTCCGATCGAGATGCCGTTCCTTTCGGCAAAATCCTCAAGTTCGTCATCGTCCTCTACATACTGTCCCAGAATCGCAGCTCCAATGGTCGAATCATCCAGATACGAGTTTATGCCTTCAGAGAGCTTCGTTTCTATTTCATGGCCCTTTTCCGGATCACCGGCACTTACCGATACCAGCAGGGAATTCGACCGGTCGTTCAGATAGCCTTTCATCAGCATCGATCCGACGATGGCATTGCATGCCGCTTTGACATCGCTCCCTCTAAGATCCATATCTGAGAGGATGGCTTCCCCGTCCTCATTTACAGCCCTTGCTTCGACTACTTTCTCTTTTCCGTTGATCGACAGCTCGATACTCGGATTGACATCCAGATCGACGACTGCAAAGACTTTCTCATTTATGTTTTTCCAGACCGTAAATCCTCCCGCCATCAGTATGAAGGCCGCCGCAAAGCTTATCAGAGTCCTTAAGCTTCTGCTGCGTACTACGGATTTTTTATATCTGTCCTGCCCGTTTTCGGCAAGCTTTTCTCTCATTGTCGGCTCAGGTTTCTCAGCGAGATCAAGCTCCGCCATCAGTTCGTCCAGCATGTCAGGGGCAGCGGCATTAAGCGCAGAGGCAAGCCTTTTTTCGATATCATTATTATCGATCATTTCTCTACCCCCTTTGACTCCATTTCTTTTCTCATTTTCTTTAATGCTCTGTTGTATTTGGACAGGATAGTTCCTGTCGGGAGGTCGAGTATCTCCGCGATCTCCCTGTGTTTGAATCCGGTCATCGCATGCAAAATGACGATCTGTCTCTCCTCTGCATCCAGTACGTTCATTGCCGTCTCCAGCACCATGCGGTCAAGCATGGCATCGCTGTCATTCAAAGATCCGGCAAGGTCGTCATACTCCGACAGCTCCTCGCAAACCTTGCCCGCACGTATCCTGTTGAGACAGAGATTTCTCACGATCGTGAGTATCCATGCCATTGGATTTCCGGATGGCTTATATGTAACAGCACTTGAGTATATCTTGATGAAAGTGTCATGCATCACATCTTCCGCGTCATGTTTGTTGCGGAGTATCGACATGGCGAATCCATATACCACGCCTGATGTCTGCTGATACAATTCGCGAAATGCAGCGCCGTCGTTCGATGCCATCCGGACTATTAAGTTTTCATCCAATTGCAGTGTCGCCATACTTCAGGTCCGTTATTGATCAGTACCCTTTAACTTTCCACTCATACTCTATGATCTTTCCGGTAGGAGCCAGAACCTCATAGTCATAAACGCGCTTACCTTTTGTGAATTTTACTTCGTAAGTACCCTTTCCGTCGTCATACTCATAGATGCAGGTACCCTTGCTGATAGTCTTGCAGCTTATGCCTGAGAACTTGGCAACTTTATTCCTCGCAGCCTTTTTGCCGATTTTATTGCGTGAGGTGTTTTTCTTATATTTATATTCCACTGATTTTTTGACGATACTGCCTGTGTCCGCAGCGATCTCATAGCTGTATTCCCTGTTGTCGGATCTCCTTGTGAACTCCACCTCGTATACGCCCTCATCGCTTTCGTAATCCAGTTCGGTATATTTTACCTGGGATTTCCTGAGGCCGGCATTTTTCAGGGCCTTCTGGAGAGCTTCACTTTTGCTGTTGATCCCTGCAGCAAATACAGATACGCTCATCGTCATTACCATCGCGAGAGCACAAAGCAGCGCAACAGCGATACTCAATCTTTTTTTCATTGTCCTTACCTCCTTAATTTTTACAGTTATTCTAAAAGACTGCCTTTGATATGTATACACATAAGGCAGTCTTTTTATTGCATTTTTACCGGAGGTTTTTTATTTTTTTGTTTTTTAATGCTGCCGCTGCTGCAGCCGCCATTATCATCACTGCTGCGGCCGGATAAACCACGAGAAGTCTGTTGCTGGTTCCGTAAATATCAAGCGCTCCTTTCAGCAGACTTCCGGCAGTCAGAGTCACGACCATTGCCAGCTGTACGTCTTTTGCAGCGGATATCGATCCATACAGCCTTCCTGATGCCTTCCCGACGGCCAGGTCCAGCGCCGCTATAAGATGCGGCATTGCGCCGATAAGCAAAGGTATCGCGAAGGCGTATGTCATGAAGTATGAGTAGACCCCGTGGCTGAACAGTCCGTATACGGCAGCAGCTGCCGCGATCACGACGGATGCCGCGAGGTATCTCATTCCTGTTTTAATAGCCGATGTATACAATGTCGCTCACCTTCCTTTCACTTCCGCTTCCGTTGCCGATCCCGCCTCCGGTCGGTGTGTTGACTACGCTGCCCTTAAACACCATGGTGGAAGATCCGCCGCCGTCAAGATTATACGCAGTCTCCGCACCGAGACTCTGCATGAACTCCGCGAGCTGCATGAGCGACAGTCCTTCGCTGTCATCAGTCCTGCCGTCAGAAACCACGAAGATATATGTTCCGTCCGCCTTGACGCCGATAGCCGTACGCGGGTTGCTCGCCATAGCGCGGCCTACCTCATCGTTTTCGTCCACTGACACCGTCCCGTTCTCTACCAGCGCCGGCCCGAATGACAGCGTCTGTACCGCTCCTTTTTCGATCAGCTGTTCCGCCGTCACTTCACTCTCGTTGATTATCTCAAAGGATCCGTCCTTATATATGACCAGATCCTCGCGTCCGCTCACCGCAGTGCTTCTGTAGAGCTGTCCGTTTCTTATTACATATCCCTTTTCCTGCGCTCCGTAGTAGTCACCGTTGATCGCAAGTATAGCGCTGACGCTGTCAGCGATGTCCGAAGTCGTCGCTGTCACATTCCTTCCGTACGAACCCTGCGCGAATGCGGTCTTAAGATAACCCGGATCTGCCTTAACCTCGGCGGCATGCACCACCGTGCCGTTTACCGTGTATTCACTCAGACTTACTGAAATATTGTCGTCGCTGTAGCTGCCGGCTGTATCCGCGCTGCTTATGCCGGAGTCCGACGAGGATGAGGAGCTGCTTCCGGAGCTGTCTGATGAAGTCCCGGAGTCACTCTTTGGCTTGCCGTGCCTGCCGCCATGATCCGGACCGCCGCCATGTTTGCCGCCCGATCCGTGGGAGTGGCTGCTCTCCACATCTTCTGAGCTGGAATCCTGCTCATTGCCGCTGGTATCATTATTGTTCTCTGCCTGCATTGCCGTTTCCGTACCCTCGCCGGATGCTTCTCCATAGACCCTGGTTATGACGAATGTATCCATCACAACATATGTCGTAAACACAGCCAGCACCAGCATGTACGCAAGCAGCTTCTTATGTTTTCTGATCATTTCTGTCATGTCTATCTCTCCTGTGCACCGAGCTTCGGAGCCTGCTCCGAACCGGTATCATCGCTTTCTTCCCTGAAGAAGATCACATATTTCTGGACCGTCCAGCTGATCGCAAAGAATATAACTTCTGTGATCAGCTTGGCCGCGAACCTGTTTATTCCCAGCGTTCCTGCAAGTGTGCTCAGCACTATCGTGTTGCCGGCAAGTATGAAGGCCGCCAGCAGGAAATACTGTGCCGCCGATCTCGCGAAGCCCGTTCTGCTCCTGAAGACCAGCCTTTTGTTCATAATGTAATTTGCCGTACCGCTCACAAGCCTCGCTCCAATGTTGGATATGATAAGGTTGTTTGCGATGCCTGCTGCTCCGGTCAACGCCAGAAGCAGCGCGTACATTCCGTAGTCGATCGCAAAGCTCGCGAGCGATGAAGCGGAGAACTTCAGTATCTCCCTGTAGACTCTGAACGAATCGCGCACCGTCCTGAAATGCGATCCGCTGTTGTTATTTTCGTATACCGTCTCTATCCTCTCCTCTATGATAGGCACGCCCTCCGATGCGAGCTGCATGAGCATGTTTATCTCGTACTCGTAGCGGTCGCCTTCGATTTTAAGGAGCCTCGGTATGAGGCTGCGGTGGAAGGCTCTGAGTCCGGTCTGCGTGTCGTGTATGTGTATACCGGTCGCCGCGCTGTATACCTGTCTTGTGACCGTGTTGCCGAACCTGCTTCTTGCAGGTATGTCTTCGCTCAGTGCCCGGCTGCCGAGCACCAGTGCATCTCTTCTCTGAGCGGAGATCTCCGCCACTCTCCGAACATCATCCGGAAGATGCTGTCCGTCAGCGTCGACTGTCACTATGACCGCGTCCCTGCCGGACACCGTTACGGCTCCCGCCGGAGTCAGGACCGATTCCGTGTAAGCCATGTACTTGTTGATGTAATTCAGTCCTGTCTTCAGCGCCGCACCTTTGCCGCGATTTTCACTGTGTGTAAGCACGGTCGCCTTCCGCGAAAGCTCTTCGAACAGCTCCGCAAAGTCCGGGCCGCTTCCGTCATCCACGACTACTATGTCAAACCCTTTTTCTATAATCTCATCAATGAATCCTTTTATCTTTTTATCCGGTTCGTATGCCGGTATAAGTGCTATGTATCTGTTATTCATAGTCGTTTTCCTTTATTAAGCCGCTATATCGCTGTTCATCTCAGTCGCCCCGGTGATATCATCGGGCTTTTCACCATGTCCCGGACCGCCGTGACGCATGCCTCCGTGCATTTTGCCTCCCTGCATGCTGCCATCCGGAGCGTTCTGCATGCCGCCTTTCATTTCTCCATTGGCGTCATCTGTCATTCCCCCTCGGGGACCGCCTCCGCCGAATCTTCCGCCCATGCCGCCGTTAAGTGTGCTGTACATGATGTCGGAAAGAGTAATGCTTTCGCTGTATGTTCCGGCTGTCAGAGTGTATGTCTCACCCTGAGCCATATCCTGAGTGCTCACGTAGACCACCGCATAGTCAAGCTCAGGTGTTACCTCGGCGAGCACATTGCCTGCCGCGTCCTTGAGTGTCACAGTGCTGCCTGCTGACTGATTTCCGACGCTTACAGCGATGAGTCCCTGCGAGACGCTCGTGAAGCTCTCAGCCATTCCTGCTCCGCCCGTTCCGATGAACGTACCGCCGCTGACAGTGCCTTCGGAGTTGAAGTCGATCACGGATGTATCTCCCTGAGACGGTCCGCTGACGACTGTGTATCCGCCGCTTATCGCCACTGATCCGTTTGAGTCGATGCCGTCTCCTCCGGCCTGAACGTAGATGTTTCCTCCGCTGATCTCGATGCTGCCGTTGCTTCCTCCGTCATTGAATCCTCCGCGGGATCCGCCGCCCCAGTCATCGCTTCCGAAGGTCTGGCTTCCGCCTGATGCGTTTCCGCCTGCCGCGTTGAGCCCGTCATCACTTGCGACTGCCTTGATGTCTCCGCCGGAAACCTTTACAGACAGAGCCTCGATGCCCTCATATGACTTTGTGACATCTATGGTACCGCCTTCGATAAGGGTTTCCGCATCCGCATGGATTCCATCGTCGCCCGCGCTTATCGTGAGGCTTCCGTCAGACATATAGAAGAAGCTGTCCGACTCTGTTCCTTCTTCTTCATCTGCATCATCAGAGACGTGGATCCCATCCTTGCCCTGTGCGTTGACTGTGACTTCCGCTTCCGCGACTCTCACGCTGTCGTTTGCCTGAATGCCGTGATTTGCAGCGTTGATGCTTACTGTGCCGCCGGCGATCTTTACATCGTCCTTGCCGACCACGCCGTGGCCTGCCGGAGAGTCGATCGTGAGGCTTCCGCTTCCGTTGAATGTGATGTCATCCTTTGCGAATACCGCTCCGTCAACATTTGTGTCGCCGTCTGCGATGAAGCTGCCGCCATTCGCCAGAGTGTTTTCCGTACCTTCGGCAGTTGTCACAAAGACCTTATCAGCCGACTTGATGTACAGAGCTGCTGAGCTGCTGCTCGTGACCGACGCACCCTTGAGTACGATCTGCACCTTTGCCGCATCGTCAGCATCAACGATGATCTGGCCGTCTGTAAGAGTCCCGCTCACGATGTATACGCCCTCAGCTGATATCGTTACGGTGCTTCCGTCTATGCTCACGCCGGATTTGGCTGAAGTCCCGATGCTGCTTCCGCTGAGGGTAATGGTCTCAGCCTCGCTCTCATCGTATTCACCCGAGAGGTCTCTGTCTGTGAACATCTCCGATTTGCCTGCCGCGTTGTTTGTTGCTTCAGTTGTGGTCTGCGCTGTGCTTTCGCCTGATGATTCCGCGTCTGCGGTGCTGCCGCACGATGTGAGGGTCATCATCAGAGCGAGTATGAGCGCCAGGATCACCGCCATTGCCTTTGCGGTTACGCCATGCTCCACACCGGCATCCTTATATGTATCGTTTCTGTATCCATTATCATTGTTCATCACTGTATCCTCCTTAAGACACTCCCTGTGTCCGTCTGAGTGTTTGTCTAAAGTTCAGTTGCTGCCGTTGCCTGCCGCGATACATTGATCTCGAGGTTGCCGTTGCGGCAGCGAAGCTTGTCTATGAGCTCTTTTTCTTTGTCAGGATCTTTCAGTGTCACATCATATGTAAGTCTGAACATGCTCCCCATGTTGGTGGTCCTGACATTGACCAGTTCGCATGAGCTTGTATACTCCGCGAACAGATCGTCGAAGACGCCTGTGTAATCGAGGTCCTCGGGGATAACTATCCTGAAGCTCTTATATCTGTCCGAGTTCCTTTTTGTTCCGAAATCGAACTTGCCGGAAATCAGGATCACCAGCGCCAGAACTGCCGTGAATGCCGTTGCGAGTCCCAGATAGCCCATGCCTGTTGCAAGTCCTGTCGCCATCGCCAGGAATATCGCGCATATCTCTTTCGCTGTCCCCGGTACTGAGCGGAACCTTACCAGACTGAAGGCTCCCGCGACCGCGATCCCTGCGCCGATGCTTCCGTTCACCATTGCGATGATCACGCATATGATGGCCGGCAGCATCGCCAGTGTTACCACGAAGCTCTTGGTATAGCGTGTGTTGTACATGTAAGCCGCGGCGATAAGTATCCCCAGAAGCAGTGATACTCCGAATGCTGCTCCGAACTGAGCCGCACTTATAGTTGTTGCTGTTGATGATTCATATATGCTTGACAGTAATTCCGTCATTGCCTCCACCTCCTGTTTTTTATATGCTCTGCGGGCTGCTCCTAAAATCGCGGCCCGGTTTTTCCTCCTGTTTACATCCGCATAATAACGTTCCAAGCTTAAATGAAACTAAAGCGTTCAGATTTCTTTTTCCTGAAGGTTTTCATAGTCAGCAGAAAGCAAAAGAAGCCGCACAATCAGTGCAGCCCCTTTTGCCGGTAGTGTGTATAGGTTTTGTATTATGAAGGTTTATATGAAGAAAAGTGTGTGAACTGTTTTATGTGATTCAGGCAGATATTCTGCCGAAAATGGCTGTTCTTTTATGCCTGCGGCCGGTTTCCATATGCCCGGCAACGCTCTTTCTGTCATGTCTGTTCTGTCCGGCAGATCTGGCTGCCGCATAATTTTCATAGCCGGCAGCGGCGATCATTTGCGCGCGCTCACCCGGCGCCTTGTCCATGAAGCTGCAGTATGCCGTGCCGTACTTCGAAAACGGTGTCTTGTAAAGGTGCTCCTCCGACAGGATCTTAGTCATCCATATCGGTATGGCTCCCGGACACTTGAGTTCCATAAGGAACCTTCCTTCTTCCAGTATCGCTGTCCCATATGGGTCCGATCTCAGCGAGAGGTCTTCCTCCCTGCATAGTATATTGCTGTCAAATGTGACTCTGAACCCGGAGCCGCCATCTGTTGCAGCAGCATCCTTTTTCATTCTGTATGCTTCCCTGTCGTAACTCAGATAAAGCACCGGCTTAAGTCCGCTGTACAACGAGGCAAAGTACTCTATCTCGCGGGCTACCTGCGGTGATTCAGCATCAGTCTCGCGCATGAGCGCCGGGTCTTTCGAGCCTGCTATCCATTTCATGGCGTCCGTTTCCGGAAGGCCGATCCTTCTTTTGTACACGACCCCGTCGTATTTGCGCTTCAGCTCAACGAAGACCATGCTGTCTGCTTCTGCCTTTGAGTAGCTCCTTATGCGGAGCTTTTCCTTGTAGTCGGGCCTGGCGATGGAATGTCTGGCGAGTATGAAGTCATCCGTATCGAAATAGATATTCCTTACAGTCGACCTGCCGTATTTATCCATCTCCATGTATGGCTCCATTGCTTTCAGGATGCGGGCCTTCTGCTTAGCCGTGATCAGATATTTGATTTCGTATCTTTTGAAAACTGCCTGATATCCCATGGCACTTCCTCCTTACAGTGCATATGATAGCGGACAAAACTTAAATCAAACTTAAGTAAAATAAAAAAACCTCTGCTTTATGAGCAGAGGCTTCGTCAGCTGTAAGTACACTTACTGAAGCGGGAATGTCGCTGTGACTATGAAGTCGCGGCCGGTGTCTTTATGAGCGGTGATTTTTC
>CACZAM010000049.1 GCA_902779185.1 uncultured Eubacteriales bacterium
CAAGCATGGTCGCCTGACCCTGGAGGAGCGAGTTTGAAAGTAAACTTTCAAACTTTGATCGGCGGGTCAGATAACCATGCAAGCATGGTCGCCTGACCCTGGAGGAGCAAATTATGGAAGAACTGACAAGAGCGAAGAAAAGAGCGCTATATCTTCTCACAGATCAGGACCGGACGGAAAAACAGCTTCGGGAAAAGCTTGAAAAGACAGGATACAGCGGGCAGGTGATTGAGGAGACAATCGAGTATGTCAGAAGTTTCGGCTATATTGATGACTTGAAATACTCGGTCCGCTATATAGAATACTATCGGTCAAAGAAGAGCGCAAAGCGCCTGAGATACGATCTTCTGAAGAAAGGTGTCCTTGCAGATGTGATTGATTCCGCATTTGAGGAAGCCGGCGAGTGGGATGAACGCGATCAGATCCGGACTCTCGCCGAAAAAAAGCTTTCCGGAAAGGATATGAGCGATCCGAAAACATACGGAAAGATAGCCAATTTTCTCGCAGGCCGCGGATACCGCGGGGAGGATATCGCATCTGTGATGCGGGAGATTTTTTCGTAAACAGCATAACGACAGCAGGAACGGCTTATGGTATAAAGACGATTGCCTGCTAAAAAAGATGATGGTGAAACAAGTAATCATCATCTTTTTCAGTTGTGCTCTGCTTGACATAAGTTAAAAAAGAATATATATTAAAGTAGTTGTTATTCGTACAATGAAAACTTAATAATGGAGGTGCTCCTGATATGACTTATGTTTTAATTGTGGTCATACTGGTTCTTTTAGCTGCACTTCCGATCACGTGGAGAGCTGCCATTGCCAACAAAACAAAGCAGGATGCCATTAAAATCGGTACTGCTGAGGAAAAGGCAAGAAGTATAATCGATGAAGCGATTAAGACTGCCGAGACTAAGAAGCGCGAAGCGCTGCTTGAAGTTAAGGAACAGTCTTTGGCCGCGAAAAATGAAGTGGATCGCGAAATCAAAGACAGACGTGCTGAAATCTCCAAACAGGAACGTCGTATCCAGTCTAAGGAAGATGCGCTGGATAGAAAGACAGATGCTATGGAGAAGCGTGAGGCGGATTTTGCTGCAAAGGAAACAGAGCTTAAGAAGAAGCAGAAGAAGGTCGATCAGCTGTATGATGAGGCGATGGCGGAGTTACAGAAAGTGTCCGGCATGACAACGGACGAGGCGAAGGAATACCTGTACAAGAAGGTACAGGATGACGTCAAGGTCGATGTAGCAAAGCTTTACCGCGAGCTGGTTGAACAGGCCAAGACGGACGCAGACAAGAAAGCGAAGGAAATTGTCGTAAATTCCATTCAGCGCTGCGCTGTCGATCATGTATCAGAGTCAACGATCTCAGTTGTACAGCTTCCGAATGATGAGATGAAGGGCAGAATTATCGGGCGTGAAGGACGTAATATCCGAACAATCGAGACGATGACCGGCGTGGATCTCATCATTGACGATACTCCGGAAGCGGTCGTTCTTTCCGGATTCGATCCTGTACGTCGTGAGATAGCCAGAATTGCTCTTGAGAAACTGATCGTCGATGGACGTATTCATCCTGCCAGAATTGAAGAGATGGTCGAGAAGGCACGTAAGGAAGTTGAAGTGCGGATGCGAGAGGACGGAGAAGCCGCTTCATTTGAAGTCGGTGTCCATAACTTACATCCGGAACTCATCAAGCTCCTTGGCAGAATGCGTTATCGTACTTCTTATGGACAGAATGCACTCAAGCATTCCATCGAGGTTGCCGAGCTTACCGGACTTATGGCAGCTGAGTGCGGATGTGATATTCGTCTTGCAAAGAGAGCCGGTCTTCTTCACGATATCGGAAAATCAATTGACCATGAAGTTGAGGGATCGCATATTCAGATTGGTGCTGACTTGTGCAGAAAGTACAAGGAGAACAACACTGTCATTAATGCGGTCGAAAGTCATCACGGTGATGTCGAGCCCACTTCTCTTATTGCATGTCTTGTTCAGGCGGCTGATGCAATTTCCGCTGCAAGACCGGGTGCGAGAAGAGAGACTCTTGATACGTATACCAACCGTCTGAAGCAGCTTGAGGATATAACGAATGGCTTCAAGGGAGTTGAGAAGTCCTATGCTATCCAGGCAGGTCGTGAGGTTCGTATCATGGTCATTCCGGATCAGGTCAATGATTCGGAAATGGTACTTCTTGCGAGAGACATTGCCAAGGAGATTGAAGCCCAGCTTGAATATCCGGGCCAGATCAAGGTCAGTGTCATTCGTGAGAGCAGAGCTATTGACTATGCAAAATAATGCTTATGAGAGGAAGAGTGTGAAGTCACTCTTCCTTTTTTTTGTGAATTATGTTAGAGTTTCATGGGTAGTAATAACATTTTACAATTAGGCAGGAGCTTATGGGATTCTCTACAAATACCTTTTTATTCATATTTCTCTTAGGAACGCTTGCGATATACATCCCTGTTTCGCTGATACTTCCAAGACTGCGGGTCTTTATTCTTCTTGTAGTATCCATTGTTTTTTATGCATGGGCATCCGTTAAGGCACTTCCTGTCCTTGCCGTCATTACTATACTGAACTATACGGCAGGACTTTTGCTTGACAAGGCGAAAAAACGAGAGATAGATATCAAGCCTATTATCATACTGGGTATCTCGATTTTTCTCGATGTCTCGATCCTAATATTTTATAAGTACACAACTTTTATTTTGGGTATCTCATTTATGAGCCTTTCGGGCATCTCTTATCTGGCCGATATATACAGAGGAAAGGTACGGGCCCAGAAGAACTTCTTCAGTTTTGCGCTGTATATGTCGTTCTTTGTTAAGATTGTCGAAGGCCCGATTATTCGTTACAGTGATATATCCAAACAGCTCAGGCGGCCGGAGGTGTCGATCGAGAGATTTACCGAGGGCATCAGGAGATTCTCGGTGGGGCTGGCCAAAAAGGTCCTCCTTGCCGATCAGATCGGTGTCGTTGCACATGATATTCTCGGAACGACAAATAATTCACCGGCTCTCGCGTGGCTGGGTATTATAAGCTACACACTGCAGCTCTATCTTGATTTCAGCGGATATACAGATATGGCGATCGGACTTGCCAAGATGTTCGGCTTCGATTTTAAGGAGAACTTTAATAATCCGTATATTTCCCTTTCTCTGTCAGAATTTTGGAGAAGGTGGCATATTTCTCTGTCCAACTGGCTGCGTGATTATATTTATATTCCGATCGGCGGCAGCAAGTCCGGCATACCTTACCTGAATCTTTTTATTACATTCCTGATTGCCGGATTCTGGCATGGCGCTACCTGGAACTACTGCCTGTGGGGAGCCTGGAACGGACTGATTCTCTGCTTGGAGAGGTGGGGAGACAGGCACCTTCATGTGGAGTTCCCTGTCATAATCAGGCGAATTGTGACATTGCTTGTGATCGTGATCGGATGGGTATTCTTTTACTTTGAAGATATCGGACAGGGCCTTGCGTTCCTGCCTTCGCTTATAGGATTGAACAGTACGTGGAATTCGGGTTTTACGCTCAGATGGTATTTATCCCAGAGAAATATCATGATCCTGATCGTCTCCGTTATCGCGTGCACACCTGTATTTGACAAACTCGGAGAGCGATTCAGAAGGAATCGGATATGGGATCTTTTCTATCTTGCTCTCCTCGGAATCAGTATACTCATTGTTATGAGCAGCACATTCCAGTCTTTCCTTTATATCAGGTATTAAACTGAGGTTTTACAGATGAAGAACAGAGTAATTGATGTATTTATAATTATATGTTTTATTCTAATGCTGGCTCTTCCGCTTTATTTTGCGGACAAAAAGGGCGGGGCGCTTCAGTCTGACGAGAACAGATTCCTGGCTAAAGCGCCTAAGTCATGGACGCCTTATGAGGGTTATACCGAGGATATTGAGGACTGGATCGATGACAACGTCGGCGGACGGCAGATCGCCAAGACCTTCTATAATTATCTCATTTACGGCTTCATGAATGAGTTCAGATCGGATGCGGCAGTTGTAATGAATGACTGGTATTATTCACTCGACGAAGAGAGTCTGACGCTCAAGAACGCACAGCACAAGGACGTTATGACCAATGAGGAGATGATGACATTCATCAGCAGAATGGAGGACATCAACAATTTCTTCAAAGATCAGGGAATAGCATTCTGTGCGGTAACATTTCCTTACAAGGTTGATATTTATCCTGATAATCTGAACGGTTATATTACTCAGGTCAGACCGAATTCCGAGATCAATCTACTTAAGACGATATCGATGAATTACCCGCAAATCAATCTGAGTGTTGTCAATAATGAGCTGAGAGATGCCAAAGATGCCGGAAAACTGGTGTGCTATCGTTCTTACGACGGAGGACATTGGAATCAGCAGGGCTGCTTCATCGGTTATCAGACTTTGATGGCTCAGATACAGAAGGTCATGCCTCATGATGATATCAAGATCCTGACGGAGGACGACTTCAATATTGCAATCCTGGAGAGGACGAATACAGTCCTCGGCCAGAACTTCTCTGAAGAAGATGTGGAGTACACGTTAAAGAATCCTGTTTCCGTGAGAAATCCGGAGTGGTTCTCAAAAATCGGATATGTCGCAAACGATCCATGGCATTCGAACCGTTATTACGAGAGCGGAGATACGTCGAAACCTGATATCCTGATCGTCGGCGACTCCTATATCTGGATGCAGATGTTCCCGTGGATCGCAGAGAGCTTCAATAAGGCCGCTTTTATCCACCAGTTCGACGAGGACAACATTCAGCGGATCGTTGACAGGATACATCCTGACATCGTGGTATTTGCAGGTCTTACGACCACGATCGAGGACCTTGTGCATTACTCCGCTCTGACAATTGAGCGTACGACCTGGGGAAAATTGTATTTCTGATTGTATTTTTAAAATACAATTTCCGGGCATGCCCTACATATAGTGGGGTTGTGTTTTATGGAAACCTATATATTGCGAAAGCCGCATTTTCCGCGTAAATAAAGGAAAAATGCGGCTTATTTAGTGTTTGAATTTATGTAAATCGGTATGTATAATACCTTTTATCGGAGGATGCGGCAAGCGTCCGGAAGATAGCCGGTCGCCGGCAGATGACAATGATCCGGTTTTGTCGGCTATGACCGTGTTTCTCACTATTACGTTTATGACAGCTCTATAAGGCAGGGGGATTGTAACTCTAAAGCGAAGGGTGAATTGCTTTTTATTCTTTATCATGCCCTTACGCTCCCAAAGAGCGTTTCGCATGTAAATTCGCGAGGAATTGAGGGGATAACTATGGAAGAAGCAATTCAGAAGTTTATAAAATATCTGCATAAAACAAAAAAAGCGTCCGTTAATACCGAGCTTTCTTACCACAGGGATCTTGAGAAGCTCGCGGATTATCTCAGTGAAGATCTGGAAATAGACAGTTGGGGAGCTGTTACATCCACGGATCTCAATTCGTATATGCTTTACATGGAAGAGCAGAACTATGCCGCGTCTTCCATATCGAGGAGCGTTGCGTCTATCCGTGCTTTCTTCAATTATCTTGAGAAGAAGCATCTGATCGATGACAATCCTTCTGACGATCTCAAAGCGCCTCGAGTTGAGAAAAAGATGCCGGATACTCTGACAATACGCGAGGTGGACAGACTGCTCGCACAGCCGAATCCTGCGACCGGAAAGGGGATGCGCGATCGTGCGATGATGGAGCTTCTCTATGCGACCGGTATAAGAGTCTCCGAACTCATCAATCTGAAAGTATCCGACATCAATATGAGTATGAACTACATCATATGTACGGACCGGACGAAAGAGAGAGTTGTACCGTTCGGAAATGCTGCCAGAACTGCTCTCAGTACTTATATTTCCGAAGCAAGGAGCACGTTTCCCGAAGCGGAGAAGAGTGACATTCTTTTTACTAATGTCTCCGGCCGTAAGATGAGCCGCCAGGGATTCTGGAAGCTTCTTAAGGGGTATGCACGCAGTGCGGGAATCGAAAGAGAAATAACGCCGCACACATTGCGGCACAGCTTTGCGACGCACATGATTGAAAACGGAGCGGATCTCAAATCTGTGCAGGAGATGATGGGACACTCTGATATCTCTACGACGCAGATATACCTGAACATGAGCATCGGCAAGATGAGAGACGTTTACGAAAGAGCTCACCCGAGAAGCTGATCCGTCATCAGCCGGGTGTGAACGGAGTTTTAGGACCTGAACCGTAATGGGGCAGGTCTTTTTTTGTCAGAGAAAACTACATTCCCTATGACATAAAACGCTCAGTGAAACATTGCTCCACTGAAGCATTGTTTGCATGCATAGGCACGCGAGGATGCACGCTCGCTCGTTATGGAAGAAGTCGCTGCGCGACTCTTTGATTTTCCGGTATCGCAGAAAACAATAAACGTGTTATTATCTGATATAGAGTATGTCCTTCATATGTTGGCTGAGGAAAGTATGGATTTAGATAAGGGAGAATACAGTAAGATGAAAACGGTTGTTGTAGGTATGTCGGGAGGTGTCGACAGCTCAGTCT
Source organism: uncultured Eubacteriales bacterium (assembly GCA_902779185.1). Taxonomy (GTDB): domain Bacteria; phylum Bacillota; class Clostridia; order Peptostreptococcales; family Anaerovoracaceae; genus Crickella. Next base: position 6,551 of record CACZAM010000049.1, read on the forward strand.
GCGCCTATCTGCTGAAGCAGCAGGGGTATCGCGTCATCGGGGTGACCATGGAGACCCGGGAGGATGAGGATTTCTGCCCGTTGGAGGAGAACGGTGAAGGCGGCAACGGAATTGTAGCCGATGCAAAGCGCGTCGCGGAGAAACTCGATATTCCATATTACGTTATAGACTTCAAAGATGTTTTTCGTGAGAAGGTCATTGACTATTTTATAAACGAATACCGCGCCGGAAGAACCCCCAATCCGTGCATCGTCTGTAACCGCCATGTGAAGTGGGAGAGCCTGCTCGAAAAGAGCATGGCATTAGGCGCTGATTATATCGCTACGGGGCACTACGCGAGCGTCGTGCAGCTTGAAAATGGTCGCTGGTCTCTCAGATCCGCCAAATCGATTGACGGCCGTTCTAAAGACCAGACATACGCCCTCTATAAGCTGACCCAGGAGCAGCTTTCGAGAACGATTATGCCCTGCGGGCAGTATACGAAAGAAGAAATCCGAAGGATCGCAGAGGAGGCGGATCTTCCGGTCGCACATAAGCCCGACAGCGAGGAAATCTGTTTCATTCCGGATAAAGACTATGCAGGGTTTATTGAGCGGGATACAGGCACTCATGACGAGCCTGGGAACTTTGTCGATATGGAAGGAAATATTCTCGGCCGACATAAGGGAATCACACACTATACGATCGGTCAGCGAAAGCGCTTGGGAATATCGCTCGGCAGACCCGTATTCGTAAAGGAGATCCGTCCTGAAACCAATGAAGTTGTCATCTGCGACAACGCGGACCTGTTCGTGCGGGAACTCTATGCGGAGGATCTGAACTTTATGGGGATTTCGGATGTGTCCGGAAAGGAACCTGTCATAGCCAAGATCAGATATAATCACCTGGGAGCGGCGGCTTATGTCGAACGGGTGGGAGAGGATCGCATTCATGTAGTTTTTGAGGAGCCGCAGAGGGCGGTGACGCCCGGTCAGTCGGTCGTTTTCTACCGAGAAGGCGTTGTACTGGGCGGCGGAACGATTATCGGAGCATGATTATACTGACAATTCTGATGATTGATGAAGAATACCTTCGGCTATGCACAGTTTTGTCAATATCTTGTGTCTCCAAGTGAACGTATTATGCATATTATGTACACGAAAAAAGGAAGGAATCGAAAAAAGTTGACGTTTTGAAGCAAAAAACTTTAAATATTCCTTGTATTTTTGTTGAAATTTGAGTACAATATTTTTAGGTTTTAAACCTTAGGTAAAGTAATATTATTAATTACAGGAGGATTCACGATTATGGCAGTAAAAGTTGCAATTAACGGTTTTGGTCGTATTGGCCGTCTGGCTTTCCGTCAGATGTACACAGCAGAGGGTTTTGAGATCGTAGCTATCAACGACCTTACTTCTCCGGCTATGCTTGCACACCTGCTTAAGTATGACTCATCTCAGGGCAAGTTCGAGCTTTGGGACAAAGTACAGAGCACAGATAATTCCATTATCGTTGATGGACATGAGATCACAATCTACGCTGAGAAGAGCGCTGCAGACCTTCCGTGGGGCGAGCTTGGTGTTGACGTAGTTCTTGAGTGCACAGGCTTCTACACAAGCAAAGCTAAAGCTCAGGCACACATCGATGCTGGTGCTAAGTATGTTGTCATCTCTGCTCCGGCTGGCAATGATCTGAAGACCATCGTTTACAATGTAAACCATGAGATTCTTACAAAAGATGATCACATCATCTCTGCTGCATCCTGCACAACGAACTGCCTTGCACCGATGGCTAAGGCTCTTAATGACCTGGCTCCGATCAAGTCCGGTATCATGTGCACAATCCACGCTTACACAGGCGATCAGATGACTCTTGATGGACCGCAGAGAAAGGGCGACCTGAGAAGATCTCGCGCTGCTGCTGTTAATATCGTTCCGAACAGCACAGGTGCTGCAAAGGCTATCGGCCTTGTTATCCCGGAACTGAACGGCAAGCTCATCGGCGCTGCTCAGCGTGTACCGACCCCGACTGGCTCCACAACTATCCTTACAGCTGTTGTTGAAGGCACAGTTACAAAGGACGAGATCAATGCTGCTATGAAGGCTGCTGCTACAGAGTCCTTCGGCTACAACACAGATGAGATCGTTTCCAGCGATATCGTTGGCATGAGATTTGGTTCTCTGTTTGATGCTACACAGACAATGGCTATGCCGCTTGACAACGGCACAACAGAGGTTCAGGTTGTTTCTTGGTATGACAACGAGAACTCCTACACAAGCCAGATGGTTCGTACAATCAAGTACTTCGGCAAGCTTCTTTCCGAATAATTTGAATTGAACTAAGACCTCACAGGGTCCGGTCATAAATGGGCCGGACCCTTTTTTACATCATGGAAAATGAGTTTCAGGATGTAAGAACATACCATGTGAGTCTCTGCCGGGTCAGGCATGAGACTGCAACTTTTGAAAATATGAAGATTACGCACATAAGTGCTGATCATAGAGAGACCATAATAAAGGAGGATTGATTCCAATGCTTAACAAAAAGTCTGTTGATGACATCAACGTAAAAGGCCTGCGCGTCCTTTGCCGCTGCGATTTTAACGTACCGCTGAAGGCTGGCGTTATCACCGATGAGAACCGTCTCGTCGCAGCTCTTCCGACAATCAAGAAGCTGATCGCTGACGGCGGAAAGGTTATCCTTTGCAGCCACCTTGGCAAGCCGAAGGGTGAGCCGAAGCCGGAACTCTCACTTGCTCCTGTTGCTGTACGTCTTTCCGAGCTCCTTGGCCAGGAAGTTGTATTCGCAGCTGATGACAATGTTGTCGGCGAGAATGCTAAGGCAGCTGTAGCAGCTATGAAGGATGGCGATGTTGTTCTTCTTCAGAATACACGTTATCGCAAGGAAGAGACAAAGAACGGCGAAGAGTTCTCCAAGGAACTTGCTTCTCTCGCTGATGTATTTGTCAACGATGCTTTCGGAACAGCTCATCGTGCACACTGCTCCAACGTTGGTGTTACACAGTACATCGACACATGCGCAGTTGGTTATCTGATGCAGAAAGAAATCGATTTCCTCGGCAACGCTGTTGAGAATCCGGTTCGTCCGTTCGTAGCTATCCTTGGCGGCGCTAAGGTTGCTGACAAGCTGAACGTTATCTCCAACCTTCTTGAGAAGTGCGATACACTTATCATCGGTGGTGGTATGGCTTACACATTCCTGAAGGCTCAGGGCTTTGAAATCGGCAAGTCTCTTTGCGATGAGACAAAGCTTGACTACTGCAAGGAAATGATCGACAAGGCAGCTGCTCTCGGCAAGAAGCTCTATCTGCCGGTAGACACAGTCTGCACAGATTCTTTCCCGAACCCGATCGATGCTGAGATCGCTACAGTAACTGTAGATGCAGATGCAATCCCGGCTGACAAGATGGGTATGGATATTGGACCGAAGACAATCGAGCTTTACAGCGATGCTGTTAAGTCCGCTAAGACAGTCGTATGGAACGGCCCGATGGGCGTTTTCGAGAATCCGATCCTTGCTGCAGGTACAAAGGCAGTTGCAGCTGCTCTGGCTGAGACAGAAGCTACAACAATCATCGGCGGCGGCGATTCCGCAGCAGCTGTTAACCAGCTCGGCTATGGCCCGAAGATGAGCCACATCTCCACAGGCGGCGGCGCTTCCCTTGAATTCCTTGAAGGCAAGGAGCTTCCGGGCGTTGCAGCAGCTAACGACAAATAATTGAGTAAGAATCGAATCGATTCACTATACTTTTGACGGAGTATATGCCTGTGCAGCTTCTATGTATGACAGGTAATATATAAGACCAAACGTGAGAAGCAGATTGTGTGTCCTACGGCACACAATCTGTTCGAGATAACAGCCGACGGTGCAGCTTACAGTTAGTGAGTAGCAAAAGCCGGCGGCTCCCAATTAAATTATAAGGAGGGTGATACCCATGGCAAGACGTATCCTTGCAGCAGGAAACTGGAAAATGAACATGACACCGGCTGAGGCAGCAGCTTTTATTAACGAGAATAAGGCAGCTTTCGCATCTGACGACGTAGACGTCCTCTTCTGCGTACCGGCAATCGACCTTCCGGCAGCTCTTGCAGCAGCTGAAGGAACAAATATCAAGATCGGTGCTGAGAATATGTACTTCGAAGAGAAGGGTGCTTTCACAGGCGAGATTGCTCCGGCTATGCTGGATGACCTTGGTGTTAAGTATGTCATCATCGGACATTCCGAGAGACGTGAATACTTCGCTGAGACAGATGAAATCGTTAACAAGAAAGTCCTCAAGGCCATTGAGCATGGCATTACTCCTCTTATGTGCTGCGGCGAATCTCTTACACAGAGAGAGCAGGGCGTAACTCAGGAATGGGTTCGTCAGCAGGTTAAGATCGGTCTTCTCGGCGTAGATGCTGACGCTGTTAAGAACGTAGTTATCGCTTATGAGCCGATCTGGGCTATCGGAACAGGCGTTACAGCTACATCAGATCAGGCTGAGGAAGTTTGCGGATGGATCCGTGCACTCCTTGTTGAGCTTTACGGTGCAGAGGTTGCTGAAGAAGTTCGCGTCCTTTACGGCGGTTCTGTAAACGGCGGCAACGCAGCTGAGCTGTTCGCTAAGCCGAACATCGATGGCGGCCTTGTTGGCGGCGCTTCCCTGAAGCCGAGCTTCGCTGATATTATTCATTACAACAAATAATTCAATTTGAATTATATCCGGGATTTTGCGGGCTGCGGCAAGTAATGCCGCAGCCCGTTTCTTTGAGAAAAAGACCACTATGAGGTGACACAGACTATGAGAAAGAAAACTTCCGTGACCGGCAGGATAAAGTTGATTCTGGCCATCCTACTTGTTTTTTCAGTCGCAACAGCTTCTTTACAATGCCTGACTCAGGCTGAGATGTTGTATGACACCGATTACGATGACAGACTTTCAGATGAAGAAAGTGAAAGTCCGGACAATGAGACCCTCGAAGAGAAGGTGGAGAAACTGTGCGCGGACGGAGAGTATGTTGAAGGGCAGGTGCTGGTACTCTACGACAGGTTTCACGGGAGCTTTGAAGAGCTGACAGGCTCATCAGATGTAGTTGGCACCGGAAACGAAAGTTCCGAAGAGGAACATGGACTTGAAGAGGGTGACGGATCTGCAAATCTGTCCGGTACAACATCTCTGGTAGACAATGCTGTTCTGATTGACGGGATTAGCGCTGAGAGCTATGTGGAGGCGACCGGTGAAGTTCTTGCACCGGCTTTTGAAGAGGAACTGATAGGCTTTTCCGGATCTGAAACGCCTGACGACGTTAACAGTGAATCAGAGGACAGGATTTCCGTGCTTCTTATCGAGGATGAGAACAGGAGCACGAGGGAACTTTTGTCGGAAGTTCTTCGTGAGACGGGCGTATTGTATGCGCAGCCGAACTATATCCATGAACCTTATTCTACGGAACCTTCGGAGAAAGACGCAGAGGAAGATGTAAGCGAACAAGGCAGTGATGATACAAGCCTTCTGGTTGGCACAAGCCCGGAAGATAGTTCTTTCGACTTGACAAAGTATCAGTGGGAATATGCGGGCAATTCTTATACACCGGTTACAGAGTATGATCCGGCAGATCTGTATAATGTGCATTCACCGAACTGGAACGAAACAGGTAGTCAGAACGCGGCGGGCGTTGTTGCTGTCATTGATTGCGGTGTCGATTATGAA
>CACZAM010000050.1 GCA_902779185.1 uncultured Eubacteriales bacterium
TTATAAATAAAAGCATATGACCACCAAGGAGGAATAACCTATTATGCTTAACATGAACTGGAAACTGGAACAGAGGGAAAAAGAAGGAAAGATCATCAAAGTCGGTATCGTGGGAGCCGGACAGATGGGCCGCGGAATGGTTACACAGATGGTTCTCATGAAGGGAATGACACCTGCGATCGTATCCGACATCAACGTAGATCTCGCAGTACAGGCATTCAAGTATGCTGAGGTTGCTGATGAGGAAATCGTAGTTGCAAACACTCTTGAAGAAGCAAACGCAGGAATCGCTGCTCATAAGTATGTTGCATGCGGCGATGCATCGTTCGTTTCCGCAGCAGAGGGCGTTCACGCTGTTATCGACTGCACAGGAGTTCCTGATGTAGGCGCAAAGGTTGCTACAGACGCTATGAAGAACGGCAAACACGTAGTAATGCTCAACGTTGAGACAGACGTTGTTATCGGACCTTACCTCGACAAGTTCGCTAAGGATCACGGCGTAATCTACACAGGTTCCGCCGGTGACGAGCCGGGCGCTGTAATGGAGCTCTACTGCTTCGCAAAGGCTATGGGCCTCAACGTAGAAGTAATGGGCAAGGGCAAGAACAACAAGCTCGACTTTCAAGGACGGCACAAAGACAATGGTAGAAATGACTGCTATGTGCAACTACACAGGACTTATTCCTGACGTAATCGGCGGACACGGCCCTGCAACAGCTCCTGGAACAGAGGGCGTTAAGCAGCTCAACGAGATCTTCAAACTGAAGAAAGACGGCGGAATCCTCGACAAGCACGGCGTAGTTGAGTATGTAAACGGAATCGCTCCTGGCGTATTCGTAACAGTTTCCACAGACAACGCTGAGATCGCTTACCAGCTGCAGTACCACAGCATGGGTCCTGGACCACTCTGGACACTCTACAGACCATATCACCTCTGCAACCTCGAGACACCGCTCACAGTTGCCAAGGCAGTTATCGACGGAGAGAAGACATGCGTAGCTAAGGACGGACTCGTTGCTGAGTGCATCACAAGAGCTAAGATCGACCTCAAGGCAGGCCAGAACCTCGACGGAATCGGCGGATACACAACACTCGGTTCGATCTGCACAGAGGCAGAAGCAACAGAGAAGGGTTATGTACCATTCGGTCTGATCAACAAGAACGCTGTTATGAAAGTTGACTGCAAGAAGGGCGACCTCATCACATACGACATGGTAGAGCTCGACAAGAACACTCTGATCTACAAGCTCAGAAAAGAGCAGGATGCTATGTACGGAAAGCATGTTCTGTAATAACAGAATCAGCCAATAACAAAAACCTTACTTAAGAGAAAAATTGCCGGATCTTACAGATCCAGCAATTTTTTCTTTTTAAGATCAAATTCTTCTTTTGTGATTATGTCCAGATCAAGCAGCTCCTTAAGCTTCTTCAGTTCTTCGTAAGGATCCTGGCCGGCCGGCGCTGCATTTATCGGGCGGTTGCTTTCAGCTTCCTGCCAGCCGCTTTCGCGCAGTTTCTCAAATTCTCTCAGCGCCAGCTCCAGCTTGTTTTTTCTCGATCTGGCAAAAGGGATCGGGATGTCCTTGCCTCCTGTCCGCAGGGTCAGGATCCCATAAGGAGAAAAGACCTGCGCACTGGTTATAGCGAGCGACTCTATTTCCTTGTACGGATAGATCTTACCGCGCGCGATCAGTTTGTCATCATCGAAGATGATCGGATCTATGCTTAGCTGTCCTTCTATTTCATGATACATAGCCGGTTCCTCCTCTATTCATTGCTGCCCGAAGGTCTGTATACCGCCTTGCCTGCCTTGCCTATCGCTCCGGTTGAGCATACAAGCCTGCATAAATGACAGCCTACGCATCTGTTTCCGAGCAGCTTCGGCCTGCGCGTCTCCGTATTAAATTCTATCGCCTGATGGCCGCCGTCCATGCATGAAACATAGCATCTGCCGCAGCCATTGCACAGATCGAGGTCGAACAACGGAAAAACTATGAAGTCCCGTTCTATGCTCTGATGACTGACGACTGTTTTGCTGGCGCCGCCGATAAGATCCTTAAGAGCCCTTATTCCCTTGCACTTCATGTATTCCGACAGACCTTCCATCAGATCATCTATGATCCTGTATCCGTACTGCATGACCGCAGTCGTGATCTGTATGCTCCCTGCTCCGAGAAGCATGAATTCAAGGGCGTCCTTCCAGGTCTCAATGCCTCCCATTCCGCTGATATGCATGTCTTCGAGTTCATCGCAGTTGTTCAGATCCGATATGAACCTCAGGGCGATCGGTTTTACAGCCGGTCCTGAGTATCCGCCGACAATGGACTTGCCCTGTACGGAAGGCTGGGCGACAAGAGTATCTATGTCTACGCCCGTGATCGAATTGATGGTGTTGATCGCGGCTATTCCGTCAGCTCCTCCGCGCTTTGCCGCGAGAGCCATCGGCACCATGTCCGTTATGTTAGGCGTAAGCTTTGCCAGTACAGGCAGGCTGGTGCCTCTCTTCACAGCCCGGGTGAACTTTTCTATCAGTTCCTCAGACTGACCGATCGTCACTCCAAGATCATCCGCTTCCATATTAGGGCACGAAAAATTGCATTCGATCACCGAGGCTCCCGCCTCTTCGCATTTACTTGCCAGACTGGTCCACTCATCCTCATTGCGTCCCATAATAGACGCTATTATGACCTTGGTCGGAAACTCTTCTCTCAGCTTCCTGAATATCTGCATGTTCTCTTCTACACTATGGTCGGAAAGCTGCTCGATGTTCTTGAATCCGCAGAATGCATTGGAATGGTTTCTTATCGAGGAAAACCTCGGAGAAGCCTCATGCTGCGGAAAGTTGCAGATGGTTTTGAAAGAAGCTCCGGCCCAGCCGGCTTCAAATGCCCTTCTGCACATGTCGTATGTGCTCGCGACGATCGATGATGAGAGCAGGAAGGGATTTTCAAGCCTGACTCCGCAGATGTCCGTAGAAAGATCAGCTTCCTCTATGACATGATCAGGCAGTAATTCCCGGTCTTTGATAAGACCCATGTTTATCTCACGTATCTGCACCGGGTATCCTTCACAGTCCAGCACGCATGCCCGCTCACATGGAGCATTGCAGTATTTGCAGTCCTTATTCCCGAGCTCTCTTGCAGCTCCGAGACAATTACTGAAATACAAAGATCTGAGGATATCCCCTACAGGAGCATTCTGGGGACATGCCCTGGAGCACTCCGGCTCATGACAAAGTATGCATCTGCTGACTTCAGACATATCAACAGATAACCTGCTTTCTGCGAACTTAATACTCATATCTCCCCCCCTTTTACCTCCTGCAGTATATCCCGGCCGCATTTTATCAGTACAGCGGATTTGCAAGTCCGAGGTTTTCCTCGTTTTCCTTCTTTGCCCGCTTGATCGCGTCCGGCAGGACTTTCAGAAGGTAATCCACTTCTTCTTCCGTATTATAGATACCGAAGCTGACTCGTATCATACCCGGTGTGTTTACATCGGAGCATTCCGCAAAGTTCCGGACCTCCTCATCAGTCAGCCCATACAGTCTCCAGACATACGGATTTGCGCAGAACGCGCCTCTCCTTGTTGCGATCCCGTATTGCTGGGACAGCTGTTCCGCCAGAAGATGTGTATTTATATCACTGAAGTTGAACGTTACGACGCCGACCCGGTCGCTCAGATCCTCTGAATCCCCGTACACTATCACGTTATCCATCTTCAGCAGCCCGTCGACCAGCTTCTGGTTAAGCACCTTCTCATGCGCCTCGATATTGTCAAAACCGACTTCCTCAAGAATATCAATTGCCTTGCCCAGACCTATGACGCCCGGATAGTTCGGTGAACCGGCTTCGTAGCTCTTTGGCGCATCAGCATATTCTACCCAGTCGTCACCGACTATATTTATTGTGCCGCCGCCGTAGAACTTCGGCATATGCTCACGAAGAACATCAGTCAGACCGACTACCGCTCCGCCGCCGTAAGGTGAATACATCTTGTGCGCGGAGAATACGAAGAAATCGATATTCTCATCTTCGGTCTCTCCGAGCATTGAGAACTTTCTGTGAGCCACTATCTGGGCTCCGTCAACGATGATCTTTGCGCCGTACTTGTGCGCGAGCTTTGCTACCCTGTGCACGTCGGTGACATAACCGGTTACATTTGAAGCAGCCGTTACCGAGACATATTTTACCTTGTTTTTCTTAAGCTGTTTCTCGATTTCGTCGTACATGACCCTGCCCTGGTCATCTACTTCCGCGTAGATGACCGTACCGTTTTCGCGCCACGGCAGGTCGTTGGAGTGATGCTCTATGCGGGTCGTGAGGACTACATCGCTTTTATCCTCGATAAGCGCGGAAGCCAGCTTATTCAGACCGTCCGTAGTGTTGTTGACATAAAAGACAGTATACTTCTCCGGATCCGCTCCCACGAATTCCAGGACTTTATCCCTTGTACTGTTGTACAGATCGGTGGAATAATCCGACTTAGGAGAGAATCCCCTGCCGATTGAGCCGTATTTCTTCAGCTCCTCTTCCACCTCATCGGCGACAGGCTGAAGCGCCGGCGTGGTCGCGGCATTGTCGAAATTCGTAACAGTTTTTTTGCTGCCGTTCGCCAGCTCCATTTTCTCATCTATACCGACAACATAATTCCTTATGTTGTCTATAGTGTAGCCGCTGTCCCCTTCCGGAGCCGCGGTCTCTCCGCATGCACTCAGCAGGCAGATAACCATGCTCAGTATCATGAAGCCCGCCAGCCACTTTTTCATCCTTTTCATAATAGTCTCCCCCCGCTTTTTCTTTCATTTATGCCTAGCCGTATTCCTACGGAAGTATGACAGTGATCCTTGTCCCTATGTCTTTCCTTGAAATGACCTCAAACCTGCCTCCGTGACGTTCTACTATCCACCTGGCTATGGCCAGCCCGAGTCCGCTGCCTCCGGTCTGCTTGGAGCGGGAATCGTCCGCCCGGTAGAAGCGTTCAAAGATATGCGGTATATCGCCTTCGCTTATTCCTATGCCGCTGTCCTGAACGGAAAAGGCCGGATGCCCTTCAACTTTGAGGCTCTTAAGCATGATCTCCCCGCCTTCCGGGGTATATTTGGAAGCATTTTCGATCAGTATCCTGGCTGCCTGTTTAATGAGAGAAACGTCTCCATGTACCGGGATCTCCCCTCCGCTCTCGAATCTGTAGTCATGAGCCTTATCTATCATGGAAGATTCCTCCCAGACCTCCCTCATCATGTCTGAAAGGTCGAAGTCGCTTACATTCAGAGGCGTGCGTCCGCTGTCGCCGCGCGCAAGGAACAGCAGCTGTTCCACCAGATGCTGCATGTTTTCACTTTCGCTTTTTATCGCCTCAATCGACTCTTCAAGGATCTTTTCATCGGTTTTGCCCCAGCGGTCGAGCAGATCCGCATAGCCCCTGATAACAGCAATAGGAGTGCGGAGCTCATGCGAAGCATCGGATACGAACCGCGCCTGCTGTCTGTATGAATCCCTCATACGGCCTACCAGTTTATTGACCGCGGTCTCAAGACCGGCCAGCTCAGCATCGCCCGTATAAAGCTTCTGATCGTCCTCCGCCGGGCTCAGCATGTCAATGGCGCTTTCCAGCTTCTGATAGCGTTGCCCGGCTTCACCATCCAGGTCGCTCAGCCTGAGAGCAGCATCAGCGAATTCCTGAAGAGGCCTGAGTTTTTTGCGGACTTTCAGGGTCTCAAACAGCACCCAGAGTAAAACCATCAGTCCTTCCAGCCTCAATAATACATCATATTTCCACTCTTTTAGGAGCATCTTAAAGGTATTAAAGCTGTCGATGGTTATCTCCGCGGTGCCTGACGCGTCTTTAATATATGGCCAAATAAAAATGCCAAACAGCACAACATCGATCACGATGAAAATCAGCAGAAGATTAAGGCCAGAGCTGAGCCCTATCCTGAATGCTATCGATCCTGTACTGACTGGCTTTTCTCTTTTTCTCTTCCCGTTACTCATTCTCGTCTCTGATAACGTAACCTACTCCGCGGACCGTCTGGATGAGGTTTATGCCGTAGACTTCATCTATCTTGCTCCGCAGATACCTTATATATACATCGACTACGTTTGTCTCGCCCATGTAGTCATATCCCCAGACATTGCCCAGAAGGCGGTCTCTGGAGAGCACAATATTCTTGTTTATAAGCAGGGTATTGAGCAGATCGAATTCCCTGCCGGTCAGCTCTATTTCATTGCCTGCGTACTTCACCTCATGGTGGCTTTCAGACAAAGTGAGCTCGCCGCACCTGAGCAGGTCGGCCGGGGCTTCCGGAGCGGTTCCATGATTCTGCTGCGATCTCCGGCGAAGCACCAGTCTGATCCTCGCAAGCAGCTCTTCTATAGCAAAAGGTTTTGTTATATAGTCATCCGCGCCCTGATCCAGACCAGCGACCTTGTCCATCACCGCGTCACGGGCCGTCAGCATTATCACCGGCACATCGGAGCTCCTTCTGAGCCTTCTGAGCACCTCCAGACCATTCAGACCCGGAAGCATAATATCAAGCAAAACAAGGCTGAAGTCTCCGCCTTCAGCCAACTCCAGCCCTGCTCTGCCGTCTCCGCATTTCTCTACCTCGTAGCCCTCATGAATGAGTTCGAGTTCTATGAAACGCGCTATCTTTTCCTCGTCTTCAATTATCAGTATTCTGTTCGTCATTTACTTTTTTAGACAGGTCTTTCTTGACCTTTTCAGCATAATCTGCCGCCTTATCCATTGTATCGTTTATATTGGTCTTTCCGAGATCCTCTCCTTCAAAGTGGAAGTGGCATCCGAATACCATTGCAGCTACCGCGACGATCAGTGTTGCCCAGAAGAAGGCGATGAGCGCTATGACCGGGATCACGATCGGAAGGTCAGCGATCTGCTTGCCGTTGCTTTTGATGACCACCATCCTGTTGTTCATCAGGATGCTCCTGATGCGCTGGAAGAACCTGCGCGCACGCTTAGGAGATTCTTTTGAACTGCCTTGGCTTTCCTTGCTTCCCTGGTTTCCGGCGTTGTCATCAGCATGGCTGTATGTGATCTGCTGGCTGCTGCTTCCGGAGATCTTATCCGCTGAAACCTCAGGAATGATCTCTATAGGCTCCTCAGCCTTGAATTCTGCTGTTTCCTTCTTTACTTTTCCTTCTCTTTCAAGGCTTATGACAGCGTCCAGCATGTCCCATTCGCATCCTTCCAGAGCTGCCTTGGCTTCCTCGAAACTGCATCCTGCCTTGTTAACGAGCTGTTCTACTTTCTGATAATTATCCATTTCTGCCTCCTTATTTATTCTGACTGTTTACCGGTCTCTTTAAGACCTTTCTTTGATGGTTTTATGATAAGCCGGCAAAATGAAAACGTCCTTTACATACAATTAGAATAAAATTAGAAATGGATTAGAAAAAATTGTTTCCATGCTGTCTTCTCAGCTAGCCGTTACTGTCAGAAGCTGTCTCACCGGCACCTGAATCAGTAGCGCCGCCATTGCTGCCGCTGTCGCCTGAATCTGTAGCGCCGCCATTACCGCCGCTGTCGCCTGAATCTGTAGCGCCGCCATTGCCGCCGCTGCTTCCTGAATCTGTAGCGCCGCCGTTGCCGCCGCTGTCACCTGAATCCGTAGCGCCGCCGTTGCCGCCACTGCTTCCTGAATCTGTAGCGCCGCCATTGCCGCCGCTGTCACCGGAATCTGTAGCGCCGCCGTTGCCTCCGCTGCCGCCGGAATCTCCGCTGCCGCCACCGTTGCCGCCGCTGCCGCCGGAATCTCCGCTGCCACCGCCGTTGCCTCCGCTGCCGCCGCCATTACCGCTGCTGCCGCCGGAATCTCCACTTGGTTTGTCTTTCGAAGTGGTATTCCCGTCATTATCTTTTTTCTTTTTATCGTTATCGTTCTTTCCGGAATTGTCTTTTTTCTTCTTACTGTTATTTGAAGATCCTCCGGTATACCTGCCAGCATTCTTTTCGGTGCCGTTGGTATAGTACTCACCATTTGCCTTTATTACATTTGAAGGCATATCAAGATATTCGCCTTCAGTGATGTCTTCCACCTGTCTCATTATTCTGCTCCATAAGGCCGCCGCCTGAGCCGATGACCCGAGCATTTCCACATTGAGGTCAGTACCTATCCATAAAGCTGCTGAATAGTCAGGGGTGAATCCGTCAAACCACACATCGAATGTATCGTTTGTGGTTCCGGTCTTTCCGCCGACCTCTACGCCTGAAATGGCTGCGTTTCCTGCGATACCCCGTGAAACAACTGATTTGAGCAGGTCTGTCATGATCCAGGCAACTCCCTCATCAAGGACCTTTGTCGACTTGGATTCCCCTTTCAGAAGCACCTTGCCATTAGCATCTGCCACATCCGTATAGCATACAGCGGTATTGACACTACCGCCGTTCGGGAATGCCGCGTATGCAAGTGACATCTCAAGAGGAGTGACTCCATATGTCATGGCTCCCAGAGCGAGAGCTGCAGGATTCACATCATTTGCTGCTATGCTGGTATCGGTCTCAAGAGTCGTAAGACCGTACTTTTCGAGCATTTCCATGGAATAATCAAGTCCCACCTGCCAGAGTATCTTTACTGCGCAGGTATTGATAGACTGCTGCAGAGCTGTTCTCAGTGACTGTCTTCCGGAGAATGTCTTCGAGAAGTTCTGCGGCCATATCTCGCCATTTATCTTGAGCGGCTCATCAACCACAACGGAACTTGCCGTAATGTAGTCGCCCCAGTAATTGGTTCCCTGGTTGTCGAAACCGTAATCCGTGTATTCAAATGTCTTATTTTTTGCGGCGTAATCGAAGCTCTTCTGGAGGGCGGCTCCGTAGACTGCCAGAGGCTTGATCGATGACCCCGGCTGTCTCGGGCTTATTGCTCTGTTGAAAAGATTTGATCCCTCAGCGTCGCGTCCTCCTACAAATCCGCTTATATATCCGGTGCCTACCTCTGTAACCACCATGCTGGCCTGCACCTTGCTGCCATCTACTGTTGCAGGGAAGTTGTAATCATCCTGGAACTCATCATAGATAGCGTTCTGTATGTCGCTTCTCAGCGTCGTGTGTATCTGCATTCCTCCCGTATATACCATGCGCTGGGCTTCTTCTTCAGAGATCTTATACTTCTCCATAAGGTCGTTAGTAACGACGCCCGCTACATAGTCGGTAAAGTATGTGTATGCAGATCCTTTCTTTTCGAAGCTCGGTGCAAGGATGTCTATGATATCCACCTTTGCGCTTTCGGCTTCATCTGACGACAAGTATCCCTGCTCTGCCATGAGGTCCAGAACAAGATCCCTTCTTTCCTTTGATATATCATTTGCGTAAAAGCCCGTACCTTCGTTTTCTTCCTCTTCAGTATATGCGCTGTCAACGTACCAGCTTTCTTCCACCGGCTCTTCTTCCTCTTCAACGGAGTCAAGGGAATAATAATTAATTTCAGTGATCTCCTCATTCCCCTCCGAATCTTCGGTAATCAGAGCATAAGCGTCCGGCGCCTGCGGCAGAGCCGCCAGAGCCGCACACTCCGCAAGAGTCAGCTCATCTACGTCTTTGGAAAAATATGTTCTGGCCGCGGCGCTCACACCGTAGTTTCCATAACCCAGATAGATCGTATTCAGATACGCTTCCAGAATCTGATCCTTAGTCAGCGTTTTCTCGAGCCGCCAGGCTATAAACATTTCTGACAGTTTTCTGCTTAAACTGCGCTGGCTCTTTATTTCTGCCAGATACGCGTTTCTCGCGAGCTGCTGAGTGATCGTGGATGTGCCGCTGATGGCCGCGGATCTTCCTGTAAGTTTGGAAAGTACCGCACCGAACATCCTGCGCCAGTTAAAGCCGTGATGCTTGTAGAAGGTTTTATCCTCTATGGCAATAAAAGCGTTCTTCAGATCATCAGGCATGTCCCCCACCGGTACTATCTTCCTGTCTTCATTATAATGAAGAGTATCGATCTCAACGCCGTCTATATCGTAGAGAATAGATGAGCGCTCTATGTTGGCATACAGGCTGTCCTGATTTATGTGACCCACCTTTGCCGCCGTTACGAGTACCGTAATAAGAACTGCGGCAACGCCAAGTACGATCAGCCCTCCTATTACCTTCAGCAGCTTTCGTCCTGTTGATGTTTTCGCTTTTTTACTGCTGGTTTTAGTTTTTGTATTACGGGCTTTCCCTTTGCTTTTGTTATTATCTTTCATTTTGTTCTGCGCACTTTCGCTGTTTAAGCGTTCTGTCTGAATAATCAACGGGTTATATCGAATCCAGCGGTATGCTTCTGCCATACTGCTTCATGTTATTATACCACCATATAAACGCTGTTCCCAATTGTCTTACTGCTGTTGATAAAAAAATAACACCTCCTTGCTTGCGGAGGTGTCATAAATATCAGGCTGATTATTTCACCGGAACACAGTGCTTATCATTTATATCGCAAACTTTCTGAACTCTTCTGCGATACTTCTCCTGCATGAGCGGTTCTGTTGTGAGCCAGGTCTTGACTATCTCCATTGACATGAGACCGCCTATGATTTTGGCTCCGAGGCACAGGATATTTGAATCAGTATGCTCCCTTGCAAGCGCGGCGCACACAGGATCCTGGCAGACAGCCGCATAGCAGCCGTTTATCTTATTTGCGATCAGAGCACTGCCATAGCCCACGCCATCACAGAAGATTCCTCTGTCACACTCACCTCTGGCAACTGCCAGAGCTGCAGGATACACAAAATCCGACAGATCGCACGATTCATTGTCATATGTTCCGAAGTCTTCCACCTCGTAGCCCTGTCCAAGCAGATAAGCCTTTATCTCTTCTTTCATCTGTGTTCCGGCATGATCATTTGCCATAGCTATTTTCATATCGCACCCTCCTTTACCGCAATGACCGCTTACAGTCCTATCCGTTCTGATTTATCTTCTTCAAATATGCTTTACAATACCGGTCTTCCGGATAATAGTCTATCATATTGAGACATCCTTTCAAATATAACGCTATGGTTTTCAGCGCTCATCCGATATCGGAAATGATCAGATACGGATCAGTCCCAGAGAGGTTCTACTTCATCTTCTTCAGGGTCCTTTTTCAGCACGATGTTGAGAATGATAGCTACAATAGCAGCCGGAACGATTCCGGAACCGCCGAAGATGTATCCGACAAATGCAGGCATGAATGCCAGAACATTGGCTGTTGAGCCAAGTCCGTAACCAAGACCGAGCGATACCGCAACGATCGTTACCTCGCGGTTTCTGATACCATCCTTTGTGATCAGCTGGATACCACTGACTACGATAGACGCGAACATCATTACTGCTGCTCCGCCGAGTACGGACTGAGGCATCAGCTGTACTATGGCAGCCAGCTTAGGGCAGAATCCGCAGAGCACCAGGAAGAGAGCGCCCATCGTTATGGCAAACAGGTTGATTATCTTGGTCATTCCTACAAGTCCTACGTTCTGGCTGAATGAAGTGTTAGGCAGAACGCCGAAGAATGTAGCGAATGTAGAGCCGATACCATCGCAGGCTACTCCGCCGGAAAGCTCCTTGTCCGTAGCTTCACGTCCGAGACCGCCTTCAGTGATTCCCGAAAGGTCACCGATAGTCTCTACAGCTGTAACGATGAACATGATCATTATTGGAATGATCGCGCGCACATCAAACACGAATTTCACCGGCATTATCTTAGGCAGCGATATCCAGGCAGCCGCTGCTACCTTATCCCACTGCAGCACCCATGAATGAGTAAATGTTTCTCCATCCACTACGAATGTCGTGTCAAGGAACAATGCAAGGACTGCACAGAGAATGTATCCGAAAATGATGCCGAACAGGATAGATGCCGCGGACCATATGCCTTTTGTGAAATGTTTGAGCACGATGATGAAGATCAGCACTGCGAGACCGATCAGCAGATTGGTCGGTGAGCCGAAGTCCTTATTGTTGTTGCCGCCGCCGAACGAGTTGATGCCTACACTGATGAGTGACAGACCGATAGCAGTTACTACCGTTCCTGTTACTACACTCGGGAAGAATCTGCGCAGCGGTTTGAGCATGAACCCGAGCAGCATCTCGAATATGCCGCCGATAAAGCAGGCTCCAAGAATGGCTCCGTATGCGACTACGCCTCCTCCCATCGATCCGGCTACACCGCTCATTACTCCTATGAATCCTGAGCTGGTACCCATTACACACGGCAGTCTTGCTCCGATAGGACCTATAGTCCAGAGCTGTACGAGAGTGACAAGTCCTGCTACCAGCATGGCGTTCTGGATGACAGGAACCATAAGACCCGCATCTCCGAGAGAACATGCTCCGCCGATGACAAGGATAGGTGTCAGGTTGCCGACGAACATGGCCAGAACATGCTGCATTCCCAGGATTATCGCTTTTCCTGTAGGAATGCGCCCTTCAAGCTCATATTCGGAGGTCATTACACTAAGTCCTTTTTTTACTTTTGTTTCATCCGAAGACATTAACAATACCTCCTCGTATTATAGTGTCATAGCCATTTCAAAGGATTTAGGCTATGCTGTTTAGGATACTGTGGATTGGTGGAAACTCCTACCACTTGATGGTTTCAA
>CACZAM010000051.1 GCA_902779185.1 uncultured Eubacteriales bacterium
CGTAGACTGAAGGTACCAAATGCTGTTGTAGCAGTAAACAAGATCTTTTTTGATGTTTTTTTGTTTCAGAACTCGGTTTTAATTTTTCATTCTAAGGTTCTCCCTGACTATAGTCTAATTGTTTATGTGTACTAAAAATCACCCACCAATTTTCAGTGAATTGGTGGGTGTTCCGTGCGTTCCAAAGTGAGTTTATATCTTCTTCCCTCAGCGTCTACAGTGAATCATAGTATGCGTCCACAATCCTGCAGGCTTCTTCAACAGAGACGCTCGACTCCTCAAAATCGCTTCTTAATTTTCCTCTGAACAAGGCTTTTATTTCTTCCTTGGTTTTGCCTTTATTCTTTTCTGCTCTGACCATTATTTTTACCATTTCGGTCTGGTTTTTATCGACTCCTCCTGCGACATTCTGAAGCATATCAGGTGAAAGCTTTTCGAAATTATCCATGTGTATCCTCCTCTTAATATTAATAAACTACTGTTTTCTGTTCCTCTTCACGCGTATGGTCATTGCAGCCAGTGCGACAAATGAGATGATCATCATGCTCAGCCAGAGCAGCACATTGCTTCTGTCACCGGTATCCACCTTTTTATGATCTTTCCCGTTATTGCCCGTATCGTCCTCATCTTCTTCATATGACAGATCCTCACCGTTGGCCTCGTCGGAATACGCGATCATGTATGTCGAGAACTCAGACGACTCTGCTTCAAGCTCATTCCCGGTGCTTCTTGACGCCACACTTACCTTTCCGTCTGCCGCGTGCAGCAGCCAGAACATCCGTGTAGCATCCTCATCCGTGCTGCGTAGTTCATCAGGAACTGTCACGGCAAATTTCACCGGTTTTGATACTTTGTGCAGCGCCTCTGTGTCATCACCTATCTTCCTGAACAGGCTTATGTCCAGCCAGCTGCCCTTTGTCATATCATGATTCGATATATAATCTGTCAGCAGTTGTTTATCCGCTGCCGGCACCTCACTGCTGCCGAGCTTCTTCATCTCTAGCCACACTTTGATGTCCGCTCCGCCGGCAAGGTCCGCCTTGTCCTCCTCAGAAAGGATGTCTTTCGCGATCTTATCAAGATCTATGGCGCTGCCTTCTATGCCGTCAGTAACTGTATCCGTTGACAGACTGCCGTCCTTATCGCTCACGATTATGTCAAAGAACACATCTGTGCTTGCAAAGCCGCCCTCATCCAAATAATCTACCGAGAGCCTGGCCTGAATCTTTCCCGGTGCTTTCGCGATCACGACTCCGGAG
Source organism: uncultured Eubacteriales bacterium (assembly GCA_902779185.1). Lineage (GTDB taxonomy): Bacteria > Bacillota > Clostridia > Peptostreptococcales > Anaerovoracaceae > Crickella. Next base: position 1,260 of record CACZAM010000051.1, read on the forward strand.
TTTTTCACGTCTACGGCATCATTTTCATCGCAATTGAAATAGGAAATATTCCATGCATCGGCCGGCTTTATGATGGCACTTACCTTCCGGATATCGCCCGGCTTCATGTAGATGACCTCCCGGCTGACTGAGGCAGACTCAAAAGCGGTCAGCGCATCGACTACGTGCAGCCTGAACGATCCGGTATCCCCCGTAGGAAGAGTCGCGGTAATGGTTGCGACCCCCGTTTTATTAAACTGTATGGAATCGTTTTCTCCTGGCTCCGCGATGGATTCATCAGAGGAGCTCCAGATGACCTCTCTGTTCAGCGCGTCATCCGGCATCAGATCATACTGAGGATAGAAGGACTTGTCTTCCAGTTTTACGTATATATCATCTGCTATAAAGTAGATGGAATCCGCTTTGAGCGCATCTTCTTCACTGACAAACCTCGGGTAAAAGGTCAGGTCACCGTCCTTTTCTTCGCTCTCCAGGCTTATTCCGTCTTTGGTGAACCAGCCTGTGAAGTAATAGCCCTCCTTCTGCGGGTCAGCGATCTCCCAACTTTTGGTTCCGCCCTTCTTATATACATAAACCATCGGATGTTCATCATTCTCATCCTGCATGAACGTCATTTTGTATGAGTACTGATCCAGCGTGTCTATGTTTTCATCGACATACTTGAGCCTGTTCTTTATCCACGTTCTGAGGTGTTCGACTGCCTCGTCGTAATCAGCATATCTGTCATCAATGCCATACTTTGCGCAGTCATATCCCTCCGAGACCCTTACCTCTTCCTTATACTGATCAAGCAGGCCGCCCTTCTCCACGATGTACTCGAGTTTTGCCTTCATGACAGGCCAGTCTTTTCTTATGGTGTCAGGCAGTCCGCCCTTTGTCCTGTCGGTCATCATGGCAGTCATCCACCATGTTTCCGTCAGGAAGACTTCTTCCTCGTTGCCCTCATATGTATCGCCGAAGTCCCATGCGTAGTCGAAATCCCAGAGAGGTCCCCAGAAGATCTTCCCCGGCTTGCCGTCCTTGTCCCGTGTCTTATAAATATATGAGCTTCCGGTGGTGTAGGCGTCTGAGTTGAGTGTGAATTCCTGGAATAGCCAGTAGAGTGCCGCCGACTCAATGTCTATGTAATCTCTGTAATCGATCTTCCGGTACCCCGAAGCAGTGCTGTCATCTGCCGTCTCGCCCTCAAAAAGGGCATCTTCCGCCTCCTGGATATATCCCCTGATGTAATTCTTCTGGACTTCACTCTCATAGCCGTCATCATCCGGGTCAAAGCTCGGATTCAGATTCTGAAAGTCAGTGCTTTTTTTAGTGGTAAAGGTTGATACTGCCCCGAAGTCCTGTATGAACTGCACCATGTATCCGCCTGTCAGCTCTGCTCCTCCCGTGATGCTCTCGTCGAGCTCGTCTATCTCCACGCGGTTTTTATCCACACGGATTGTCTCGCACAGCAGATAGCTGCCATAGTACTCTCCCTCCATGAAAACATCGACCGGATACCCCGAAGGAGTGAATTCAAGGCCCATCTCTTTTCCCAGCCAGTACGTGATGCGGTTCCTCATCAGCGACGGATCAAATGCATTGGCTATCAGCGCCCAGTGCTTGTTTTTACCCATGCCGAGGATCTTTGTCTTATCGTCCAGTTTTATCTTGTATGGCTTTTTATCTGCATTCCATGAGGTGTTGCCTCTGCCGCGGATGTCCATGCCGAGCCCGGTAACGCTGCTCAGTTTCGCGTCGGAGTCCGCGTATTTGAAACCATCCGGAACAATGATGTCCATCGTTCCTTTGCAGTGGTATGAGTGGTTTTCGCTCTCATTCATTTTGCTGACTTCCGCCTGACCACCGTTGATGTGCAGATATACGGTCGGGAGAGTCATCTTAAACTCATCTGCGGATGCGGCGGTCTCAGAAGTTTCGGCCAGCACAAACTGCGGCATCATTGCCGTTATCATTGCCAGACATATCAGCAGTCCCAGAATTCGCTTTCTGATCATAATTGCCTCCTGTTAATCGTCCGCTTCCGCATGTTCACTGCGTGGATGTGCTTTTACTCGTGTGGATATGCCCCAAGGAAATCATTCATGCCCGGAACAAATATGGTCTTTCTCCCGAGCCCTGATCTGTATATATACGCAGTCCCGTTATATTCATCATAATCCGGGAACGCCGCCGTGAGGATCTCTTCCGAATGCTCGTCGAGCGGAATGACGTAATCGGCGGTCAGACCGGGCTCCCGTATCCCCACTGTAGTATACAGCAGATCCACATCTGTTTTTTCGGCATTCTCCGCCATCGACGCCTTCATACGCTCCGACAGATCTGCCGCTATCTCCTCATCGAAAGCGCTCACCAGAGCCATGCCGTATTTGACTCCGGAAGCCTCATACTCCTTATAGTCAGAGAAAAGTATCTCTTCATCGCTCATGCCCTCATATGAGAGCTTCTCCATATGGATCTGCTTCATTAGCTCGTCTATGTCCGTGACCCCGGCTATCTCTGCCAGATCATCAACTGCCTGTCTGTCCGTGCCTGTAACAGTCGATACGGTCAGACCATTGGTATCCGAAAGGATCGCTCCAAGCAGGATATGCGCCGTGCTCTTGTCTATCTCGAGGCCGTAATTCTTATAATCCAGCCACACGATGGTAGCGGTGGCACCGATAGGTCTGGCCTCGTACACAAGCTGATGGCCGGTGTTGACGTTGCCCACGCCATGATGATCGAGGATGCCCACTATATGAGCATCTCTCATACCCTCCACGGACTGTGCGTATTCGCTGTGATCGACAAGGAAAATGTCTTCTCCCGAGGCATCCTCAAGGACCGGAGGCGCTTCAACTTCTGCCTCATTCAGGATGAACGCCGTTTCATTGCTCAGCTTTCCTGTTATCCTTGCTTCTGCTTCGACTCCGAGCAAGTTGAGAAGTCTCGCGTATGCAATGGCGCTACAGACCGTATCCGTATCAGGGTTTTTATGACCTATAACATATACGGGACCATCCTCGATGATCATATTCTCGATACTGCTCCTGTTGGCATCATGCAGGGCTTCTTTCTCTTCAGTGAGCTGATCAGCCTCAGCACGCCCAGCAGCTCTCCCCGTCAGGAAACCGCCTGCCGCCAGGCATACAGCCATCAGCAGCAACAGAAATACCTTTGTTCCGTTCTTCAATATCTGCCCCTTTTCCATACTAATAGATTCATGTGTCGCCTATTTCGTCTTATAATACTTTATCTTCAGTTTTTTCGAACATTGAAAGAAGACATCCTTACCGTTGCCCAGCTTGACTCCTTTCGGCAGTTTGATCACCTTCATGCCCTTACAATACTGAAACGCGTAGAGGCCGATCTTTTTAGTCTTAGCCGGAACCGTGACCTTTGTCAGTCCGCTGCAGCCGGCGAATGCACAGTCACCTATTTTCTTCAGTGTCTTTGGCAGTGTGATCGATTTTATTTTCACACATTCCTCAAATGCGAAAAAGCCTATTTCGGTCACATTCGGCATCGTGACTTTCTTAAGCTTCTTGCAGCGCATAAATGTTTCCTCCGGAATGACTTTGACCTTCCTGGAAATGGTGACAGTAGTCACGCCGCTGTAGCCCAGAATCCGGTTTCCTATCTTAGTGACCGTATTCGGCATACGGAATTCTTTCAGCTTTGGAGTCTCGTTAAACGCCTCGGCATCGATACGCTTGAGACCGGAACGAAGCGTGACTTTCCTGAGATTATAGCAAAAGCAGAAAGCACCTTCTCCGATGCGTGTGACGGATTTCGGAAGCGAAACGGTCTCGAGCTTTTCGCAAGAGCTGAAAGCATGTGACCCGACAGTGGTCAGTTTGTTTCCGAAAGTAACCTTCTTTAGATTGCTGCAATAGCTGAACGCACTTTCCTGTATCTTTGTCAGACTGTCCGGCAGGGTTATCTGTGTCAGAGCTATATCAGTGTCGAATGCGTTGCTGCCTATAGTGGTAAGGCCTTCCGGAAAATTGATACTGTAAAGGCTTTCACACCCCATAAAGGCTCCTTTGCCGATCTTCTTCAAGGTCGACGGCAGGACTGCTTTTTCCAGGGAAAAATTCTGCAAGAAAGCGTAGCTGCCGATGCTCGTAACGCCTTCTTCTATGATGACCTCCTGATAACCAAAATAATTCCACGGAAGAGCCTCGTCCTGATATTCGTAGTTATACATTGCTCCGCTGCCTTTGATGGCAAGGATATGCCGGATTATATCGTAGTTTCCATCTTCGTCAATAACAACACGGCGCTCACGCGCCTCCCAGATAAGATCGTCTCCGCACTTACCGGAATCGATCACCTCGTCATATTCTTCGCCCACTTCCTGCGCTGTAAGCACCTGCTCCGTTCCGTCACTGCCCTGTTCTGCATAAACAGCATGCGCTCCGCAGAAGCAAATGACTGAAATTATCGCAATGATACAAATCAGATGTTTTTTCATTGATATCTCCTTATTGCATCAATATAACGGTTTCGAAAGATTCCCTGTATATTATTAACCGACAGTTGAGTAATGCTTTATTAGCTGTTATGGGTATTATACCATTTCTTATTATCTGATACCTAAGCAATCTGGCTGTTGATCAGGCTCCATCCGCTGTTCTGCAAGTCCAGAGGCAGACAGTTTCCAATGCCGTCAAGTGTTTTCAATTCAAGGCTGTCTCCGTTTTCGCGGAACAGCATCTGATCCGGCAGTTCGTTTGTCAATGTTTTGAAAATATCCAGAATGTAATCGATCTTTGCATTATCCATTTCACTACCCGCCTTTCTTGTTTATTTGCTTTCATGCGATTCTCATTGCTTCTTCATTATTATTTGCGTTGCTTTCACATTGCTTTTTCAGGGTTTCTGAGGTTTCCCTGTGTACAGTCTAGCGGATTATGTGTACTAAAAAACGCCCACCAAATTTCGGTGAATTGGTGGGCGTTACGCAGCGTTATGTGCACGTTATGAGCGTGGTTAAAGCTTGGTGATTGTTAGTCGTCAAAGTCTGTACTGTACTCACCCAAGCCGTACTTTTTTCTCAGCTCTTCCGGAATGTAATCTGCCGGCTCGAAGTAGACCACTTCTATTGGATTGATGCTGTTGTTCCATGCGTGCAGCACTTCAAGTATGTCTGCCGGCAGCCTGTCCTCGCACTCTTTCTTGAGTGATTCAGGCACTCTGTAGAAAGCTTCGGCGATCGATCCGGCGATGCATGTGAGAGTGTCACAATCGCCGCCCAGGGACACTGCTGTCCTGATGACATCCTCGAAGTCATTGCCTTCCAGGAAAGCTGTTATAGCTTCAGGAACTGTCTCCTGGCATGATTCCACATGGTGGTAGCCGGGCCTTATCTCGTCGCATGTTCTGCTGAGATCGTAGCCGAACTCGCTGATGATATAGTCTTTGATCTTTTCCTTGAAGCTGCCTGTGCGGGCAAGGAAGATCGCGGCTGCAGTCGCTTCTGCGCCCTTGATACCTTCAGGATGGTTGTGCGTGACTTCGGAAGTCCACCTGGCGATCCTGCGTGTGGTGTCGAGGTCGTCAAACATCCAGCCGGCGGCCGCAACGCGCATGGCCGAGCCGTTTCCGAAGCTGTTGTACGGCTCACGGCTGCTGTCCCTGAGCCAGTAATAGAAGCGGCCGCCATATCCCGCATCCGGATATCTGTGGCCCCACTTGTGCATGGAATCGATGATCAGATCCTTCGTTGATGCTTCATCATCTATTACTCCGTCTGCACAAGCCTGCATGAGCGCTTCCGCTACCGCTATGGTCATGACGCTGTCGTCTGTAAAGCCTGCTCCTTTATCAAAGAACGGGAAGTCCTTTGTCTTTTTGCCCCTGTCGAACTCGTAAGGGCTGCCGATTATATCTCCTAATATTGCTCCATACATGATTCCTGCCCTCCTTTTCTCTTGTTTACCGATAATCTTTTACTGATGTCAATAGTATAGCATCGTTTCAAGACGCCGAGGTCGCTTAAGAAGCGACATTTCAGGAGATCAGAAATCCGAGTCCGGGCTGCCCATGTTTTTCCATCCAAAGCGTATCACTGATATGATTATCGATACGAGGGTGATAGTCTCGTTCAGCACCCCGCCCCACGACTGTATAAGCACGTCATACAGCAATACGCACGGTGAGCCGATGAACTGCGAAAGTCTTATCTTCTGCGCGTTGTTGCTCCAGTACCCTATCGTAGTCACAGCTACCATGATGAACGGAAGCAGGCTGATGATCCCATCCCAGGTGTAAATAGTCATCAGGGTCAGAAGCGCCAGGATGACCAGCATCGTTGACCTGCGGTCGACCCACTTCCAGTCTTTTCTCTTAACGAGGAGCAGGTTCCTGATGATATTGATGATGAGGCTGACTGCGCCGGTATATGCGCCCATAATGAAGAACTGCACGCAAAAAATAATGCAGCCAATCATCTGGCACAGGAACAGCGCCTTATTCGATTTTATCTGATATGAGATGATGAAGAACGCAACTCCAACAAACCCGATCGCCTGAACAGCCAGCTCACTCATGGCTTTGATTTTGCCTCCCGGCTATGTCATACATCCTGCTTTATTTTTCATTATACCCCAAAGAGCAAATATATTCGTTCAGTAGTTTCCACGAGAGTATATATGCTCCGTCGAGCAATGCAGGTTCGTCCTCCACACCCACCGTGGTGTTTATGGAAAAGAACTCGTTTCCGTCGATGACAAATTTTCTGACATCCGGAGCTCTGTCTGCGCCCTCTCTCTTTCGATAATAGCCTCTGTCAAGAAAACGCTGCTCAAGCTCTTCAGGGGTCTCGTCCTCGATTCCCAGAGTTGAGACGTACATCGTCAGCACGGTTATGCCGTCAACCGCCCAGCACTCTGCAAAGAACGGTCTGTTCTCATCCAACAGTCCTGCATACCAGCCGATATTGGTCTCGCCGTACTCATTCCTTGGCGGCACTTCATTGTCTGGTTTGTTCATCGGCAGGAATTCTTCAGGGTGTTCGTCATATGCCCTGATAAGATCCATTCCAATCAGTCTCCTCATGACAGCCTCCTTTTATTCATAAACACTTTCCTTACAAGTTTATGATAAGAGACCATCTGAAATGATTGTAGCGAGCGCAAGTTGAACTTGCAATCCGAAAGTCAGGTTATGCTTGAGGTGAGAGCGTCTCTGGTCATTGAAACAAGCATAATTTGCCGATACTTCGGTCTACCTCTGGATTCGAATAAAAATATACTCATCCTTGTGAATATCCATGCAACGATGGCATGCTCGAGTCTTTTTCTCATCTCGCAAGCGATATTCGATTATTCCTTCTGCCGACAATATTTGCGAAGAAGGATAAAAAATTTATTCCTTCATACCATATTTAGGCCATTGCGGGGAAAAAGTTTGTAGAAAAAAACGGCATCCTGACGGATGCCGCACTGTCAATTTTTGCAACTTTTTCAGTTATTGAATTCTAATTGCATAATCACTTTGCGTATTGATCGAAGCACCAGGCCGCGATCTCTGCTATCAGCTCCTTCGGGAGCGGTTTTGTATACGGCAGCCGGATCGTGCCTTTGCTCACATCATATTCTGCCAGTTTATCCGCAAACACAGCAGTTGCTTCCCCTCCGGGATAGAGCCCAAGATGCTTCTTTGAAGCTGCAAAATGAATGATATTGACCCCTTTCCAGAAGGTCGGCATGCTCCAGGAGATCTTCTCATGCGCTTCAGGAATAGCTGAGCGTATTATCTGCCTTACTTCGTTAAGATACGGCCTGACCGATTCATCCTGTTCTTCGATGTACTGATCTATGGTCTCGATTTTGCCGCAGTAATGGGATTGACCTTCCCTGCTGAAGCTGCGGCCGCATTTAGGGCATTTCCACATAAAGTTTCTCTCCTGAAAAGCTGCGGTTCACCGGGAGTCTAAAAAGCTCTCCATCCGCAATACTTGCAGTCTTCATTTTCAGGATCCCATCTCCCTACTGCTTCTACCTTGCATGTGCGGTCAGGTGTCTGCGGGCAATAACCGCCGGAGAATCCACCGGCCTTGCCACCGGCTGCCAGTCCGCCTAAATTGCCACCGGCTGCCAGTCCGCCTAAATTGCCACCGGCTGCCAGTCCGCCTAAATTGCCGCCTGCTTCTGCTCCGCCTATGTTGCCGCCTGCTAATCCGCCTAAATTGCCGCCCGCGAATCCGCCGCCGCCGTTGACTTCTTCAAGTTCTTCCTTGTCGAGCTGAAGCGCATCGTTGACTTTCTTATCTTCCATTTTTCCGTCCCCCTTCTTCATCATCTATATTTTTTTAATATCAATCATGTCTTGTATCATCATAATAGCACTCACAGAAGCGTGCCGCAAATGAAGGTTCTTCATCATGCACATAAAGATGAGATGTATCGCCGAATGCAAGCATCCTGAAGGACGCTATCCCTTCCCTGCGCTCTTCTGTCACAACTGTAGTCACCGATGAAGTCTGTGCGCAGAAGCCGTGCCAAACCACCATAGGAGATACATTCCAGAGGTGGCTGAGCAGAACTGATCCCACGCCAAAGTGGCAGAACAGCGCGATTGTATCATGATTAGGACGCTCTGCGCGGTAGATCCCGCCATCGCGCCTGTACCCATGCTTAGCCAGCAGCTCATCGAACTGCTCCGCTACCTTGCGGTACTCTCCACCTACATCGGACTCCACCATGCATTCACTTTCAAACCACTCGTCGTTCCTGTAATAGCGAGGTTCCTGCGTCCAGTCCTGAGGCAGCCAGTCCCACGGGATGCGCTTTCTGTCAGGGCAATCCGGTCTGTTTATAAAGATATCGAACTCCCTGAGCCATGGCAGCACCTCGGCCTCACGGTTCATCTTTTGAAGCGTGACCGACGCAGTGTCACTCGCTCTTCCGCAAGGTGAACTGTAGAAGTAATCAATATCCTGCTTTGACAGCATTTCAGCGAGATACTCAGCCTCGCGCCAGCCCTTTTCTGTCAGCGAGTCGATCTCATAGTCCGGATCCCCGTGTCTGATTAACAAAAGTCTCATCGTTTTTCCCCGTAAAGTTTCGTTTTCATAATAGTATCATGAAGCAGAAGAAAAGCCCTATGGCTTCTGCAATTATTTTGCGTTTGCCATAGGACTTTTTCGTGGTTTGCCGGAACGCTTCAATATGCTACCTCGAGAAGCTTTTTCTCTATCCTTGCGGTTACCTCAAGGTAGTACGCGAGCTCCGCGGTATTCATCTCTGACTGATCCATTTTTTCCATCTGATCGAGCATGGTTGTCTCTTCGGCCAGAAGGTCTGTCATCTCGCTTATAAGTTCCATATCTGATGGGTTCTCCTCATACTTCTTCATTACTTCGCAGTAGTGATCGAACCAGGCTTCGTAGTCATCCATCGTCTTCTTGAACTCCGGTGACAGCAGCCCCGAGTCAGCGTCAGTGTCAGAGTCAACATCCTCAGATGATTCTGCCGCGTCAGTATCAGAGTCAGCATCCTCAGATGATTCTGCCGCGTCATCGGCAGTATCATATGTGTCAGCAGTTTCTGTTTCAGCTTTCTGCTCTGCTGGTGCTGTGTCATCCTTTGAACAGCCAAAGAAAGCAAACACAATTATCAGCGCAGCTATAACCACTAAGACCTTTTTCATTTTCATCTTACCTCCATTTTCGCAAAACTACTCCTGTGCCTTTTTCAATCATCATGACAGGTTTTCTCAAACATCCTGTCCAGCAGCTCTCCCTTGACTTCCACGTCTGAAGAGATTTCATCCAGCAGCAGCAACATGCCCGCCAGTGAGATCTGTTCATCCAGCAACTGGCGCTCCTCCCGAAGTTCTTCGAGGCGTGACCTGAGCATGTTTTCGTCCATCTTATCCACTTTATCTATTACCAATGCTATGCTCTCAACAGGTATCCCTATCCTTCTCAGAAGCAGTATTCTCTTAGCCCTTCTTACTGCCTCGTCATCATACAGCCACTCTTTCCTTCCCTCAGAATTGCGTACTGTAGGATGCAGCAACCCTTTCCTGTCGTAGTACCTTAATGCATTCACTGTAATTCCTGTTATTTCAGTGACTTCCCGGATCGTATTCAGTGACATTGTGTACCTCTCTTTCCAACTATACATCTCGTTGTAACGACGAGGTCAATGCCAGATTTGAAACACTTTAACTGCCTTTAATTACACCTCTTTTCCGCACAGTTCCCCGTCATAAGAAAGCGTTTCTTATAATAGGCGTTGTAATTTTCGCGAATCTTCGTCCTTATTAAGGCAATCGAATAGGGCGGATTTTCTCCGCCCTTTCACACCACCGTACGTGCCGTTCGGCATACGGCGGTTCAAATCAACTTCAACATGTGCCGTTCGGCA
>CACZAM010000052.1 GCA_902779185.1 uncultured Eubacteriales bacterium
CATTAGATATCTTCGCTCTTTTTCTTTCCATATGAAAGCTCCCTTTATGATTAACAGTGATTTTGTTTTTCACTGTCTCTCATAAAGGGAGCGTATCAGAGCTAGCCCGGACTTTTTTCTGAAAAGTTACCCGAGATACGACACTTTTGAGAGGGGTATAGACAGGGATCAATAATCAGACAGATCTTCATGACGGTCAGAGATCATGAATGTGATCAAGAGAGATCCGAACTACTGTCATGGAGCTGCCGGACGAAGGAGCATATGAGGAGCACGCAGCTGTGGATACAAAGGAGACAAAGAAAATGAACAATGAAAATGTATAGCCATAAAGGCCTCGCCGAATGAGAGCGAAATACACCCATCGCACAAACCTTACGGTTCGTACTCTCGGGTATTTCGCCTCGCGGGGCGGCGCCTACAGGCGCTTGAGATACAGAATATGGAAGGTAAAAATATATGCGAAGAGCAAGCTATATAAGACATGAGAAGCTGTCCGATCTTATGGGCCGGATCAATTATATAAGCAGCGGCGAGGAACAGGAGCATCTTTACGCGGTATATCAGACTCAGCCGGAAGAATACTGGAGAGAGCTGGCAAAGGAAAACCGTGGCAGTTTCTTCAGATCCGGCACGAGCGGAACGTGCATCGAGGCCAGGGAATTCATAGTCGCTTTACCGGAAGTCTACTATAAAAATGGATGGGATCCGGATAAAGTGCTGAAGCATTTTGTGGAATCATTCAGGAAAGAATATGGCGCTGAGTGCATTGCCGCACTCCATCACAACCACGATATGAATAATTATCACATCCATCTGATCTATTCAGAGAGGGAAAAGCTTGAAGAGCCGGTGATAAAAAAAGCGACAAGAAATATGTATTTTGACCCGGACGGCCGCCATCTGAGGACGAAGAAAGAGGCGACTGTAAACGGAGAACTGATGCCGGGGTATACGATGGTGCGCAAGGGAGAAGTTTACGAGAAGCACCTGTTCGAAAAGAAGAGCCCGGTATTCAAACAAAAGAACTTCACGGCACAGGCCAAACGGTTCTTTACGGATCTGATGAACCAGCCGCTGAGAGATGACCAGAAGCTTCAGGTGTTCCCGAAGAACAGTCCCTATCTGGCTACGAAAAAGATCGGGAAGAACAATCCGAAGGCAGAAGAGATACGCAGGACCAATGACCTCAGGCGGCGATGGAATTTTCAGGTTGACCATGCACTGAAACGCGGCGCGCCACCTGATAGCCTGCTGACGGTCAGGCGTGAACTGATCACAAAACCAGCTGCCGAGTCAATCAAACGCTCCGGCGGCAGTAAGGCTCCTGACAAGTACGACAGCATTCTTGTAAGAGCCGTGCTCATGATCACAGAAATGTGCAGGACCCTGAATAGATATGGCCGTGAGACCTGGGCTGAAGCATGGGGCGAAGCACTGGAAAAACTGATGCAGCTTGCAGTCGAAAGGATCGATTTCAGGATAAATGGTCATGTCAGGAATGATCGGAATAACAGAGATGCAAGATGACCCGCTGCGAGGACGTTGTTTGACAGGTCTTAAGATACCGCTCATGCCGGCAGCATTCAGGAAACGGAATCTGAAAAACGCGTGTTATTCTGCAGGTCAGGTATCTTTTCCCGCTTTATCATGATAAAATATCTCCAGTAAGGCAGATATGTTATCAGCCGTGAAGTATGTGACAGGTCATCTGCTGCGTATCTTTGCGGCTTTTTCTTATATATTTGCAGTATATGCTGCTCTGTATATGGATATACAGGGACCGGGGTATGCGGTCCTGTCACGGATCAATGAAACAGGTAAAGGGGTGGATGTCATGAAGAAAAGACTGTTAACGATATCAATGGCGATGCTGATGGTGTTTGCCATGATGCCGGTTATTACGGGACCGGTATATGCAGAAGACTATAATCTCTGGGTCGGCGGCACGCAGGTTACAACCGCGAACTGCAATGATATCCCTGCAGCGGAAGGAGGGACCAAAACAGGCACGGCAAGTTATGATGCTTCAACAAACACCCTTACACTTGATGATTACAAGTACACAGGGCCGGGAGCAGGATCTGTTAATGCTGGCATAAAATCAGAGCTGGACAGCGAACTGATCATCAAGCTTGTCGGCGAGAATAAAGTGATTGGAGAGGATATAACAGACAACGCAACTGTCGGGATATACTCTGCAAATGATCTCGTTATAGAGGGAAGCGGAAGTCTGGAAGTAAGACCGGGCGCTACCGCGTCACTTGTGAATCACTGTCATGGTATTGAATTCGTAAAAAGACTCACCATCGGTGGTGATTGCACGGTAAACGTGACTATGCCATCAGGATCGACGGTTAAGTTTGTAGAAGGCATCGCAATATATGGTTTAACTGGCAGCCATCTTACTATAAAAGACCGCTGTACAGTGAATGCAGCAGGCGCTGACAGGTTAGATCTCGATTCTTCTTATAGTATTGGTATTCAGATAGGAGGAGAGATGGAGATCACCGGAGGCAAGGTGGTCGCCACCGGAGGCAAGGTTGCCACCGGAGGAAGTGCACGAAGAAGCAGAGGTATCCAGTGCTATGGCAATACTATGAAGATCGCTCCTGCAGGCGACAGCGCTATCGAAGTCGAAGCCAGCGGTGAAACTCAGGCAATCTACGGCAATGTCATCAATACGATCGGCGGCGCAGGCTGGATGAATACTGATGGGACCGGGGACGCGGAAGCTATCGCTGCAAGTGATTCTGGGCGAGAGCTAAATTATAAAAAGGTCTGCCTCCCTTACGAGTATCCGCTATGGGTCGGCGGCACGCAGGTGACAACCACGAATCGTAATGATATCCCTGCGGCGGCCCCAGGAAATAGAACAGGCAAGGCAAGTTATGATCCTGTTACAAAAACCCTTACACTTGATGGTTATAAGTACACAGGGCCGGGATATAGCTATATAGATAGCAATGGAGTTTTAAGAACTACTGCCGGCATATATTCAGATCTGGCTGATGAACTGACCATCGATCTTGTCGGCGAGAATAAAGTGATCGTAGAAGAAACAAAAAAAGCAATGAACCATGACGGGATATATTCTGATAATGATCTCGTTATAAAGGGAAGCGGAAGTCTGGACGTAAAGCCGGGCACCGGCTCAGGCAATAGTACCTGTTATGGTATCTACTCCGCGAGAGGACTCACCATCGGTGGCGATTGCACGGTAAACGCGACGGTACCGCCAGGACCAACGATTCTTACTAGCACTGCAATAATGGGTGGACCTAACAGCCATCTTACTATAAAAGACCGCTGTACAGTGAATGCAGCAGGCGGTGATACCTCAGGTACCGATTATACTTATTCTCATGGTATTGAAGTATTGAATGATATTGAGATCACCGGAGGCAAGATAGTCGCCACCGGAGGCAAGGCACAATACAGCTACGGTCTTAGGAGTTTATACACGACTACTATCGCTCCTGCAGACAACAGCGCTATCGAAGTCGAAGCCGGCGGTGAAAAACAGGCGATCGGAGGCAAGGTCATCAATACGATCGCCGGAGCTGGCTGGACGGATACCGGCGGGGCCGCGGAAGCTATCGCTATAAGTGATTCTGCGCGAGAGTTAAAAAATGGAAACGGAGATTATTATAAAAAGGTCCGTTTCCCGGCATACATAATCAAAGCCACAGCCGATCCGGAAGAGGGCGGCACGGTCACAGGCGGCGGAACATATGAGAAGGGTGAAAACGTCACTCTGAAGGCAGAAGCTGATACCGCTGCAGGATATAAGTTTGTGAACTGGACAGAAAACGGCGAAGAGGTAAAAGATGAAAGCGGCCAGGCTGTTGGTGATACCTATATATTCGATGCCACTGAAGACCGCGACCTGAAGGCGAACTTCAAGAAAACGCTGACAATAACGGCGAAAGCTCAGACACGCCTGTACGACGGTCAGGAGTATAATGCTGCCTGTACTGACCCGGATGAGATCGCCGCCAAAGTCGAAGTTACAGGTCTCAAGGACGGTGACGTGCTGCAGAACATACAGCTATTCAGCCAGGAAAAAGATGTCGGTGTGCACGAAAAATGCATCGAGGCGAAAGGCGCGAATATAATGCGCGGAACAGCCGACGTGACTGATAGCTATGAGATCACTTATGTCAAAGGTGATATGACGATCCTTGGCCCCGAGGTGCAGGTCAAAAAGACCCTTGACGGGCGTGACTGGACAGATGCAGACAGCTTCGAGTTCACGCTTAGCCCTGTAAACGGAGCCCCGATGCCGGATGGAACGACAGACGGCAAAAAAACGGTCACTGTTACAAAGGCGGACAAAGATGCGGGATTCACAAAAGGTTTCGGCGCCATACCGTTCACGCAGCCCGGCACATATAAGTACACTGTAACGGAAACTCACAAAGGCGAGACGATCAAGGGCGTAAGCTACGACAGCAGCGATAAGACTGTGACCTTCGAGATCAAGGGCGACAGTAAGGGCAGTGTCGTCGCGGACGGCTCCACGCTGCTTCAGACCGCGGAGTTCACAAATACATACAGCGCAAGTGGAGAAGTGAGCCTTAAAGCGAGCAAGGCAGTCAGCGGAGCAGACTGGCCAGAGGGAGCAGAGGCGACCTTCACGCTGAGTTCGCCTGACGGCACACCGATGCCTGATATTACATCCGTAACTCTGACAGCACCTGGAGATGCGGAGTTCGGACCTATAATATATGACCTGTCGGATGCAGGAAAGACCTATACATATACTATAAGCGAGACAGGGACAAAGGGCTTTGATGACTGGTTCACTGATAAGGAAAGCGTAAGCGTGACCGTGACCGTCGGAACGGACAATGGAGACGGGACCCTGAGCGATGCAGTTGTCACCTATACACCTGAAAACACTGAGATAACGAATACACCTGTAGAGTGGAAGTTCATCGATATCACATGGACAGGCGATGAGACTTCCGGCTATACGGAAGCTGCAGCGAATTATGAGTCGACCAATACTGCAGGCAGGACGAAAACGGTCAAGGCAGACATCTCAGAGAAGGTGACCGATCCGACCTGCACTGAAGACGGCAAAACTGTATATACTGCTGCAGTATCGAAAGAGAACTCTCCTGACGGCGAAGCGCACAGCGAAAGCAGAGACGCCAAGCCGATATCAAAGACAGGTCACAGCCTGACGAAGACAGACGAGGTCGCTGCGACCTGCGACAAGGACGGGAAGAAGGCATACTGGACATGCAGCGCATGCAATAAGCTGTTCTCGGACGAGAAGGGCGAGCATGAGATCACCGAGCCTGAAATCATCAAGGCTACAGGCCATAACCTGACGAAAACTGATGAAGTCGCTGCTACCTGCACAAAGGCCGGAACGAAGGCATACTGGACATGCAGCGCATGCAAGAAGCTGTTCTCGGACGAGAAGGGCGAGCATGAGATCACCGAGCCTGAGGTCGTCAATGTGACAGGCCACAGCCTGGTGAAGACTGATGAAGTCGCAGCAACCTGCGAGAAGGACGGGACAAAGGCATACTGGACATGCAGTGAATGCAAGAAGCTGTTCTCGGATGAGAAGGGCGAGCATGAGATCACCGAGCCTGAAGTCATCAAGGCGACAGGCCATGACTGGGGCGAGTGGAAAGTGACGAGGGATCCGGAAGCCGGTAAAGCCGGAGAGAGACAGCGCGTCTGCAAGAATGATCCTTCCCATATAGAAAAGGAAGCCATCCCTGCTCCGGAACCTAAACCTGCACCGAAAAAGACCGTAAGCGGTACGCTCCTGGCAAAGCTGACAGCAAAGGGCGACAGGTCCCTTGAACTCACGTGGAGCAAGATCGACGGTGCTGACGGCTATGACATCTTATTCATCAAGTGCAGAGGTAAGGAGGCTAAGAAGGTAAAGACCATCAAGGGCAATGAGACCTTCAAATGGACGAAGAAAGGCTTAAAGAAGAACACATCTTACAAAGCCTGTGTCAAAGCCTGGGTCATGAAGGGTGGAAAGAAAACCTACGTGAGATCCAGCATCAATGTCCATGCATATACATCAGGCGGCACAAAGAACTACACCAACGCAAAGAGCGTGACGGTGAAGAAGGCGAAAGTATCGCTCAAAGCCGGTAAGAAATATAAGATAAGTGCGAAAGTGAACAGGCTGCAGAGCGGCAAGAAGCTGATGCCTTCGGTACATGCTCCGAAGCTGCGCTATGTAAGCAGCAATAGGAAGATCGCGACTGTCAGTAAGACCGGCACGATCAAGGCAAAGGCCAAGGGCAGCTGCAAAATCTATGTGATAGCCGTAAACGGAGTGAGAAAGACCATTAGGCTCACAGTCAAGTAATGCAGGAAAAAGGCATAGGCGTATAACAAATCAAAAATACCTGCGGGCAAGAAAAAACCTGCAGGTATTTCTTATCTTGAGGAAGAGATTCAGTGTCCTCAAGCTGTTTTCGGAGTTCATGAAAAGGGAGATGTCCCTCGCTGATTGTTGATGCATTGAGCCCACAGGGTTAACTTATGTAGAATTAACAAAATAAAGATGGTAAGACTATAGTAGATCAATGAGTCATCTAGGGAGAAAATGAAGAAAACGGAACAGAAATCATTTTGGAAGCATTTTGATAATATGCTGCTCACGTATTCTAGCACTAAGCTGGGTCTTACGGATTATGACCCGGACGAAACTTACGATAAGGAAGAAAAGAAGCTTGGGATCAAAGAATTCGGAATTGCAGTGCTGATGATGATCGGAATGATAGCTGTTGCTTCCGTACTGGTATTGTTCGTTCTTACATAGGGAACCCATATGATGTCTGCGACAGAACTGACACGAAAGAGCGTTTCAGGATATACAGAAAGACTATGAAGAGATCTCGACTTATAATAACCATATCTGCTATCGCATTTTTTGCTATAGGATTCTTTGCCTGGGAAACAGCAGAGATCCGGCAGTTTGCGGGAGAGTATGTCGCCGTGGACGTGCATGACTCTGCATATGAACTGAACCTGTCACGGACAGGACAAATCAGTGTGGTGGATATAGGGGCCGGAAATCCGGCTCTGGAAGGATATTTATTCAGAAATCCCTTTGCTGCCGGATCCGGCAGATATTATCTTAGGAGCAGCGGGGAAACCGATGATGCCTTCCTTGATCTGGGGGAAAACAAGGGAAAGGCGTCTGTGTGGCTGTCATCATTAGGGCAGACTGATGCCGATGATGAACCTGCGGTGCTCAGAGTCATAACGATAGAAACCGGAACAGATCACATGCAGTTCAACGAAAAGGGCTTTGAATAAGTGTATTCGGTATATTGAGATCACGACCAGATAAAGGAGGCAGTTGTATACTCAGTGTATTCACGACTTCTTAGAAAAAACATCATCCTCGACATTGTATCTATCATTATGTTTTCGGCGATAGACCTGATATATCATCTTGGTATATCAGAGTCGTTTTTTCCGATTTTCTTCGCTTGTGCGCTCATCATACTTTCATGGATCCTGATAAGCATATGGTTCAAAGATGAGGATGAAAAGTGGAAGCGGAGATGGAGGATACCGGTCTGGCAGATCCTGCTGTGGGTATCCTTCTTCGCGGCAGGCCTGCTCGTGGTTTTCAGGTACCCTGACTCGTGGTTTGCAAACGGAGGAGGCGTAGTTGGTTTTCTGCTGATAAGCGACCTGTGCAGGAATATCTGGCGCTGCAGAATAGCAGAGAGATTTGGCTTTGACGATTTCGATTCGGTCGAAGACCTTCTCTCCGAGCACCCGGAAGCAGGGAAATACCTGCATTGAACCATGAGCAGAAAATGCAGCATCGCTTTCCATACACTTGATGTAGATATGGCAATAGATGACCTGAAGG
Source organism: uncultured Eubacteriales bacterium (assembly GCA_902779185.1). Taxonomy (GTDB): domain Bacteria; phylum Bacillota; class Clostridia; order Peptostreptococcales; family Anaerovoracaceae; genus Crickella. The sequence continues at coordinate 7,877 of CACZAM010000052.1, forward strand.
CAACAGCAGGGATATGATTTGACATTTTGTACTAAAATTGTACTAAAAAGGAGATAAGAAAGTGTGTGAGTGTTGGAATTTCAATATGTTGACGATGTATTAGAATGATGCTTACCTCGCAGGCTTATAATTAATAAATATGTTGTATTTTATTAGGAAAACAATGAGAATGTTTGAAGATAAAAGCAAACTTGAAGCGGAAAGCTGAATAATACCAAAACAGCTATGTATCATCGACTCTGATTGATAATTGGTATGAGCATTTGGAATGAAAGAGCCCTGAACTGCGCTAGCTTCAGGGCTCTTAATCTGACACAAGACTGGTAATAAACTGGTAAAGTGATAATTAATGTGCGATTTGTGAAAAAAACAGGCCTCGGAATTGTTGAAATTCCAAGACCTATGGTGCGCGCGGAGGGATTCGAACCCGCGACCTACTGATTCGTAGTCAGCCACTCTATCCACTGAGCTACGCGCGCAAATAATTTTGCGACTTAAAAATGTTACAACTAAGAAGGACAAATGTCAATATATAGAAATAAAAAGAAGAAAAGCAGCGTGCAGATCGGGAGCTTTTCTCAGCTGACTTCAAAACAATTTTTTTGATGATATTATAACCTGCAAGTAGTAAAATTATAAAGATATTGGCAAATTCTGAACGGATCAAAGGTGGCTGAATGAAAGATCTGCAAAAAAAGTTAATATCGCTCATTCTGGTGATGGCCTTGTTTGTAACGCTTACGCCATCACTCGGTTTGGTATACGCAGAAGACTCTGTTCAGGAAGAAAGTTTTGAGATACCGGCAGAAGATGTGCAGGTCATTGAGGACACGGCTGATGATGCAGTTGAGGATACGGTTGATGATGCGGTCGATTATGTGGCTGAGGATGCGACTGAGGATACGGTTGTCATCGACGTCATAGAGAGCAAGACCGAGCAGCTTACTCCTGAAGAGGAGACCGCGGAGCCGGAAGAACTGTATGGAGAATATCTTAAGATGAAGGCTTACGGCTCCCACGCCGGAAAAACCGCCGGCGGACGGCTAAGGGGAGCAAGCAAGGGCATATATAATTATGTCAATTCAGAGATCGCCAAAGTTGCGTCCGGAACCAGGGAATCGACAATAATCAAGTATTCGGCGGAAAGTCTCTTCGGTGACAAAAACTATTGGACAGCTTCTGAACTCGGGGTCGGGAAGCTTTCAGATTCCAAAGGAAACATCACGGAAACTGCAAAGAAGAAGTGCCAGGATCTGGGAACGGTGCTCAATGCCCTGCTGGCTGACAATCCATATGGCCTGTACTGGTATGACAAGACACAACGCACATACGGCGTCTCGCTCAAATGCCAGCTGGAAACAAAGGAGGGCGAGGAGCGGCTCGTCGTGACCGGTGCCGGTTATCTTAAACTGCCTGTTGCGGCAGAGTATTCCAAGTCGAAAGAAACCGGAACATACTACTTCGACACAGGTATTGGGCAGTCAACTTCCGCAGTTGCCTCAAAGGCACAGGCCATCGTAGACAAGTACGAAGGAACTGCTGACAGAGACAGACTTACATATTACGGGGACGAAATCTGCAGGCTTGTATCATATAACCATAGTGCGGCCGCAAGCTACAATACCGCCTCTGACAGCGTGAACTACGGTGATCCGTGGCAGCTCATATGGGTCTTCGATGGCGACCCTTCTACGAATGTAGTATGCGAAGGCTATGCCAAAGCCTTCAAATTCCTCTGTGATCTTACTGAGTTCAGCAGTTCTGTTGACTGCATAGTTGTCACCGGGGAAATGGACGGATCGGGACATATGTGGAATATCGTCACTCCTGACGACGGCTACAATTACATGGTCGATATTACCAACAGCGACTTCGGGTCCAGGCTTATAGACAGTGGTGTATTCATGTGCAGCTCGCCGGTCTCCGGCGAATACCCGAGCTATTACTTCCGCAGATCCGGGGTGTCGGTAAAATACACATATGATGAGGACTGCATGAATGTATTCTGCAGCAATGAGCTGACGATACCGGGTGACGGCACCGGACACGAACCACTGGAGGACCATGACCTCGTCAAGGTAGAGGCTGTTCAGGCAACATGCACCAAAGCAGGCAGTATAGAGCATTATAAATGCAGGAAGTGCGAGCTTCTGTTTGCCGACAGCTCCGGACGTAAGGAAATATCAAAACGTAAAACTGTGGTCAAGGCGCTCGGCCATAAGAAACCTGTATATGTCAAGACTAAAGCGGCGACATGTCAGAAGACCGGGCTAAAAGGGCATTACAAGTGCTCACGCTGCGGCACATTTATGGATAAGAAAGGCAAGGTGCTGGGCGCCAAAGCTAAGAAGAAGCTTGTCATAAAGAAGAAACCGCACAGTTATAAAATAAAGAACACCGGAAGCAAGTATCTCAGGTCCTCAGCGACATGCACAAAAAAGGCGAGATATTATTATTCGTGCAAATGCGGACGCAAGGGCAGGAAGATTTTCACTGCCGGAAAGGCACTTGGCCACAGTTATAAATGGATCATTAAACCTGCTACGACACGTAATGATGGGAGCAAAGTCAGAAAATGCACCAGATGTGGCAGAAAGACGAAGAAAAGCATAATATATAAGGCCAGCAAGGTATCAATAGCAAAGAAGAACCGGTCAGTCGCATATAAAGGAGACAACTCTGAAACTACGGTTGTCACGGTCAGGAACCGTAAGAACAAAACGATCAGCAAAGCATATTATGATCTGAGCTTTGACAATGACTATGTGACCGGCACCGGAACGGTAACGATCACCTTCAAGGGCAACTACAGCGGAATTAAGACTCTGACATATAAGATCAAAGGGATACCTGAACAATGATCTGATAACAAAAAAGCAAAAGGGGCTGTCGCACTAAAATAGTGTGGCAGCCTCTTAACTTGCCCGTCTAACGGCGGGCTGCTTTGGTGCAATCGACTTGAAAGCCTTGCAAATAC
>CACZAM010000053.1 GCA_902779185.1 uncultured Eubacteriales bacterium
GATCCACCTGTTCCCATCCCGAACACAGTAGTTAAGCTCCTTAGCGCCGATGATACTTGGGGGGTGACCCTCTGGGAAATTAGGACGTCGCCGCTTTTTCTTTAGGCCCCATGGTCAAGCGGTTAAGACATCGCCCTTTCACGGCGGTAACCCGGGTTCGAGTCCCGGTGGGGTCACCATTAGAAAGGGAATCGGAATGATTCCTTTTTTTATTAATTATGCGGACGTGGTGGAACTGGCAGACACGCAAGATTTAGGTTCTTGTGCTCAGGCGTGAAGGTTCGAGTCCTTTCGTCCGCACCATAAGAGTCCCCGCTGATAATCAGCGCGGACTTTTTTCTTTGTGGAAAACCAGCCGTCATGTTGAAAACTATCCTTCAAAACAGATAATAAAAATAATAATTTTGTAACCTTCCGGAACGCTGTAATAGCATGGTCAGGAGCTCCCCCTATGGCATCGCAGCTCTTTTTTTATGCCCTCAAAACGCCTGATTTTGCACGGAAAACGGCATTTTTTCAACGATGATATCTGTACAGTTTTTTGGATGAGTTTCACGTATAGTTAGGAGCACAGGAGGCAGGCATGAGAATCGGGGTCATGATAAGAGATGAAGAATACAGGGATGCCCTGGTCGAAAAAATGTCTAAATACGATAATGATATATTTGTAAACATTATCGGCGGCAATGTAAAAGATGCATCCGGAAGCGTGATATTGACAGATGTGCCGCCATCCGAGCTTGACAGCGAGGTCCTGGCAGCTCTGAAACCAAGAACGGTATTTATTATAGGCTCAGAAAAGAATTCCCGCAGTGATTGCAGCACTGTTTTCAAGTACTGCAGCATCTCTGAGATGATATCCGAGATATCCCTGGTCTATAACCGCTGGCGCGGGATAGGTCCGGGTATAGATCATACAGCAAGGCTGATAACTGTGATCTGCGACTCTGATGCGTATTCAGCCGAAAGATGCAGAGCTCTCGCAGGTCAGATCATCTACTCCCATGGCGGAAGCGTACTTATTCTTCCGCTTTCGTACATCAACGATCATGGAATAAATGACACATTGAGGAGCAACAGTCTGTCAAGGCTCCTTTATTCAATACAATGCGGCAGGGAATACGGTCTTGAAGGAGTCACGTATGCGGACAGCTATGGCGTTTCTTCACTTCTGCTGAACAACGGACGTAATCCTGTGGCATACCTGGATGAAGATGAGCTGAGAACCCTTATATTCGGGCTTTCAAAGAAATACGACATCATAATCGGGGATGCGGCAAGCTGTTTCAGAGAAGAAAATATCACGCTCATGAAAGAATCAGACAAGATAGTTTTCTTTGAAAGGGGCAGAAGGACAACAGGAATTGAGGAAGCGCTGGGCACGGAAACACTTAATAAGCTGATAAGGATAAAACTCAAGGGCGGAACTGAAGACGTTATAGCTATGGATGACTGCCTCAGGCGTATATTCGGGACGGAGAGCAATGAAGGTATCAAGAGCGGAAACAGTAAGGAAATACGGAGATGAAATAGACAGTATCGTAAGGACTGTAAGAAAGTGGATGACGGAGAATGACCGGCCGCCATCGGATGATGAGATCCTCACGAAATGTGAGGATGAATTTTTCGGATCAGAGATATCTCTTACAACAAACTCACACGAGACTGTGATGTTAATAGACAGTCTCAGGAGAAGGCTGGGCGGCAGATACGGGATACTTACAGAACTGCTTGATGACCCGCTCATAAACGAGATCATGGTGAACGGTCCTGACCGTATCTATGTCGAACGGGAGAAAGCCCTTATGAGGGTCGATGACGCGTTCACATCATGTGTGGAGCTTGAGGAGATGATAAGGATGTTCGCCTCAGACGTCCACAGAGAAATCAATGAGGCAAATCCCATCGTTGACGCAAGGCTCCCAAGCGGTTTCAGAGTCAACGGAGTACTCCGGAACATCGCTCTGAACGGTCCCATCCTGACAATCAGGAAGTTCAGGGAAAAGGAGATAGAGATGGACGAACTTGTAGGCTGCGCGAGCCTCTCAGGAGAGTGCGCCGAAGACCTCGCAGCGCTCGTCAGAAGCGGCTACAACGTTTTTATAAGCGGAGGAACATCCTCCGGCAAGACAACCTTTCTGAACGCTCTTACGGCGTATATAGGGCCGAATGAGAGGGTCATAACCATAGAGGATTCCGCGGAACTCGTAATAAGCCATATAGAAAACAAAGTACAGATGGAGTGCCGCGCGGCGAATTCAATCGGAAAGGGCGAAGTCAGCATGACGCAGCTCATAAGGACAAGTCTGAGAATGAGGCCTGACAGGATAATAGTCGGTGAGGTCAGAGGAAAGGAGGTTATAGACATGATACAGGCCATGAATACGGGCCACGACGGAAGCATGTCGACCGGACACGGAAATTCGATAAAAGGCATGCTCAACAGACTTGAGACCATGTATCTTACAGACTCGCAGGTGTCGGTAGACTCTGTCAGAAATCAGATAGCGAACGCCATAGACATTTTTGTTCATCTAAGGCGCGATGCAAAGGGAAGGCGTTTTGTTGAGGAAGTAGCCGAGATGACCGGCTATGACGGAACAGATTACAAGCTCAATTACCTCTACAAGGCGGGAGAGGACGGAATGCTGGCTTCTACCGGGAACGGTCTCAGGGACAGAGAGAGGCTGATAAGATGCGGCTATGATTCGATGATGACCGGAACAGAAGGCACACAGGTAATGACGTATGACAGAACTTAGCAGATATGAGTTCAGCAGAAGAGAAAACATTGTTTTCTGCAGCTGCCTGGCAGCTGCCGGTCTTGTTATCTCTTACCTCATGTACAGGAACATCCTTTTTTCAGTCGTCATCATACCATTTGCACGCAAAATCAGGGGGTTCGTTACGGACAGCATCATAAGGACAAGGCGAAGACGGTACATCGCGGAATTCAAGGATTTCCTATTTATGGCTTCTACGGCCATAGGCGCCGGCCGCTCAATGAAGGATGCCATATATGAATCCATCCCTTCCCTGCTGAACATCTATGGCAAAAGATCGATACTGGCAGGAGATCTTTTAAAGGCGTACGAGAGAATGGATACAGGCGGCGAAAATGATGTCAGTGTGCTGCGTGATCTGGCCGAAGCGTCAGGCCTTGAAGATGTTAAGGATTTCGTTACGGTGTATTCGATCTGCAAGACGACCGGAGCAAGCCTTATAACTGCTTTGGGAAAAGCTGCGGGAGTGATCATGGAGAAGATGAGCATAGACAGGGAGATAGAGGAATTGGTGAGGAGAAAGGAAAGCGAGGGTATCGTTATATTCGTGATGCCGGCTCTGATAATACTCTTTCTGAATCTTACGGCTCCGGACTACATATCTCCGCTTTATGAGACTGCTGCCGGACGTGTAATAATGACTGCCGTGCTGGCTTCGAACATAGGAATATACGCAATGATACAGAGGATCACAAATGTTGAGATTTAAGGAACTTCTGAAGGATACGAAACTGATGTCAGGCATTTATGCCGTTACGCTCGTGACCGCGCTCCTGATACTGGCACTTGTGGTCAAGGGACCGGAAGACAGCGGAAAACTGGTCGCGGATAGAGATGGAAACATAATAGGAATAAACAGAAGGAGTCTCGACAGAAGCGAGAGGTATGACCTCAGCCTGGAGATCAAAGACAAGGAAGAGACCTATAACCGTGATGTGACTCTGACACTTCAGGCGGAGCAGGAGGGACAGGGCGCCAGTGGTCTCAGCAAAGAGGAGACCCGGGAGGCCGAGATAGATGCTGCGGTAGATAACATGATAAGCAGCATTGAGTATTCAAGAGAAAAGAAGATACGTCTGCCGCTGCAGCTCCCTGACGGGACTGAAGTCCGGTGGACCGGAACGGAACGGGGCGCAGGTCCGGTTATCCTGATAATACCGCTTATGTACGTGAGTCTGGTCATTCTGATGGCGGCAAATTCCATGAAAGGAGACAGGACGGCCGGGGAAGAAAGAAGGATTATCATGAGAGGTCTTCCAAGGTTCTGCAACCAGCTGTATCTGATGATGAACGCGGGGCTTATACTCAGCGATGCTTTCGATACCATAAGCGACGGATACAGGTTAAACGAATGCGGCAGCTCTTTCGAAAGAGATATAGCGGAACTCAGAGATGCAACGGACGGTCACCGTATAAGCACTGCACAGGTCATAAACGAATATGCGGTAAGACACGATGTTAAAGAGCTGATCAGGATAGCAGCGATACTAACAGAGAACGAAAACAGAGGAAGCGATGTAGTGGAAAGCCTTGAGCGCGAGAGCAGATATCTGTGGGACGAGAGAAAGACAGTGGCAAGAGAGTGCGGCAAAGCCATAGACACAAAGATGTCATACCCGCTTGGTCTGCTGCTGATAATACTGATAGTCATAACAATGGCTCCCGCGCTGCTGAATATGTAAGAGAAAGGAGAGGACTGATGAAGAGGCTAAGGACAAAGATAGCAATTTTGCTAGGCAACAAAAGAGGTATGGAGATGGTGCAGGTTGCAATACTTGTAGCCATAGCAGTCGCGGTGGGGATCATCTTCAAATCATCCATAGTGGATTTTGTGAACAAGATCTTCGGCAAGCTGAACGCGGCAAATTTCTAGAGATGAAAAGAAAAAGGCTCCTGAACAGCAAGAAAGGATCCCAGATGGTGGAAGCAGCCATATCCCTTCCGCTTATCATCATAACCGCGATGCTTATGGTAAGGCTTTTCGTGTTCTACCTCGATATCCTGACTGCAGGGATAAAGGCTCACAGGGAAGCCCTGGAAGCCCAGGATGCATACAAAGGGGCAATGATGCGGACATACGAGGCTGCGGAAGAGGTGACATTGCTCAGGGGCGGTGTACTCAGAAACAACGTGAGCAAAAGAATTGATATAAAGGCATTCCTGATAAATGAGGATTTTCTGGTAAGAAGCGGTGAAGCACTTGATTGAATCAATAATGAATAAGAGAGGGTCATCGGTAGTGATGCTCGCAATTGTATTCACGGGCTTTGCGATGTGCATTGCCGGAGCGATAGGAGTATCCAGAAGACTGGTCGTGAGCAGTGAATGTGAGATGTTCGGCAGACTCTGGACAAAGGCCATACTTTCTGAGTATGACATACACCTTCTTGACGACTACTCACTGATGGCATATTTCGGCAACGATGACGAAGTGACCGCCAAACTGGACTCGTATCTTAAATACTCATCGAAGGGAAGACTGGGAGCACACATTAAGGGTGCGAATGCGGACCTCACGGGCTTTGAACTTGGTGATCCGGCAAACTTCAGAAAAGCACTCAGACTCGGATTCGCGGGAAACGCAGCATCCGAAATAATTAACGGAAGAGGAAGAACATACCGTGATCTGGATACAGGTGAAGGCTTTGATGAAGAGGGACGAGTTATTCGCAATCCGGTGGTCATAGACACGCTGCCATCTCATGGAATAGGTGGCAGCGTGTCAGGTGAGGATCTGACAGAAAGGGCTAAATCGGTCGGAGATGAGGACGGACTTACAGGAATGCTTGCAGGGGGAAGCGCAGAGGTACTTTTGCTCGAAAAATGCTTTGATAATCACGTTACGAAATCAGATGACAAGAATCACTTATTGGTAAATGAATGGGAATATATTATCTGCGGCAGCACTGATGATGAAGAGAACTACAGAGCAATCAGACGCAGGCTGTTTATTGCTAGAAATGCGTTGAATCTGGCAGCGTTATATAAGGATCCGGCAAAGGTTGAGATGATCGTTTCAATAGCCGAAGCGATAACTCCGGGGCCTCTCGGAGCGGCCACACAGCTTCTCATAGCAGAAGCCTGGGCAGCCCTCGAAACAGAGGAGGATCTTGAAGACCTGTATCATGACAGGCGGGTACCTGTGCTGAAATCACCTGATCAGTGGAAGACAGATATAGGAGCAGTCCTCGGTTCGGAGAAGGTGAAAGACAAGCTTGACGATGAATCAAAGAAACTGCTTGAAGAAAAAGAAGATGAGATATCCGGACTGTCTGGAAAATTGAGCACTGTTACTCAATTCAAAGACGGACTGAATTACGATGAATATCTAATGATAATGATTGTCTGCCTGAATGATAACGTAAGGCTGCTGAGGATAATGGACCTCATCCAGATAAACATGAAGTACAGATATTATGCCGATTTCAACATGATGGAATACTACACCGGAATCAGGTTCACCATAGAAGCAAACGGTAAAAACCATGAATTCGAAGATGCTTATAAATAAGAGGGGCAGTTATCTGCTTGAAGCCGCGATATCCCTGCCTGTATTTATTATTGCGGTCATGGTTATGAGTTCTGTGATCCTTATGTACGCCTGTATAGAAGACTGCACTTTCATTGCGGCCAATGAGCTGAGGCGCGGCGCTGCCGAGGCTGCAATTGCAGATACTTCGATCGTAGTTCCTTACAGGATAAGAAAGCAGATAGAAGAAACGCATTCCCAGGTAAACTCAGCCAGACTCACCGATGCGGGTTTCAGATGCCACAGGTGGGGGATCGATGAACTTCTGCTGGTCAGCTTCAGGCTCAGACTGAAGACTGATAACCCGCTTGGCATAAATGCTGCGGCAGATTACGAACTCTCTCTGGCAACCAGGGCATATGTGGGACGTGAGCGTGATGAAAGCAATATGACAGCTGAGGAATTTGCGGATTATGATGCAGAAGCGGTATATATTTTCCCCAAAAGAGGCGAGAAATATCATTCAAAAGGCTGCACTTTCCTGAGGGCGGCATCCGCCTCCACAGTCCTGACTGCTTCCGTCAGAAGGAAATATAAAGCATGTCCGCTGTGCCACAGCAGCAGGGCGGAGAACGGAGCCCTGATTTATTACTTTCCGTCCGATGGAGAGGATTATCATCTCCCGGGTTGTCCTTCGCTGCAGAGAAATTACATAGAGATCGAAAAAGGCACCGCACTACATCGCGGCTATACGGCATGCAGCAAGTGCGGAGGATAGTAAAGGAGGGATACATGCAAAGGATCAATCAGAACATGACGGGATACAGGATGCCCGCCTACGTTGAAGAGATATTAACGGAAAACTACTGCAAAAACTTCGTAAGAATGTCGATAATAAAAGACAGCGGGAAATACTCATTCAGCTATAAGCCTGCGGGATTAAGCAGGCTGGATCCGTCTTCCATGGGGCTCTACGAAAAACTCCTGCTCATCCGCAATCTTATAAGTATGAGCGAGACAGCTTCAGACCATCTCATAGAAGCGGAAAGCTACCTGATAGAACCGGAACTGGTTTATTCAAAGGGCGGGAATGTAGACATAAACAGCCTCAGACTGCTTTATTACCCGGATATAAAGAAACTGGAATTCAGATACAAGATAGTGCTGTTTGCAGACAGGATACTTAACAGGAATATAAGGGAAGAGCGTGAGATGGCCGAGCGTATAAGATCAGCTGCGGAGCCCGGGGATATCAACCGCCTGAAGATGTTCCTCGATAAGACCATTCTGCGTCTTGAAAGCAACATGAACTGACCCTTGATGCGGTAAATCACTTCTGAGAACATAAGACAAACACGGACCTGCTTTTGTTGCAAACAAAGGTCCGTACAATTTATAATCAGAGCAGTGATATTGTGAACTTAAAGGGGAGGTCATATTCATGATAAGACATATCGTAATGTTCAGGATAAAGGATGAATTCAAGGATGAGATCCCTCAGCTTGTGAAAAATTTCTACGGCATGAAGGGAAGAATAGAAGGAATGCTGGAGCTTGAGGCGGGAGCTGACATACTGCACAGTGAGAGATCCTATGATCTTGCGCTGGTCACACTGTTCGAAAACAGGGAAGCTTTCGACGCTTATCAGACACATCCGGTCCACATGCCGGTCAAGAAGCGCATGCATGAGGTGCGCAGCGGCTCGGTAGCCTGCGATTTTGAAGTATAGGCAAATCCTATTCCAATCAATGCTTGTTGTATTTCAATGTATGAGATACAATTATAGTGTATAAGCTAGATTTCAATTTCACTGAAGATCAGGAGGTTACTATTATGATTTATTCAGCAGAAGTGAAAGGCATGTGCCCTGTACACCAGGGAGTGCATCATGGCTCTGCCCCGATTCCTGAAGAAGGAAAATGGGTAAAACCTAAGCAGATATCCGATATTTCGGGATACACTCACGGCATTGGCTGGTGTGCACCTCAGCAGGGAGCCTGCAAGCTTTCACTCAACGTTAAGGACGGCATCATTCAGGAAGCTCTGGTTGAGACTATCGGCTGCTCCGGAATGACACACTCCGCGGCCATGGCTGCAGAGATCCTTCCGGGTCTCACCGTACTCGAAGCTCTCAATACGGACCTCGTATGTGATGCTATCAACACAGCAATGAGAGAGATCTTCCTGCAGATCGTTTACGGACGTTCGCAGAGTGCTTTCTCAGAGGGCGGCCTCCAGATCGGAGCAGGCCTTGAGGACCTCGGCAAGGGCACCAGGTCCATGGTCGGCACAACATACGGCACTCTCGAGAAGGGACCTAGATATCTCGACCTCACAGAGGGTTATATCACTCAGCTCGCTCTCGACGAAGATGATGAGATCATCGGATACAAGTATCTCAACTTCGGCAAGATGATGGACTTCATCAAGGCCGGCGATGATCCTGTTAAGGCTGTTGAGAAGGCATCCGGACAGTACGGACGTGTTGCAGACGCTGTTAAATTCATTGATCCGCGTAAAGAATAATTCAGGGAGGAAAGAGACATGATTACATTTGAATCTTACGACAGAAGAGAAAAACAGATCCTTTCCAAGCTGGCTGAGTACGGTATCGGATCTATTGAAGAAGCAGAGCAGATCACAAAGGATGCCGGTCTTGATGTTTATCACATGATCGAGAACATCCAGCCTATCTGCTTCGAAAACGCAAAGTGGGCTTACACAGTAGGCGCTGCCATCGCCATCAAGAAGGGCTGCCGCAAGGCTGCTGACGCGGCTGCTGCTATCGGCGAAGGCCTTCAGGCATTCTGCATCCCTGGGTCCGTTGCTGACCGCCGTAAGGTAGGTCTCGGACACGGCAACCTCGGAAAGATGCTTCTCGAAGAGGACACAGAGTGCTTCGCATTCCTCGCAGGACACGAGTCATTCGCTGCTGCTGAGGGAGCCATCGGTATCGCTTCCAAGGCAAACAAAGTACGCCAGAAACCACTCAGAGTAATCCTCGACGGTCTCGGCAAGGACGCAGCTCAGGTCATCTCCAGGATCAACGGATTCACATATGTAGAGACTGAGTATGACTACGCAACAGGAGAGCTCAAGGAAGTATTCAGAAAGTGCTATTCCAAGGACCCTGAAAGCCCAAGAGCCAAGGTCAACTGCTATGGCGCAAATGACGTACAGGAAGGCGTAGCTATTCTGTGGAAGGAGAACGTAGACGTTTCCATCACAGGTAACTCCACCAACCCTACAAGATTCCAGCACCCTGTAGCAGGAACCTACAAGAAGGAAAGACTTGAAGCAGGAAAGAAGTACTTCTCAGTAGCTTCAGGCGGCGGCACAGGACGTACACTGCATCCTGACAACATGGCTGCAGGTCCTGCATCCTATGGTATGACAGATACTATGGGACGTATGCACTCCGACGCACAGTTCGCTGGTTCCTCCTCGGTACCGGCTCACGTAGAGATGATGGGTCTCATTGGAGCCGGCAACAACCCTATGGTAGGAATGACTGTATCAGTAGCGGTTTCCGTAGAGGAAGCTGCATCTGCAGGCAAGTTCTAAACTTCAGGAACAGCGCCAAGTGATCACATTGGCTGATCAGATGTAAACAATCAGGCCGGCGGCTATACCGCCGGCCCTGCATTTAGAAAGAGAGTTTTCAGTGGAAATAATCAGGGCAAAACATTCGGGCTTCTGCTTCGGGGTAAACAGAGCCATAGACATGGCTTTCAGCGAGGCGGAAAGAAAAGACCGTCAGGGCCGTCTTTTCACATGCGGTTATCTCATCCATAACAAGGACGTCGTGAAGAGACTGGAATCAATGGGCGTCACCATGATAGAGTCACTCGATGAAGCTGATGAAGGGGATACTGTAATAGTCAGATCGCACGGAGAGCCGAAGGAGTTTTACGATAAGGCGGCAGAGAGAGGCATACACCTTATAGATACTACATGTGTATTCGTAAAGAAGATACATGACATTGTATCGAAAGCACATGAGGAAGGCATCCCTGTTGTTGTCATAGGAGACAGGGAACACCAGGAGGTGAAGGCTACCAACGGATGGTGCGGCTACAGCGCGCACCTTATAGGAAATGCCGCTGAAGCCGAGGCTGTGACGGATGCTCTTAAGGACTCTGAGCCTATTATCGTGTGCCAGACGACGATCAAGGAAGAACTGCTGAAAGAAGTTCTTGAGGTCTTTGACGGAGCAGGAATCAGCTGCGATATCCGCAATACCATATGCAACGCAACACGCGAGAGACAGGAGAGCTGTGCGGAACTTGCGTCTCAGGTAGACGCAATGGTTGTTATTGGTGACGAGCACAGCTCCAATTCGAGAAAGCTTTATGAAATCGCGAAAAAAAACAATAAAAACAGCATTTTTATAGAGAACTCGAAAAATTTACTGTTGAATAGGTTAACAAAATATACTAAAATTGGTTGCATAGCGGGCGCTTCGACGCCCGAGTGGATTATCAAGGAGGTTATTTCCCACATGAGCGAAAATGTCAACAAAAGT
>CACZAM010000054.1 GCA_902779185.1 uncultured Eubacteriales bacterium
AACCGACCATTGTGTCAAGTATATTTAGAAAGAAAAAATACCCCCTCATCATTTCTGATGAGAGAGTATCTCTTCGTCACATTAACTTAATGACATTGGCCTGAGGGCGGGATTTTTTTCATCAGATGAATCGCTTTATGACTATGCGTATGCGCCCTTTTCTGGACTCTCCTCCCGCCTCTTCAAGTACGGCTTTTCCCTTACCCTTCAACACAAGAGATGAGCCCTCATGGACGCCTGCATCAGGTTTCAGGCATTCCGCATGATCAACTGATACAAGTCCCTTTCTGATTGCTTCTGCAGCCTTTCCCCTTGACAGTCTGAATGCAGATGATACCACACTGTCAAGCCTTATTGAGCTCACACTGTCCCTGATATACTCAAATCGCGCCTCAGGTATCAGCAATCCGCTGACCGGTACAGCCTCTGTTTTTACTTCGACCGGACCGATGCGGTGAAGCTCATTCAGAAGGAACTGCTCTATTCCCTGAACGATCAGAACATCTGCTCCTTCTTGCCGTACGAGTATGTCTCCGGTCAGCCGCCTTTCGATGCCAAGCCCAAGCAGCGATCCCAGATAGTCCCGGTGGCTGAGTTCGCGTGTTATCGCAGGCAGGTTTATCCTGAACACTTTAAGCAGCCCTTCAACGGCATCTTCATCGCTGATTGGCAGATCCCCAGGCACACATACGAGCATCCTGCGTTCTGCGTCATAATATCCGCCGTACATGAAAGTCCTGACTCCTGCAGCATGCCTTGCCGCAGCAATAGCCAGCGCCTGTTCATGGGTGTCCAGAAATCCTGTGTGTGTTACATAATAACCGTCACGGCACTGTGCAATCCTGTCTTCTATTCTTGCTGTTATCAGTTCGTCTTTTGTCATATGGCTATTTTATCATATTACATTTGACTTTGCTGCGATGCCATTCTACGATATATGATAATGAACATGATCCCCGAGGATCCGGAGGAATTTGAATGAGAAGTGACAGATATAAAGAAGAACCTGTAAAAGCGCAAAGGAAAAAGCGCGGGCCTCTGAAAGCGCTGCTTATACTCATACTTATACTCGCAGCTGCCATAGCCGGCACTGTTGCATACGTCTATAAGTCCGCTTACGATTCACTCGCGGTCACTTTCACTGAAGATACTCCTTCGGTAGAGTTTGGTGAGACCCATTCTTCCATGGAGTTTGTCAAGGCATCAACCGGAGACATTTATCCTGAATCAGGCCATCTCGACACGAGCCATACCGGTACTGCAAAGATGATTTTCACTGCAGAAAAGACCCTGTTCGGGGGTCTGCTTACCCCTTCCAGGGATTTTGTTCTTAACTATGCAGTTGTCGACAGCGTCCCTCCTATGAAAATCTGGGGTGGCGACGGCACAGCACTTCAGCGTAGAACGGAATTCGATATCAATGATGTGATAGCATATGGCGACAATGCCGATCCTACCCCTCTGGTGACAGTTGACGGAAAGGTAAACATGAACAAGAGCGGCAATTACCCTCTCCATGTAAAAGTGACAGATTCATCCGGCAATCTGACTGAGTGGGATCTGACGGTAACGGTCGTTGATGAACTCACATCATATGATTATGAATACAGCAGAACGGAATTCAGGGATTTCGTAAAAGAACACAAGGGCAACGGAAGATCTTTCGGCATAGATATCTCAGCATGGCAGGACGAGGTCGATTTCAAGGCCGTAAAAAAGGCCGGGTGTGAGTTCGTTATAATAAGGATAGGTTATACCGGTGACGGGGAGATCAATATCGATAAGACCTTCTATAATAACATTCAGGGCGCCAAGACAGCGGGGCTTAAGACAGGAGTCTATCTATACAGTACAGATAACACTGAAGAGCAGGTGCGTAATTCAGCTGACTGGATAATCGAGACCCTCGGCGGACAGAATCTCGACTTTCCTGTAGCGTTCGACTGGGAGGATTTCGGCAATTATCAGGACTATGCTATCAGTTTTCATGAACTGAATGAGCTATATGATGCTTTTGCCGACGAACTCTCAAAAAGCGGCTACGGATGCATGCTTTACGGCAGTAAAAATTATATTGAAAACATCTGGGACAAGACGGACGTAAGGCCTGTCTGGCTCGCCCATTACACAGAAAAAACGGACTATAAAGGTCCGTTTATACTGTGGCAGGCAAGCTGCACCGGAAAGATCTCCGGCATTAAGGGAGATGTAGATATGGATATTCTGTACAACAAGAACTAATACCGATACCCTGAGATTACTACTTTACATCTGAAAGATCATATGCCGAGAGATACTCATCGGCTGTTTTACAGATACCTTTGATCGTATCTTCTTCAAATGGGCTGGCCAATCCTGCATTTTCAAGAAGTTTCGTAAACACCTCGGAACCTCCCTGCTTTGTATATGCCATATAATGTGCCCAGGCATCGTCATAGTCTTTCTGTATCATTGCCCAGAACTCAAGAGCGACAGTCTGAGCCAGACAGTAATCGATGTAGTAGAACGGCCTCACATAAATATGGTGCTGCCTCTGCCATCCCTCACCATCTGAATAGAACGGGATCTCGCCATCGAGCCTTAGCCATGGCATGTAGATACCAAGCAGTCTTTTCCACTCAGCATGACGCTCAGCCGGAGTCATCTCCGGGTGCTCAAACACGCTGTGCTGGAAGTGGTCCACCATGGTGCCATATGGAATGAACATGAACGATTCTGCAAGATGACTGTAGAGGAATTTTCTTGTATCATCTCCGAAGAAATCTTCCGCGGCTTTCCACGCGAAAAACTCCATGCTCATTGAATGAACCTCACAGCCCTCCAGGCTCGGCCAGACTGTCTCCACAGGTATGCGTTTCCTGTTCATCCAGTCGGCAAACGCGTGACCTGCTTCGTGGGTCACAGTCTCTACATCACCCCTCGTACCGTTGAAATTTGCGAATATAAACGGTACTTCATAATCATGTATGCTTGTGCAGTAGCCACCGCCTTCCTTTCCCTCTGTAGAGAGAAGATCAAGCAGCTCTCCTTCCATCATGATGCTCCAGAATTCGCCGGTCTCAGGTGAAAGCGCGTCATAAAACCTGCCCGCTGCTCCGAGTATGTCGTTTACATCGCCGGAAGGCTTCGCATTACCGGAGCGGAACATAAGAGCGTTATCGGCAAAGCTCAGCGGATACTGCATTCCCAGTCTTTCCGCCTGTCTTCTTCTGATATCGTCCGCTACCGGCACTATATATTTGCGCACTGCTTCGCGGAACTTATCTACATCATTCCTGTCATAGCAGTTGCGGACCATCCTGTAATATCCCAGCTCCACGAAATCTGTGAGTCCCAGTTTCTGACTCATTTCATGACGAATCTCAACAAGCCTGTCATAGTACTCATCAAGCTTTTTCTGATTGTCCTTATACCAGCCGCCTTCTGCCTTCCATGCCGCAAGTCTGATCTCATCATCAGCATCGCTTTTGAACGGTCCGAGCTGAGCTATAGTATAGATTTTGCCGCGGAAAGGTATCTGTGCGCCTGCCAGAAGCTTCTGATACTCCATTGTCAGATCATTTTCTTCCTGCATGAGCGGAATTATCGAAGGATCAAAAGTCCTGAGTTCGATCTCTGCGTTGAGGAACACTATCTCCCCGAACTCTGATTCAAGTTTGCTGCGGAAAGATGACGCCAGAAGAGCTTCCGTCCAGATCTGAAAGTATTCCTGGAGTTCAGGATATGCCTTGTTCCAGAACAGAGCTTCATTATCGTAAAACTCGTCTCTGGTATCTATTGTGTGGCGGATGTTAGCCACTGTTGACACGGACTCGAGGTGGCGCTCCAGAGCATCCTTGCGTATGAATACGTCTCTGGCTTCCTCATAGGATGCGGCAGCTTTGAATTCTTCCGTAAGCTTCTGTATCTCTTCTTTTACTTTCCCGATTTCCGGACGGGTATACGGGATCTCGCTGAACTTTATCATTATAACCTCTTTCTAAACAAGGCCGGGTCAAGCCCGGCCTTGTTTTGCTTTTCCTATTGCACCGTGTGCCTCAGTTAAATCTCAAATCGCGCTAAGACTATGCTGCAGGCTGTGCGTACTGCAGGAAGTAGTAACCCATCGGTGTGTATCCGATATTCTTCATAGTCTTGTTGCAGTACATGTTGGTGTAGTAGTAAACAGGGAGTACAGGGAATCCGCCTTCTCCGAACAGTGCCTCTTCAGCCTCGTAGAGAGCCTTATCACGTTCAGGACCTGCATCAGTTGCCTTTGCTTTCTTGATAGCAGCGTCGAAGTCAGGATCGCTGTAGAGTCCATAGTTGTAGGAGTTTCCTGTTACCATCAGTTCGAGGTAAGTGATAGGGTCATTGTAGTCTGCGATCCAGCCGAGACGTGCAACGCCGAACTTATGCTCGCCGAGTCCGTTGGTGTAAGTGTTCCACTCCTGGTTCTCCAGTGTGATGTTGATTCCGAGAACGTTGTTCCAGTCCTGTCCGCATGCTTCAGCGATTGCCTTGTGAGCATCATCAGTGTTGAAGTTGTAAACAATGGTCGTCTCAGGATCCCATGCGCCGTCAGCAACAGCTTCATCATAGAGCTTCTTTGCCAGCTCGCACTTACCTTCGTAAGTTGTGAGGTCAGCATCAGGATACTCCTTCGAGAGCCATGCATACATAGCACCGAGATCAGATGATCCGAATGCGAAGTCAGCGCCTGTGGAGTCAAGGATTCCGGAAGCTACAAATCCTGTAGCCGGAGTCTGTCCGCCCTGAGCTACGTTGTTTACGATGTTGTCTCTGTCTACGCTGAGTACCATCGCAGCTCTTACTCTCCAGTCCTTGATCTTATCGCAGTTGAGGTAGAGGAAGTATGTACCAACGTATGGATCGATGAAGCAGTCACCGGAATCCTGGAGTGAGGAGATCATGTCTGTCGGGAACGACTCGATGAATGCCCACTCACCAGACTGATAAGCCGAAAGGATAGCTGTCTCATCAGCGGACAGGTACCAGTCGATCTCGCTTGGTCCGAGGTTAGCTGCATCATAGTACTGATCGTTCGGAACCATCTTGATCACGGAGTCGTGAGTCCACTCGGAGAGCTTGTAAGGTCCATTGCAAACCATCTTCTCAGGTGTAGCCCAGTCGTCGCCGCTTTCAACAACATCCTGTCTCAGTGGCATGAGCGAAGCAAATGCGCACAGCTCGAGGAAGTAAGGAGTATCCTGGCAGAGTGTGATCTCGAGTGTCGAGTCATCGACAGCCTTGATCGCGAGCTCGCTAGGGTCCTTCTCGCCTGCCTGGATCTCAGCAGCATTTACAACGATGCCGTCAAGGAAATATCCATAGTCAGATGCTGTAGCTGGGTTAACCAGTCTCTGCCATGAATATACCCAGTCCTGAGCCTTTACAGGCTCACCGTCAGACCACTTAGCGTCATCTCTGATCTTGAACGTATAAACGAGTCCGTCATCAGATACCTCATAGCTTGCGGCCTGACCTAAGTCAACCTTTGTCATCATTACGTTTCCGCTTTCGTCAGCCTTCTCGTCTGTCGGAACGTACTTCATGAGGTTCTCAAACATATGGTTTACATATGTGGAACCATCAACGGAGCTGATGAGACTCGGGTCGATGGTCTCAGGTTCAGAAGCGATGCATGCTGTTGCAACAAAATCCTCGCCTCCGTCGCTGCTTCCACCGCCTCCGCATGCTGTGAATGCGAACACCATAGCAACGCAGAGGATCAGAGTAAGAAATTTCTTCATAAAATTTTCCTCCTTCAATAACTTATACAGTACTGTATTTTTATTAAAGTAACTTTGTGTTACATTTAATAACTTAATTAATGATCCGCTACTTATCCAGCAGATGGCATGCCGCGTAATGACCGCCGCCGTGATCTTTGAATACAGGAACTTCCTGTTTGCAGCGCTCGGTCGCGTACGGGCATCTTGTGTGGAACTTGCATCCCGAAGGCGGATTGATCGGACTCGGGATATCTCCCTCGAGGATCATCCTTTCCCTCGCGCGTGTGACCACAGGGTCAGGGATAGGTACAGCGCTCATCAATGTTTTAGTATACGGATGTATAGGGTTTCTGTAAAGCTCATATGACTCTGCAAGCTCTACAAGGTTGCCGAGATACATTACGCCGATACGGTTTGAGATGTGCCGTACTACGGAAATGTCATGCGCGATGAACAGGTACGTCAGTCCCAGCTCTGCCTGCAGATCTTCCAGCATGTTTAC
Organism: uncultured Eubacteriales bacterium; assembly: GCA_902779185.1. Classification (GTDB taxonomy): domain Bacteria; phylum Bacillota; class Clostridia; order Peptostreptococcales; family Anaerovoracaceae; genus Crickella. The sequence goes on from CACZAM010000054.1 coordinate 6,238, forward strand.
GACCTGCGACTGGATGGATACGTCGAGAGCCGAAATAGGCTCGTCGCACACGATGAACTCAGGCTCCACAGCCAGAGCTCTCGCGATCCCGATCCTCTGCTGCTGTCCGCCGGAGAACTCATGCGGGAAGCGGTTGGAATGCTCAGTATTGAGCCCTACTTCTTCAAGAAGCTGGTTGATCCTCGCTTCTCTCTCCCCCTTTCCGGTATACAGCTTGTGGATATCAAGCGCCTCGCCTACGATCTCTCCGACCGTCATGCGGGGGTCGAGGGATGCCGACGGATCCTGAAAGATGATCTGCATCTTGCGTCTGTAAGGGAGCATCTTCTCCGCGATCTTCTGCTCTGAATCATAGATCGGCTTTCCATCATAGATTATGGAACCGGATGTAGGCTCATAAAGCCTGATTATTGTACGGCCCAGCGTAGTCTTTCCGCAGCCGGATTCTCCGACAAGACCCAGCGTCTCTCCCCTGAAGATGTCCATGCTGACACCATCAACGGCCTTTACCATCTGATTCTTGTTGAATCCGGACTTCTTTACTGTGAAGTACTTTTTTAAATCCCTTATTTCCAGGAGTTTGGTCTGTTCAGCCATTATTTACTTACCTCCTGTTTGTTTTTTCCCATGAAATGCAGCCAGCACGCCGAAATGTGTCCGTCTCCGAGGTCGGCATAAGGCGGTTCCTTGGTAAGACAGATCTTCATGCAGTGCTTGCATCTAGGACCGAAGTGGCAGCCCTGAGGCGGATTCAGCAGATCGACAGGTGTTCCTTCGATAGGGATCAGTCTCTCATGCTCATCAGCATCAAGTCTAGGCATCGACTCCAGCAGGCCCATTGTATAAGGATGACCCGGTCTGTAGAAGATGTCCTCATCGGTTCCCTGCTCAACGATCTTGCCTGCGTACATTACAGATACTCTGTCGCACATCTCGGCTACAACACCAAGGTTATGCGTGATAAAGATGATAGCCGTACCGACTTTCTTCTGTATGCTCTTCATCAGGTCGAGGATCTGCGCCTGAATTGTAACGTCAAGAGCCGTAGTAGGCTCATCGGCTATCAGCAGCTTTGGATCGCAGATGAGTGCCATGGCGATCATCGCGCGCTGACGCATTCCTCCCGAGAACTCGTGAGGATACTGATCAACACGCTTCTCAGCGTTGTTTATGCCTACAAGCTCAAGCATTTCGATGGCACGTTCCCTTGCCTTCTCTTTCGGATAATCCTTGTCGTGGCAGGTAAGAGCCTCCATAAGCTGGTTTCCGATTGTATATACCGGATTAAGGCAGGTCATAGGATTCTGGAAGATCATGCTTGCCTTGTTTCCTCTAAAGTCTCTCATCTGCTCTTCATCGTAGGCCAGCAGATCTTCACCGTCAAAAGTGATGGATCCGCCTACGACCTTGCCCGGGCTCTGGAGAAGTCCCATGATGGAGTAAGCCTCCACGGACTTTCCGGAACCGGATTCGCCTACGACACCCATTACCTCATGTTCCTTTAGGGTATAGCTGATGCCGTCAACGGCTTTTACTTCGCCCGCAGGAGTGAAGAATGATACCTTAAGGTCTTTTACTTCAAGCAGTGTTTTTCTTTCTTCTGACATCGTTCCACCTCCCTACTTCTTAAGACGCGGGTCGAGAGCGTCTCTCAGACCGTCGCCGACCAGATTCAGGGTAAGAACTATTATTGTAAGGATCGCGCCCGGGAACAGCAGCCTGTACGGGAAAATGGTGATAGTTCCAAGCGCATCCGAACAGAGCGATCCGAGTGAGGCCATCGGTGCCGAAACTCCGAGTCCGAGGAAGGACAGGAAGGATTCGAGGAAGATGGCTGACGGGATCTGCAGGCAGGTCGTGATCACGAGCTGTCCTACGCAGTTAGGCAGCAGGTGCCTTCTGATGATCCTGCCGTTCGAAGCTCCGAGAGCTGTAGCCGCAGTAACGTATTCCTGCTTCTTCAGCATGAGTACCTGTCCGCGTACGATACGCGACATGGTTACCCAGTAGAGAAGAGCAAATGTTATGAAGATACTGACGATACCCGCGCCAAGAGTGGACAGCGCGTTCGCGAACCACGAATTGGACGCGTCGAACCACTTCTGAAGAGGATCCTTCAGAACCACCTGAAGCAGCAGAACGAGCAGTATCTCAGGTACAGAATAGATAAGCTCTACTATTCTCATCATGACAAAGTCGACAACCCCGCCGCAGAGTCCGGAAATGGCTCCGTAAATGGAACCGATGACCAGAACGATGAGCGCTGCTACGATACCTATGATGATGGACACTCTGGCGCCGTACATGGTTCTCGCCAGCAGGTCACGTCCCTGAGAGTCCGTACCTACCATGTGAGGGAACACCTTTTTGGCAACTGTCAGTTCCTTTGCACCTTCGGTGACCTCGCTCGTAAACGCGAGAGGGGTCGACCTCTTTATCTCGCCGTTCATGATATGAACTTCTCTTACGGTCGAAAGTTCGCCATCCTTGAGGATGATCACAGAATCTGACAGCTTCTTTTCGAGATTGAAGCAATAAGTATTACCTTTAAATTTAAAGTAATAATCACCCGGATCAAGGCCGGTTGAGGAGCCCGGCTGGAGCGCGGTTGCGAACATGCAGTCCACCTGATCCTCTATGCTCTTGATCTTTGCTTCCTGATCGGAATACTCGAACGGCCCCAGCTTCTGTGAGCTTCTGTATTGATTTGCATAGTCGTAAGGAATAAGCGATGGTCCAAGGAACGCGAAGAGCAGCACAATGATGAAGATCCCGAGAGCTACCATGGAAACGGTATTGTTTTTGAATCTTCTGGCCGCGTCTCTCCAGTAGGACACGCTCTTTCTTATTTCTACCATGCTCTCCTTCTCTGATTCCGTTGCCGGCTCAAAGTCGGAAGCGTTGATGTTATAGTCAGCCCAGACTTTATCAGGATTAACCTGGAACGGGCTGAATTCTTTGAATGCCTGTTTCATGATTCCTCCTTATTCGTCTGTTGAGCTGAGCGTGATTCTAGGATCGATCACCTTATATACGATATCCACTACCAGGTTCATTACGATTACCAGAATGGATACTACAAAGGTGGTCGCCATGATTACAGTGTAGTCACGGTTGATAACGCTCTCTACGAAGTACTTGCCGAGTCCCGGAATGGAGAATGTAGTTTCAACTACGAACGAACCGGTAATGATGAATGCGATCAGCGGTCCGAGGAATGTAACTACAGGGATCAGCGAGTTCCTGAGAGCGTGCTTGAGTACTATCCACTTATTCCTGACGCCCTTTGCTCTTGCAGTACGTATGTAGTCCTGATTGATCGCGTCGAGCATGGAAGTCCTCGTCAGTTTGGCAATATAGCATACGTCATAGAACGAGAGCGATATTACCGGCATGATATATGCTTTCCAGCTTGTCAGGCTGCCCGAAAGTACAGGGAGCAGCTGCGCCTTAACTCCTAAATAAATCAGAAGCGTTGCAGCAAGCACGAATGTCGGGATAGCTACGCCAACGGTAGTAAGCACCCTGAGCAGTCCGTCCACCCAGGTACCTCGTTTATAAGCCGCAAGGCATCCCAAAGGTATGCCCAGGACCACTGCGACAAGTACGGCAAGCAGTCCCAGTCTCATGGACAATCCGAATTTCCCCTGCTTGAACAGAATATCTTTTACAGGGGTTCCTTCCTGCATCTTAAGAGATACGCCCAGATCCCCCTTGCAATAGTTCACCAGATAATTCTTTAACTGAACTATAAGAGGTTTGTCGAGACCATATTTCTGGTTTGCCAGTTCTATCTGCTGAGGAGTGGACTTCTCTGTCAGGAACGGGCTTCCGGGAATGGTGTTCATCAGGAAGAAAGTAATCGTCATGATAAGGAGCAGAGTAGCTACTGCTGCTGCCAGTCGCTTAGCTATGTAAATAAGCAAATTATCACGTCCTTTCTCGTAGGTAATAATATGTCATAATATATGACGATAGCATATTTTATCACATATTCATCACATTAGTAAAAAAAGAGCGTCAAAAACGCTCTTTTTTTCGGCTCTTTAACAAAGATTGGGGTCGAGTGTACGCCTATCCAATAAGTGGGGGTCTTCTGGAATAGCGTCAGAAGAGGCTATTCCAGAGATGGGGGTATC
>CACZAM010000055.1 GCA_902779185.1 uncultured Eubacteriales bacterium
CCCATCTCTGGAATAGCCTCTTCTGACGCTATTCCAGAAGACCCCCACTTATTGGATAGGCGTACACTCGACCCCAATCTTTGTTAAAGAGCCAAAAAACATAAGACCGGTGCAGAAATGGCAACTTTACCATTGATGCACCGGTCTTTCTATATGGTATAATAATTTTGTATAAGCCGGATCGAGATAACAAGAGAGGAATCTGTTATGAGAAAGACTAAGATCGTATGTACCATGGGCCCTAGGGAGTCCGATGAGAAGATACTCGCTGAGCTTGCGAAAGAGATGGATGTTGCCAGATTCAACTTTTCGCATGGCACACATGAGAGTCATCTTGAAATGCTGACGCGTGTCAGGAAAGCTGCGAAGGAAGCCGGAAGACCTATAGCCATGCTCCTTGATACAAAAGGACCGGAGATCCGTACAGGGATGCTGGAGGATCATAAAGCTGTAAGGCTCGAAAAGGGCGGTACGGTGGTTCTTTCATATGCTGAAGATCCTGCTGCGGAAGGCAATGCAGAACATGTCTACGTTACATACAAAGACATCGCTGCAGACCTTTCTGCCGGTGATACCGTGCTGATAGATGACGGAGCCATCGAGCTCAAAGTTGAGGCGATCGATGGCGGCGAAGTCAAATGCCGCATTATAAACGGCGGCGGCCTTTCCGAGAGAAAGGGCGTCAACCTGCCGGGCATAAAGGTGGGACTGCCTGATCTTACGGAAAAAGACTACGAAGACATCAAGTTCGGACTTGAGAATGAGTATGACTTTATTGCTGCTTCCTTCGTCAGGAATGCAGGCACTATCAACAAGATACGCAAGCTTGCAGAAGAGTATGGATCGCGTATAAAGATCATAGCTAAAATCGAGTCAGGCGAAGGCATTGACAATCTGGAAGAGATCATAGACGCGGCGGACGGCGTCATGGTGGCAAGGGGCGACCTCGGAGTAGAAGTAGAAGCCAGAATGATCCCTCAGCTGCAGCGTGAGATGATAGCCAGATGCAATGAGAAGGGCAAGATCGTTATAACAGCCACACAGATGCTCGATTCGATGATGCGCAACCCTCGCCCGACGAGAGCTGAGGTCACGGACGTTGCCAATGCTGTATATGACGGTTCAGATGCTGTAATGCTTTCCGGTGAGACGGCAAGCGGAGAGTACCCGGTAGAGGCTCTCAGGATGATGGCTTCAATAACTGAGTATACTGAGCAGTTCGCGATCAATCATCATGTACTTCAGGAATCAGAGAATGTCTCTATATCGAGCACTACCTGCATGGCTGCCGTGACTGCTGCAAAGGAACTTAAAGCAAGAGCCATTCTGGCTCCTACTTCTTCCGGATCGACAGTAGTACAGGTGTCGAAGTGCAGACCTGATTCCGATATCTATGCTTTTTCACCGGAGCCAATGGTCGTAAGACAGATGAATCTGCTCTGGGGGGTAAAGCCTATGCTGTCCGACAGGGCGCACTCCACTGACGAGCTTATGGAGGACTGCCTGGACATCATGAGGGAGAAAGGTCTCTCTTCCAGAGGAGACATTATGGTGTTCATTGCCGGTGTTGTCAGAGGAAGACACAGCTACCAGCGCTCTGAAACCAACACGATGAAAATAATTGAGATATGATAAATGATATGATTTAAGTATGATACGGCCGCCTAAAAAGGGCGGCTGTATTATTGAAGTGATTTATCGCTGGTGATAAAATTATAAAGTCATATTTATGTGCAAATTGCACAATCCGTAAAATACCACAGGGTGAGAAGGGAAATAAAAATGAGTAATGAAAGAAGAGTAGGTACAGTTTCACGCGGCATCAGATGCCCTATTTTCCGTGAGGGAGATGACCTTGCACAGATGGTCGTAGACAGCGTGCTCGCAGCCGCAGATTCCGATGACGGATTTGACGTAAGAGACAGAGACATAGTCTGCATCACAGAGTCTGTAGTGGCAAGGTGCCAGGGCAACTACGCAAGCGTTGATGATATTGCGGCAGATGTCAGGGCAAAACTCGGCGGAGGTACGGTCGGAGTCATATGGCCGATCCTTTCAAGGAACAGATTCGCTATCTGCCTGAGAGGAATCTCCATGGGCGCAGAAAAGGTAGTGCTCATGCTCAGCTATCCTTCGGACGAAGTCGGCAATGCACTTCTCACAATGGATCAGATAGATGAATCGGGAGTGAACCCATACCGTGATGTCCTTACTGAGGAGAAGTACAGGGAGCTTTTTGGCGAGAACAAGCACCAGTTCACGGGAGTGGATTATGTGTCTTATTACGGTGACCTTATAAAGGCTGCCGGAGCTGAAGCTGAGATCATCTTCGCCAACCATGCGGAAGAGATACTCAATTACACAAATAATGTCATAAACTGCGATATCCATACACGCGCACGCACCAAGAGGATACTCAAAGAAAAAGGCGCGAATGTATACGGAATGGATGAGATCCTGAATGCATCGGTCAATGGCAGCGGTTATAACGAAAACTATGGATTGCTCGGCTCCAACAAGGCGACTGAGAACACAGTCAAGCTCTTCCCAAGGGATGCCCAGCACATAGTTGACGATATCCAGTCCAGGATGCTCGAGAAGACCGGAAAGTGCGTAGAAGTAATGATCTACGGTGACGGAGCATTCAAGGATCCTGTAGGAAAGATCTGGGAGCTCGCTGATCCTGTAGTATCGCCGTTCTACACACCGGGACTCGAGGGCACACCAAACGAACTCAAACTCAAGTATCTCGCAGACAACGACTTTGCGAATCTTTCGGGAGAGGAGCTCAGGGAGGCTATTTCAAAGGCGATCGCAGACAAGCCGCAGGAGAGCCTTGTAGGCAACATGGTATCTGAAGGCACAACACCTAGACGCCTTACAGACCTTATCGGATCGCTCTGCGACCTCACATCAGGCTCGGGAGACAAGGGCACACCTGTTGTCTACATCCAGGGATACTTCGACAACTACACAACGGGCAAATAGAACTGCCCGCGGCAGTCAGATAAAACTCGAAAGAAAGAAGAAAAGGAGACGTTGAAATGAAGAAGCTTCTTGCTTGTACAGCACTCGTCGGCGGAGTCGCCGGAACAGTCGCATACCTTAATAAGTATGGATTACCTGTAATCGGGAACCTTACCATGCATCTCCCGTTCAAACTGCCATATGACGGCTGGGATCTTTTCACCAGCGCTCTTATGTTTGCAGACGGAAAGATCGAGCTTTAATGAGTTGCCATCGATTCAAAGTCGCCGGTGGCATGCCTGAATTGCTGTATGTCATGAGTATGTTCCGCTGCGGCTTTAAGACGATAGGAGATATCGGCGTCGGGAATATAATAGATCACGGGAATGAAGCGGACGGATCTCCGGAATCCGGAGCTGTTGAGTACCGCCTCGAGGGAGGCTCCGCTGTGATGATAAAACCATCCGATTATGAGCCTGCACTTGAAATATGCATTTCGGCCGCAGACGGCAGTAACAATACTGCTGACATGGAAAAGCGCATTTGTGCCGACATAGAAAGCATCATTAATATAGATTACCGGGCAGGATACTGCTGCGAGTAGGGACAGGGCTGGCGAAAAGGAGAGTATCGTATGAAAGCTATAGTTTTTCTTGCTGACGGATTTGAAGAATGTGAAGGCCTGATCGTAGTGGATATTCTGCGGAGAGCCGGGATCGAGACCGTTATGGCATCCGCGATGGAGGGACTGCAGATAGATTCATCGAGGCATATAAAGGTGCAGGCTGACGTGATGGCAGCTGATGTCGATTATGATACAGTTGATCTGATAGTTTTGCCGGGCGGACGCCTGGGAACCGAAAACCTGGGTGCAAACTCTTTGGTCGTTGAGAAGTGCAGGGAGTTTGCCGCAGAAAAACATCTTGCTGCTATCTGCGCAGCACCGTCACTTCTGGCTGATCTGGGATTGCTGGAAGGAAAGAAGGCGACATGCCATCCGGACTTTGAAGGTCAAATGAAAGGGGCGGTCCTGACAGGGGAGAGTGTAGTGGCTGACGGCAATATTATCACAGGCCAGGGCCTTGGCGCATCGTTCGACTTTGCCTTTGAACTGGTAAAAATACTGGTTGGCGAAGAGATTGTCGAGCAAATCAAAAGAGCGATTTGCTATAAGAAGTAATGAAAAAAGCAGTTGGAAAGGAAAGCCAACTGCTTTTTTGTGTCGTGATTTATAACTCTATGCATCCGGACATTATCAGTCCCATAGGTTTAGAGGATAGGTTCCGTCAGCTTTCAGTGCAGCGAACTTTGCTACCACCTCAGGCTTGTCTTCTTTGTATGTTACACCGAACCACTTGTCTGACGACGTCAGCACTTCATATGTTGCTGATCCGTCAGCTATCTGGTCGTTGATCGGAGTCTGAATATAATATTCACCCTTCATAGGGTTCTCTTCCATGATGCGGATGAGAGCTTTTTTGAATCCTTCCTCGAGCACTTTCATGTATTCGAGTCCGAATCCCCAGAGGTTCATCGATACCGGTGAGTCTGCAGGGATGATCTCCTTGCTGCCGTCAGGAAGGGTATCGGTGACTGTTCCGTCAGATTCTCTTCCGACTTTCAGGTGCTCAACGATGTCAGTAAGCATGCCGTTCTCAGCCTTGCAGATGCCGCGTGATACCGTACCGTTCTCGGAAAGGGTCTTCTCAACTTCGAATCCAACCATGCAGTTGTGTGAAGCGTCGGCCTTTGTTGTAAGGAACTCATAGATCTTTACAAAGCCTTCCTTGCCGTAATAATCATCCGCGTTGATGACTGCAAACGGGGCATCGATGATGTTCCTTGCGGAAAGGACGGCCTGACCGGTTCCCCAAGGCTTGGTGCGCCCTTCCGGAAGACTGAATCCTTCAGGCAGGTCATCGCCTTCCTGGAAAGCGTAATGCACTTCGTACTTCCTGCCGGCTCCGTTCTCAATGTGCTCTCTGAAGATCTCTTCAAAGTCGTGTTTGATGATGAAGCACACTCTGCGGAACCCCGCCTGATAAGCGTCATAGAGGCTGAAATCCATAATGATGTCGCCCTGATCTGTTATCTTATCGAGCTGCTTATTGCCGCCATATCTGCTGCCCATTCCGGCAGCCATGATTACTAAAATCGGTTCCATTGAAATTCTCCTTAATGTTAGTTTAGTGCCGCTCCGATGCGCGCGCGCACCATATCTTCGCCCATGATCTGCTGGATTGCCCAGACATCAGGCGATTGCGCGCGCCCCATCAGCGCTATTCTGATTATGGTGCTTACATGTCCCACATGACCCTTATAATCTTCAGGATGCTTTTTGAAGTCCTTAGGCTTTGCCGCATATCCGAGGGATACCGCTATCTCCCGGATCTTGTCGAACCACTGACCGTTGTCATCGGAGTGATCGTAGGAATCGAGGTATGCCTTAAGTATAGTCTCTGCGTCTGCAGCTGCCTCTGGAGGATACCCATCCTTTATCTCAAACGATTCATCGAAGAAGTAGCCTATAAAGTCCATTATCTGTCTGGCGTATACAAGATCGGCTCTCGGACGGGCATCATGTCTGCCCAGATCGAGTATCTCCGCGAGATGATCCATATCTGCAAACATATAGCCGTATTCAGGAGCGAATTCGTCAGACCATGACTTCAGCCATGAAGCCAGCTCATGCGCGTCGATGTGCAGCAGGGTGTTTTTGCTTACATCATTGAGCTTGTTAAGATCAAAGAGCGCTCCGCTGCTCGACATCTTTTCGGTAGTAAACCTGAATTCCTCAGCCGGAGCTTCCGGGTTTTCAAGGCGCCATTCTTCGTAATTTGAGTTGAGTATGGTAAGCAGATACTCCCTGACTGCTGCCGGATGATAGCCCTCGTTCCGGTAGAAGTCGAGCGAGAGCTCAGGATCCTTACGCTTGGAAAGCTTGCGCTTGTTGCCATCCTCTCCGATCTTCATTAGCTGGGCCGTGTGACAGTATACCGGAAGATCCCATCCGAGGTCCTCGAAGAGCTCTACATGGATCGGAAGGGAAGGCAGCCATTCCTCGCCCCTTACGACATGCGTGGTACGCATCAGATGGTCGTCGACTACATGCGCGAAATGGTATGTCGGAATACCTGTCTGCTTTATGATGACCACATCGAGAAAATTATCAGGCACAGAGAGTTCACCGCGTATGGCATCATTGACCGTATGCCTTGAAGTCTCTTCTGCTGAAGCATTCGGCACGCCGCGCGATTTCAGCCTGATGACGAAAGGTTCTCCTGCATTTATTCTTGAGACAACTTCGTTTTCTATGGCTTCGTCCTTGTCCCAGTCTCTGTATTTTGACCAGCCTGCATAGATTCCCGGAGAGATCTTTGCGCTTTCCTGCTTTTCCCTTGTGGCGCTTATTTCTTCTTCAGTGAGGAAGCATGGATAGGCAAGGCCGTCTGCGAGGAGCTTCTTTGCAAACGTGCGATAGATTTCGCCTCTGTGGCTCTGTGTGTAGTCTCCATAGTCTCCGATGTCGCCGCTTTCGGTAACTCCCTCGTCAAAGCGTATGCCGAAGAAATCGAGAGAACCGATTATCGTCTCTACTGCGTTCTCAACATAGCGCTTGTCATCAGTGTCCTCTATTCTGAGGAAAAATGTACCGCCGCTCTGGTGCGCCAGCCTCTCATCAACAAAAGCGCCGTAGAGATTGCCCAGATGTATGAAACCGGTAGGACTCGGGCCCAGCCTGGTGACCATTGCACCTTCAGGCAGATTTCTCTGCGGATACATCGCCTCGTAATCTTCCGGAGTGTGCGGAAGAGAAGGGTATATGAGTTCGCTTAATTCCTTATTATTCATAGTTTTACATAGTTTCCTTTTTTCAGTTTAATCCACTTCATGTATTCTAACACACATGGCACATTCAATTCACATAAACCTGTAATTACTTTGAATATGTAAGCAGCTGAACAAAAGGAATGGTTTTTGTTTGTGATGTTGAACAAAGAGATGTGCAAAAAATAGCCATTCAGCATTGACTGAAAAAGTGGATGAGAATATAATTGGAACGATTTTTGTTTTAGTAAACATATTGAAATATCAAGCAAGACAGGGTCGGATACCGCTTAAGCACGGCGGACCAGAGACCTGACAAGAAGGGAAAAAAGATGAAAGGAAATTTAATTATCGGACAGTCCGGCGGACCTACCGCCGTAATCAATTCCAGCCTTGCTGGCGTTATAAAGGCAAGCTGGAAAGCAGGAATCAGGAGAATCTACGGAATGCATTACGGCATTGAAGGATTCCTGAATGAGGACATCGTAGACATCGAAGATTACATCACAAGTGGACAGGATCTTTCTCTGCTCAAGAGAACTCCGTCTTCGTTCCTCGGCACATGCCGTTATAAACTGCCTCCGATCGAAGGAAATGAGAAGCTCTATGAAAAGATCTTCGATATCCTTGATAAGAGAAACATCGAGTTCTTCCTCTACAACGGAGGAAACGATTCAATGGATACCATAAAGCAGCTTGCGGACTATGCGGTATCGCATCAGAAAAAACAGAAGTTCATGGGTATTCCTAAGACAATCGACAACGACCTGCCTATGACTGACCACTGCCCGGGCTATGGTTCGGCTGCAAAATACATCGCTACTTCGATGAAAGAGATCATCAGGGACAACGAGAGCTACGGCGTATCAAAGCCGACCATCTGTATCGTTGAGATCATGGGCCGCCACGCAGGCTGGCTCACAGCTGCAGCTGCATTGTCGAAGGACATCGACTGCTCAGGCCCTGACCTGATCTATCTGCCGGAAGTTACTTTTGATATCAATGACTTCATCAAGAGAGTAAAGACTCTCGCCAAGACCAAGAAGTCGGTCGTTATTGCAGTATCCGAAGGCCTTAAGACTGCTGACGGCAAGTTCGTATGCGAGCTCGGAACCGTCAATGACCACGTGGATGCGTTCGGTCACAAACAGCTCGCCGGAACCGCTGCATATCTTGCAAGCCTCGTAACTCAGCAGACCGGACTCAAATCGCGTTATATCGAGTTTTCGTCACTGCAGAGATGCGCTGCGCACCTTGCTTCGAGAAGCGACTCTGACGAGGCTTACAATGTAGGATACCTTGCTGCAAAGGCTGCTTTTGAGGGCAATACCGGCAAGATGGTAACCATTCAGGTAAACAGCAGGGAGCCGTATGTAGAGACATATGACATGTTCGACATCCATGAGGTGGCAAACGTTGAACGCAAGGTACCTCTGGACTGGATCATCAATGACGGTACATATGTAAGTGAAGAGTATCTTAAATACGCAAGGCCGTTCATCATCGGACGTGTACCTCCTTACACAGCAGGCGGTCTGCCTGTCCATCTGACGATGACAAAGAAGAGAAACCATAAATAAAGAACGGAGCTATCTCTTGAAAGACAATCTGATAATCAAAGAGGTAACAACTAAGGCGGAGCGGAGGGTCTTCGTGGACTTTCCGAACCGCCTTTATTGTAACCATGAAAACTATGTGCCGGCATTCTATGGAGATGACATTGATGACTGGGACGAGAAAAAGAACCCGGCATTCGAGTACTGCGAAGCTAAATCGTGGCTCGCATACAGAAATGAGGAAGTGGTCGGCCGCATAGGAGCCATACTGAGCCACGCTGCCAACGAGAAGTGGGGCACTAAAAGGATGCGCTTTTCACAGGTGGACTTCATAGACGACAGGGCAGTGTCCAAAGCCCTATTTGAAGAGGTGGAGAACTGGGCGAGAGAAAAGGGCATGAACGAGGTGCACGGACCGCTCGGATTCTGCGACCTTGACAGGGAAGGAATGCTGGTGGAGGGCTTTGACAAGCGCAGCATGTTCTACACCTACTACAATGATCCGTACTATGTCGATCATCTTGAGTCCCTGGGTTATGTGAAGGATACCGACTGGATCGAGCACCTGATCCCTCTTAACGGATGGGACGATCCGAACTACATCAGGCTTAAAAGAATCTCCGATGCCATGCTGAAGAGAACCGGCTTCCACAAGGTCACGGTAAAGCACAAAGCACAATACAAACCTTATATCAAACAGGTATTTGAACTTGTAAACATAGCTTATGCGCATCTTTACGGGGTAGTGGAGCTGAACGAAAGGCAGATCAAAAAGTATACAAACAAGTTCCTGCCGCTGGTCGATCCGGACTTTGTCTGCCTGATCGTAGACGACGACGATAAGCTGATGGGATTTGGAGTAGGAGCTCCTTCAACGGCTGAGGCCATGCGCAAATGCGGCGGACATCTTATGCCGACCGGATGGATGGGTCTTCTGAAGGCGCTGATGCAGAAGAAAGACACGCTAGACCTTCTGCTCATAGCAGTAAGACCGGAATATCAGAAGACAGGACTTAATGGAGTGATCATGGAGCATCTGTTTACAGGATGCAACAAAAACGGCATAAGGAAAGCCGAGACAGGACCGCAGCTTGAGCTGAACACAAACGTGCATCACCAGTGGAAGATGTTCAATATTGAGCCGCACAAGCGCAGACGCTGTTTTGTGAAGCAGATATAGGCAAATTAAGAGCCCGGACGACCTGATACGCTCCCTTTATGAGAGACAGTGAAAAACAAAATCACTGTTAATCATAAAGGGAGCTTTCATATGGAAAGAAAAAGAGCGAAGATATCTAATG
>CACZAM010000056.1:0-1164 GCA_902779185.1 uncultured Eubacteriales bacterium
GGCTTGATTTCTCTTCGAAGGATAAGGGTAGGCTTTGCGGAAAGAATTATCTTGTCGTCGGGACCAAGGGGTTCGTTAAGAAGATGTGTGGCTTGCTGAAGGATGCGGGAGCACACGGGGCGCCACTGGTGAGTCTCGTTGTGCGCGCTCATGCTGAGAATATCCCTGAGGATTTTTCGGATGTGAACTGGCTCGTTTTTACCAGCGCGAACGGTGTGAAGATCTTTTTCGAGGAGCTAGCATTGTGCAGGATGGACGTGAGAAGTCTGGCTCATGTGAAAGTAGCCTGCATCGGGGAGGCAACGGCGGAGGAGCTGGCAGGTCATGGCGTGTTTGCGGATCTGGTTCCGGGCGAGTACACATCGAAAGCGCTGGGGGAGGCGCTGATAGATGTGTATCGGACTCAGAATGGTGAGAACACTGGGTGTGGTGAAAAATGTCTGCCGACGCAGAACTATGAGCATCTTGCTGCAGACGGAAAAGTACTTATGCTCAGAGCAGCGGAGGCAAGCCCCATACTCGGTCAAATGCTTCGGGAGCATGGAATAGACTATGAGGAAAGAGCTATTTACAGCCTTGAGAGAGGGACGATTATTCCTGAGCTTAGAGAATATCCCTTCGATGCAATCATATTTGCAAGCGCAGGCGGAGTGAGGGCATTTTATGAGATGCTGAACGATGCAGGCGAGTGGGACGCCGTGTCGGATGTGCAGGCGGTGTGCATTGGGGAGAGTACGGCATCGGCATGGAGAAAACTGACAGGGAAAGAGCCGGTCGTGGCGGCGGTGAGTACGGCTGAGGGGATAGTTGATGTACTTGGGTAATCGCAGGAGGCAGTCCCTCGCTCAGATGGCGCTTGCCTGGGTCGTCAAGGACAGCGATGTGACATCTGTTCTGGTCGGAGTGTCGCGTGCGGAGCAGCTTCTTGATAACATTAAGGCGCTCGATAATACACATTTTGAGAAGAGTGAGCTGGCTGAGATTGATAAGATCTGTGGAATGTGAGTAGTGTGATAAGGAAGCTGCAAAGTTGCTTCCAATGTGATTCATATAAGAGTAAGGACAGGGGCTGTGAAAAAAGTCCTATGAAAAAGAACGCCTTTAGGTGAAAACCTAGAGGCGTCCTTTTTCATTTGGTATAATTATTTTGCGATGAATAATACC
>CACZAM010000056.1:1191-11489 GCA_902779185.1 uncultured Eubacteriales bacterium
AGATGTCCTCGACATTTGTGATCCGGTACTGGCATTTGACAGAATCATGGAGGAGATTGAAATCGCAAAGTATCTGAAGCCTGAGCCATCACATAAGATTGGCCGGCCAGGATATAATCGGGTCAACATGCTTAAGACAGTCTTATTCGGCTTTATGGACACGGGATATGCATCCCTGAGAGAACTGGAAGACCGTTGCAAAACAAACATACGGTATATGTACTTGATGGATTATGAGACTCCTACCTACCGTTCCTTCAGCTACTTTATCAATGAGGAACTGAAAGAGCCGGCAGAGGATATCTTTAAGGCCATCGTGGACTACATAGTGGATCAGGAAGGCGTGGATCTACAGCATCTGTATATAGATGGCTCCAAGTTTGAAGCAAATGCAAACAAGTACACATGGGTCTGGAAGAAGGCAACAGAAAAATCCAGGTACCGTCTGTTTTCGAAGATCACAGTGCTGTTCACGGAAATGAATGATACGCTGGCGTACACCGGGTTGAAGATTGAGACGAAAACAGAGTATACACCGGATGAATTGGAAACGGTCCTGAACAGATATGCTTCCGTCTGCCATATTGATGAAAAGGACTTTGTCTCCGGACGTGGACACAGGAAAAGCCAGGAACAACGGTATTATGAGAAACTGAAGACTTATCTGGCGAAGCTCAGGGAATATGTTGTAAAAATCCGGATCTGTGGCCCGGACAGGAACAGCTATTCCAAGACAGATCATGATGCAACGTTTATGCGGATGAAGAAGGACTACATGGGAAATGACCAGCTCCTGCCTGCATATAACATCCAGATCGGTGTAGCAGATGAATACATAGCTGTAGCAGATGTGTTGCAGCATCGTTCAGATATGGATTGCTTTGTGCCGTTAATGGAAAAATTTCATGAGCTTTATGGATTCTATCCCAAATATCCGATAACAGATGCAGGGTATGGTTCATTCAACAACTATCTGTTCTGTCAGGAACACGGGATGGAGAAATTCATGAAGTTCCCGATGTATAAGAAAGAAACAACAGACAAAGACTATCATGACGACCCCTTCCGGGCAGTAAACTTCAAGACGAACGAGTTTGGAGAAATGATCTGTCCGAATGGGAAAGCGTTTCATTTTGCCTATAGGAAACCAGTACGAGGCAATCAGTATGGGCGGCAGGAAGAATACTATACCTGTGAAGACTGCAGCGGATGCCCGTATGCGGAGAAATGCAAGAAGACAGAAAAGAACAGGACTGTCCGGATCAACGAAGAGCTGAGCGCCATGCATAAAGAGGTGATTGATAACCTGGAAAGCATTCATGGAGCGCTGCTGAGGATGAACCGTTCAATCCAGGCGGAAGGTACCTTTGGCGTAATGAAATACGATCGATGGTACAAGCGTACGGTAAGAAGAGGTCTGGATAACGTGAAGCTCGAATTAACTCTTGTTTCTATAGGCCACAATCTCTATAAATACTACAACAAACAGATGAGACTTCCCAGGACGGCGTGACCGATATCATTGCGCTTTCAATGGGGAAAGGGGTATTGCGCCCTTTTTTAGAATTATTTGAAGAAGTGTCCAGAAAAAACAAGGGAGGCTGTGAAGCCTGAGGTTTTCAACCTCATTTTTTCACAGCCCCTTGTTTCTATGATAAAGAAATGAGCTGCTAAATCTTCTGAGACCACCGGTAAGTGCGAGGGTCTTTTTTTATGCCCTGAATACGAAGCTGAGTCTGTCAGAACAAAAGACAGGGTTGTGCTTTCAACAGTACAAAAAGCAGCCGTAACGGTGCGGTAAAGCAAAGAATATGAGAGCAGGGATTTTAGCCGGAGCATGAGGGTGAAACTTTGCTGTTATAATGAAAATAATTCTGTACTTGCAACAGTCACCATTTAACCCGAAAGAGATTACAATAGAACATATATATTTAAAATACACAGGCTTTAACGCATAAGGAGTTAAGATTGAAAAACTGTTGACTCAAAAATAAAAAACTTTCAAAATAACAGTTGACAAACAAAATAACTTTTGATACAATAACATCAACAGTTGAAACAACAATTTAAGTACGAAACAACACTGTTGTAACAACAAAATTCTGCACTGTGAAAGGGAGGTTACTATGAAAGTAAAAGCAGTCAGACTTCACGCAGCAAATGATTTAAGACTCGATGAATTCGAATTACCGGAAATCAAAGATGATGAGATTCTGGTAAAGGTCATCTCCGACAGCGTATGCATGTCCACTTACAAATGCGCTATCCTCGGAACAAAGCACAAGAGAGTTCATGCTGACGTTGCAGATCATCCGGCAATCATGGGCCATGAGATGGCCGGTGACATCGTCAAGGTCGGCAAGGCTCATCAGGACAAGTTCAAACCGGGCATGAAATTCACCCTGCAGCCGGCTCTGAACTACAAGGGCACAATGTGGAGCCCGGGCTACTCATATGAGTTCTTCGGCGGAAACGCTGAGTACTGCATCATTCCGGCAGAAGTCATGGAGCTCGGATGCATGCTCGAGTACAAGGGCAGAGCATACTACGAGGCATCTCTCGCTGAGCCGTACTCCTGCAGCGTAGGCGCATTCCATGCTGCATATCACACACAGATGGGTGTTTACACTCATGAAATGGGCATCAAAGAAGGCGGCAAGCTTGCAATCATGGCAGGTGCAGGTCCGATGGGTCTCGGCGCACTGAGCTACGCAATGAACTGCGACAGACGCCCGGGCATGATCGTCGTGACAGACGTTAACCAGGACAGACTGGATCGCGCTGCTGAGCTCTTCCCGCAGGAAGAAGCAGACGCAAGGAATATCGAACTTCACTTTGTAAACACAGGTACTGTTGAAGATCCGGTAGCTTACCTGCGCGAGATGACAGGCGGCACAGGATTTGACGATGTTCTCTGCTACGCACCGGTAGCTGCAGTCGTAGAGCAGTCCAGCGGGGTGCTGGGACGTGATGGCTGCCTGAACTTCTTCGCAGGCCCGACAGACCCGAACTTCTCTGCAAAGATGAATTTCTATGATGTTCATTACAATTCAACTCATGTAATGGGAACCACCGGTGGAAATACCGCCGACATGATCGAGTGCCTTGAGCTCACAGCAGCAGGCCGCATCAATCCGGCAGTTATGGTCACACATATCGGCGGTCTTGATGCCGCAGCTGAGACAGTCCTCAATCTTCCGAAGATCCCGGGCGGCAAGAAGCTTATCTACAATCACATTACAATGCCGCTGATCGGCCTCACAGAACTTCGCGAGAAGGGCAAAGAGGACGAGAGATACACAGCACTTGCTGACATCGTAGATGCTCACAACGGACTGTGGTGCCCGGAAGCAGAAGAGTATCTGCTTGCCAATTTCGACTAATCTGATTTCAATCCTCCCACAATTTCCGGGGCCGGAAGGCCCCGGGAGCGGGAAAATATTCTAAGCTGAAAGTTAGACATATATTTAAGTAAATTACTTTTCGAAGGAGAAAAACGATGAAGAACGCACTTCAGAGATTTGGAAAATTCTTATCCGCCATGGTCATGCCGAACATTGGCGCATTCATCGCATGGGGCTTTATCACAGCTCTGTTCATCCCGGACGGCTGGCTGCCCAACGAACAGCTCGCATCCATTCAGCCGTACATGCTTACTTATCTGCTCCCGATCCTGATCGCTTACACAGGCGGTAAGATGGTCGGCGGTGACCGCGGCGGCGTCATGGGCGCTATCGCAGTCGTCGGATGTATCGCCGGTGTCGGCGGCACAGACGGACAGCCGATGCTTATGGGCGCTATGGCTATGGGCCCGTTCGCAGGCTGGGTCATCAAGAAGTTCGACAAGTTCATGGAAACAAGAATGCCGGCCGGCTTTGAGATGCTGATCAACAACTTCTCAGTAGGTATCATCGGTATGCTGATCGCAATCTTCGGCTACTATGTAATCGGCCCGTTCATGACAGCGATCCTCGCAGTTCTGACCGCAGGTGTTGATGTTCTTATCAAGAACAACCTTCTCCCGCTGTCCGCAATCTTTATCGAGCCTGCCAAGGTCCTGTTCCTCAACAACGCTATTAACCACGGTATCTTCACACCGATCGGTGCTGAGCAGGTCAAGACAGCCGGCCAGTCCATCATGTACATGCTTGAAGCTAACCCGGGCCCGGGCCTCGGCGTTCTGCTCGCATACTGGATGTTCGCAAAAGACAAGGCAACAAAGGATTCCGCACCCGGCGCTATCATCATCCACTTCCTCGGTGGTATTCATGAAATCTACTTCCCGTATGTACTTATGAACCCGGTAGTCATCATTGCTCCGATCGTAGGTAACATCTGCGCCATCACATGGTTCTCAATTACAGGCTGCGGCCTTAAGGGACCGTCCTCACCGGGCTCCATCATCGCTTTCATGGCTATGGCACCGAAGGACAAGATCCTGTTCATCCTCATTGGCGTCCTGCTTGCAGCAGCAGTATCCTGCGCAATCGCATCCGTCATCATCAAGGCAACCAGCACAACAGCATCGATTGAAGAAGCTCAGGGCCAGATGGCTGATATGAAGGCTCAGGCTAAGGGCACAGCTACTGTAACAGACGCAGCTTCCGTCCGCATGGTCATCTTCGCTTGCGACGCAGGTATGGGCTCCTCCGCAATGGGTGCTACAAAGTTCCGCAACCGCATCAAGGCCGTCAGACCTGACATCACTGTAAAGAATACTTCTGTTGACAACATCCCGGCAGAGTGCAACATCGCAGTCGTACAGACAACACTTGCAGACCGTGCAAGAAAGTCCGCTCCGAACGCTCAGCTCGTAACGATCGGCAACTTCCTGAACGATCCGGCACTCGATGCACTCTATGTACAGCTTACAACTCTTGACGCTATGGCTGCAGAGGAGCCGGAGAAGAGCGCTGTTGATGAGATGCTCGACACAGCTACTAAGGGCATGAAGAAGGATGTCATCGTCCGTGAGAGCATCCTGCTGAATCAGCCGCCTGTAACCAAGGAAGAAGCAATCCGCAAGGCCGGCGAGCTCCTTGTCGCAAGAGGCGCTGTTGAACCGCAGTATATCGACGCAATGCTCGAGAGAGAGCGTCTGGTCAGCACATACATGGGCATGGGCATTGCGATCCCGCACGGCACATCCCAGGCTAAGGGCACTGTCAAGAAGACAGCTATCACAATGATTCAGTATCCGGAAGGCGTAGACTTCGGCGATGAGAAGGCTCAGCTTGTCTTTGGTATCGCAGGTATTGGCGATGAGCATCTTGACCTGCTCGGCAAGATCGCTGACTGCCTCGATGACGAGGAAGTCCTTGAGAAGATGAAGACTACGAACGATATTGACTGGATTATGAAGAAGCTCTCATAAATAAGGCAATCACTCAATAAATATAGGACCCCCCTCCTCCCGCAGGTATTCTCCGGATCTTCCGGAGATGCCTGCGGAGTGTTTTTTGTGCATTCAACATTCTGACGCAGTCTGCTATAATATGACATAGCAAGACATGGACGGTCGGAAAAATGCCGGCAGAGGCAGGAGCGACCCGAGGATGCATTTGCAGCACTGCAAAGGAGGTTTAGGCTAATGAAGACAAAATTATGCGGACCCGCACTCCGCCAGATCAGAGAGAATTTTTCATACACTGAAAATGATATCGGCGATGACAGGCATCTCAGCCACTTCGGTCTTAATTTCGCCGTGCACAGCTATGAGATTGAAAATGTCGGTCACCTCTGCGCAATGACGCTGAAAGCCTTCGGAGGTCTCATGACCATGGAGACAATCGTCATCAGCCCGATGAAGAAGGATGTTCCTCTCTTCAACATGGACAGGGTCACCGCTTTCGGTAAGGACACGCTGCTCATTGAAATTTATGACACGCAGGCTGAGCCTCTTGGGGACGAAGTGCAGATGGAGTTCAAGGAACTACTCGACCGGGACAGCGCTCTCAGTAATATCGAAAGTGAACCGCACTGGTATGACAGCATCCGCTATCCGTTCAGCTACGCGAAAGCCGGGAAGGGACTTGAAGAGCCGTTCAAGCGGGCACAGAAGGATTATCTGGCAGCCTATCTGAAGCTCCTTGCGGAAGCGCCGGATTGTGATGAGGAAGCCAAGCTGGCAAAGAACCGCGAATATGCCGAGAAGCTTGTTTCCAATAAAGGTCCCGCGGTCGATACAATGCGGAACCATTTCGGTGATGAGACGATGCGAAGGGTGGTCCTTCAGCATATGTACGGTGTTGCAGGCGGACAGACAAAATAGGCGGAATCATCAATCCCGGTACAGGGATAATAGATGTAAAGATAGTAAGTAACGCAGACAATAAGCAGACAAAGACATAGAGGCTGTCACATCAGGACCCGACACCGCTTCACCTGGCGGCGTGGTTTCCTGATGTGACAGCCTCTGTTTTTTTCGAGGTGCCGGCTGTCGCAGCCGCAGATGTTTTCGGATATTACATCTTCGAGTCATATGCGGATGCGGCAGCCTTGAATTATGCACGGGGGGCATTATTTATTATCTCAGTGGGGAATTCTATTCTCCATTGGGATAAACGCTATACGTTGATGCGCAGGGATTCGGTCTGGAATTATGTCAGATGTCGCTGGCACGGCTCCCGCGCAAGTCTTGCCGGCGAGACCTAAATATTAGTTAACGTGTCCCAGCTGTTTTCTCAGATCCTCGTTGGCCTTTTCAACGTTAAGTCTTGTGAGGAGCAGAGTGACCAGAAGGTTGAAGCACATCGGCATCCAGAGATACATGATGTGAAGCATGTTAATGCAGGAAGCGCTCTGCACTGCCGCGCCGCCGACGTAACCGGAGAAGGCAAGCAGCCAGCCTGCAAGGGCTGTGCCGATACCGCCGCCGAGCTTGGTGCCGAGGGATGTGCAGGAGTACATAGTTCCGTCGACGCGCTTGCCGCTGGTAAGGTAGGTGTACTCGGAGCAGGTAGCGATCAGGGCGTTCATGTCACCCTGCAGCGGGCTCATACCGAAGGCTGCGATGGCCGTACATGCCAGCATCAGCGGAACGGAGCCAAGGTAACCGGCGATGACAACGCCGAGTCTTCCGAGTGTGCCGATTGTATAGCCGGTGAGGTTCAGCTTGTACATGCCGCCCCACTTTGCAACAAGGGTCGGAGTGAACAGAAGACCGATGATCATCGGGATGTTGATTGCCCAGGAGAAAACTCCGAGCAGGTTGGCATTCTTAAGGACGTAGGTCATGAAGTAGATACCCATGTTGAGAGTAGCGGAGTAGATCTGCATCAGGATGTAGGAGGCGCAGATCATCAGGTAATATTTGTTCTTAATGAGAAGCTTGAATGCGTCGATCAGAGTGTATTTCTCCTCCTCGGTCACTTCCTTTTTAACTTCATCTTCAGCCAGTTCTTCCGGTGACAGCTCCCTGACGGAGAAGACGGAAAGGCTGTTGGAAATGATACCGACGATCGCGTAGATGATAGCTACTGTGCGCCATGCTCCCGCGCCTCCGCCGAAATATGCGACCATGCCGACGGTGATTGTCTGGATCAGCATGCTGGTGCCGAAAGCGAACATGAATCGGATGGAGCCCATCTCAACACGCTCATGATTATTCTTTGTGACAAGAGCGGTCAGTGCGGAGTAGGCGATATTGTTGGCTGTGTAGAAGCCGGCATTGAGGAGCGTGTAAGCGATAAAGAACCATGCGTACTGGGCTGTCGCGCTAATGTCTGCCGGGATGCAGAAGATGGCGACAAGGCAGATGGCGCAGCCAAAGAAGCCATAGAACATCCATGGACGGGCTTTGCCCATTTTCGTATGTGTCTTGTCGATCAGAGAACCGAAGAAAATATCACTCACACCATCAAAGAGCTTTGATACGGCAATCAGTGTGCCGACGATACCGGCGTTCATGCCGACAGTGTCGGTCAGGAAGATCATTACAAATGCAGACAGCAGGGCGTATACAACATTGCCCGCGATATCTCCGGATCCGTAACCGACTTTGTTATACCATTTCAAATATGTTTTCTCTTCTTTCATGGAAACCCCCTTAAAAAATAAATCTGTAAAACCCTTCGCACCCGTGACGGGAGCAGCTTTAACGGAACGGTACTCACTGGTGCGTGCTCCCGCCGGGTCTCGCGAATGGAACCTCCATCAGCTGTTCAGATAGTATCTGGCCGCATAAGGAACACAAAATGATAACTGTCCGCGTCGACCCGATACTCCTCGGAGAGATCCGGTCCGCAGCTCTTTGATCCGATTCCGGCCATCTTATGGTCGATGCACAGGACTGTAGAGCCGCACGGCGTAAGCTCGTAATTGTGGCGTTTCGTCTCAAGTTCTTCCTGCGTGTAGACCGAGGCGTTGAATGAGAAGGTGTTCTCATCCCCGGTCGCTGCCGTGAAGGCGAGCCCGTCACCCTCAAGGCGGACATAGTCGCAGCCGGTGTGGCTGCCGTTTTCCTGAGGTCTTATATAATCCTCGTGCAGGTCTGCAACGGAAGAATGATAAATTCCATGCTTTCCGCTGCGGCACTTGTCTATATAGCTCTCATGCGGACCGATGCCGTAGTAGGTGACATCGCCTAAAGCCGGGTCAAGGAAGAGACGCAGGCCGAGTCTCGGGAGCGTCAGGAACTCGCGGTCTTTCTGCGCGCTGCACTCCAGCTTGATTGTTCCGTCGGGATAGATGCTGCAAATGGTATCGACCCGAATAATCGGCTGCACCGACATTGCCGCTACTGACTGCTTGATTCGAATGACGACTGCATCACCCTTGTTTTCCCAGGCAGCGCTGTAAGCTCTGGTGACCGTGTGATCCAGACGCTCGAATTTCCAGCGCTCGGTGAGCGGCTGATCGTTGTCGGTCGGCGCCCGCCAGAGGTTGAAATCAACAGGCTTCGTAAGCATCTCTCTGCCATTTGTCACAAGTGAAGTGAAGCGGCCTGAGAGGGTGTCTAACGTGTAAGTGAAGCTGCTGCCCTTGATAATGAGGTCTGTGTCGGACTCCGTTACTGTTGGGAGAGTTGCGGATGCCGCATTTTCACTTTCCAGAACTGCTGCGGATGCCGCATTTTCGCTCTCTGAATACGCTGCAGGGGCATTTTTCACAGATGAGAACATTGCCAGAGCCTTCTGATTTCTCTTATCCACAGTCTGTATCTCGATATCATCAAATCCAAGTTCATGTCCTGCCGGCATGCCCTGAAGCGGTTTTGTCAGGATATATGTGACGCAGAGGAAGCACCTTCCCTTTTCCGGAATGTCGAGAGTGAGCGGGACTTTGGCATATCCGTGAGGCGGCACAGGCGGGAGACTCAGAGAGCCGTGCGCTATTTCCTCTCCGTCAAGGGTCAGGACGTATTCAGCCTTTACATAGGGAGACAAATCCAGGAAGTCCAGATAGTTTCCGACAGTCAGTAAGCCCTCGGCCGGATCGTAGGATGCACGGAGCGGACGGTGGACATTCTTGAATTCCAAAAGCCCGGTGTGAGGCGTTCTGTCGGGATAGACGAGTCCGTCCAGACAGTTTCGGCGACTCCCTTGTAGATTCCGTGATCGCACCATTCCCAGACATATCCGCCGCAAAGACGCGGGTATTTCTCAGTCAGGTCCCTGTATTCCTTAAAGTCTCCGGGGCCGTTGCCCATGGAATGACAGTATTCGACCAGAAAGAGAGGCTTCTCGGGATCTTTGGCAAGATAGTCGATGACATCAGAGAACGGCGGATACATTCTTCCGTAGAGATCGATATTTGACATATCATATTCCCGGTCGAAGGCTGCGTAATACGCGCTCTCATATGTGGTGAGTCTGGTCGGATCGACAGTCTTTGTCCATTTGAGGGATTCCTCAAAGGTGCGGCCGTAGCCGCATTCATTTCCCATAGACCAGACGAGGACGCACGGGCGATTTCTGTTCATCAGAACCATGGAGCGGACTCTGTCAAGTGTCGGTTCGATGAAATCCGGATTATCGGCAATCCGCACGTGGGCAAGCCGCATGCGCTCGTTGTAGTCGTCCTCGTTGTAGCTGAGAGGCCCGGTGCCGTGGCTTTCGTTGTCGGCCTCGTCTATGACATAGAATCCGAGCTCATCACAGATCTGGTAGAAATAGGGCACATTCGGATAATGGCTGGCACGAACTCCGTTGAAATTGTACTTTTTGATCATGTAGAGATCCTGTTCGATCCGGGACCTACTCTGTACTTCACCCGTGACCGGGTCGGATTCGTGACGGTTCACACCTCGGAACTTGATCGGAGCTCCGTTCAGGTACACGACGCCATCCTTCACACAG
>CACZAM010000057.1 GCA_902779185.1 uncultured Eubacteriales bacterium
TATGGAGGTGTCAAACCATCTGGCGAGACGCCTCTTTTTTTGAGAAAAATGTTATCGCCTTTATTCAGTTATTTACTTTTCGTGTTAAAGAAGGCTCTTGCGGTAATTTTTTGGACGTAACTATTCCATAAGGGTTGATATAAATTGTGATAATTTTTTTATCATTTATAAAGCCGTCATAAATATCAACTATCCAGTCAGTACTGGGAACACCGCATGAACCACGCCTTTCCCATGTTAATACTTCTCCAGACTCATTGCATAATCCTCTAAGATAGTCCTTCGCTTCCAGAATGTTGGTATTAGAAATTGGCTTGAACGGGGTAAGTCCATAATCAGTATCAAATATGAAATCACCATCTGTATACAGCTGTTTATATTTACCAAGCATGAATTCGCCAAAATCCTCATAATTCATATTGCGAATCTGTTCTTTTTCCTTTGCCGAATACTTATCATTTGAAAGCATTACATTCTTTACTTTACTAAAGATTGGAGCATGCTTTTTCTTTAAATCCTGAAATTTAAGGATAGTATTACAGTATTACAAATACAGTTCGCAAAATTTCTTTTTCTTATATTTCATACTATTTCTCCATTGACTGCATTAGCATTAATGTATCATATCTGAAAAATCATCATTACTATTAAGCGTTCTTATACTAAAAAAATATATCCTCATCAAATGCTGTTGGCATAATTTCAGCTGTTAATGAAAACATAAGAGCAGAAGCGCACGCTTCTGCTTTTTTATTATTAAACTAGGCCGGCAATTTGCCGGCTTTTTTCAATTAGCTTGTTTAATGATAGTTGCTCTTTTGGTACAATTGCATATGTAGCCCAATAGTGAAATAAGTGGCTAAACAGGGACAGCTCTACAAGGGCTGTCTGACTTATTTAGGTAACAGCTGTGGCAGATAATATAAACGACAAAGAAAAAGAAAATATTAATAATGACGAAAAAATAAACTTCACCTGGAAAGAGATTGACGAGCCTTTCAGAAAGAAATCCAGAGGAAGTTTATTTAACTTTATAAAACGAAAGACTGCTGAGTTTGCAAAGGTTTTCGAAAGCAAAAAGCCTGACGAATCTGTTCAGGTGGCAAAACCGAATAAACCGGCAGAATCTGTTGAAGTGGCAGAACCTACAGGGTCTGACAAACCAACCGAGCCAGTCATGACTGAAGAGTCGGAAGAGATGGCCAAAGACATCGAGACTACTCAGGAGACAGAAGTTATCGAAACTGTCGAGCCAGAAACATCTGACGAGAAGGTTCAGGTGGCCGAGGCTATTGAAACTGTCGAAACAGACGTATCTGAAGAAGAGGCACAAGTGGTTGAGCCTGTCGAAACCGCCGAGGCGGTAGAATCTGAAGAAATTGACCAGGATGGCGAGCCCGCAGAACATGAAGAAGCAAAGGCAGACGAAACCGAAGAATCGGAAGAAGTAAAGGCAGATGAATCCACTGTAGAAGACAAACCGGCCAGGAAAGCTATACGTCTGACTAAGTGGCGTGTGCTCTTCGGCGTGCTATGCCTCATCGCTGTTGCACTTCTGGGCACCTTCATATATGCCTACAATACAGTTCCGGACATTGATCCTGATGCCAGCAACATATATTCAAATATCGATCTCAGCTCTATCATTTATGATTCAAAGGGAGAGGAGATCGACAAGCTCTATTACACCGAAGACAGAGAGATCGTCTCAATAAAAGACATCCCGGAGAATACAAAGAACGCCTTTATAGCTATAGAGGACAAAACGTTCTACAAGCATCATGGCCTGAACTACAAGAGGTTGTTTGGTGCGGTCCTCAGCAAGCTGACCGGACGCTCGGATGAGATAAGCGGTACATCCACCATTACGCAGCAGCTGGCCAGGAATGTGTTCCTTTCGGATATAAAGAGTGAGAGGACACTGAGACGTAAGTTCCGGGAAATGATCTATGCTCTCAAGATCGAAAGGGCATATTCAAAAGACGAGATACTTGAAGCATATCTGAACACCATATATCTTGGATATGGCTGCTATGGTATCAAAGCCGCAGCTTATACATATTTCGGAAAGGAAGTAAGCGAGCTGTCTCTTGAGGAAAGCGCTGCCCTAGCGGCATTGCCTCAGGCTCCTGACAGTTACGCCCTCCTGAAAGACGAAAAGGGTGAGGATACGACTTATATGAAAAAGTATAAGTTGTATGCGAATAATCTTGCCACTGAACGACGCGATCTTGTGCTCGATCTAATGGCGGAGCAGGGCTATATCGACTCCGCGCAGGCAGAGAAGGCAAAAAAGAAGATGAAGGAGATTCTTCATCCGCACATAGAGAAAAAGCCTAGAGAGCTGACGTACTTCACAGACTTCCTCACAAAAGAGGTAGCAAAAGACCTCGCGGATCAGTATTCCATGACTGAGGAAAAGGCAGAGCTGCTCATACACACAGGCGGACTCCGCATTTATTCAACGATCGATCAGGATATACAGCATGCGATCAATACCGAATTCAGCGACGACTGGAACTTCCCATACTCTGCTGAAGATCCTCAAGCCGCAATGGTAGTTGCCGAAGTCGGCACGGGTAAGATCCGCGCGATGGCAGGAGGCAGAAATACCTCCGGTCAGATGCTGTTCAACAGGGCAACATCGCCGCGTCAGCCGGGATCGTCGATCAAACCACTGGCCGTATACTCTGCTGCTCTCCAGAAAAGTGAAGATTATGCTAAGCATATGCAAACGTTCCCGTTTGTTGATTACGAAATTGACAGGCAGGGCACAAGACTCTGGGGAGACTATATCACTGCCGGATCGGTAGTGGTCGATGAGAGACTGAAGATAAACGGTGAGATATGGCCGATGAATTTCTCAAGGAGCTTCTCCGGATACAGGACATTCAGGACGGCATTGCAGCAGTCGATCAATACCTGCGCTGTGAAGATACAGCTGCAGGTCGGAGCGGACTACTCAATGGAGATGCTCAGAAAATACGGGATATCTACGGTCGTCGATGATGCTTCCCTCCCGACTAATGACTTAAATCCGGCAGCTCTGGCTCTGGGAGCGATGACATACGGAACGACGCCGCTTGACATGGCACTTGCTTATGGAGCATTCCCGAACAGGGGCATAAGAGACTCAGCTGTTGCATACACAAAGGTGACTGACGCAAAAGGAAAGACTCTCCTTGAGAAAAAGACTGAAGAGACCAAAGTGCTCGATGAGAACGTAGCGTTCATAATGAGAGACTGCCTCGAATCTGTAGTGTCGAGGGGAATAGGCCGGAACGCATCGATCTACGGCGTGCAGGTAGGCGGCAAGACGGGAACCACGAATGATAACTACGATTACTGGTTCGTCGGATTTACGCCGAAATACTCCGCTGCGCTCTGGATAGGGACAGATCATAATACAGTAATGAGCGGATCGTCCGGAACAGCAGCTCTTCTGTGGAGCAGGATAATGAGGCAGATTCCGGATATAACAGAGGGCGAGTATCCGCCGCAGCCGGACGATGTAGTGTGGTCCCGCGGAGAGTACTATACTGAAAAGACCCAACCGTAATGGGAAGAATGAGAGATTATGAGCAGCCCCAAAAGGGCTGCTTTCCTATAGACGTGCCGGTTGTATTATCCTGCGTTAAGGAATATAAAACAAGCGGCAGCAACAATTACAAAAAGCAGCTGATGATCGAGCTCTATACGGGAATGAGAATGGGGGAGATCAATGCCCTCAAGCCGGAGGACATAGACCTTGCCAACGGTGTGATCCATGTGAGGGCTACGATCTCGATGGGCCTTGGCGGAAGGAACTTCTGGAAAGAACATCCTAAGACCGATGCAGGAGTCAGAGATGTCCCTATCAATGAACTCGTGCGCCCTATACTGGAAGAAGCATTGGCAGAGGCCAGAAACAACAAGGCAGGAACCGTGTTCTATGATTATAGGAAAGGTGATATCATATCCACTCAACAGGTTTGCTATTTCTTCAGAAGGGTATGCGATAAGTATGATCTGCCATACTATGGACAGCACTCGCTTCGTCACACTTTTGCAACAAGGTGCATCGAAGCCGGTGTACAGCCGGTTGTCCTTAAAACATGGATGGGCCACACGGATATTCACATAACTCTCGATACCTATGCGGACGTATTCAATCACCTGAATGACAGCAGCCAGGTAAAGCTGGAAGACTATCTGACGGGCAATGAGAAACGCCGTCCTACAAGCTGGAGAAATTCATGATCTGTATAGATGCGTTACCGGAGAAATGGGCCAGCTCCGGTAACGCGCGGGCCTGAATGAACCCGTGACGATGTGTCACGTGTTGTCGGTTTGGCTTTTGATTAAAAAAGTCATGTTATTGTCCCGAAAATCGGCCCTTTTGAATATTTGCATGCTTGATTCCGAACACCTTAAACTAAAACCAATGCCTTGGAATAGCTCCAGGGCATTGGTTGTGCATTGATTATGCTATTATAAATAAAGATTATAGATATTGATTTAGGAGAAATATATATGTGGCTGGTTTTTGCAATTCTTTCGTCCATCTTTGCAGCGTTGACATCTATTCTTGCTAAAGTCGGTATAGAAGGGGTGGACTCAAATTTGGCAACAGCAATCAGGACGGCTGTGGTACTTATCATGGCCTGGGGAATGGTCTTTCTTACGAGCGCTCAGAACGGTATCGGGCAGATCAGCCAAAAAAGCTGGACATTTCTGATCCTTTCAGGGCTTGCTACTGGTGCATCATGGCTCTGTTATTATAAAGCCCTTCAGATGGGAGAGGTATCCAAGGTCGTGCCAATTGACAAATTGAGCGTTGTGATAACGCTGTTCCTGGCATTTATCTTTTTACATGAGCAATTCACCTCAAGATCCATTATCGGCTGTATCCTGATAGGCGCAGGAACTCTATTGATGGTAATGTGAAGGCCGTCCCATAAAGAACATAAAGATAGACCTCCCATCTTCATCAAGGGAGGTCTTATGTTTTGCAGAGGTTATCAGAGTTCGTGCCCGGATCCTGTCCAGAGTTTTTCAGATACCGGCTTCCAGAGAGCCGCTTTCTCAACACACTTATCCGAGTATTCCTTTGCGGACTCGGTGTCAGAGTAGTCGGTCGAAACCGCGCCGGACTCTTCAACAATAGCGGTCAGCCTTCCCGGATTATCGAGAACAGGGCAAGGCCTCAACATGTTGCCGTTGAAAGGCTGATTGTGCCTATAACCCATGAAGAGCGGTGACTGATAGGCCTCGAGAAGAGTCTTTTCACGGATGTTGGAATCCGAATAGTGGATGAACGCGCACGGTTCGATGTCACCATTGGCATTGATATGGCAATATGACCGCCCGCCGGCGATACACCCTCCGACGAATTCTCCGTCGTTCCAGAAGTCTACTGTGAAAAGAGGTTTTGTCTTTCTGAACTCCCGCACCTGGTGATACATGAATTCTCTCTGTTCAGCTGTTACCATAAGCTCAGGGACGGCTTTTTTGCCTACAGGCATGTATGTGAAGATCCAGGCGAACAGAGCACCCATATCTATCATGGCATCAAAGAACTCTTCGCTCCCAATAACATCAGCGTTTGCTGATGTATAGCAGCACGATATTCCAAACGGCAGCTTATGCTCCCTGAGGATATTCATTGCGCGTATCGTTTCCTGATATGTACCTTTTCCGCGTCTTGAATCCGTCGCCTCCTCGAAACCTTCGATTGAAATGGCAGGGACAAAATTCTTCACCCTCAGCATGTCTTCTGCAAACGCGTCATCTATGAGCGAGCCGTTAGTGAACGCGCTGAACACGCAGTCGCTATGCTCCTCGCAAAGTCTGATAATATCTTTTTTTCGTACCAGCGGTTCGCCGCCTGTGAACAGATACATAAAAGTGCCGAGAGCCTTGCCCTGAGATACTATGCTGCTCATTTCTTCATAACTGAGATTGAGCTGGTTGCCGTACTCAGCTGCCCAGCATCCTATGCAATGCTTGTTGCACGCACTGGTCGGGTCGAAAAGTATGGCCCACGGGATGTTGCAGTCATACTTCTGTTCATTGTCAAACTGCATGTCGCCGCCTATTATGGTCGCGTTAACGACGAAGTTACGGAAGATAGTCATCCGTACATCTTTGTCGATGTCTGAATACATTTTGAGCACCAGCTTGCGCCAGTTGCTGTCAGGGTCCGTAAGCGCAGGACGGGCAGCCTTCATATGTTTGTCGATGCGGCCTCTGCGGTCGAAAGCGTCGATCCAATTGAGCAGCTTTTCAATGTTTCTTTCCGGATCTTTTTCCAGATATGCCAGGGCCTGATTGACTGCCACGGATGCTACAGCTTGCTTTATAGCCATGATCATACCTCCTTAGGGTTTTTCCACACATGTTGATTATCTGTTGTTACCGTATTATACTCTTTTACAAGCGGAGTTCAATTGCCAGCATTACGGAAGCGTTGAATAATCAACAATTACGAAAGAAGTGTGGAAATGGACAGAAGAGTTGCAAGGACTGATCAGGCCATAAAGGATGCCTATTTTTCGCTTATAAGAGAAAGAGGCACTACAAGGATCACTATTTCAGAGGTAGCTAGGCGGGCGGACATTGACCGGAAGACGTTTTATCTTCACTATGATTCGCTGAAGGACGTTCTCGATGAATACATAGAGGAACGTATATCGCACATAGAAGCACTGCTTGCGGATACAGACTACCTGACAGACCCGTTCAACGTCGGGATCATCTACAGCATTATCAACAGTGCCAATGAAGCAGAACTTGAATTTCTTGAAAGCATATCAGCGAGTGAGTCGTATAACGATCTGTGGAAGCAGATAAGTGATGTTCTGACAGAAAAAGCTGTCGAGATCTATAAGCCTCACACAGCGCCGGAGATCGATGAGAAGGTGCTCAGGGTATACGCAGATTATTTCATTTCAGGTGCCCTCAGCATTTACCGCAAATGGCTGAGAGGGGAGTATGAGATATCCTGGCACGAGCTACTAAAAACAGTGAGAGAAGTAGGCGAGCATGGCCTGAAGAGAGTGCTTATGATAACCGGATAACACCATTTTCACCAGAAAAGAGCAAGTCTTTTAGCCAATCGACCTAGTTGGGTAACACTCAGACCTATGGCTGAGTCCGCTAGTGAGTCTGCAGTGTTTTCTGAAACATTGAAAACTTAGTACTTGGACGTCTGTTCAATTCCGGTCACCTTCA
>CACZAM010000058.1 GCA_902779185.1 uncultured Eubacteriales bacterium
GCGTCTTTGACGCCTTCTTTGTCATGCAGTTTTCAAGGTGCTGATCTATCTAAATGAATTTCTCCAATTTTGGCTTGCTTTTTAATAGTTAGTCTTTTTGGATTACTTAGCCTGTCCCTTCTGACGAGCGAATTCAGCAGCACCGAGTGCTCCCATCAGCTGAGGGTCTGTCTTGAGGTTGATTACCTTCAGCTTGAGTACGTGCTCGATAGCGTCCTTGAGACCATCGTTCTTAGCGCATCCGCCTGTGAGCGTGATGGAATCTGTAGCGCCGGCCTTCTTAGCCATTACGAAGCATCTCTTTGCAACAGCCATCTGGATTCCTGCAGCGATCTCGTCCATTGGCTTGTTCTCACCAACGAGAGTGATTACCTCGGACTCAGCGAATACTGTGCACTGTGCAGTAATAGGAATAACGTTCTTTGCGGTAAGGGACAGCTTCGAGAACTCAGGAAGAGTCATCTCGAACGATCTTGCCATAGCCTCATAGAATCTGCCTGTTCCGGCAGCGCACTTATCGTTCATAGCGAAGTTCTTTACTGTACCGTCTGTATCAACTGCGATACCCTTAACGTCCTGTCCGCCGATATCGATGATAGCCTTTACGCTAGGATCAGTTACGTGTACGCCCATTGCGTGGCAGGAGATCTCGGAGATGTTCTCATCAGCGAAAGGAACCTTGTTACGTCCGTATCCTGTTCCGATGAGATAAGCGAGGTCCTTGGAGGACTTCAGTCCTACCTTGCCGAGGACTTCATCCATAGCCAGTCTTGCGGATGCCTCGGAATTGATCTTGCTCTTGATAGTGGTATCAGCAACGATCTTGCCATCCTCATCGAGAATAACTGCCTTGGTATAAGTTGAACCTACATCACAGCCGCCATAATATTTCATTTCTTTTCTCCTTTATTTAACTTCTTGAATTTGAAGTGCAGTTTTTGCGTAAACTATTTTACACTATTAGGTTTCCTTGTGCCAGCAAAACCTTGAAATTTTAGTGTTTTGCTGTGTTTTTTATGAAAATGATCACATGCCGAGTTCGTCGTCGAAGTCGCAGAGTGTCGGGTCTACCGGCTCAGCCTTCATGACTGTTCTCATGTACTCGTTGACCTTGTCTCTCATGGTCTTTCTGGATACCGTTCTAGGGTCCATCAGGTCGTGCTCGATCCAGATCATGTGATGATTTCTGTCTCTGCATGTATCGTCGAGGATTCCCTGAAGTGTAGCCATGTTCTTGCACGCAACGTTCTGGTACATGATGATGATCTCAGCTCTCCAGTCTTCCACCTGTCTCCACATTTCATCAACAACGTTATGGTAACCGCCGTTTGTATGTCTTCTCATTACCATACGCTCGTAAAGTCTGGCCAGATCCATCAGAGCCTCTTCCTTGTCCTCTGTCTCGAGAACCTTTGTGAAGTTGAGGGACTCCATCTCTACCAGGATATCGATGCCCCAGCAGTTAGCCAGCCAGTTGCTGAAGTTTGCATAGTAGTGCGCAGGGCAGGACCATACGATTCCTCTGTATTTCATCTTGCCGCGCCATGCTTCTTCACGCCTCTCGTAAGCCCTCATCATGATGTCGTTGACTTTCTTGAATGTAGGGATAACACGAGGGTCAGCGCCGCCGTCCATCTCGTAGTTCCACTTACGGAAGAGCTCATACGAAGGTCCGATGATCTGCGGATAGTCAGTCTTGTTGACTTCCCACTTCTGAAGCTCATAAGCGGTCTCCTCGTTGAAGCGCTTCATCTGTCTGAAGTAAGCGTCCCAGCTCCACTTGGCGCCGGTCACTTCCTCAACGAACTTGATGCAGCCCTTGATGTCCTGTACGGCATCCTGAGTTGTCTCTTCATATTCGTATCTTACCGGGAATGTCAGGTGATATACCGGCAGATCCGGGAATCTTCTCGACATGTATGACGAAGCCATCGTTGAACCGTCGCAAGGCATCGAGCTGGAAATGAAGCATGCTCCCATGTGAGGCAGAGCGTCGATTACGAGCGCGCCGCACTCTGAACTCGGTACCGGGCAGGTATCAGCAGGGAGTCCGAAGCTCTCTACAGCGTCGATATAAGGTACGCATGTGAGCTGGTCGATCTCGGATACCAGGAATACCGGCATCAGCTGATAAGGGATACCGAGGAGATCCGGGAATCCTGCCATGATCTGTCCCATTGTCATCTCATCGAAGAGAACGACTTTCTTGTTGAGGCCCTGTGAGTTGCCGTTCTTTTTATCGCATTTTGCAAGGAATACGAGGTTCTCAGCTACATAGCGGAAGATATCGTATGTCATCAGGTGTGACATCTTCAGCGCGCTTCCTTTCTGACCCATGGTGTTCTTGTCCATGAAGCCAACGCAGCAGAAGTACGAGATCATCCATCTGTAGTAGAGTGCCGAGTTCATCGCAGGAATGAGGTCCTTCGAGAAGGTCATGAGCAGCATGAGCCACATTTTGCCCCATCTGTAGAAGTCGTACGCAGTATCCGCAACGCCTCTCCACTCTCTTCTTACAGGAACCATGTCGCCCTTGCGGTAGAGCTTGCCGAGAGTCTTCTCTCCGTAGAAGAACACTTCCCTGAGCTCTGCGTTGCTCATCTCTTTTGCCTGCCTGAACTCGAGAGCGCATCTTCTGAGGTCGTCCTTGCATCTTTCAACCTGGAGCTTCCAGAATGCCTTGTGATCTGCTTCCATGAACATGTCTTTGCAGATGGCGGCTACTTCCATGAAGTTTTTGCCCTGAGCCTTCCAGTCAATGTTGTCTTTATGACGCCAGAAAGCCGGGTTTGGATATTTTGCCTTGCCGGCTGCGGCTGCTATCTTTGCTTTCTTTTCCTTTTTTTCGGCAAGAGCGTTTCTGATGCCGAGTAATTCTGTTGTCAGTACCATTACTTCTTGCCTCCTTTCGCTTTATGTATCTTCTTGATCTCAAGCGACTCCACGAAAGCCTGGAACCTTGTTCTGAGTTGTCCGGATCCCTTCGCGTTGTACAGTCTGTCGATCGACAGTACAGGCCATCCGTACTCCTCTGACATGATGTGGCTTACGAGCGCTCTTTCGAATCCCCAGAAGTCGCAGTACTTCATCTGCTCGTAGATGATACCGTCTGCCTTGAACTCCTTCGCGAGTCTGTCCGCAGTCTCTCTTCTCTGGAGCACCTTGTTGTCCGCGATGTAGCGCGCGCACTCTGAAGTGTTCATGTAGTGGCGCACGATCTGCGGAAGCGCGTCTTCATCATCGCTGAGCTCGATGATCTCTCTGCCAGGAATCGATCCGAAGCAGTGTCTGTCGAATACAACTCTTGCTCCGGCATCTTCGATCATCTTTGTGAACTCAGGGTCATCGATCTCGGATCCTACAATGCCGACTCTGCATCTAGGCAGCTTGTCGTCCGGTTTCCTCTTCTTGAGCTCTGCCAGTGTCTCCTTGAGATAAGGCAGGATCAGATATTTCGGGCATGTGTAGGTCACGAGGTTCAGAACGTGGAATTCGTATCCCGTGATCACAGGATTGTCTGCCTTGCGCATTTCGCTGATCTCCTGCATCACCTTGCAGACTTCATTGTGCTCCTTGACGGCCTTTCTTATAGCCTTGTCGGAGACATCTACTCCCAGATGCTCATGCATTGCTGCCAGAAGTCTTACTTCGAGCTGTCTCTGCATGTGATCGTAGGAGAAGGATTCGGTCTTGTAAGGTACGTCCAGGATAGGCAGGAAGAAGTGATCCTTGTCGTTGCACTTCAGGATGCTGAAGTGTTCGTAGAATCTGTTCATCATCGAGCATGCGTCAACAGCAGCAAGCCCGTCGAGGAACTGGAATCCACCTTCAATGGCCCTCTCGAGAAGAGCGCGCGCGAATTCGCAAACGTAGTTCGACATGTAATATGTTGAAATGTCGATCGATCCCGTTCTCGGTGCACGCAGTCTCACCGATACGCAGTTGTCAACGTTCAGCAGAACTTCCGGGATGTGGTAGCAGGTATATCCCATGATATACTTGCCGTCTTTCCTGGCTTGCTCCACCAGTTCGTTGTCAGCGTTGTCCAGAAGGCTCTCGAAGTAGATCAAATGCTTCAAGTCTTTCAATGTAAAAACCTCCCTCTCAACTCATATATCTAATTAAATCAGCTGCATCTTGCGGAGCGCCTCGCGGGTTCCCACCATTACCGGAGAATCCTCCGGCAGATCGAATACGCTTACGCCCAGTATATCGTTTTCGGCATGTGTCCTGTCATCAGGGATGTAGGCAAGCACTTCTGCCGATTCGATCTTGATATGAGGAATGGATTCCTCTTTGACTCTGTTGACGATGACTCCGCACTTGTCGTACATAACGAGCTCATCGGCAACCTGTTTGATGGTGTCCACCACCTGGCAGCCCTTGCGGCTCGGGTCCGTGATCAGGAAGAGATGCGTGACTTTTTCCATTACTCTTCTGTTGATCTGTTCGATACCCGCTTCGCCGTCAATGACTACATAGTCGAAGTCGTTTGCCAGCAGGCTTATGACTTCTTTAAGGTAGGCGTTCACCTTGCAGTAGCAGCCGGCAGCCTCAGGTCTTCCGATAGCGAGGAAGCTGAACTTCTGCTCCTCGAGCATGGTGTCGAAGATACGGAACCTTGCCTCGTTGAGCATCTCTATTGCTTCCTTCGGGCGGCCTTCCTCGACGCTTCCGACTATCTTTTTACGGATACCATCGAGAGTGTCAGTAGGCTCAACACCGAGCGCCGTCGTCAGGCCGATTGCAGGGTCGGCATCGATCGCAAGGATCCTCGCGTCAGGGTATTCCTCGGTGAGGATCCTGACCATCGCGGAACTGATCGAAGTTTTTCCGACGCCGCCTTTACCGGCAACAGTTAGAATTTTAGTATCTCTCTTTTCTTCCATTTTGTTTAACCCTTATGTCAGAACAGCGAGCAAATAATGTCGGTATAGGCGCTAGGATCCTGGATCGGCAGTCCTGCGATCAGCAGTGACTGGTTGAGCAGCACTTCACACATCTTCCTTGCTCTCTCGGGATCATCAATGCGGGCTCTGTCGAGAGCCAGGAAGGCATCGTGATCAACATTGAGCTCAAGTATGCGCTTTGCCTTCATGCCCAGATCAGGATTGACAGCTGTGAAGTACTTTTCCATCTCGAAGGTGATGCCGTCTCCGCTGGAGAGGCAGACAGGGTGGGTCTTGAGCTTTGTTGTCGCCTTTACGACATCCACTCTGTCGCCCAGTGTCTCCTTGACGAAATCGAAGGTGTCCTTGAACGCCTTGTTCATCTTTTCCTCGTCCTTGCCGTCGCCGAGATCGAAGTCTCCGTCGATGACAGACATGTACTTCTTGTCTTTGTAGGCGCGGAACATGTCAGGGATGAACCCGTCCGTGCTGTCCGTGAAGTAGAGGATCTCAATACCTCTGTCCTTAAGCACCTCAGTCTGCGGCATCTTGTCTACCGCCTCGAAGCTGTCGCCCGTTGCGTAGTAGATGTATTCCTGATCATCCTTCATGCGGCCTACGTATTCAGCCAGCGTGACGAGCTTTCCCTCAGTGGATGACCAGAACATCAGAAGATCCTGCAGCTGCTCCTTGTATTTGCCGTAGTCGTCGAGCGCGCAGAGCTTGAGCTGACGTCCGAAGCTCTTGTAGAACTTCTCGTACTCTTCTCTGTTTTTATCGCGCATCTCCTCAAGCTTTGATCTGACTTTCTTTTCAAGATTGTTCGAGATCAGCTTCAGCTGTCTGTCATGCTGCAGCATCTCCCTCGAGATGTTGAGCGACAGGTCAGGGGAGTCGACAACACCTCTGACAAAGTTGAAGTATTCCGGCAGGAGATCTTTGCACTTGTCCATAATGAGAACGCCCGAGCTGTAGAGCTGCAGTCCGCCTGTGTAGTCATCCGTGTAGTACTTGTTAGGTACCAGCTCCGGGATGAACATCAGCGCGTCGTAGCTCACGATTCCCTCGACCGAGACTGTGAGCGTCTCGAGAGGAGGAGTGTCGTCCTGGAAAGTGGTCTTGTAGAAAGTATCGTATTCCTCCTTGGTGACTTCGGTCTTTCTGCGCTGCCAGAGCGGCACCATGGAGTTGAACACCTCGTATTCCCAGATTTCCTCGTATTCAGGGTTCTCCGGATCCGAGCCTTCCTTTACCTGCGGATGAGGCATGAGCATCTTGATAGGGAAGCGGATATAGTCGGAGTATTTCTTGACCAGCTTGTAAATAGGGTATTCCCTCATGTACTGGCTGAACTCGTCCTTTTCTTCGCCGTCCTGTCTGATGTGCATGATGACATCAGTACCGTGTCCGTCTCTTTCCGCTTCCTCGATGCTGTAGCCGCCGGCTCCCTCGGAGACCCATCTGTAGGCCTTGTCGGATCCGTAACGCTTGCTGACTACCTCGACCTTGTCGGAGACCATGAACGCGGAGTAGAATCCCACGCCGAACTGTCCTATGATGTCCACTTCGGATGTGTGATCCGCCGCCGTGCCCTCTGCCGTCTTCGAGTCCTTCTCGAGCTGCTCACTGAACTTGCTGCTTCCCGAGAAAGCGATGGTGCCGAGGTTTTTCTCAAGCTCCTGCTCGTCCATGCCGATCCCGTTGTCGCTGACCGTAAGAGTACGGTTCTCTTTATCGAGAGTGATAATGATCTCGTAATCGCTGCGGCTCTCACCGACCGACGGATCCGTCAGGGCGAGGTAGCACATCTTATCGATGGCATCAGACGCATTCGAGATGATCTCACGCAGAAAGATCTCCTTATGCGTGTAGATCGAATTGATCATCATATCCAGCAGACGCTGGGATTCAGCTTTGAACTTCTTTTTCATTTTGCAATAACTTCCTTTTCTATTTATTTAGCCATGTATTCGCTGTCGATCTGCTCATACGGTACTGTATGAGGATCTCTTCTCTCCATGTTGTCGAAGTGGTTCTTCATGAACGGCTCAACAACGTAGTA
>CACZAM010000059.1 GCA_902779185.1 uncultured Eubacteriales bacterium
GAGCCTCATCCCTGCAGTCGGAGCAGCGATCATCTTCATACTCACAGAGAACATGAACAACCCGATGATACTCACGGACAGATGGACTATCCTCATGGCAGTCATCCTGCTGATCCAGGCAATCGTAGCGATCTTCGCAAAGAAGTCAGAAGACGAGGACGAGGATGAGGAAATCGCAGAGGCAGTAAATGCATAAGACTTTTCCAAACTTCATATATATCCTCATTAATTACAAACCTTTAGTAAAAAGTCCCAAAAAACCGGGACTTTTTGCTTGTTTTTTATATAAGTACACAAATAATGTTGACATTTTACGGCAGCATAGTTATGATGAACAACGATAACAAGTGAATAACACCTGACCCGATAGAGGTCGCGGAGATTAAAAGTAACGGTCAAATACGCGCAGGGAGGGCGCGGCCGTGAAAGGATGATCCGCCGAAGCTCGCCGGTATCCCAAAGCCGGTTTGCTGGGACGGCGCAATAAGATGTGCCGGACTGTCACGTAAGTGGAGCGCTATCATGGTAGGGGGTAAATATAATATGTAAGTTACCTGATCCATGGCAGTTTTCGTTTCAAGCGTTATTCATGGATTTTTTTATTATATGGAGGTAACTTATATGGACACACCTGCTCTTTATGCAACAGCATGGGCGGTTCTTCCGCCGCTTATCGCCATCGTGCTGGCTCTTATTACAAAGGAAGTTTACAGTTCGCTCTTTCTGGGCGTACTCGTAGGCGCAGTCCTTTACGCTGGAGCTGATTTCGATGGCGTACTAAACCACGTTCTTCAGGACGGACTCATCGCGTCTCTTACTGACGGATGGAATGTAGGTATTCTTATCTTCCTGGTCATCCTCGGTATCATAGTGGCGCTGATGAACCTTTCGGGCGGATCCAAGGCGTTCGGCGCATGGGCGCTCAGACGTGTCAGGACACGCGTAGCGGCTGAGGTAGCTACAGTTCTTCTCGGAATCGTCATCTTTGTAGACGATTATTTCAACTGCCTCACAGTAGGAAGCGTAATGAAGCCTGTCACAGACGAGTTCAAGGTTTCCAGAGCTAAGCTTGCGTACATCATCGACGCGACGGCAGCTCCGGTCTGCATCATCGCTCCTGTATCCTCATGGGCAGCCGCTGTATCGAGCTTTGCCGGCGAAGGCGAAGGCATCTCTCTTTTCATAAGATGCATACCTTACAACTTCTACGCGCTCTTTACTCTTGTAATGATGTTTGCGCTTATCTTCATGAAATTCGACTACGCAAACATGTCGCAGTATGAGAGAAACGCTATCGAAAACGGCGACCTCTTCACGATCGAAGACGCTAACGCAGCAACAGCTGACGCAGCTGAGCAGGGAAGTGATAAAGGAACCGTGCTCGACCTCGTATTCCCGGTAATCGTGCTTGTAATAAGCTGCGTGCTCGGAATGGTCTATACAGGCGGCTTCTTCGACGGAGCAGGCTTCGTAACAGCGTTCTCAGATTCAGACGCATCCATCGGACTTTCAATGGGAGCTCTCGTTGCGCTGGTTATCATAATCGCGTACTACACCATCAGACGCACTATCAGCTTCAATGACTGCATGAGCTGCATCCCTGAAGGAATGAAGGCAATGGTACCGCCGATCCTGGTACTGACACTCGCATGGTCACTCAAGGCTATGACAGACAGCCTCGGCCTTGCAGACTTTGTAAGCGGACTTGTTGAGGGCATGAGCGGAGCTGCAGTAGGTGTCATTCCTGCGGCACTCTTCCTGATTGCATGCGTTCTGGCGTTCGCGTCCGGTACATCATGGGGAACATTCGGTATCCTGATCCCGCTCGGACTTGCAATCACCGAATCGCATCCTGAGCTGTCAACACCTATCATCGCGGCATGCATGGCAGGCGCAGTATACGGCGACCACTGCTCACCGATCTCGGATACAACGATCATGGCGTCCGCAGGAGCTAACTGCAACCACGTTTCGCACGTATCGACACAGCTTCCGTACGCGACCACAGTCGCTGCTGTTTCAGCCATATCATATGTGATAGCAGGCTTTGTAAGCAGCCCTGTCATTCCGCTGATCGTAGGAGTGGTACTGCTTCTCGGAACACTCTTCGTTCTCAGAGGCCGCGAGGGCAGCTACAGAGTTCCTGAATCGGCAAACGTCAACCGCGCTGCTGAATAGCAGCTCGATGCAGGCGTATACTACAAATTGTTATAATGAGAAACAGACACGGCCCGGCAATATACAAGCGGGCCGTGTTTTTCATTCCTGCGAGTAGTATAATCTTTGTAGGCAAACAAAGCAGACAAAAAAGGGATAAGTGATGAATTTTACTTCAAGCGAAACGGACTTTGTAAAAGAGAATGAAGCTTACAGGCCCATACCTGAAACAGACAAGCGGCGCCTTGAGTCTCTTGAAGCTTTTGACGCGGAGCTGGAGAAGATGCGCGGGGTAGTTTCTGCCGGAGCCATGCCCGACATGCGCCATTGCATCATAAAGGGGATCGACCTTGCCGGCCGTGATCTGACAGGCATAGATTTCAGGCGTGCTACATTTGATGGCTGCAATCTGCATGAGACGGATTTCAGCGGATCGAAGATGGACAATGTTGCCTTCTATAATAATGATCTCACGGACATGAAGCTCCGCGGCTGCAAGGCGCGCGGCTGCAGCTTCCGCTTTCAGGACATGACAGGCATAGACCTCAGAGGCGCCAATATCTATTCTTCGGTGCTCGAGGACGCTGTCAACCAGGACAA
Source organism: uncultured Eubacteriales bacterium (assembly GCA_902779185.1). GTDB lineage: Bacteria > Bacillota > Clostridia > Peptostreptococcales > Anaerovoracaceae > Crickella. Next base: position 2,758 of record CACZAM010000059.1, read on the forward strand.
GGTCATAATCGATGACGACACACAATGGTATAAGATGCGCTGCCCTGAAGAGGGTGAAGCTTTCATAGCCTGGAAGTGCTGCACTGATCTGAGGGTAGTGATGATGCTGGTGCCGAGAGACGCACACCGTTGCATGGCCACCATGGAGACGGGTAGAGTATCAAAGGTGAAGGTCCTTAAGATTACAAGCATAGACGAGTCCGAAAACTACACATGGGCTCAGTCGACAGTCGACCCGGATTTTTATTATGAGGTCGGCAAATGGCTGGAGCCTGCAAACGGATTCCAGACGGACCGCTGGAAGGACTCCTCGCCGGGGATACACTTCTTCCTCGACCGCCAGCAGTGCGTAGACTATCAATCTAAGTAAGAGTGAAGATATCATCTGACTGCTCCTTCGGGCACGCTCGTCAGATGATATCTTCACTCTCTATACATTGAAAGAATTATTTCTCCGCTGTATAATAATTAATGCAAAATATCGTGTTTCTTCTATATTATATAGAAGCTAATGATGGCGTTAGGGCATTAAACAATCAATAACGGTATCGCCGGGGCGGCGGTACCGACATTAATGTAAAAGGGAGGAAATGCTTTATGAAAGTTATCATGTCCGGTAACGAAGCAACAGCTCGCGGAGCCTGGGAAGGCGGCGCAAGATTCGCTTCGGCGTATCCGGGAACACCGAGCACGGAGATCCTCGAGAACATGCCTCAGTACGGAAAAGACGTATACTCAGAGTGGGCACCTAATGAAAAGGTAGCTACCGAGGCTGCTATCGGAGCATCCATCGCCGGTGTCAGATCATTCTGCGCTATGAAGCACGTAGGAATGAACGTTGCGGCAGACCCTATCTACACATTCGCTTACACCGGAGTTACCGGCGGATTCGTAATGGTAGTAGCAGACGATCCTGGTCAGCACAGCTCACAGAACGAGCAGGACAACAGAAACCAGGCTAAGGCAGCAAGGCTGCTCATGCTTGAGCCGTCCGACAGCCAGGAGTCCAAGGACTTCATGAAGAAGGCGTTCGCTCTTTCAGAGAAGTTTGATATGCCGGTACTCTTCCATGTAACTACCAGAACATGCCACTCCAAGGGCCTTGTAGAGCTCGGAGACAGAGAAGAGGCTGAAGTACCTGATTACGAGCCAAAGATCAAGAAGTATGTAACAGCTCCTGCTAATGCCAAGGTCCTGAGAGCTACACTCGAGGACAGGGTCGCAGCAGCAAGAGAATTCGCCAATGACTGCGAGTTCAACAGAGTCGAGATGTTCGACACAAAGATCGGAGTTATCACTTCAGGTATTTCCTATCAGTACGCAAAGGAAACATTCGGCGAGAACGCTTCTTACCTGAAGCTGGGTCTCACATTCCCGATGCCTGACAAACTGATCAAAGATTTCTGCAGCAAGGTAGACAAGGTTTACATCGTTGAGGAAATGGATCCGTATATCGAAGAGTTCGTAAAGACCCTCGGTATCGAGTGCACAGGCAAGGACGTTATTCCGAAGTTCGATGAGCTCAATACAGACATCGTAAGAAAGGCGTTCCTCGGAGTAGAGCCAGAGACTTACACTACAGACATGAAGACTGTAGTCAGACCTCCGGCACTCTGCGCAGGTTGCCCTCACAGAGGACTGTTCTATGCTCTCTCCAAGAGAAAAGGCATCATGATCACTGGAGATATCGGATGCTACACTCTCGGAATGGCACCTCCGCTCAATGCGGTACACACCACTATCTGCATGGGCGCTTCGATCTCGCAGGGACACGGCGCTTCGATCGCTCTCAAGGATGCCGGCAAGGACACAAAGGTGGTTTCGGTAATCGGAGACTCCACATTCTTCCACACAGGTGTCAACTCGCTGATGGATGCTGTATACAACAGCGGACATAACCTGTCCATCATCCTCGACAACCGTATCACAGGAATGACCGGCCACCAGCAGAACCCTGGAACAGGCTACACGCTGATGGGCAAGGAAGCTCCTGAGGTAGATATCCCTGCTCTCTGCAAGGCTATCGGCGTAAAGGAAGATAACATCATCACTGTAAATCCTAACCATCTCGATGAGGTCAATGCCGCTCTCGACAAGCTGCTGCCTAAGGATGAGCCTACGGTACTTATCACAAGATGGCCATGCGTGCTCAAGAAGTTCAGCCAGCAGGATATCGACGAGTTCCCGACACTGCACAAGACACAGTGCGTGATCGATCAGGATAAGTGCAAGAACTGCAAGATGTGTGTAAAGACCGGATGCCCGGCTCTGATCAACACAAAGGAGAAGGTAGTCATCGACAAGACAAGCTGCAACGGATGCACAGTCTGCAAGCAGGTTTGCCCATTCAAGGCTATTGAGGAGGTGACAAGATAATGAGTGAAGTAAAGAATATCCTCCTGGTAGGAGTAGGCGGACAGGGAACCATCCTGGCAAGCAAGATCCTGACAAGCGGTCTCATCAAGGCCGGTTATGACGTCAAGATGAGTGAGATCCACGGCATGTCGCAGAGAGGCGGCTCCGTATCCACACAGGTAAGATTCGGCGATAAGGTATACAGCCCTATCGTAGGCAAGGGGTCCGCGGATGTTATCGTTGCGTTCGAAGAGATGGAAGCTCTCAGATGGCTCGACCACCTCAAGATCGGCGGCAAGATGGTAATCAATGATTACCGCATACAGCCTGTACCGGTCAACCTCGGTGCTGCTGAGTATCCAGAAGGCATTATCGATCATCTCAAAGAGAAATGCGAGGTGCTGTCTTTCAAGGCTGCTGAAGTAGCTACAGAGCTCGGCAACCCTAAGGCCATGAACATCGTTCTTCTCGGAGCTCTCGTAAAGGCTATGGGACTCGACGAAATCGACTGGGATGCAGAGATCGAGGCTAACGTAAAGGCCAAATTCATCGATCTTAACAAGGCGGCCTTCAAGGCAGGCTATAATCTTTAAGATAAGGGTGTCACACGCGGCAATTGTCCCGAAGCGAGCGTTTCAGCGAGCAGAGGGAAATTGCGACGAGATGTGACATCAGGCATCAGATAATGATACCCGCTCTTGATAGGGCGGGTATTTTAGTGGTAGTATATAACGGATTTCTAAGGAGGAAGCAATGAGAACACTGATGATGATCGCGAGCGTCGCGATGATAGGCGCGGGAGTATTCTGCGTAGCAAATGCCAGCGCAGCCTTTCTGTCGGTCGCTTTTATTATAGGCCTCATAATGATATTGCTCGGCGCGTTTGAGATGATTATCGGCAGACAGGCTGACTTCGATGTTTCTGAAATCGGAGTAGGCTTTACCAAAGACGGATTCCTGATGCTGATATTCGGCATGGTGATCATTTCGGGGCAGGTCACAGATGACAACACTGCTCAGATGATGTTCGCGCTCTGGATGCTCATCGAGGGCGTGCTGGCGTTCAGATCTGAATGGCTCGATATAATGGAAGCTGATGTAGGCCACAGGATAGGTGTAACTCTCAGCACGCTGATGTTTATCGGCGGCGGATACATGTTCTTTAACAATTCCACGCTCAGGCTGAGCCAGACCCTTCTTATAGGTATATGCATGATCATCCTTGGCCTTAGGAGATTCTGGCAGTCGTTCAGCATCGAATACTCCAGACCAAGCTTCGTTACAGGTAATGAAGAAAAGCTCATGGAGGCTCAGGAGGATGAGAAGCGCGCGCTTGCCAAGGCGAAGGAGGGAATACGTGAGCAGAAGAATGCTCAGAGACGAATCGCCAAAATAAAAGCTGACATGGCGGCTGAACAGGACATAATGATGAGTGCGGCCATTACCCGTCAGGAGCGGGACGCGGAGCGAGAAATGGAATGATGAACGGTACTACGGGCGCGTAAGAAAATTCGGAAAAATAATTTCAAAAAAGAGCAAAAAAGGTATTGACTATTTTTTAGAAAGTAGTAACATAAGCAAGTGCTAAAAAACAGGGCAAAAACAGCCCTGATTTTTTAGACAAAAGAGCAGCCTGGCGCTGCCGCAGCTCAATAAAGAACAAAAAAGAAATTAAAATAATTTTGAAAAAGTTCTTGACAGAAATGATCGAGCTGTGTATACTAATAAAGCTGTCGCTGAAAAGCGCAGCGGAACCTTGAAAACTTCATAGTGCAGAACAGGTCTTGAATTAACAGGGCAAAAGCCCTGAAAAATGAAAGACTTTG
>CACZAM010000060.1 GCA_902779185.1 uncultured Eubacteriales bacterium
TTACAGGATGAAGTTTGATTACGCAGTTGAGGATTCTCCAAAGGCGTTCAGATTTTTCGAACATCTGCCGGAACTTAAGGTTCTGGTGTTTGACAGACCGTGGAACAGAGAATGTGCTTTTCCGAATGGAAACTATCAAAGATGCGCCGATTGGGAAAGCATTCGCAAGATTGTTGCAGGTGAGTGTATACGATACTGATGCATTACAGGAGATGTAACTGAAAAGGTATAGTTATCATATAGAAAAAAGGATTTTTATGGCTGTTTATAAGAGACAAAAAAGAGTCATTGCAGGCTGTGCGATACTCATAAGCCTGATGATGCTGGCCGGAATCATTCTACCGGCCAGGGTATGTGCTGTTGACAATAACAGCACAACGGTAAAGGTTGGTTATTATGAGAATGAAGTGTTTCAGGAAGGAGCCGGACAGGGTGCTGTCAAGACAGGATATGCTTATGAGTACTATCAGAAGCTGTCTGAGTATACCGGCTGGCATTACGAGTATGTATACGGCGATTTCAGCGACTTATATCAGAAGCTGCTGGATGGCGATATAGACGTACTTGCAGGTCTTGCGTGGAAAAAAGAACGTGAAGAACTAATAGGTTACCCTGACCTGCCCATGGGTAATGAGACCTACAGCCTGATAAAGCACACTGCCGATGAGAGTATCACTGTCGATGCTGCGACTCTGGAAGGAAAGCGCATCGGCGTGCTGGACAGCGCCATGGCGGACTCTCTCAATGCGTTTCTGCAGGATCACAGCGTTCAGGCTGAAGTCGTGCTTTTCGATGATTATGATCCGCTCTTCAAGGCCTTCGACGGTAATGAGGTAGATGTGCTGGCGGCGGAAGGGGATGGCGCTTACGGACGTGCTAACGCAGATCTCCTTTACGCATTCGGTGCATCCGATTACTTCCTTTGCGTCAGCAAAAAGCGGGCGGATCTGCTTGCAGATCTCAACATAGCTCAGACAGAGCTCTCTGTTGATGAACCTAATTATATAAACTTTCTTCGCAGCAAATACTATCCTGTCAGCATATCCAGCCGTGCCTTTTCAGAGTCTGAGAAGAAGTGGCTGGCGGGACATGACTCACTGCATGTAGGTTATATGAACAACTATCTCCCGTACAGCGGAACAGACTCTGCAGGCGGTGTAAACGGACTCCTGAAAGATCTCATCCCGCGGATGCTGAAAGAGCTCAGGCTCGATGACCTTGAAGTATCATATACAGGTTACGACAGTTACGACAAGATGATCGCAGGGCTGGAAGACGGAAGCGTCGATATTGTCTTTCCGGTAGGCGGAGGATTGTATTATGCAGAAGAGAGCGGGATATTCCAGTCGAATGCGGTCGTTTCGGCTGCGACAGAGCTGGTATATAAAGACGAGTACAACGACGATACTGTCCGGGATTTTGCTGTGAATGAGAACAACAGCATGCAGTACTACTTCGTGAAGACATACTATCCGGATGCGGAGATCACCTTGTATCCTTCGATCGATGAATGTCTCCAGGCAGTGAATGACGGAAAGGCAGGCTGCACTACGCTTAACGGACTGAGAGCAAACGATATCCTGCGAAACAGCCGTTACAGCGGCTTGTCACTGCTTCAGACCGCATACAATGACGACAGGAGCTTCGGCGTACAGATCGGAAACGAGGGGCTGCTGAAACTGGTCAATCGCGGCATAAACGTTCTGGGTCCTGATTATGCCCAGAATCTTGCCTTCAGATACACGGACCAGCTGCATTCCTATTCTTTCATGGATGTGATCCGGAATCATATGGGTGCTGTTGCAAGCATAATATTTGCAGTCGCCGCGCTTATAATAATGTTCCTGGTGCGCGACTCGAAACGTTCAAAGCTGCTGCTCAAACAGCAGGAGCGCCGCGAGCAGCAGGACAAGATGATTACTGCGCTCGCTTCGGACTACCGCTGTGTCTATCACGTCGACCTGGACAATGATGACGCTGTCTGCTACCGGGCTGACCCAGATGCTCCCGATCAGACACCTGAAGGCGTCCATTTCCCATACCTTGAGCGTTTCACCTGGTATGCGGACAATTATGTCGCGGAGAATTACAGGGAGGGCTTCCTGGAATTCATCGATCCGGACAACATGCGCAAAGCGCTCGAGCATGATCCGATCATAGCTTACCGCTATCTGGCAGAGCGCAACGGAAAGGAATACTACGAGATGATCCGCGTGGCAGGCGTGAGGCATGCTGAAAACCGTGAAGATCATATCGTTCACGCGGTAGGTCTCGGTCTGACGGTCATCGATACTGAAATGCGAGAGACGATGGCAAAGAACCAGGCGCTCGGTGAGGCTCTTGCGGCGGCAGAAGAGGCCAACAAGGCGAAGACAGCGTTCCTGTCAAGTGTGAGCCATGAGATCCGCACGCCTATGAACGCCATCATAGGACTGGGCAGTCTGGCAATGCGCAACGAGTCACTCCCTGAAGAAACGCGCGGATATCTTGAGCAGATAGACGGGAGTGCCAGGCACCTGCTGGGTCTGATCAACGATATACTCGATATGAGCCGTATCGAATCCGGCCGGCTGGTCATTCGCAAGGAAGAATTCTTCTTCCGCGATATGCTGGAGCAGATCAATACCATGGTCATGTCACAATGTGAAGAAAAGGGTCTGCATTATGAGTGCAATGTGATCGGTGGTGTAAGCGATTACTACATCGGAGATGACATGAAGCTCAAGCAGGTCCTGATCAATATCCTGTCGAACGCGATCAAGTTTACAGATGCGCCGGGGAAGGTCATGATGACGGTGGAGCGCACAGCCGTTTTCGAAGATCATTCGACACTCAAATTCTGCATCAGCGATACCGGGATCGGCATGGACAAGGAATTCATCCCGAAAATATTTGACACGTTTACACAGGAAGACAGCAGCAGGAACAGCAAATATGGCAGCACCGGACTCGGTATGGCCATTACGAAAAACATCGTTGAACTGATGAATGGCACGATCTCTGTCGAATCTGAAAAAGGTGCCGGAACAGAGTTTACGGTCAGCATTACCCTGAACAACAGCGATCACCAGGGGCTGTCTTCATACTCTCTGAACCCGAAGGATATACGTGTGCTTGTGGTGGATGACGAGGAGATCGCGGCTGAACACGCAAGGATCGTGCTGGATGAAGCGGGCATCAAGGCAGATACCAGTAACGATGGTCCGACGGCTCTGCATATGCTGGAAGTGCAGCATGCAAAGCACGAGCCTTATAACCTCGTCCTGCTTGACTGGAAGATGCCGGGAATGGACGGGGTCGAAGTGGCAAAGGAGATACGAAAGAGATATGACAAGGAAACTACGGTCATCATCCTGACTTCTTTCAACTGGGATGAGATCATGGATGAGGCAATACACAGCGGTGTCGACAGTTTCCTGGCAAAACCTTTGTTTGCGTCTAATGTGCTTGATGAGCTGGAACGGATCGCCCGGAAGAATAATATGAGCCTCTTTAAAGAGAAGAAACGGGCTGAGCTCAAAGGCAGAAAGATCCTGATGGCTGAGGACGTCTTCGTCAATGCAGAGATAATGAAACAGATCATTCTTCTGCGTGAAGCGGAGATTGATCATGCTGAAAACGGCAGGATCGCCCTGGAAATGTTTGAGAGCAGTCAGGTAGGTCATTATGATGCGATCCTGATGGATGTTCGTATGCCGGAGATGGACGGTCTGGAGGCAGCGGCAGCTATCCGGGCTCTGGACAGGCCTGATGCCAGGGCGATACCGATAATCGCTTTAACTGCCAATGCCTTTGATGAGGATGTTCAGCGTTCACTGCAGGTGGGTATGGATGCTCACATGTCTAAACCTGTGGATCCTGAACGTTTGTATCAAACACTGGAAGAACTGATCTGGGAATACTCTCAGACTTGCGCGCCTTAGTAATGCCTTTGACTGCTTCTTTGTGCTAAACTATGGGAAGAAAATGGCGCATATTATAACTGTAAAGTGAGATGGAAGAAAACAACAAATCGGTTTTCAGGCAGGAGACCCTTGACAGGATATCTTCGCCTGAACAGTTGAATGATTATCTGCATGTGACCAGTCCCGGGATATGGGCGATCCTGACAGCTGTCATTGTCTTTATGGCAGGCGTTTTCGTATGGTCGTGTACGGGGACGCTTGAGACAAAGTCGCCTGCAAGCATGATCGTAAAAGACCATGTGGCGGAGATCGTAGTGAAAGATGACAGCGCTTTGGAAAAAGGCATGCTCATCAGGGAAGCTTCTCAGGAATTCTATATCGCTTCTGTAGAGGAAGATGAATATGGCAGGAAGATCGGGATAGCTGAGGTCAGTCTGCCTGACGGCAAATACGATACAGAGGTAGTAACAGATACGACAAGACCTGTTGAATTCCTGATAAAGGCATCGGAGTGAGGTCCGGATGGCAGGAGCGGATAATGTGAATGTAAAAAAGGCAAGGATAAAACCGACTCTGACAAAGGGAGTTGCCAGAGTTCCTGTTGTGATGCAGCTCGAAGCACTTGAGTGCGGCGCGGCTGCTCTTTGTATGGTCATGGCATACTACGGCAAATGGGTGCCTCTCGAACAGGTGCGGCAGGACTGCGGTGTATCGCGTGACGGATCAAAGGCAAAAAACATCTATATTGCGGCCGAGAACTACGGATTCAATGTTAATGCATACAGTATGTCTCCTGAGGCAATCAGGAGTGAAGGAAAGTTTCCGTGCATCATACACTGGAACATGAATCACTTCGTAGTTCTGAATGGTTTTAGGGGAGACAATGCATATATCAATGACCCTGCAAGGGGCACAGTCAAAGTCAGCTGGAAGGAATTCGATGAATCGTTTACCGGAGTCGTTCTGATCCCGGAACCGGGGGAGAATTTTTCATCCGGCGGCAGGCGCAGAAGCACAGTCGAATTCGCAAAAAAACGGCTTGCCGGCGCGGGAGCAGCTGTGGCGTTTGTTATGCTTACAACTGCCATTGCATATCTTTTCGGTATCGTAAACTCGGTAACAGCAAAAGTATTCATGGACAGGCTCCTTACCGGACGGAATCCTGACTGGCTGTATCCGTTTATCTCAATATTGATAGCATTCGCTGCGTTACAGCTGATCGTAGAGTGGGCGCAGGCTGTTTATTCCCTGAAAATAAACGGTAAAATGGCGGCGATCGGTTCTTCATCATACATGTGGAAGGTGCTCAGGCTTCCAATGGAGTTCTTTTCACAGCGCCTTGCCGGAGACATACAGTCAAGGCAGATGATGAACGCGTCTATAGCGAACACGCTGGTAAACACTTTCGGCCCGATCCTTCTCAATTCGGTAATGATGGTGTTCTATCTGGTGCTCATGCTGAGACAGAGTCCTATGCTCACTGCGATAGGCATTTCGGCTCTGGTGCTTAATATTGTGATGGCGCGCATAATCTCTGATAGAAGAGTAAATATTACGCGCGTTCAGCTGAGAGACATGGGCAAACTGGATGCAACAACGCTGACCGGTATTGAGATGGTGGAAACCATAAAGGCAAGCGGCGCTGAGAACGGTTTCTTCCGCAGATGGGCGGGATACCAGGCCTCAGTGAATGCTCAGGATGTAAAGGAAGAGAGGACTAATCAGTACTTTGGCATGATACCGGCGTTTTTCAGTACTCTTGCCAATTATGTTGTTTTGATCCTCGGTATATGGCTGATCATGAAGGGCGAGTTCAGCCTTGGCGCGGTTTTGATGTTTCAGGGCTTCCTGACTTCGTTCATGTCGCCGGCGATGACGCTTGTATCAGCGGGCCAGATGATACAGGAGATGCGCACTGAAATGGAGCGTATCGAAGATGTGATGGAGTATCCTGACGACCCTGTGCTCACTGAGTCTGATGATGCCTGCGGTGCGCCTCTTGAGAAGCTTAACGGAAATCTGGAGTTAAGGAATGTTTCGTTCGGATACTCAAAACTTGAGGAACCTCTTATAAAAGATTTCTCACTTACACTCAAACCCGGTGAAAGGGTAGCGCTCGTCGGAGCTTCGGGCTGCGGAAAATCCACGATATCCAAACTTGTATCAGGCCTTTACCAGCCGTGGAGCGGAGAGATACTGTTTGACGGCAGGCCGAGAAGCTCGTACCCGAGAGATGTGATATCCGGGTCCCTGGCTGTAGTGGATCAGGACATCATCCTTTTCGAGGATACCATAGCCAACAACATCAAGATGTGGGACGGTACCATCATGGATTTTGAGATGATACTTGCTGCCCGCGACGCAGGCCTTCATGACGATATAATGCAGATGCCGGGAGGATACCAGCACAGGCTTACAAGCGGAGGAAGGGATCTCTCGGGAGGACAGAGGCAGCGCCTTGAAATAGCGCGTGTGCTTGCCCAGGATCCGACCATCATCATTCTTGACGAGGCAACGAGCGCGCTCGATGCAAGGACGGAATACGAAGTAGTCAATTCCATAAAAGACAGAGGAATCACATGCTTAGTCATCGCGCACAGACTCTCCACAATAAGAGACTGCGATGAGATAATCGTTCTCGACCACGGAAAAGTGGTTGAGAGGGGAACTCATGCCGGGCTCATGATGCTGGGCGGTGCTTATGCTGACCTCGTCGCGAACGAATAGAAAGACTAACTATTAAAAGTCAAGGGTAAATGCGCTGACGCCCTCCGCTGCTGTGAGATTAGTCGAATAAGCGGTAAAGATCAGATCAGCACTTTGAA
>CACZAM010000061.1 GCA_902779185.1 uncultured Eubacteriales bacterium
AAAACTCAGAGAAAAGGCAAAACAGTTAAAGGGAGTGATCGCGGTACTGGCAGTATTGCTGATTGGTGTTGTATATCTCTTTTTCGGCTGGTCAGCAGAGATCAGCAAGCCTGAGCAGGTGAAGGAGATGAAGATCGAGAACGATCAGCTTGTGATCGAAGTAGATATCCCAAATTACTACGGACATCGCGATTGGTGGATCGATATTGATGATACGGGCACTGTTGCAAACGTCACGATCTGCTATGGCTTCGGAAAAAACCGTAAGGACAACAATATCATGAGAACACCTGTAAACATCGATGATTATTCAGATCCACTTTCAAGAGAGCACATGGCAAAGCTTGAGAAGATACAGATTGTCACAACAAAAGGAAAAGTAGTGAAGGAACTGGATGTCACAAACTGACAGAGAAATCTGTTCAGACTATGCTCAGAGATACATAGCCCTAGATAACGCTGGGGCATATCCTTCGATATATCGCCGCTGGCAATTTGTCGGCGGTCTTTATTGGAACGGAGGATAAGTAAATGCCATATGAACTTCGAATCCCACCGAAAAATAGCCGTTTTCCGACTACTTTGACAATATTTCCGAATGATAAATAGGTTATGGAGAAATTTGTGATGAATTTCAAACATATGAGATGCGACATCCGCTGAGGCTTGCAAAGACTGGATTACAAAACTTCGGATCTGACAGCAGCTCCAGACAAAGGCATCACCGAAAGGTGGTGCCTTTTGTGTTATACTATCCGTTGTGAATAGCGAAAAAAGAGACAATGATTATCAATACCTGTGGCTTTTGCCACTGTATCTTCTCGCTTTCGTGATCATAGAGAGGGTCAACATAGGCGCTGAGTATCATACCATCCACATGTTCATGGATGACCTGATACCTTTCAGCGAAATTTTTGTGATTCCGTATCTTTCGTGGCATGTTGTCACGGTGGCAATGATAATCTACCTTTTCCGAAATGACAGGGAAGTGTTCAGGAAGATGATGCAGTTCTTCATCGTCGGAGCTATCATGTCTTTTGCCGCTTTTCTTATATATCCGAGCTGCCACTCACTGAGACCGGACAGCTTTGAGCGAGACAACATGCTCACATGGATCGTATCGATGATATATCTTGTCGACACACCCACCAACGTTTGCCCGTCCATGCATGTTATCGGTTCGATGGGCATTATGTTCGCTGCGATGTACGCAAATGAGAAATTGTCGATCCCGGCCAAGACTGCAATGGCTGTGACCGTGTTCTTCATATGTGTATCCACGCTTTTTGTAAAGCAACATTCGATAGTCGACGCTGTAGTCGCTCTTCCTGTCAGCTTCGCCGCATGGGGCCTGTCCTTTAATGACGCAAGTTCGGAGGTCGGAGATAAGCTGCGGGAGGTGATGAGCAGAAAGAATATTGTAAATCTTCCTAACGCCATAACACTGTTCAGACTGCTTCTGATCCCGGTGATCATACGCCTGTATCTCGGAGAGATGTATGCCGGCAGTTTCGTCGTGATCACAGTGGCGGTAATTACCGACCTGATCGACGGCACGGTCGCGAGACGGACAGGCTGCGTCACGGATTTCGGAAAGTTCTTTGATTCGGCGGTAAGTAAGGTGCTGATCGCCGCGCTCATAATATGTCTGGTGCCTGAGTACAGATGGATGTGGCTCCTTCTGATGGTAATGATGTTCAGGGAACTGAGCCAAATCATATATAGTTATATTCTGTTTTCAAGATATGACAGGGCGTATAGCTCAAAGTGGTATGGAAAGATATGCAAGGCTTCCATGACCGCTGTTACCGCGCTGCTGATCCTGTGGCAGGGCATCCCAAGGCCGGCGGCCAATCTGATGATCATCACATGTTCTGTCATAGTACTTTTTACGATGCTGATGTACACGCGCATGTATCTGCAGGTCGTATGGGGTGATGATTACTCAGCCAATGTTTCCGCCGTGTCAAGGACACTCGTCATTTCGCTGTGGGTCATGGTCATGATAGTCGCGCTTTGCCTGCACGACAGGATATCTCTCAGCGCCATATTGTCATATACCCCTTCAGAGCCGTATCTGGCAGCAATAGTGATGCTGCTGATGTTTGCGCTTAAGACACTGTCGGTGTTCTTTTACTCGGGCGTTCTCTTTCTGGCAAACGGAACACTGTTCAGTCTTCCCGCGGCCATCGCGATGAACATCGCCGGTGCCCTTGTCATGATGTTCGAAGGGTATTTTATCGGCAACAGGCTCGCCGGCGAGCAGCTGCAGGACATCGAAGAAAAATATTCGCAGCTGCGCGGTCTTGTCAGACTGAAGAACGAAAAGCCGTTCATCTTTGTGCTGCTGCTCAGGCTCCTCAAGATGATGAACTACGATATAGGGAGCATGTACATGGGCGCCGCGAGAGTGAAACTGCCGCAGTACATAGCAGGCAGTCTTCTGGGGATACTGCCGGACATCATTCTCTACGCGATGATAGGGCGCGGCCTTGGAGACCTCAATATAAGCAGGACTGCCGCAGCGGCAATCGCTTACGTAGGATTATCAGTCGCATCGATGGTGGTGATCAAGCTGCTGGCCGACAGATACGACGATGAAGAAGAGAAGCAAAACTGAAAAAGAGGACAGAGAATTCCTGATCTCATGTATTATATAACTATGAGCGAGATGGCTGTTCAGGCGATAGGCTTCGTTGGGGTCGCGTTCTTTATCGCCTCATATCAGATAAAATCGAATAAGGCGCTGTTCCTGTGCCAGATGATCGGCTGCATCATTTTCTGCGTGCAGTTTTTTATTATGGGCGCGTATACCGGAGCGGTCAGCCTTATCATCAATATCATAAGGAACCTGCTTCTTGTTAAGAGGGCTGAATGGAAGTGGGTAGACCGCAGATCGACGATGCTGGCGATCCTGGCGCTTCTGGCGGCGATGACTATATACACCTGGAATGGCATCATAAGCCTGCTTCCGTTCGTCATGGTAGCGGTGACTACGATAGGATACTGGAGCAACAACGCACAGAAGATAAGGCTGTCACAGTTTATTGGTTCTCCGTGTGTACTCCTTTATGACGTGCTCATAAGGTCCTGGGGAGGCGTGCTGAACGAAACGATCACGCTTGTATCGATAATCATTTCAGTGATACGTTTCGGGTGGAATAATATGGGCCGGCCTGACTCCGAATTTTGATCCTGAGTGACACACAAGCATAGTTTTTCTCTTTTGCCGGAGCATCTGATATATGAAAAAGCAAAGAACGGCAAAGCTTTTCATGTAGTAATATTAATACCGGTTGGAAAGGAAGGTGTTAATGAATATCAGGGACCTGGATTTTTTTATCAAGGTGTATGAGTGCAGAAGCATTAGCATAGCATCTGAAAAACTGTTTATTTCCGCACAGGGACTTAGCAATGCTATAAGCAGGCTCGAGAAGGAACTCGGATGCACATTGTTCAACAGAGACAGAGCGGGATCGGTACCTACTGTATGCGGGGACGCTTTCTACAAATATGCTGTTACTGCAAAATCCGATTACGATAGAATCATCACGGAGATCGAGCACATTTCAAGATCTGAAAAGGGGTTCGTCCGGATCGGTTACTCATTTGGTGTAATGTCAGGACTGACAATGGATATAACTCAGGAGTTTCAAAAGAAGCACCCTGAGTATGAACTGGATTTTGCGGAAATGCCGGATAAAATCGTAGAGGACCTTGTACTGAGTGGAGAGATCGATATCGGATTTGCCGCATACGTCGATAAGGATAGATTTGAATATGAACTTATAAGTGAGTCCGAAATACTTTTTGTTCCGACAAAAGACAGCAAATTCTATGATTGTGAAACGGTTTCGGTATGTAAAATAGCTGAGGAACCGATAACTCTTCGGAACAGGAATTTTGCCACCACAAGGATCATGATGCATGAATTTGAGAAATGCGGTGCGGATCCGGAGATCATTCTTAATACAGGCGGGATCTTGAGAAGTCTCAAATTGCGCAAAGACGGCAAAGCCAATACTGTGATCATAGACAGTGTTGCGGCACAGTTTGATAACGATGGACTCCGGACTATCCCGTTTGAAGAAGATGTGAAATGGCCGTTGTATCTGATCACCAAAAAGGACCGGAGCCGCAGTAAGGCTGTAGACTCGTTTATCTCGTTTATTACCGGAAGAGGGATCGGTTAAAGGAAACAGCTGGAACAGGAGCATAAACATGCGCTTGCTATAGATTGTATTTATAGCAAGCGTTTTTAGTTTCACTTAAATATAAATTTTGTTAATTAATAAACAAAGCGTTGGGTCAAACCAACTAAATGTTGATTCCGTGACCGATATTCTCAATGTTACCGTAAGGCGGTAAGTATTTTGTAGATATTAAGTAATGGAGGAAAACAATGAATATCAACGCTAAAACAATCGATCTGGCTAAGGTTCAGGCTGACGCTGAAGAATCATACCGCAAGGGCTTCTTCTGCTGCGAGGCAGTAATGGAGACTATCATGGACAACTTTGAACTCGACGTTCCTTATGAGACCATCAGAATGGCTTCCGGAATGGCTATCGGAGTAGGTAAGTCCGGCTGCATCTGCGGAGCGCTCAACGGCGGAGTACTCGCTATCGGAATGTTCTTCGGAAGATCCGAGCAGAAGGGACCAAAGGACCCTAACGTTGTAAAGTGCATGGGAATGACTAATGAACTGCATGACTGGTTCAAGCAGAACAACACTAAGGGTGTTACATGCTGCCGTGTTCTGACCAAGGAATTCGACATGAGCGTAGGCGGACATAAGTCACAGTGCATCTACTACACAGGCATCTGCGCTGCAAAGACTGCAGAGATCCTCGCGCGCGAGCTTGGCATCCCTACAACAGGCGAGATCACACTGCTTTCACACGACGAATACCTCAAAACAAGAATCGCTCCTCTCGAGGCATAATCGGCTGACGGGCGACTGGAGAGAAATCAAGTAACGGAGAAATAACAATGATAAAGAAAACTCCAATTCCTATCTGTGGCGTAATCCTGGGAATGTTCGGTCTGGGAAATCTGCTGCAGTCATACTCAGAAGGCATCCGCATGACTTGTGGAGTCATCGCTACGATCCTTGCTGTTCTGTTCCTGATCAGCGTATTTACTGATTTCGGAAAGTTCAAAGAGAATATGAAGAACCCGATCATGGCGAGCGTATTCTGCACGTTCCCGATGGCTCTTATGCTTTTCAGCGTATACTTCAAGCCATGGTTCGGCGCAGTATCGCAGATCATCTGGTATCTTGCCATCGCGCTTCATATCGTGATGATCATCTATTTCACGAAAGCTTTCATACTCAAGCCGGATCTTAAGAAGGTCCATGCAAGCTATTACATCGTTTATGTCGGAATCGCAATGGCTGCAATGACAGCTCCTGCATACGAAGCGACAGGATTCGGAATGGCAACATTCTGGTTCGGGTTTGCGGCACTTCTGGTTCTGCTCGTTTTCGTAACGATGAGATATGTAAAACTGCCTGCCCCTGATCCGGCAAAGCCGCTGATCTGCATCTACGCAGCACCTGTAAGTCTTTGCATCGCAGGCTATATCCAGTCGGCAGCAACAAAGTCGCTGAGCTTT
>CACZAM010000062.1 GCA_902779185.1 uncultured Eubacteriales bacterium
GTCTCTTCTTTTTCGATTCCGTCAGTTGAACCGCTGCCGACCGCTGCCGTGATGGCCTGGGTGAGCATCTCCTGCTGCTCCGCCTCTGTCTCAGTGCTCTCCGTGCTGATCTCCGTACTATTTTCCTGACCTGCTTTCGTCCCATCACCGGAGGAGGCAGATTTTCCGCACGCTGTCATATTTGCGACCATCACCAGTACAAGTGTCCCGGCAAGCAGCTTTTTTACAAGTTTGTTTTTCATAATTTACCTCCTTCAGCCCTGCGGCTGTGCCTTTCTTTTAGATTTTCCGAATAACCCCTTTTGTTCCCCTTCCGGCAGGAATCCTCTGCTCGTCCGAACGATGATCGGATCGAACATCAGAAGCACTGCCGGCAGAACCATGATAACCGTGACCATTGAGATCAGGGCTCCTCTCGCCATGAGAATGCAGAGAGATGAAATCATCTCAATGTTGGAATATATACCGACTCCGAATGTAGCCGCAAAGAATGAAAATGCGGATACGATAATACTCTGGATCGATGTGAGGTGCGCAATTCTCACTGACTCTTCGCGCCCCTTGCCGGCTGCACGCTCCGACTGATAACGGCTCGTCATGAGGATAGCATAGTCGACTGTGGAGCCGAGCTGGATCGTACCGATAACAATCGAGGCAACGAACGGAAGCTTTGTGCCGGTGAATCCCGGAATTCCGAGATTGATGAAGATTGCAAATTCAATGACCAAAACAAGCAGGAACGGCAGGCTGACCGAACCGAAGACAAAGAAAATGATGGCAAATATAAAGCCGATCGATACCCAGTTCACAACATTGAAATCGTGGTCCGTGATCGTGATCAGATCTTTCGTACACGGAGCCTCGCCAATCAGCATTCCTTTCGGGTCATATCTGTCCAGTATCTCATTCAGCTGCGTCACCTGATTGTTGACTTCATCGGATGCCGTAGCATATTCGCTGTTGATCAGTATCAGCTGCCAATTTTCTGACATAAGAGCATCCGTGATCTTTGCCGGAAGGAATTCCCTCGGAATTTCTGCTCCGACGAAAGAATCAAGACCAAGCACGCTTTTTACGCCCTCTACGTGTTTCATCTCATCACACATTTTCTCGGTCTGTGTGCTTTCAAGCGATGAATCGACGAGCAGCATATGTGTCGCGCCCATATGGAATACTTCGTCCAGTTTGGCATTTGCAGTGACCGACGGAAGATAATCCGGCAGCGTCTTGTCCAGCTGATAATAGACTGAGCTGTGCATGTAGCCCCACGCAGCCGGGATCCAGATGATCAGGTAAACTACAAGAATCAGTCTATAGTGTTTTGCGACAAATGCCGGAACCCTCTCGAACTTCGGCAGGATCGGTCTGTGTTTCGTCTTGTCGATCGCCTTGTCAAATATAAGTATGAGCGAAGGAAGGATCGTTACGCATCCGATTACTCCGAACAGAACGCCCTTGGCCATAACAATTCCGATGTCCATACCCAGTGTAAAGCTCATGAAACACAGCGCAATAAAGCCTGCTATAGTCGTGATGGAGGAGCCGACAACTGACTGCAGAGTCTGCGTAATGGCATGAGCCATAGCGAGCTTATTATCGCTCATCTTCTCTTCATTTTCCTTGTAGCTGTGCCACAGGAAGATAGAGTAGTCCATCGTCACGCCGAGCTGCAGGACTGCAGCAAGGGCTTTTGTAATATAAGAAATCTCACCGAAGAAAATGTTCGTACCGAGGTTATATATGATACACATTCCTATTGAGAGCAGGAAGAAGACCGGCGCAAGGAATGTGTCCATCGCTATGGAGAGCACCACGACTGCCAGAGCTACCGCGATGAGTACGTAGATGGGTTCCTCGGCATTTGCAAGATCCCTCGTGTCCGTAACGATGCCTGAGATTCCTGCCAGATAGACATTTTTTTGTGCTATTTTTCTTATCTGAAGAATAGCCTCCATCGTGTCGTCGTCGGATGTTCCCGTGTCGTATGTGACAGCCATGAGCGTTGCATCGCCGTTTATGAAAGCCTCCCGAACATCCTCAGGCAGAAGTTCCACAGGAGTGCTGAGCGATACAAAGCTGTCGTACCAGATGACGTCTTTTACATGCGGAACTTCCTCTATTTCCTGGCGAAGCTTTGAGACATCCTTCCACTCCATGCCGTCCACGACCACCATGGAAATTGCCCCTGTCCCGAATTCGTCAAGGAGAATATCCTGACCTTTCATGGTCTCAATATCTTTAGGCAGATACGTCAGAACGTCATAATTGATGCGGGTATTAAGGTATGCGATTCCTGACGGAACCAGCAGCGCGAGTGCTATCGCGATTATGATAAAACGCGTCTTAACTACCGCTTTTCCGAAATTTAACATGTATTTCCCTCCCTTTCAGGTTTCCTGATACAGCATAAAAAAAAGGGCTGAATAACTGAATATTCAACCCTAAATCCATGTAAAACCGTTTTTTACATTTGTTTCAAAATGTATATCTCACTAATATATTCGCTTATCTGCACAATACCCCGCCTAAGCATCGTTACGCATGCATCGGCACTCGAGAGTCCGTTTTTCATTTTATTCCTGCATTTCTTCAATGATATCCCATAACGATCTCGATGCTATGTATTCATAGACAGTCGCCATCTCCTCCGGCTCGACCGTCATACCGCTTTTGATCCAGTTCACCACTACATATGTCATAGCCTGCGAATAATATCTTGCCAGATACTCCGGCTCCATCCACTTATGCGCGAATTTCTTTTTGGTCCTGTTCTCTTCCAGAAGCGATAAGAGAAGGCCTCTTATTGCCGACTCCACGATCTCCGCGAAAGAATTCTGTCCCTGCATCGTCACAACATGCATATAGAATTCCTTGTCTTTTCGCATATTGCTGAAAATGAGCACAATGGCTTCTCTGAACATCTTATTCGTAAACAGGATCCGGACCGGATCAAGGATCTCTGTTGCCATGATCCATTCCAGAAGATCATACTTGTCCTGAAAATGATTATAGAATGTGACACGGATGACGCCTGCCCCGTCTGTGATCTGTTTTATAGTAATCTTCTCAAAAGGCGTCTTAACAGCCAGCTTCTTCAAACTGGCAGCAAGTTTTGCCTCAACAGCGTTTTTTCCTTCCATTATAAGCTCCAAGCCACGTGTGAGACCTGCCCGCTACCGAATAAAGCAGACCGTCCTCCACTGAGATTTTGTCATATCACAGAAGACATCATATCATCTGAAAAAATGCTTAGCAAGTTTTTTGTGGCAAACTTTGTCTTCTATCAAACCTCATCACCATTCCCCGAAAACATGCTACATAACTTAGGCACGTGCTTGATACTTATGCGCTAAAGTTAAAAATCTATGAACTTTCTAAACTTTTTCATACTCAAACTTGTTGAATAAAATACTGTTCTCAGCTATAATGCTTTATAAGAATTCCCGTCGAAGCGCATCATTTCGACTGGTTTTTTGTGCACATGCACCAATTTTCAGAAACTATTAATAAAGAAAGGGAGGAAGAGTAGATGGTAGGTATTCTTCTCGCTACTCACGGAGATTTTGCTGAAGGTATTAAAATGACCGGCGGCATGCTCTTCGGAGAGCAGCCAAACGTAGCAGCTGTTACCTTACAGCCAAGCGAGGGCCCGGACGATCTGAGAGCTAAGATGCTGGATGCAATTTCCAAATTCGAGGATCCGGAAAACGTTCTTATCCTTGTCGATCTGTGGGGCGGCACGCCGTTCAATCAGGGCAACTTCATCATCGCCGGACACGAAGATAAGTGGGCGATCGTTGCAGGCCTGAACGCACCTATGCTCATCACAGCTTATGCGAACCGCGATGACTGTGAGACAGCTCACGAACTTGCAGCAAGTATCCTCGAAGATGCACGTGACGGCATCAAAGTTTATCCGAAGGATCTTGAGCCGGAAAGCACGACCAAGGCTGCTGCAGCTTCCACTGCACCGACAGGTGCAATTCCTCCGGGAACTGTTCTCGGAGACGGCCATATCAAGATCAAGCATGCGCGTGTTGACACACGTCTGCTTCATGGCCAGGTTGCTACTAACTGGTCCAAGGCAATTGCCCCGGATCGTATCATTGTTGTATCCGACAACGTTTCCCATGATGATCTGCGCAAGCAGCTGATCATGGAAGCAGCACCGCCCGGAATCAAGGCTCACGTTGTACCGATCCAGAAGATGATTGATGTTTCCAAGGATGTTCGCTTTGGTGATACCAAGGCTTTCCTTCTGTTCGAGACACCGCAGGATGCTCTTAAAGCAATCGAAGGCGGCGTGGACATCAAGTCTCTGAACATCGGATCCATGGCTCACAGCCAGGGCAAAGTAGCTGTAAACAAGGTTCTCTCCCTCGACGCAAAGGATATCGAGTGCTTCGAAGAGCTCAAGAAGCATGGCGTTACATTCGATGTTCGCAAGGTCCCGGCAGATGCTCCGGAAGACATGGACAAGCTGCTGCAGGTTGCAAGGGACGGCCTGGGTATCAAGTAACAATTGAATAATTACACAAACAGGAGGAAATGAAATGTCTGGCATTTCTATTATCTTAGTAATTCTCGTGGCATTCCTGGCCGGTGTTGAAGGTATTCTCGACGAGTTCGAATTCCATCAGCCGCTGGTAGCCTGCACACTGATCGGTATCGTTACCGGCCAGCTTGGTCCCTGCCTCGTTCTCGGCGGTCAGCTTCAGATGATCGCTCTCGGCTGGGCCAACATCGGCGCTGCTGTTTCTCCGGACGCTGCTCTTGCATCTGTCGCTTCCGCTATCATCCTCGTTAAGGGTGGTCAGGGCGTTGACGGCGTAGGTACAGCTATCGCAGTCGCTGTTCCGCTTGCTGTTGCAGGTCTGTTCCTTACAATGGTCGTCCGTACACTCTCCGTCGCTGTTGTTCATCAGATGGACGCTGCTGCTGAGAAGGGCAACTTCAGTGGTATCGAAATTTGGCAGCTCATCGCTATCGCACTCCAGGGTCTTCGTATCGCGATTCCGGCCGCAGCTCTTTGCGTCATCCCGGCTGAAATCGTTCAGAACTTCCTGCAGTCCATGCCGGCATGGCTGACAGACGGTATGGCAATCGGCGGCGGCATGGTCGTTGCCGTAGGTTATGCTCTCGTTATCAACATGATGGCAACTCCGGAAGTATGGCCGTTCTTCGCACTCGGCTTCGTATTTGCAGCAATCGGCGACCTTACACTGATCGCTCTCGGTGTTATCGGTGTCGCTATGGCTCTCATTTATCTGCGTCTCACAGAGAGCGCAGGAGCTGCTGCAGGCGCTGCCGCGGGTACAGGCGATCCGCTTGGCGATATCCTTGACGATTACGAATAAGAAGGAGGAACCAAAAAATGGCAGAAAATGCAAAAAAAGTAGAAT
>CACZAM010000063.1 GCA_902779185.1 uncultured Eubacteriales bacterium
TACAAAGAAAGCCTGTTAACAACAAAGCCCCGTACAGATCACGGGGCTTCACTGTATGACAATATGCAGGAGTTTCGCTTATTATTCGGTCAGATCCTTCCACAGGTATACTTCATCATCGTACCCGTCATCCTGTCTGAATGCCCTGGGAATATAGCCCAGGATCCTGCAGCCGGTTCTGTTCAGGACGGAAAGCGCAAGCGTATTCTTTGAATTGACGCCCATCTCCATGACGTTATATCCAAGAGCACCTGCAAGATCCATACACAACGCGGTCATCTGTGTGCCCAGGCCCTTATTCCTGTACGACTTATTGATAGCTATACCGATCGTGCACCTGTGCATGACCTTTCTCTCAAATCCGACAGGTTCCACACCGGCGGCTGCGATCAGCTTCTCACCGTCATACACGGTGATGTGGAATCCATGATCAGATTTCCTGAAGCTTCTGAGTATGGCTTCGTACGGTGCTGGGTCCGTTTCGATCTCATCCAGGGTATTGACCATATACGGACATTCCGTATGCAGCTCATAGATAAAGGAGGCAAGCTGTTCGGCATCGGATTCTTCCGTGGAGCGCAGCAGGTATTCCTTCATGTCTTTCAGTTTTATCGTCTCCGCAGGAATGATCATTTCTGTTCTGATTCTTCCAGATGCCAGATCTCATCATTGTACTGCCTGATCGTACGGTCACTTGAGAAAAAACCTGCCTTCGAAATATTGACCAGCATCTTCCCTGCCCAGGAAGCCCTGTCCTCATAATCCTTCAGCACCTTGTTCTTGACTGTGCAGTATTCACGGAAATCAGGGAAAGTCATGAACCAGTCCTTATGGACGAGCTCATCGTAAAGCCTGTTCAGCGATATTTCGTCACCTTCTGTGCGCATTTCTTCAGAGATCAGGAAGTCAACGGAACGCTTCAGGTTTGCGTCAGCCTGGTAATAGGTGTACGCGTTATAGGTTCCCTTTTTGTAGAGGCCGATGACCTCATCAGAGGACTGACCGAACGTATAGATGTTCTCAGGTCCGACCAGTTCGGCGATCTCGACGTTGGCGCCGTCCATCGTTCCGAGGGTGACTGCGCCGTTCAGCATGAACTTCATGTTGGATGTGCCGGATGCCTCTTTGGATGCCAGGGAGATCTGTTCGGAGATATCCGCTGCCGGGATCAGCTTTTCCGCCAGTGACACATTGTAGTTCTCCAGCATGACGACTTTCAGGTAAGGAGAGACTTCCGGATCCTTCTCAATGATCCTGCTGAAGCAGATGATCGCGTGGATGATATCCTTGGCTGTCGTATAGGCGGGAGCTGCCTTCGCACCGAAGAATACCGTCACGGGTCTTTCCGGTTTATTGCCGGCTTTGATCCGGTAGTACATGTCTATCGCACAGAGCAGGTTCAGCTGCTGTCTCTTGTATTCATGGAGACGCTTGACCTGTACGTCGAAGATGGAATCGGGACTGACTTCAATGCCTCTTTCCTTCCTCAGATACTCGCTGAAGCTGCTCTTCCTTGACTGTTTGGCGTCAAGGACCTGGCTGAGGAATTCCGTGTTACTGCTGTATGAAAGCAGTCTCTCCAGTTCATCCGCGTTCCTGATCCAGTCTGTGCCGATCCTGGATGAGATCAGTTCCCTCAGCTCCCTGTTGCACATGACGAGCCAGCGCCTGAATGTGATGCCGTTCGTCTTGTTGTTGAACTTTTCAGGATAGATATCATAGAAAGGCTTCAGTTCCGAGTTCTTCAGGATGTCCGTATGGAGACGGGCAACACCATTGACAGAATGGGAGAAATGAATATCGATATTAGCCATATGGACCCTGTTCTGCTCATCAATGATATGGACGAACGGTTCGCTGTACTGTTCCTTGACCATCGCGTCCAGCCGGCAGATGATCTCGCTCAGCTGCGGCACTGTCTCATCAAGATAGTTCTTCGGCCATGTTTCGAGCGCTTCCGCCAGGATCGTATGGTTCGTGTATCCGCACATATCCCTGACGATCGTTACCGCTTCCTCAAAAGAAATGCCTTTTTCCGTCAGGATGCGGATCAGTTCCGGGATGACAAGTGTCGGATGTGTGTCGTTGATCTGTACTGCAGCGTAATCCGCGAGATCATGCAGGTCGGATCCCTTTGCGGTGCATTCGTCGATCATCAGCTGTGCTGCGTTGGATACCATGAAGTATTCCTGATAAATGCGCAGGATCCTGCCTTCCTCATCACTGTCATCAGGATAGAGGAACAGCGTCAGATTCTTCGCGATCTTCTTCTTGTCGAAATGGATGGAATCAGAGATCAGCCTTTCGTCGATGCTGTCGGTATCAAACAGCCTGAGTCTGCCGCATTTGCCGTTATATCCGGTAACGGCGATCTCATACATCGTGCTGCGCAGCTTCATGCCTTTGTAGCAGACGTCGTAGTGTGTGTCCGTTCTCTTCATCCAGCTTTCAGTACCCCACTTCAGCCAGTGGTCGGGGATCTCGTACTGCTTCGCGTCAGTGAACGTCTGCCTGAACAGTCCGCAGTGATACGCTAGACCGATCCCGTCTGCAGGGAGGCCGAGCGCAGCAAGTGAATCAAGGAAGCACGCAGCCAGTCTGCCGAGGCCGCCGTTTCCGAGCGAAGGCTCATTCTCGAACTCTTCAAGTTCGGTAATGTTCCTGCCGGCATCTTCAAGCTGTCCCCTGACGTCGTCATAGACGCCGAGATTGATCAGGTTGTTGCTCAGGAGCTTACCAATCAGGAATTCCGCTGAAATGTAGTAAAGCTTCTTCTTCCCTTCGTTGTACCCGTTTTCTTTGATCAGGTCGGCACTCATGTTCAGCACTGCATTGAACAGTTCCAGATCCGTGCACTCTTCTATGCGCTTATTCGTGTAATCTGCTATGTTTTTTGTCAGCATATTCCTACCTCCTTACTTCACAACTGCATTATAGTTGCAGGAAATAGTGATTTCTTGCATAATATCCGCATAAAATTGTATAATACTATCATGAAAATAGAAGAATACATACAATATCACGAAACGAAGCTCCATGAGCAGCCTGGATTCTCCTACAATACATATCTCTGCACGATCCCGCTGGATTTCCCTTCCGTCCCCATGCACTGGCATGAACAGATGGAGATCATCTACATCAAGAAAGGAAACGGCACTGTCAGCGTAGGCATGAAGCCCTATGAAGTATCCGCCGGATGTATCATACCCGTCATGCCGGGCGAGCTCCACAGCATCGACGGCAGCACCGGAGGACCAATGGAATATGAAAACATCATCTTTTCCCTGGACCTGCTCGACAGCACGGAACAGAATGACTGGTGCAGATCCAGTGTGATCATTCCCATGAAGGAGAACAGATTCCTCTTCGAAAGACCAATCAGGCCCGGAACTGCTTTCTGGGATGAAGTATCTGCCTGTCTTGACCAGGCAGACGAGGCATGCACAGACCGTGTACCAGGGTATTCCCTCAGGGTTAAAAGCAGCCTGTTCCTGTTTCTATACGCTTTGTTCAAACATAAAAAAGATCCCTCAAAAAAAGATGAGAAGGATCATTCGGAAGCACTCAAAAAAGTGATCAGTTATGTCAAGGAACACAGTTCACAGCCGATCACGATACATGATGTCGCCTCACTGACCGATTACAGCGACTCACATTTCATGCGCCTGTTCAAAGCGGAAACCGGAAGGACATTTATCAGCTTTCTGAATGAATACCGCCTGCAGGTATCCGCCTATATGCTCAAGGAGACGAAGGATCCCGTCAGCCTTGTGGCTGTGAAAGCGGGATTCGAGAATCTCTCGTACTTTATCAGGATGTTTACGAAGACCTACGGTGTTCCCCCGGGAAGATACAGGAAGAACTTCATGCAGCAGGCGTCATGGTGACGCCCGCTGTTTTTTGCCAAAATCAATTTAGTCATTGGGAGTTATTGAGCAACATCATTCGACCACGTTTAGATTGATTTGTGTATAGCAAATACCCATATGCTGGTTGCCCGTCTCGACCGCCACGGCCAACTTCCTGATAATACTGCTCAACAGTTTCAGAGATAAGATAATTTACAACGACCCTAATATCACTTATATCTACTCCCATTCCGAAAGCAGAAGTAGCAAATACGATCTTTATATTACCGTTTGAAAACCCTTCTAAAACAGATTTTTTTTCGTTGTCTGTCATTCCGGGCATGCCGAAAGAATCGAAGCATGTCAAATCAGGGAATATGATACCAACGACCTTGAACCGTATGGAAAAAGAGCAACTGTAATATGCGACTGAAATTTGACCTGGTTTTGACAGCATAGCGACCTGAGTTATGTTTTGCGACCGATGTATGACCATCCCTGCGACAGGCCGGAGACGCCCTTGTAATAGGATTGTGACTGTAATCGCGATTGCAATTTGAAGACAAGGGAGTTTTTTTATGAGCTTTAACCAGAAAGAAATCGGCCAGCGGGTGAACGAACTTCGTACTGGCCATCAGCTCAGCTTGGATCAACTGGCTGATGCTGTTAATTGCACTCGCGATCATCTTTACAGAGCAGAACGTGGAGAACCCAGGCACGGCTTTTCTATCGATATTCTGATTGAGATTGCACGATACTTTGATGTCAGCCTGGATTATCTGATTCTCGGTGTGGAAGGAAATAACCATGCTATCCGGGAAGAACTGATGCGTATCTCGGGCGAATTAAGAATGCTTTGCAGAAAGATAATATGAACGACGCAGAGCGCCATATTTCACGGCGCACCACGCCGATGAACTGAAAGGAAGGAGAACATAGAATATGACCATAAGCAGCCTGTATCACGAAGTATCACACTGCTTGTATGTTCCTTGACAAATACTGTGTCAGAACCAGATACAGTCACAAGCAGTAACGGAAACGTTAAGCAGAGGAATAGCCATGTAAGCAGGTACGCCATGACCCTTATTGGCGAGCGAGAATACCTGGACTTATAAGCAACCTGATGCAAAGGATTGCAGCGATGACAACTCTGCCGACAATGATACTCCCGTATGGCCATGGTTCGAGTGAAAGGAATAACTCCGCAAGCTATGGGTGCGGCCGGTTGAAGAACCACCGGAGGCTGAAATGCCTGTGATGCTACGCAATAGCTATTCATACTGCTGAAAAGAGATCACAATCACAAAACTATTCAGGTGTCCGGATCTGTGCTGTTAGCGCAGTTCGGATCCGGACACTGTTTCTTAAAAACAGGAGGACCCCAATGGCAGAAGTAATTGAGATGTATCAAGGGATACCCTCCGATTGGGTATATCATCGAGGAGATATTTACATAGCGAATCTGAATCCATACA
>CACZAM010000064.1 GCA_902779185.1 uncultured Eubacteriales bacterium
CTGATCGACCCTAAGACAGGCCGTTCACTGATGGAAAGAACCATCATCATCTGCAACACATCGTCCATGCCGGTTGCTGCCCGTGAAGCTTCCTGCTACACAGCAGTAACACTTGCTGAGTACTACAGGCAGATGGGACTCGACGTCCTGCTGCTCGCTGACTCCACAAGCCGCTGGGCTCAGGCGATGCGTGAGATGAGCGGACGTCTTGAGGAGATCCCGGGCGAAGAAGCGTTCCCTGCTTACCTCGAGTCCACGATCGCGGCGTTCTATGAGAGAGCCGGAAGAGTAAAACTCGACGACGGACAGATCGCTTCCATCACCATCGGCGGTACAGTATCACCTGCCGGCGGTAACTTCGAAGAGCCGGTAACACAGGCGACACTGAAGGTAGTAGGCGCGTTCCACGGACTCGCCAGAGAGCGTTCCGACGCGCGTAAGTACCCGGCGATCCACCCGGTTGATTCCTGGTCGAAGTACAAAGGCGTTGTAGACATGGATCTTGTCAACAAAGCCCGCGGCATACTCATCAGAAGTACAGAAGTAAACCAGATGATGAAGGTAGTCGGAGAAGAAGGTACTTCATCTGAAGACTACACCATCTATCAGAAGGGCGAGCTTCTCGATGCGGTATACCTGCAGCAGAACTCATTCGACCCTATCGATGAGGCCTGCGTGCCTGAGAGACAGCGCAGGGAATTCAACAGGCTCTATGATGCGTTGACAAAGAAATACGATATCACAGACAAGAGAGAGATCCGTGCATTCTTCAACCAGCTCAGACAGGAATTCCTTGACTGGCACGGCACAGTATTCGAGACTCCGGAGTTCGAAGCACAGGAGAAAAAGATCTCAGACTTTTACATGGCAAAGGTCGTAGAGTAGGAGGTCGAACAAATGCAAAAAGTATATACAAAAATAGAATCGATAGTCGGTAACGTAGTCACCGTACGTGCGCCGGGCGTCAAGAACGGCGACCTTGCTCTCGTAGGCGACAGTTACGCGAACGTAATCAAACTGGATAAAGACATAGTCTCGCTTCAGGTATTCGCCGGCGCGCAGGGTGTCAGCACCACTGACCCGGTACGTTTCCTCGGCAGACCGATGATGGTTTCGTTCTCCGATCACCTGCTCGGCCGTATTTTCGACGGCGCAGGAGTTCCTAGAGACAACGGACCGGCCCTGACCGAGAACATGATCCCTATCGGAGGTCCGTCCTTCAACCCGGCAAAGCGTATCCTTCCTAACAAGATGGTACGTACAGGTATCCCGATGATCGACGTATTCAACACACTGGTTGAGAGCCAGAAGCTCCCTATCTTCTCCATCTCCGGAGAACCTTACAACCAGCTGCTCTCGAGAATCGCGATGCAGGCTGAAGTAGACGTCATCATCCTGGGCGGCATGGGACTCAAGTACGATGACTACATGGAATTCCGTGATACCCTTGAGAAGGGCGGAGCCATGAGCCACACGGTAATGTTCATCCACACCGCTGCTGACCCTATCGTAGAATGCACACTGGTGCCTGATATGTCGCTGGCGGTTGCTGAGCAGTTCGCTCTTACAGGAAAGAGGGTACTCGTGCTCCTGACAGACATGACCAACTTCGCTGACGCGCAGAAGGAAATGGCGATCACGATGGAGCAGGTACCGTCGAACCGTGGTTATCCGGGCGACTTATACAGCTGCCTCGCTTCACGTTATGAAAAGGCAGTAGATATCGAAGGCGCCGGATCCATCACCATCCTCGGTGTTACAACGATGCCTGGTGACGACGTAACTCACCCGGTACCGGACAACACAGGATATATCACGGAAGGTCAGTACTACCTCAAGGGCGGCCGTATCGAACCGTTTGGTTCGCTGTCACGTCTTAAACAGAACGTAAACGGCAAGACCCGTAATGACCACCGTGCCCTGATGGACGGTATGATCAAGCTCTACGCTCAGTACAAGGAGTCCCTTGAGAAGAAATCCATGGGATTCATGATGACTGAGTGGGATGACAAGCTCCTTAAGTATGGTGAGATGTTCGAGACAAAGATGATGGATCTTTCCGTGAACATTCCGCTTGAAGATGCTCTTGACCTCGGTTGGGATATCCTCGCAGAATGCTTCGACCCTGTTGAGACAGGAATGAAGACAAGTCTGATCGAGGAGAGATGGCCGAAAAAGGATGCGTTGAACTAACAAAAGGAGCGGGTCATGGCTATCAAACTTACAAAGAATGAACTGAAGAAGCAGAAGGACAACCTTAAGCAGTTCCAGCGCTATCTTCCGACACTGCAGCTCAAAAAGCAGCAGCTGCAGACGGTAATAATGGGTATACGCGCGGAGCTCGAGCGCAAGGAAGCCGAACGCATTCAGATGATCGGTGATTTGGACGATTGGGTAGCTGTATTCGCAGAAAACGAACTCTTTGAAGAAAAGAAAAGGCTTGATCAGCTTGTACAGCCTGACAGGGTCATCGTAAAGGATGATAACATTGCGGGTGTAACGATACCTGCCTTCGAAGAGCTCACGTTCAAAGA
The DNA here is from genome assembly GCA_902779185.1 of uncultured Eubacteriales bacterium. Lineage (GTDB taxonomy): Bacteria > Bacillota > Clostridia > Peptostreptococcales > Anaerovoracaceae > Crickella. The sequence continues at coordinate 2,535 of CACZAM010000064.1, forward strand.
CATCAATTACGATGTGGACGACTATCCGCTATGGGTAGACACTGCAGTCTTCAAACTTCGTGAGATCGCCAGACTGGACGCTTTAGTCTCAACACTCCGGAAGCAGACAGAGCTTCTGGAAAAAGAACTCCGAACGACTTCACAGAGAGTAAACCTGTTTGAAAAGGTCAAGATCCCTGAAGCCAAGGAGAATATCCGCGTCATCCAGGTATACCTTGGTGACCAGCAGACGGCGGCGGTAGTCCGCGGCAAGATCTCAAAGAAGAAATTAGTGGAGGTATAACGATGGTAGAAAAAATGAAAATGGTACACATCGTCACATCTGCCTCTGCTAAAGACGAGATGATAAAGAGCCTTAGAGATATAGGCGTAATGCATCTCGCAGAAAAACAAAGTGCGGATCGTGAGGTAACCGACCGCTTCTCGACACTGTCAAAAACTCAGATGGCCCTTAAGGACTATGCGGAGAAGAAGCAGGAGCCGGCAAGCGAGATCCTCACGGACGATGAATTCAACAAAATGTACGACGGGGTACTTGAGGCAATAGACCGCAAGACGGCCCTTGGGCAGGAGATAAGTGCTGCCAACACTGAGATAGACAGGATCGGAGCCTGGGGCGATTTCTCACCGGAAGAGCTGAAAGCTCTGAAGGAAGAAGGTTACGACTTCCACTTCTATCGCATGGGCAGCAAAGAGTTCCAGGCCCTGCAGGCTGAAGAAGGCGTGCGGTATATACGCCTTGCACCTGTCGATAAGCAGGATGCGGTAGCTGTATTCGGTACACTTCCGCCATCCATTCAGGCAAGCGAGTTTATACCTGGTGAAAACAGCATAAGCGAACTTAAGCAGAAGATCGAAGATGCCAGCAGAGGCATAGGTGAATGCAATGATACTCTCAAGGCTGCATCCATTTATGACGCAAGCTTCAAGGATCAGCTGCTCAAGGTGCAGAATGAGGTGAATTACTCATCTGCAAACGCAACTGCTCAGAGCGATGACGACTTCGTATGGATATCCGGTTATGTCCCTGAAGTCGAGCTCGATAAGGTCAAAGCTATGGCAGCTGAGAAGAAGTTCGCATGGGCGGCCGAAGATGTAGCCGAAGATGACGACAAGATACCTACGAAGCTCCGCTTCAATAAGGTTTCAAAACTCATCGAGCCGGTATTCAACATCCTTGGCGTTCTGCCTGGCTACAGGGAGCAGGATGTATCGCTCTGGTTCCTCCTGTTCTTCACCCTGTTCTTCGCGATGATAATCGGAGACGGAGGCTATGGTGTACTCATACTGCTCGGAACAATCGCACTCAGAGTAAAGCAGAAGGAGGGAAGCACTGTTACATTCCTTCTCTTCGTACTGTCGATAGCAACCATCATATGGGGTGCTGTGACAGGTACATGGTTCGGAATGGAAAGTGCCATGAAGGTACCGCTGCTTAAAGGTCTCGTGATACCGAGCCTGGCAACGTATCCTGAGTACTTCGGACTGACGTCGACTGTGACACAGAACGCTATAATGAAGTTCTCGTTCTCAATAGGCGCAATCCAGATGGTGCTCGGATCCATCCTTGCGATAAAGGATAAGCTTCCTAAGAAGGATCTGTCGTGGGTATCCAATTTAGGCTGGGCCATCGCTGTAGTAGCGATGTATCTCCTGGCTCTCAATCTGGTCATCCACGAAAACATCAGCCTTGTGCCGGTGTTTGCGCTGATCGGCGTCGCTTTCGTCCTTGTACTGCTGTTTGGCGGCATGTCGCCTGATCTGACATTCGGACAGGGGCTCAAGGCGGGTCTGGCAAATGCGTTTACAGACTTCCTGGATACGATAAGCTGTTTCGGAAATGTAATGAGTTACATAAGACTGTTCGCAGTCGGTATGGCCGGTGTTGCGATCTCACAGAGCTTTAACGGGATCGCGGCAGGTATGCACGGCCCTCTGATAATCCTCGGTGTAGTGGTCGTACTTATAGGCCATGCACTCAACATAATAATGTGTTTCCTGTCGGTAGTCGTTCACGGCGTGCGTCTGAACGTACTCGAGTTCTCGGGTCAGGTCGGCCTCGAGTGGACAGGACTGCCATATGAACCATTTAGGAAAGTAAACAAATAGAAAAGGAGAAATTATTATGAATCTTGCATTTATAGGTATGGCTGCGGCCCTTGGTTTATCTGCTGCTGGTTCTGCATTTGGTGCCGGATTTGCCGGAATGTCATCGGTAGGCGCATGGAAGAAATGCTATGCTGCCGGAAAGCCAGCTCCGTTCATTATGATCGCTTTCACTGGTGCGCCGCTCACACAGACCATCTACGGATTCCTGCTGATGAACTTCATCAACAGCGCTAACTGCGATGCCGGTATGGCTCTCGGCGTCGGCCTCTTCGGCGGACTCGCTATCGGTATGTCAGCTCTCTTCCAGGGCAGATGCGCAGCTGCTGCATCTGACGCTCTCGGAGCAACAGGAAAGGGTACTGCTAACTACTTCATCGTTATCGGTATCGTAGAGACAGTAGCGCTCTTCACACTGGTATTCGGACTGCTGCTGCTCAACAGTGCAGGCTAAACTGCCATACAGGCACAATACCTGAACAGATAAGCATACTATCTAAACAGATAAGCGTAATATCTAAAATGAAGGGGCTGTCGCATTTGAAAAAATGTGGCAGCCTCTTAGCTTGAGAAAAAGCAGACAGTCATCGATAGGATTTGATCATCCGGTCGTCGACAGTCTGC
>CACZAM010000065.1 GCA_902779185.1 uncultured Eubacteriales bacterium
AAAAAACCCCTCGCCAGACCAACTGTATCCCTTATTATATAAAACAAGTGCAGCCGCAGAGATGTCTCTCTGTCAACTACACTTTTATGGTACTAAAAAGCCCCTCATATCAGGCGTTGTTCCTGACATGAGGGGCCGCTTTCTCAATTTTCAGTTGATTCCACTTTATTTGATTCCATTTGCGTTGAGCACCAGACCGATGATGACCGCTGCCATGATAAGTATGACCGGAAGCACCGTCTTTTTTTCATCTTCCCTGCTGCCGGAGCTCATGCACAGCAGGCTGCACTGCGCTCCAATAAACGCCCAGAACAGCAGCATGATGATGTTCTCGAGGATCACCAGCGCTCCGGCTTTATCGTAGTCGAGGAATGCGAACGGGACCCGGAAAAACAGATAGTCTGTCATGCCATTGCGCAGGAAAAGCCACAGTCCGATGCCTGCAATGCAACAGAACACAGCGGAAACCAGCGTCTTTTTTCTGCCCTCGAGCTTCATCTTCGCAGTCATAGCCGGGATATGAAGGCCGAGATGCATACCCATAAGTACGAATGACCAGTGAGACATCGACAGGTGCATCCTTCTCGCAAATGAGACAGGCGCCATGCCATAGAGGAACGGCACGGCATGACCGCTCATTGACATCCCGCAGAATGCAGTCAGCACGGAGGACAATAACAGCAGTATGTTGACTGCTGTTGTCAAAGTCCTGTATGAGCGATATCTGCCCTTGAAAAGCGCGCCATACCATTTTCTGTTAAGGATCTGATGAACGATAACAAGTACCGTCATCCCTATTCCGATCCATTCATGCAGCGTTTCTCCCGTGACCTGATAGGCCATGAGAAACAGCAGCAGGATGGTCATGCATGCGTCAATTATACGTCTCATTAATTCAGACCTTCTATCCACGTGCGGAGTTCATCCTCAGATACGCCTCCGCCGAACCGCTCTCCGTCAAGCCAGTTACCGCTTCCTGCATTGGATTCGAGGTTCTTTCCGCTCATGCCAATGCCGCTGCTGCTGGATGTGCAGAACGGGATCATGGTGATGCCGGCAAAGTCATAACTTTCTACGAAAGTATCCATGATACGCGGCTCCTCACCCCACCAGATCGGGAATCCGATGTAAATGGTCGAATAACCATCCAGCGAGATCGGATCGCTTCCTATCTCAGGACGGACCTCCGGGTCGTTCTGCTCGTGAGTCGTGCGGCTGTCGGAATCGTTCCAGTCAAGGTCTTCATCAGTATATTCCTGTGCAGCCTTGATCTCATAAAGATCTGCGCCTGTGATCGAAGCGATCTTCTCAGCAACTCCCTTTGTAGTCCCTGTCGCTGAGAAATACACAACGAGGACATCAGCATCGCTTTGCGGCTCTTCTGCCGCAGTTTCTTCTGATGAGCTTTCTGCCGTTTCAGCAGAACTTTCTTCAGCGCTTTCCGTGTTGCTTCCGCCGCACGCTGTCAGCCCGAATACCAACAGGGCTGCTATAAATAATGCAAAAAATCTTTTCATTCTATGCTCCTTCTATTCCCATACTTCCTTTGCAAGGCGGAACACTGCCCAGCCCTTCGGCCAGCCTACATACATCGTTGCGTGTGTTATGATTGCCGCGATCTCTTCCTTAGTAACGCCGTGTGCCTTGGCGTTCTGCAGATGATATGTCAGCGACGAATCAGTGATGCCCGACGCCATCAGTGACACGACCGTGATGATGCATTTTGTCTTCACATCGATCGCTTCCTCGTTCCACACTTCACCGAACAGCACATCATCATTCAGATGCGCGAACATCGGCGCGAATTCTCCAAGCTGGTCCCTGCCTGCAGTCTGTACGATCTTTTCACTCATTTCAGTCTACCTCCCGATTTTCTGGTCACCTGTCGACCACACATGTTTTTCCTTTGATGCCGCAGGCTTGTTCTGAGCCATTACTCCTGCCAGCGGATGAGGAACATAAGGCTCCTCAAGATATGCGATCTCTTCACCGGACAGCTCAAGCTCGACTGCTTTTGCAGCGCCTTCGATGTGATGGAACTTGGTTGCTCCTACTACAGGTGATGTCACCTTGGTCAGCAGCCATGCCAGAGACACCTCTGTCATGCTGACACCATGCTTTTCAGCAAGCTCTGCCACGCGGGCGATGATCACGTTGTCCTTATCAGCTGTCGCATCGTATTTGAACTTTGCATACGCATCTTCTGCAGCACGCTTTGTGCCGCCTTCTCCCGGAAGTCTCGAAAGACGTCCGCTCGCAAGTGCACTGTATGGAGTAAGGGCAATATTCTCCTCATCACAGTAAGGCACCATCTCACGCTCCTCCTCGCGGAAGATCAGATTGTAGTGTCCCTGTACTGAGATGAACTTTGCAAAACCCTCTTTCTCAGCCAGTGCATTTGCTTTTGCGAGCTGCCATGCAAAGCAGTTGGAAATCCCAATATATCTTGCCTTGCCCGCCTTCACGATCCTGTTGAGTCCGTCGAGGATATCGTAGATCGGCGTATTCCAGTCCCACATGTGATATATATACAGATCCACATGATCCATGCCAAGATTGGAAAGACTTGTATCGATCATGTTTTCGATGTGCTGCTGACCGCTGATCCCCTTCTCTATTTCTTCAGGGGTGCGCGGCAGGAACTTAGTCGCAATGACTACCTCGTCACGCTTCGCAAAATCACGCAGAGCTCTGCCTACAAACTGTTCACTTGTACCGCTTTGATACGCGATTGCCGTGTCATAAAAATTGACTCCAAGCTCAAGCCCACGTTTGATGATCTCTCTTGAATGCTCCTCGTCGAGTGTCCAGCTGTGCTGCCCTCTTTCGGAATCTCCGAAGCCCATGCAGCCCATACAGATGCGGGATACATTAAGATCTGAATTGCCAAGCTTTGTATATTTCATCTTATGTAAACTCCTTTACAGTACTTTCTCAAGCCAGCTTTTGATGGTGGATTCGTTCGGACGGTTGATCTGAACGCCTTTTTCCCATTTCACATCGCCGCTGACGTTCTTGTGGAGCGCTGTATCGCTTCTGCCGACTCCGCTTCCACCTGATGTGCAGAACGGGATGATCGTCTTTCCGGAGAGGTCGTAGCTTTCAAGGAATGTCTCGATGATCCTCGGCGCCACGCCCCACCAGATCGGGAATCCGATGATCAGGGTGTCGTAGGATCCCATGTCGCTTACTTTATCTGCGATCGCCGGTCTTGCGGACGGATCGTTCATTTCTACGCTGCTGCGGCTCCTGCTGTTCATATAGTTGAGGTCGGCGTTCGTATATTTCTCCTCAGGAACGATCTCAAAGAAATCGCTCCCGCAGATCCTCGCGATCTCCTGACCTACACGCTTAGTCACTCCGCTTGCTGAAAAAACAGCAACCAACACTTTATTTGCCATTTTGTATTCCTCCTTGTTATTTATTTAAAAGCCTGATAAGGCAGTTGTATGTGATCTCGTAAATCGTCTGGTATCTGAAGTCAACTTCTGCTTCTTCCATTGCTTTTCTCTGTTTATCTGTCACTTCTGTATAAGGATAAATACCAAACATGAATGGGAAAAACACATGTATTATGCCCTGCACTTCTTCTGCAGACATTTCCGGGCAGTGCTTCTCCAGGATGAGCCTGAACAGATCCAGCGAGCGCCCGTATGCCCCTTTGAAGGATACGAGCAGTTCTTCCCGGCTGTTCGCCTCCATGTCGAAGTTGTTCATGGAAAGCAGCCTGAGGAGCTGTGCTCTTTGCTCGAGTGAACCGGCTATCTTTTCAGCGATCTGCTTTCTGGTGAGATTCTGATCACTGTTAAGGATGTTCTCGAGCTCTGCGTTCCATCTGTCATATTCGCGCTCGTAAAGAGCAAGGAATATTTCTTCTTTTGTATGAAAATAGTTGTAAATCGTAGGGCGCGAGAAAGATGTTACATTCCCGATCTCCTTAAGGTTTATGTCCCTGAAGCTCATCGTCTGATACAGCTGCTCGCATGCATTGACGATCTCTTCTCTTCTCTGCGCAACGATCTCAGGTGTTCCCTTGAACATAGTGGAGTCTCCCTTCCCTTTATGTGAGTTGACACCGTGTCAACAACTGGATTGTAGCACTGTTTTGACACCGTGTCAACTTATTGCAAACTTTTTACTTCATTCATTTTCCACGAAAAAAGGCCTTGTGGCCTCTCTTGATAATTTCGCAACTTTCAGCACTTTTCAGCGGCGGCAGATTATGATTGCTGCGATCAGCCATACTATTCCGCATGCTGTGAACACTTTGTTTGCAAGTCTGTCTGCATAGAACCAGCCGAGGCATAGCCCCTTTTTTGCAGGATAAAACAAGCGCACCGACCGCTTATTCATCATGTCGAGCAGTACATGCGATACGAAAGCTATCGAAAACGGCACGGCCACCGCCGGGAATACCAGCCACAGGCACAATGTCTCCAGACCCATTGCCAGAAGCGAGTGCGAGAAGCCGCGGTGGCCGGATCCTCCTGCAAATACGCATGTGATCACGAAACCCGCGAGACCCGCAAACCAGAGATACTGTCCATTCTGCCCGAGCGACCGCCACATACCTGCGTCCAGCAGATGATCTTCGATGAGGGCTGCGGCTGCTACCAATGCCATCACGGCTCTCCAGCGCGACGAGTCGCTTTTCTCGGATTTGTTTTCACAGTCCAGGTCGCAGATAAGACAGCCCAAAGCTCCGCCCGCGATAACAGGCAGAGCCTCGGCAACCGTCTCGGGTCTCACTATTGAAAATGCCGCAGCCATTCCGACTGCAATATGAGCTTTTGCTAACATGTTTTCACGTGGCTTTCCTAGATGCTGCAGCCTGCTAATAGAAAGATTGCTGTAAATACCGCCAGTATTGTGGCAAGGTGTCGTGTAAGGTTGTAGGTTTTCATTGCTTGTACCTCCTTAATCATGCTGCATCCTCTCTTTCTGTTTGCTTAAGTGTGTTTCGGCATCTACGTTGAGTGAAAAACTCACGCTTGACATATTTATCGACTAATTACATATAGTCGCTCTAAGAGAGAAATAACCTGCTTTTCAGAGTGCTTTTCCTCTCC
>CACZAM010000066.1:0-9303 GCA_902779185.1 uncultured Eubacteriales bacterium
CGAAGGAGAAGCCAGCCCATATATATACGTGAATGGCGATTACATAGGTGAACTCAAAACATGGAAATAAGTTTCTCTAGTATCAAAGTTTATTACTGACAATGACAGCAGCTCTGCCGAGAACTAATCTCTGACAGAGCTGTTGATGCCGTTGGTATTTAAGGTATTTATATGGAAGGTTTTTATGAAGAAGTTTGTCGTATTTCGTTTGACAAGCATAGAGTAACTCCTGCACCTTAAGTGAAACTAAAGTAAGAAAAGAATATTTACATGGCTTGATCTGCAGTCAGAGGTCGAGCCTTTTTCTTTGCAATAAATACGGAAGGAGAGTGATCTAAATGACAGAAAATAATGAAACAGAGATGCTCAGGGTGATACTTTGCAAGCCCGGCGAGACAGCTGAAGTGGTCGAAATCGATGATGATCTTGAGTCTATGCAGGAACTGGTAGGTGGCCTGATACAGGAGTATATGCCTTTCCATTCTGAGACCGATCCGAGATATGATGATGTTGCAATCATCTGTAACGAAGAAGGAAAGCTTATAGTCGATCCGGAGCGTGAATACAGTCCGCTTGTAAAGGCGATGGGAGGACCCGTTATCGAGATATCTGCGACATCACCAAATCACATAAATGCGATGGATATGTCGAGAGACTACGGCGAGACGGATCCTATAATCGAGAAGTCGCAGTTCCTGCAGTCGCTCTGTGAGCAGATAGTAGCGGGGCATAAATTCCAGAAGGGACAGCAGTCTATCATCGACCGCTGCACGGAGAACGTGTACCGCTACTACAAACAGGGAAACTATATGGGTACTCCGCCAACGCTTCAGGATTTCAGAGAGGAACTCCTGAAGCAGCCAGAACCGGAGGCACACTCACTGGCACTTGAACTCGAACTCTTCACCAGGGGTTCTCTCAACACATTTGCCAAGCAGACGAATGTGGACACCAGCAATCGTCTGATGGATGCGATAAATGCGCAACTGGCAAAAGAAAGGTTACAAAGAAAGATACGCTGCTTTCTAAGCGTGGATCTTTAGACAAAGAATGGTGTTTGCTTGATTGGGACTATGAGGCAAATGAGCATGGACCTGAATACTACACCAACGGTAGCGGAGAAATAGTAAGCTGGAAATGTCATAAATGCGGTCATAAATGGAGCGCTGCAATTTGTGACCGGACAAGAGATTATAGAAATGGATGTCCCTTATGTTCGGGAAAAGTCATAGTAAGTGGTGTCAATGATTTACCTACAATACTACCTGATCTAATGGAGGATTGGGACTATGACAGTAACACTGGAGTTGATCCGACAAAAGTTGGTAGAGGAAGTCATGTGGAAGTGTCATGGAAATGCCATAAGTGTGATCATATATGGAGCGCTCAAATATATAACCGAGCAAACGGAAAGGGCTGCCCATGTTGTGCTAACAGAGTGGTTGTTCCAGGAAAAAATGATTTAGCTACTACAGATCCGGAGCTCGCGGCGGAATGGCATCCAACGCTCAATGAATACAAACCTACGGAAGTTACACGCGGACAAGGAAAGAAAACACAAATGATATCAAGATCGTTAAGAACGAGGCATCACTTTATGTTAATGGAAGAATGCAATATCAGGCAGTAAATCTGGTCACTGAATATGGGGCAAAACTTCATGGCTGTAAATACGCCATAGCTTCAAAGCACCCTCAGTGGAAAATGGAAAAGCGCTTTGAAGAAAGCCTTGACCAGTTCAGACCATATATCTTCCTGACCAGAAAAGAATACGCAGCAATTCTTGAGTCACAGCAGAACGATGACAAGTTCCACAAGTCAAAGGAAGGAGTGAGCAAGATGCTTAAGCCAAAATTCAAATTCACTTTAGTACCTCAATTTCCCGCAAATCTCCTCTAGCAGTTCTGCGTACTTATGGTGCTTCATCTGCGGGAAAGCGCGCAGCAGTCTCCCTGCTCCGAAATGCCTGCTGCTCAGAATGCGCTCTTCGAGTGCTTTACGCTTAACCGTAAGTTCGGCACGTGATGCCGCCATCTGAGCCAGAGTCTCAGCTTTGCTTGTCTCGATCGCCTCTCTTGCTTCAGTCCTGGCAGCTGAAATATGCTCTATTGCCTCAGCACCCGCAAGCGAAGCCTGGACCTTCGCGTCATCAACGCGCTGCTTGGTCTCAAGGGTCCTGGTTCCGATTTGGTTGCTAAGTTCATTGCTGACAACGCGCATGCGTCTCTGCATCTCATCGATCTCAGCCATACGCTTGTTGAGTCCTATCATTACACTGACTGAAACAGCAAAGTCCGCGATGTATGTTACTGAGAAGATTCCTATAAGCGCCCACCCTATATTCTGCGGGATGCGTTCAAGAACGCTGCTCAGCATCGGATATACAGCGCGCACAACGAGCAGTATGGACATGCCCCAGATGATGCTGAACTGGAGGCAGATATAACCGTTCAGATTGAAAGGCCTGTCCGAATAGTCCCACCATCTCGCGTGGAATGCCTTATCCAGGATCCACCCGCCGAACAGTTCAACAGCCGTCGCAAGGACGACTCCGAAGAGGAACACCTTGAGCGCGTTCTGCTCATAGAATTCTCCCTCACCCGTTATCTGAAGCAGGAAAAACACCGCCAGCACTCCGAATCCGTATATCGGGCATACGGGGCCGTTCAGAAATCCTCTGTTGACAACCAGCCCCTTGCTCACCGCCTGATATGCCACCTCGACACACCATCCGAGGAATGAGAATACGAGAAAATATTCAAGAATCGTATAAATAATCTGTAGCGTCATCTTTCAAACAATTTCTATCTCTGATCAGCTGTTGAGAATGTTCATGAACTCCTCGCCTGTGATCGTCTCCTTCTCATACAGGTGAGCTGCAAGTTCGTCGAGCTTCTCTCTGTTCTCTGTCAGGATCTGTACAGCCTTCTCATGCTGCTGCTTGACAAGTTCAACGACCTTCTCATCGATCTTAGCCTGTGTCTCTGCCGAGCATGCGAGCGAAGTGTCTCCGCCGAGATACTGGTTCTGAACTGTCTCCATAGCGACCATGTCGAAGTCATCACTCATGCCGTAGCGGGTGATCATCGCTCTCGCCAGCTTGGTAGCCTGCTCGATATCGTTCGAAGCACCTGTCGTCACTGAGCCGAATGCAACTTCCTCTGCGGCACGTCCGCCGGTGAGAGTTGCGATCTTGTTCTCGAGCTCTTCCTTGTTCATGAGGTAGTGGTTGCCTTCATCGACCTGGAGAGTATATCCGAGAGCTCCCGAAGTACGCGGGATGATCGTGATCTTCTGGACAGGAGCTGAATTGGTCTGCTTTGCAGCGACCAGCGCATGGCCGATCTCGTGATAGGCAACTATCTTCTTCTCCTGGTCAGTAAGGATCGAATTCTTCTTCTGGTATCCTGCGATGACTACCTCGATGCTCTCCTCGAAGTCGGTCTGGCTTGCAGCCTTGCGCCCGTCGCGGACAGCTCTGAGAGCTGCCTCATTTACTATATTGGCAAGCTCAGCACCGGATGCGCCGGATGCCATTCTTGCGATAGCGCTGTAGTCGATGTTGTCCTCGACCTTGACCTTCTTGGCATGTACTTTTAGGATGGCTTCTCTTCCCTGCAGGTCAGGCAGCTCGACAGGTACTCTTCTGTCAAAACGTCCCGGTCTTGTGAGCGCAGGGTCGAGTGATTCCGGACGGTTGGTCGCAGCGAGGATGATTACTCCGCTGTTGCCCTCGAATCCGTCCATCTCAGTCAGAAGCTGGTTCAGAGTCTGTTCTCTCTCGTCATTGCCGCCGAGATTTCCGCTGTTTCTCTTCTGACCGATAGCATCGATCTCATCTATGAATACGATACACGGAGCCTTCTCCTTGGCCTGCCTGAACAGGTCACGCACTTTGGATGCTCCCATGCCGACGAACATCTCAACGAACTCAGAGCCTGACATCGAGAAGAACGGTACGTCAGCTTCGCCGGCTACAGCCTTGGCGAGCATGGTCTTACCTGTTCCCGGAGGGCCTACGAGCAGTACGCCCTTAGGCATCGAAGCTCCGATCTCACGGTACTTCTCCGGATTATGCAGGTAGTCTACGATCTCCTGAAGGTTTTCCTCTGCCTCATCGACACCCTCGACATCGCTGAATTTGATTCCGTCAGATGATTTTACATACACCTTGGCATTGCTCTTGCCCAGGTTGAACATCATCGATCCCGGGCCGCCGCCTGCCTTGTCCATCATCCTTCTGCTCAGATACTGACCTAGCACAACGAAAATGATTATCGGCAGTATCCAGTTCAGGAAGAAGCTTGCCGCCGGCGACATCTCCTCAACGATCTCGCTGGTGAACTCAGCTCCGGATGCATGGAGCCTGTTGACGAGATCCGGGTCATTCATGATGCCCGTCTTGTATGTCTTCGATCCGTCCTTGTTTGTAAAAAGGATCTTATTGCTCCCAATCTGCACCTTACCGATCTGATTCTTCTCAGTCATGGTCATGAAGGTGCCGTAGTCTACTTCCTTGATTTCCTGTTCTGCAACCATCGGAACGATCATGGAGTTCCACAGGAACAGGATCAGGAGAACTGCTATATAGAAGATAAGCAGGGGTTTCCGTGGTCTGTTAACCTCGTTCATAGTTATTCCTTTCTTTCATAATCTGATTAATACAGGTGAATGATAGCACCCGATCCAATACGCTTCAATCATCACAGGCCAATATACACACAATCTTCTAAATCCAAATGAAAAAACAGACCATTAGTCACTTTTCCTTGTAAACAGTTATATTCTAAGCAAAGGATATAAACAGTTGGAGGAAATAGAGTAATAATTGGAGGAAAACGTATCAGGTTCCCTGTAGGTGTTGGAAATACTAGCATCTACAAAAACGATTCTGTTCACCTGCTCCATATAAGCAATACAATCAAAGAGGGTTCGGATCCGGGTGTATAATGAGCCGCACACCCGGAAAACGGCAGTCAAGGATCGAAGACCGCGACAGCGGCGCCGGCAGGCGTCCTTGACGGCCGGATATTCCCTTCACCTGCTCCATAACATGAGCTTTCGGAAAGAATTCCGGGAGCTCTTTTCTTTTTTCTCCAACAGACCGAAAAGATACATCTCCAGTTAGGAATCAGTTGGAGAAATTTGAGCAAATAAAGGATCGACCCGAGACATAAGTTTGGCTACAACCGAAAAGGTTTTATTGGATTATATATAAGTTATATTTTATAATCTAGTCAGATAATGGTTGACATTACAAAAGCACCGCTAAAGTGTAAGAGAGGAGTATTGTGATGAGTGAAGAAAAGGAAACCAATGCACAGGAATGCCTGAAACTGGATATGAAAGATCTGGAACAGATCGCGGGAGGAGGCGACGATGATACAATTGAACTTATAGAGGTCAAACCTCGCTGCCCACAATGCCGGAGCAATAGGTACTATTCCTATATTCTGTACTACATGGGCAAAGAGTACACTGTGTATCAGTGTCCGGACTGCGGCTACAAAAAAAGAACACAGGAATGATTGCACGATTACATGACGAGTGAGGACATGCTCCACAAACCAGGCTCCGGAAAAACTCCGGGGTCCTTTTTATATCTTCCAAAATAGTAAAAAAGAGACAGCCTGTTATGCTGAAAAGAATCAGAACTCTATAAAAAACTTGGCGTGCTGACTAAGAGCAGGAATGAGTGGGAGGAGAGCATTCCGTATGTCTCGTCTCTCCTTAGCCATGACTCTGTAAAAATACAGGCAAAGGCGCTCTGGCTGCTTGGAGAGATGGGTTTTAAGTATCCCCTGGAGATACAGGACTCGGTTCCGGCAATAGCATCACTATGTGATAGTCCGGTACCGCTTTTGCGGGAGCGTGCGATAAATGCGCTCGGAAGGATCGGACGGGGCAGTTATCATGCTATAGAACGATACTGGACGGAGCTGTTCCGGTTTGCTTTTGATGAGGATGCGAAAGTCAGGTTGAGTTTTATCTGGGCATCAGAAAACATCGCCACGAACACCCCCGACATCTATGAGGACCACATGCCGGTGTTTGAGGAACTCCTGCATGATGAAGATGACAGGGTCAGGATGGAAGCCCCGGAAATGTTCCGTGTTTTAGGTAAACGCAGACCTGAGTTTGTCAGGCCTTATTTGGAACAATTGCAGCTGCTGTCAGAAACTGATGATAACCAAGTCGTAAGGATTCATTGTCAGGGTGCTATCAGGGCGACCGTAAAATCGTTGGAGGAAATGAGCCGATAATTGGAGAAAACCAGAAAGCAACAGGGGGTTGCGTGCTTTGACAAACTTTCCATAGTAGAATGAGCTACAGGGAGGACATACTGATATGACTACAAAAGATATAATATATGATCTCAGATCAAAGAACGGTTTGTCACAGGATGATCTGGCAGAAAAAGTCTTTGTTACAAGACAGGCGGTATCACGCTGGGAAAACGGTGAAACAGTTCCTAACACAGAGACACTGAAGCTGCTGTCAAAGTGTTTCAATGTTTCCATCAATACATTGCTGGGCTCGCCTCGCCAGCTGATATGCCAGTGCTGCGGCATGCCCCTTGAAGATTCGATCATCGGCAGGGACAAGGACGGAATGCTCAATGAGGACTACTGCAAATGGTGCTATGCTGACGGAACATACACATACAACGACATGGACGATCTTATCGATGTCTGCGTCGGTCATATGGCAAAAGACGGTTTCACCGAAGAGCAGGCCCGCTCATACATGAAAGAGATGCTTCCTTCACTGGATTACTGGAAAAGACATGACGAACTCAGCGATGGCGGAAAGTTTGATGAATTGAAGAAGCAGCTTATAAAGGAAATAAACGATCTTCAGATTGAGGGAATGCCTGAAGTAGACAGCCTGAATGCACTCGTCGGGAAGTATGTCAATCTTGAGTATCCGCTTCCAAGCGGACTTAATGTAAAATTCCTGGATGACAGCACTACATATCTTGGGAACCAGCTTGAACCGAAAACTGATATCGGGAGATGCTTTGGCATACTTGCAAACATTGATTTCATTCTGGTGTGCACCTATGGAGAAGGCGGAACTGATCCGGAACTTCTTCTTTATAAAAAGAGACGCCAAAAATAGCTTATGCGTTGGAGGAAATCAAGAAATAATTGGAGGAAATCAGAACAGAGTCTCTGGAACCGTTGAAAATACAGAGGCCTACAAAAGCGATTCCCTTCACCTGCTGCATGATAGGGGCTTTCGGAACATTTTTTCCGGGAGCTCTTTTCCTTGTGATATACTTGACGTATGATCGGAAACAGATACGAAACAATTGTTAATGAATGGAAGCGCAAACCCCTGAAAGCCACCGCTGATATTGATACTGCGCTTGATAATTTCAGGGTACTTTTTGCGTACCACTCCAATAAAATTGAAAACCCTGAGACCACTTATCACGATACAAGAGAGATATTTGATAATGGCCGGGTCATCGGGTATACAGGCGAACTCAGAACGCTTTTTGAGATACAGAATCAGAAATACTGTTATGATTATCTTAAAGATAAGATAGTTGCCATGGAAACGGTAACGCCTGAACTGATCCGTGAGGTACATAAGATACTTATGTCCGGCTGCTATGATGAGACAATATGGATGCAGGGGGAGAGACCTGGCCAGTATAAACTGCATGACTATGTAACAGGTGATAATGTTGGTTCTCTGCCGAATAATGTGGCAGCTGATATCGAGGACTTATGCGGTGAGATCGCTATCGTACCCGAAACCGGTATACTTACAGCGGCATCGTATTTTCATCTCAAATTCGAATCGATCCATCCGTTTGCTGATGGAAACGGCCGGACTGGGCGGACGTTGATGAATTACTATTTGATGATAAACGGGCTGCCCCCAACGATCCTTTATGAAGAGGATAAAAAGGCTTACTATATGGCACTTGCTGTATATGATAAAATTGAAGAAATATCGGGATTCAGAGAACTCATAAAAGAGCAGACTGTCAAGACATGGACGAAATCGGAAAGACCCGAAAAAACATTAGCATTCTTTCTATAGCATAAAGTATAGGTTTGGAAACGCTAGCTCCGCTTTGGCGGAGTTTTGTATTCCGCCAACGATTTGAAATCAGATGATTTGGATTGGAAATCAGTTGGAGGAAATATGAACGCGCAAACAAGTATCCTGAAGCAAGTTCAATGATAAGCAAGAGGAAGCTTGATATGAACAATAGAAAATTCGCAACATACATATTTATAATGATGGCAATCATATTGATTGCGGCCTTGATGACTGCATGTATGAATGAAAACATTACTAAGCGTGCTGAGAATGAGGAAAAGCTGCTTAAAGCAATGACTGAGTATCCAGGCAATGGCCTGTACGACCCTGTGGAGACAGTAATAGGCCTTGGTGCCCCTGAGCCAACTGCAGAAGAACTCGCTGAATCAGAACAAAGGGCAGCAGAGGAAAAGGAAACCTGGCAGAACGCTGTTGGAGACTGCTTTGCTGATGGGATGTTCGATACTTTCTATAAGGACTGGTTCAGAACTGAATATCTTGGCGTGGCCAAGGCGAATGGACTTGAAACAGCAGTGACGAGTTTCGGAATTGAAGACGATGCTTCGCAGGATTCAGACAATATAGAGCATGCACTCTTAACTGTCACTGCTACAGATAAAGAGGGAAATGTCAAGTCCTTTGATATGGACTGGCAGATAATCTTTGACAAGGATGACATGAATCTGATCCAAAAGGTTGAACTTATTGACGATGGTGGATTCTGGGATGCATATCAGGAAGAATAAAAATGCTCATAAGGATAGATTAAAATAATTAAGCATTTCGACTTCGAATGGAGAAGTCGCTGGGAAAAACAGTTTGATGACCTGAAGAAGCAGCTCATCAGAGAGATCAACGACCTTCATATAGAAGGAATGCCGAAGCTGGAGAAACTGAATGCACTGGTCGGAAGTTATGTAAATCTGGAGTACCCGCTTCCGGGCGGGGCGAAGGCGGAAGCGATCCTGAACTGATTCTTTATAAAAAGAGGTAGCTGATTTAAAAAGATTCATAGCCGGAAGACGAAGGATCGGTCCGCACTGTAAAAAAAATAGCAAAAGAGATGTATTTTATGACGGTTTCGATGATGAACCGTCATTTTTGTTTGAATTTTATGTCATACTTTTTTAAATAATGACGATTAAAATGACGGCTGAATTGTTATCATGAAGCCACAGAAGAGAAAACAAGAGAGCAAGCAGGGACTTGCAGAACAAAATGGAGGATGGAAACATGAAGACT
>CACZAM010000066.1:9309-10802 GCA_902779185.1 uncultured Eubacteriales bacterium
GTAGGAGGAACAGTATTTGCTGCAGACGAGATAAATGCAGATCAGAACGTAAAATCAGTAGAAGCAAGCTATGAAGATAACGTAAAAGAAGACAAGCAGGCTGAAAAAGCTCCTGAAGCAGGCAGCGGGAATGAGAGCAAGGAAGTCAGCCAGGCTGAGAGTTCTTCAGAAGCAGGCAGCGAAAGTGAGAGCAAGGAGGCAGTTCAGTCTGATAGCCCTGCTGAAGCAGGCAGCGAAAATGAAAGCAGCGAGATCAGCCAGCCAGAGAAGCCTGAGGCAAGCAGCTACGAAGATAACGAAAAGATCGAAGACTATAACAGGAAAGTGGACGAGTACAACAAGGCAGCTGAGACATATAACGAGACAGTCGACAAAGAGAAGAATGCTGAGATCGATCAGCACAACGAGGCTGAGACCAGACGCGTGGAGGCGGCTGAGGCAAGAAACGCTCAGGCAGTACTCGACGCAGCAGCAGCGAACGATGAGATCGACAAGGCAAACACAGAGGAAAAGGCCCGCGTAGAAGAGCACAACAGAGCAGAGGACGAAAAGGCAGAGGCTTCCGCGATCGCAAGAAAGGCAGCCGAGGAAGAGAACGAGTCCATCAGGGCTTACAATGAGGAAGCTGCAAAGGCGGCAGAGAAGTATGCTGAGGACTATGCAAAGTATGAGGCCGATTCAAAACAGTATGAGTATGATGTGGAAATGGAGAAGAGGATCCTGAATGCAGGATATGCTTCAGTACAGGACTACAACGACAGAATAAACAAGGCATACAATGAGCCGGCAGAGAAGTCTAAAACAATGAACGCTTCCACAGAGATCAAGAGTGTGAGCGATACATACAAGGTAACGGAGGCAGAAGATAAGTCAGGCGTGAACGTAAGCGTTATCGTAAAGCACATCTTCGACGGCACAGACGTAAGCTACACGGATGAATTCTCCATCGACGCGAACGACATGATCGTTCTGAACTCGATCGGAGCTCTCGGAAGCGCAACGTCACCTGGATACGCATCGTTCTACTACAAGACTGACGAAGCACACTCGATAGGTTACTGGTACGAGGGATATTCAGAGCTGCAGACAACAGCCAGACACAGTGAATACGGATGGAACTGCGGTGATGAGCACGAGATCACATACAGAGAAGGAAAGTCTCACCCGTTTGACGAAGAAGTGATCGAGATGACATATTACTACTACTGGAACCCTCTCAGAACAGCCAGGACATACAACGTTCCTACAGCACCTGTAAAGCCTGAGGAGCCGGGCGCAGCTAAGGACCTGGTAGAAGTACCTGAACTCTACACACCTGAGTACAGGGAGTTCGTAGAGAGACCGCACGTTGAGGCAGAGCTCGAGGACATCGAAGAAGCAAACATCATTGAGCGCATCGCAAGCCCGATCAAGAGAGCATACATCGCACTGCTGGGATACATGGATCTGTTCGATGTACCGGTAAAAGAGGCAGCTGAGGAAGCAGCACCTGC
>CACZAM010000067.1 GCA_902779185.1 uncultured Eubacteriales bacterium
TGCCGAACGGCACATGTTGAAGTTGATTTGAACCGCCGTATGCCGAACGGCACGTACGGTGGTGTGAAAGGGCGGAGAAAATCCGCCCTATTCGATTGCGCCGGATACACACGCTGCTGGATGCCCTCCCGGCGAGGGATATGTTACAAAAAATTCGGTTGAGAAGGGTCCGGTACATGAAAAAAGTGCGCGAAGCCGAAAATAGTGCCTCGATTGCAGGAACGGGGGCATTTCCGGTTCGACTTTTTTTATTGAACAATATAATATCTGAACACATCGAAAGCGCGATCGATAGGAACCTAAAAAAGGAGATCTTCATAAGGAAGGAGAACAAAATGGCATACAGACAAAACAATTCTCAGGGGAGAAACGACCAGGTCCGTTTTGATCTGTTGGAACGTATCGGCGTGCTCAGCAGAAAGGAAAACGGCTGGACGAGAGAGGTGAACATTGTCGCCTGGAATGACGGCCCGGGAAAAGTGGATATTAGGGATTGGGACCCTGATCACAAGAGGATGACCAGAGGCATAACTCTGTTTGAGGATGAGGCGGAAAATCTTACGAAAGTGCTTGCGCGAAGATATGGACTGACATTTCCGGGAAGCAGACAGAGAGATGAGCATACATCGGGAAGGATGTTTGGAGAACTGACGGAAACGCCGCGAGGCGGATCATATGAGGATACTGCCGGCGCCTCTGCGGACGAAGCCGCAGAGGAAGCTGCCGGGCTCAGCGGTATTACGGAAGCTGCCCCGGCAGCTGAGGCCGCTGCCTGCGTGGCTGAAAGCGCTGCGCAGATGAATGCGGCCGCGCCGGCATAAACGGAGTATCCCCCATGCAGCCGGACCACAGCAAATACCAATCCAACAGGCCGGCCATACCATGACAGCACCTGCAGCCTGTGATGTTGACCAAAATGCGCAATGAATGATAGACTCAACTAATACCAGAACAATACCTATCATAAACAGTAATCAACGGAGCACACCTGACACATAATCACACACAAATGAAAGTCGCATTTCACACACTGGGCTGCAAAGTGAATCATTACGAGACGGAGGCCATAAAAGAGGCCTTCGTTTCCCGTGGCGCAGAAGCAGTCGGCGAAGAAGAATTCGCTGATGTATATATCATCAATACGTGCACCGTTACAAATATCGCGGACAGAAAATCAAGGCAGTTTATCCGCCGGGCAAAAAAGGTAAACCCGGACGCGATAGTTGCAGTCACAGGCTGCTACGCTCAGGTAGCGGCGGATGAAGTTGCAAATATGCCGGAGGTGGATCTCATAGTAGGTAACGGCCGCAAATCCGAGATATGCGGTCTCGTAATGCAGAAAATGCAGAAAGCCCGCGCAAAAGAGCAGCGCGCTGACGTGATCGTCATGCCGCGGGAGGAGCTTACCTTTTATGAAGACATGGGCCGCATCGAAGCGGGCAGCGACGGCATGACGCGGGCTTATATAAAGATACAGGATGGATGTGACAGATTCTGCTCATACTGCCTGATCCCATATGCGAGAGGACCGGTCAGAAGCAGGCCGGCTGAAGATATCGTCGAAGAGGTCCGCGCACTGGTCGGGACCGGCCACAGGGAAATCATTCTCACGGGGATCAATACTGCTCTGTATGGTACCGAGCCCGGAGCCGGCTGTTCCCTGTCACAGCTGCTGACCATGCTGGATGAGCTGGAGGCACCGCGTGGGGAGGACTTCCGTATCAGACTCAGTTCGCTCGAGCCGACGGTAGTCGACAAGGACAATGTTGAAGAGATCATACGGCACCGGAGGCTTTGCCATCACTTGCACCTTTCTGTTCAGAACGGGAGCGATGCGGTGCTGAAGTCCATGAACCGTCACTATACCCGATCGGAATACCTGGAAATCGTAAAAGCTCTGCGTGAATACGATCCTGACTTCGGTATTACGACAGATATAATAGTCGGGTTCCCAGGTGAAACAGAGGAGGACTTCAAGGATACGCTCGATATCGTAAGAGAAGCATTCTTTGGCAAGACTCATGTGTTCCGGTACTCACCGCGACGCGGCACTGCCGGAGCCCGGCTAAAAGATGTGGTACCGGAGGAGATAAAGAAGGAAAGGTCTGCTGCCCTCGAGGAGCTTGCTGAGGAAGTCGCGCGCGACTTCAGACTCTCTATCGCAGGCAAAGAGCAGACCGTGCTGATCGAGGAGTGGACAGACGGTTACGCGACCGGATACACCGGCAATTATATAAAGGTCTACATATATGATCCGGAAAGGAGAATAAAGGCAGGGGAGTTCGTGAAGGCACTGACTGAGGAGTCATTCAGGGACGGAGTTTTCGCGCGTCTTGCAAATTGAATCGATGGATAATAGAATTAAAGCGTCAATACAGCGTAAATACGTAAAACTTAAAAGGAGGTTGGCAGACATGGATGACTGCATTTTCTGCAAACTCGCGAACGGCGACATCCCGACCGACATGGTTTATCAGGATGACCTCATTGCGGTGTTCCGCGATGCGTCTCCGCAGGCGCCGGTCCACATGCTGATGGTACCGAAGATCCATGTGGCATCACTCGATGACCTGACGGCAGATCATGCTGAGCTTATGGCTCACATGATGCTCAAGATCAAAGAGGTATGCGCGCAGGAAGATCTGGATAACGGATACCGCTGCGTTATAAACACGGGCGAGGACGGCCAGCAGACCGTAAAGCATCTTCATATCCACATTCTCGGCAAACGCGCCATGACATGGCCACCAGGCTAAAGCGGATGCTTTTGAAAGAGGATTCCCGGATTCGGGAATCTTTTTTTGCATGTCTACATATAGTGGTAAGAGAGGGCCGGGAAGCACAATCTGTGGTGATGCAGGAAACGCGGAACACAGTGTTAGGGGTTTCGCCGAAAAAACCCCTAAATTTCAAGGATTCTGCTCCTTTTGGACTGTCAAAAATACGCAAAAAAAGTTTAAAAAATCTCTTGCATTCCATATGCAGTATGTATATAATTCAAAAGCTTGTTAAACGCGAAGAAGCAGGAAGTTACCGTGCTAGCGGATAATTTCTGCCGAGAAGTCCTCACACGATGGGGGCGAAGGGTTTCGCTTCTGCAACAAGGGGGACCACGAAGTGGTGGATTCCTTATTGCGTTTTTTGTTGTGTGCCAACCGATAGGAAACGCGCGAAAGAGTGTAAGAAGCTTCGGCGAAAGGCACAGGGACAGCAAAATGCTGTTGTTTCAACGGTTGCAGGCGAATTAAAGAGTTGCATGTCAGCGACGGAGACGGATCTCCATACAAAAAGATCCGACATCGCAGACCAGCCGGGCAATACCGCGATAGCAGAAAAGCGGAGTCCTGTACAAGCATAGCGATAATTAGTACGAACCATAACAGGAGGAAAGCAATGAGCGAATTACAGAAAATCAGGATCAGAATGAAAGCTTATGACCATGCTCTTCTCGACAAGTATGCAGCAAAGATCGTTGATACAGTCAAGAAGACAGGCGCTGATGTAAGCGGACCTATTCCGCTGCCGACAGAGAAGGAAGTCGTTACGATCATCAGAGCGGTCCATAAGTACAAAGACAGCAGAGAGCAGTTCGAGCAGAGAACACACAAAAGACTCATCGACGTAACAAACGCAACCAACAAGACAGTTGAGGCTCTTCAGAAACTCGACGCACCTGCAGGTGTAGATATCTACGTCAAGCTCTAATCCAAGTATTAGTAAGATCACACGAGAGGGACGCCGGCCCCAAGCACCGGAGGAGTGCAATAAGGAATCTTCCCACCGAGTGGGCCCCTCCTTGTTGCTGGTCCAAACCGGAGTGATCCGCTGTAAGAACAGGAGGAATCAAAATATGAAAACATTGCTGGGAAAGAAGATCGGCATGACACAGATCTTCGCTGAAGACGGAACAGTCATCCCGGTCACTGTCGTAGAGGCAGGCCCGGAGACAGTCGTTCAGATCAAGACTGTCGAGAAAGACGGCTATGACGCAGTCCAGGTAGGCTACGAAGATCAGAAGCCGCAGAGAGTCAACAAGCCAATGAGCGGACATTTCGCGAAGGCAGGAGTTGACACAAAGAAGCACCTCGCCGAGTTCAAGCCGGGTGAGGGAGAAGCTTACGAAGTAGGTCAGGTCATCACAGTAGCGGATTTCGAAGAAGGCATGAAGCTCGATGTTACCGGAACTTCCAAGGGTAAAGGAACACAGGGCAACATCAAGAGACACGGCCACCGCAGAGGACCTATGACTCACGGTTCGAAGCACAAGAGACTCGCAGGAGCTCTCGCAGCTGGTACTTATCCTTCAAGAGTCTTCAAGGGCAACAAAGCTCCTGGAAGAATGGGAAGAGACAAAGTCACAGTTCAGAACGTAGTACTTGTAAAGAAGCTCGATGACCGCAACATCATGATGATCAAGGGCGCTGTTCCGGGAAGGAAGGGCGGACTCCTGAAGATCAGACCGGCGGTCAAGGGTCAGGATAAATAAGCGGAAAGGAGGAACTGAAAATGGCAAAAGTAGACGTAATAAACGTTGAAGGCAAGAAGGTTGGAGACATCACTCTTTCCGACGAGATCTTCGGAATCGAGCCTAATGAATTCGCAGTTCAGGCCGTAGTCAAGAATTATCTGGCAAACCAGAGACAGGGAACCCAGTCCGCAAAGACAAGAGCAGAGGTCAGAGGAGGCGGACGCAAGCCTTTCAGACAGAAGGGAACAGGCCGTCACAGACAGGGAAGCTCGACAGACCCATCACAGGTCGGCGGCGGAGTGGTATTCGCACCAAAGCCAAGAAGCTACAGATACTCACTCAACAAGAAGCTCAAGAGACTCGCTCTCAAGTCGGCTCTCTCCGCAAAGGTTGCCGGCAAC
>CACZAM010000068.1 GCA_902779185.1 uncultured Eubacteriales bacterium
CAACAAGTATGCCAAGAAGGAAGCACTGAAGCTGATCGCTGAGGCTGATAAGCTCGAGAAGTATCTCGGCGGAATCAAGGACATGAAGGGAATGCCTGGTGCAATCTTCGTTGTTGACCCTAAGAAGGAAAGAATCGCTGTCAAGGAAGCCGCAATCCTCGGTATCCCTGTAGTAGGCATGGTAGATACAAACTGCGATCCTGATGACGTAGACTATGTAATTCCTGCAAACGATGACGCTATCAGAGCCGTAAAGCTGATCACAAGCTGCATGGCTGATGCTATCATCGAG
Organism: uncultured Eubacteriales bacterium; assembly: GCA_902779185.1. Taxonomy (GTDB): domain Bacteria; phylum Bacillota; class Clostridia; order Peptostreptococcales; family Anaerovoracaceae; genus Crickella. The sequence continues at coordinate 293 of CACZAM010000068.1, forward strand.
GCTAAGCAGGGCGAGAGCTTCCAGGAAGCTCCTGCAGAGGCTCCGGAGGCTGAAGCAGAAGAGGAAGCTGAAGTCGAAGAGTAATCTGCATTTCTGAGGATTCTTTAAACAGGAGGAAAAAATGGCTGTAACAGCAAAGATGGTGAAGGAACTGCGCGATATGACCGGCGCAGGTATGATGGACTGCAAGAAAGCTTTGGTTGAAGCTGATGGAGATATGGACAGAGCTGTAGAAGTTCTGAGAGAAAAGGGACTTTCAAAGGCTGCTAAGAAGGCAGGCAGAATCGCTGCCATGGGTCTTGTCAGGACTGCATGTTCAGAAGACGGCAAGACAGCTGCAGTTGTTGAAGTAAACTCTGAAACAGACTTCGTTGCAAAGAACGACGAATTCATCGGATTCGTTGAAAGACTGGCTAAGCTGGCTCTTGAGGCAGAAAGCAATGATATGGATGCATTCAAGGCTATGCCTTTTGACGGCTCAACAGTTGGAGAAGCTCTGACAGCTCTTATCGCAAAAATCGGTGAAAACATGTCAGTCAGAAGAATCGACAAGGCTTCCGGAGAAGTCCTGGCTACATACATTCACGGTGGCGGAAATATTGGTGTTATCGTTGCTGCAAATGGCGCAGACACTGATGAGAACAAAGAAGCTCTGAAGAACATTGCAATGCAGGTAGCAGCAATGAACCCTCAGTATGTAAGCAGAGACGAGATTTCGGAAGAGGAACTCGCAAGCCTCAGCAAGATCACTCTTGAGAGCGCACTGAACGATCCGTTCACACTTCCTAAGCCGATCCTGAATGGTCTTCTTGATAAGGTTGCAGGCGTATGGGGCGATGACGATATCAACATTCTGGCTGAGAAGAGAGCAGACAAGAGCTTCAACTTCAACTATCTGCCGAATTTCCTTTCAGAGGAAGCAAAGACAAGACTTGCTGGTCTTGCAATCGCTGCAAAGCTTGAGATCTCTGAGAACAAGATCTTCAAGGGTCTGGTTGACGGACGTATCAAAAAGCAGCTCAAGGAAATCTGCCTGCTTGATCAGGTTTATGTAAGAGCTGAGGACGGCAAGCAGACTGTTGCTGAGTACCTTAAGTCTGTTGATAAGGACCTGTCACTGGTCAAGGTCATCAGATTCGAGGTAGGCGAAGGAATCGAGAAGAAGGAAGAAGACTTCGCAGCAGAAGTAGCAGCTCAGATGGAAGCAGCTAACAAGTAGTCTGAAAAAACTGAAAACCTAAAAAATATGGGTGCTGATAATCATCAGTACCCATGTTTTTTTACAGATAACGGTCGAGCTTTTCCCAGAGGTCTTCATGGGCTTCGACTATCGTCTCTTTTATCTCCCTGCCTTTTGAGAGGAGGTTTTCTTTTGCTTCATAATGAGAGGCTATGGCATCGACTATCGCTTTATTACGCATGGAGCGTAATGATGACTCGATCTCTTCATGCGTCTCCACTAAGTCGCGTCTCAGAGCTTTGCCGGCAGCATCGATATCGCCGAGTATCTGCATCAATTCTCCCTGAGACTGCGTCCATGAACCCTTGACAGGATCACGTCTGCCATATACGCCTCTTCTGAAATTATCCAGCACCACTTCATAACGCTCATATGCGTGCGAGACGGCGTCTTCCCATGAGATGTACAGTTCATCACCGGCGCCTTTTCCAACCGCATGCATGCGCTCGGGATTTGCGCAGAGATCCCTCAGTTTCGCGGCAAGTGATGAGGCGTTTTCATCTATAAGGAACCCGTTTTTGTTGTCTGAAACTCCCTCCGAGGCACAGCTGCCGGATACTATCACTGACGCGGTGTCAGACGCTGCTGCTTCTCTTACGACCAGCCCATTGGTATCGAAAGTCGAAGGGAAGAGGAAGAGATCCGCACGGCTGTACCACGCACGCAGCTTTCTCCTGTTTGAGATCGCTCCTGTGAAGAAGACCTTGTGCTCAAGACCCAGTTTCAAAGTGTACTTCCGAACTTCGCGCTCATCGCCTCCGCCTCCGACAAATATCATGCGGAAGTCGATCCCTCTTTTATCAAGAGCCTTGAGCGCATCGAGAATTATGCGGAGTCCTTTGTACCACATGAGCCGCCCGATGAACAGGAAGCATGGCACACCTGCCGGAAGATCATAGTCTGAGGTCATTTCTTCGACCAGATTGTCAGATACTTTTTCCCGCGGAAGATCAACGCCGTTAGGCATAACTATGTAATCGCCTTCATAACCGAGCGACCTGAGGTTTTCACCGGCTCCCTTGCTGACAGTCCATATCTCGTTACAAGCGTTGACGTTCTGCAGAAGAGCCTGCAGGGCACCTTCCCGCAGAAGCTTGCTTTTCACAGCATTAGCTATGTCTATATCATACTTAGTGTGCCAGGTGAGCACGAGAGGCAGGTCGTATGCTTCGGCAAGCCGTCTGGCCAGTAGACATGAAGTAACAGGGCAGTGGGTGTGGAGCAGAGTGACATTCTGAGCTTCAACCTCATGGGCCGCTTCGGGCGAAAACGGATAGCCGGTTACATATCCAAAAAGCTTGCGGGTGTCGATGCTCGGATATCTGACTACTGAGAAATCGTATACACTGTCATCCGAGCCCGGCATGTTGGGTGTCATTACAAGCGCGTGACCGTGATCCTTTTCAATAAAACGGGCATAATTAAAGACTGCATTCGCAACTCCGTCTATGATAGGCGGGAATGAGTCATTCAATAAGCAGATAGTTTTATTCTTTTCCATAACTGTATTTTAACACCAAGCATCATTGCAAGAAATGCCTGTTTGAAGTAAAATCACTTTTATGTAAAAAGGAGAGGGAAAGAACGGCATGAATGAACTCCTGAACAGAGAAAAGATAATAGTGCGGACCAGCGTGGTAGGGATCCTTGTGAACCTGATGCTTGCATCGTTCAAGGCTGCCGTTGGCCTGATATCCAATTCGATCGCCGTCGTGCTGGATGCGGTGAACAACCTGTCTGACGCGCTGTCATCGATAATAACCATTATCGGAGCCAAGGTAGCGGGAAAGAAGCCGGATAAGAAGCATCCGTTGGGTCACGGCCGAAGCGAATACCTTTCAGCACTGATCGTAGCAGCGATAGTCATGTATGCCGGAATCACTTCGCTGGTGGAGTCGGTAAAAAAGATAATCCATCCTGTGGAGGCGCACTACTCAACAGTTGCACTTGTCATCATCGGTGTTGCTGTAATCACAAAGATTTTGCTCGGCAGATATGTTAAGTCAAAAGGCGAGCAAACAGGGTCAGGAGCTCTTGTCGCATCAGGTACTGACGCGCTTTCAGATGCAGCTATCTCCGCCGGGGTTCTTATCACTGCTTTGATCTATACGATCAGGGGGATATCCCTTGAGGCATACATGGGCGTCATCATATCAGGATTCATCATCAAAGCGGGCTATGAAATGATCAGCGATACCGTCAGTGACATCCTGGGCAGGCGTGCCGATGTTGAGATCTCAAAGAAAATAAAAGAGATAGTCACCAGTGAACGCGGAGTGCTCGGCGCGTATGATCTGTTCGTTCACAATTACGGACCTGACAGAGAGTATGCTTCCATTCACGTAGAACTGCCTGACGATATGACAGTAGATCAGGTAGATGTGCTTACAAGAAAGCTCACTGAAAGAGTCTACAGAGAGACCGGAGTCGTCCTGACGGGAGTCGGAGTATACTCCCACAACGCGGATTCGCGGTCAGAGAATATAAGAAACTCGATCGAAGAGATCGTGCTGGTTCATGAGTGGGCGCTCCAGATGCACGGCTTCTATATTGACGAAGAAAAGAAGATCATCAGATTTGATGTCGTTATGAGCTTTGACATATCCCACAGCGAAGGCATAAAAATATTAACTGACGAAATCAGGGAGAAATATCCGGATTACAAGGTCATCATCGTGGCGGATATAGATATAACGGACTAAGGAATAGTATTATTGATACAATATGAATTATAAGGGAAATCGCTGAACCCTTTGAAAACAGTGGATTACAGGCCTCGGAGAAATCCGGGGCTTTATGTACTTTTGTCGGAAATATAAAAAGGTATCCATATAATGAGGGCGCTGGTTTTTTCTGGTGCACTTTTTAACGGTAAGCTGAAGGATCGTTTAATAGTATGCACCAGAGAACGATAGATATACATAATTGGATAAATACACGTTATAGCAGCTTATGAATCAATATGCTATCGAGATACACAATCAACGCTTTTCTTGTGATACTTTTTTTACAGAACCAGTACAGTACAGATAAGATCTTTAAGATAATAGTTGCTGAATCCGTTGGTTTCAACGCATTTGGTGTTTTCAGGACTTTTGAACCGTATTATATGAATATGATAAAATATATACAATAACTTTCCGATGAAAAATCTTTTATATAGGTTCTTTGGCAAGATGAAGTAGACAAATCTTGCTAATGCTGTGTCAAGTAGTTTTTTGAAGGGCATATGGCAAATCAGCGCAATCAAATATATCTCCGCAGTTGCGGATTCTTTAGAAAA
>CACZAM010000069.1 GCA_902779185.1 uncultured Eubacteriales bacterium
AAACCATCAAGTGGTAGGAGTTTCCACCAATCCACAGTATCCTAAACAGCATAGCCTAAATCCTTTGAAATGGCTATGACACTATAATACGAGGAGTTTCTGAAATAATTCTAAAAATTAGGTCTTTTTCGGGTAGATTTTTAGAAAATTTCTCGTCTTTCCTCTTTATGCATGATTATACGCAGGCAAATAACCTGCCATCAGTGATTATCGTAAAGTCTTTAGGTTGACAAACACCCACAATTACTGCGTTTTCTGGTTTTCACTTCACATCACAGCTGTAAAGGCTGTTGTCGGGATTATTTTTTCTAAAAACCGACCCTTTTCGGAGGCGTTTTTTAGAAAATTTTTTTCAAACTCCTTTTACGCGGTGGTATCAATCTATTTTTTATGCATTATTGTGATTTTTTATTAATTTTGAGTCTCGCCAAGCCTTTGTTTGGAAGCGCGTTATATTCCGGCTAGGTACTGCAGCGCTTTTACCGTGGAGTTGCGTATGGGCGTGTTTCACGGAGCTGCGGAGTACAGGATGAAAATGATCCGCACGTGAACATATGGCGTGGCGGGATGAAAAAAGCACGTGGACGTATGGCGCGGTGGGATGAAAATGATCCGCACGTGAACGTATGGCGCAGCGGGAATCGAATAGGGGCTAACCCGTAGCCCCTTTCACACCACCGTACATGCCGTTCGGCATACGGCGGTTCAACCCAATAAATAATAATCTACACAACTGAGAAGTCCTCGCCTTGCGAGGATTTCTTTGTTGATGAGGCGTAGTCCTGTAGTCTTTACGACCGCCTGGTAATGGTCGCCGAATCCTACGGACTGCTTTGCCATCCACTCGGGCGCTCCGAGTTTCCGCAGTCCCCAATATCGCTTCTCACTCTTTTTCCATTGCTTCCATATGACTACCCTCATGCGCGTTCTCAGTCGTTCATCGCTTCTATGGAGTGCTTGTTTCATGCTCCCTATCCTGTAGTAGTTTATCCATCCGCGGATGACGGCATTGAGTTTGGCGATTCTCTCATCCATACTTATTGACCATCTGCGTGATGTTAACTCTTTCAGTTTTCGTTTGAACCGTGCTACTGAATCTTGGTGAGGTCTTGCCTTCCATCCCTCGCTGTCTTTCCAGAATCCGAATCCGAGGTACTTGAGATTGCTCGGTTTTGTGACTTTTGTCTTGGTCGTGTTGACCTTTAGTCCGAGTTTCTTCTCTATCCACTTCGTTATTGTGTGCATGACTCTGTTCGCCGCAGCGCTGCTGCCTACTGCGATGACACAGTCGTCTGCATATCTTACGAAGTGGAGTCCTCTTGCTTCGAGTTCCCTGTCGAGTTCATTGAGCATGATGTTAGACAAAAGCGGTGATAAGTTCCCGCCTTGCGGTGTTCCTTTCTCCGTTGCCTCATACTTCCCCTGTACCATTACTCCTGCCTTGAGGTATTTGTGTATGAGCGACTCGGTATCTCCGTCGTCGATTATTCCGTGTACAAGGTACATGAGTTTGTCCTGTGGGACATTGTCGAAGAACTTTTCGAGGTCGATGTCCACGATATATGTGTATCCGTCATTGAGGTATTCAAGCAGTTTGATGACTGCCTGCTGTGCTCTGCGCTTTGGTCTGAAGCCATAGCTGTATTCGCTGAAGAGCGGTTCGACTATCGGCGTCAGTCTCTGCGCTATCGCCTGCTCAATGATTCTATCTACCACACTCGGTATCCCGAGGTTACGCACTCCGCCGTTCGGCTTGGGTATCTCTACCCTTCGCACCGGCTGAGGTTTGTATTTGCGGTTTCGGATCTGTTCGCAGATCTCCTCCCAATGTTCGATGAGATAATCTTTGACCTCCTCGGTCGTTATCCCGTCCACTCCGCTCGCGCCCTTGTTCGCGACTACTCGCCTGTACGCTCGCATCATGTTTTCCCTTGAGAGTATTTCCTCCAAGAGTTGCGACATAGATTGTCTCCTTTCCTTCCTTCGCTCTCGTATCCTTGCTCCTACCTCCTATGAACCTTTTGCTCCGTTACGTCTTCGCTACTACGGCTCTCGTCGGATACGGATACTTGCCTTGAGAGTTCCATTTGACTGTTGGATTGTTCGGTCCTTCGCTCCATCCCCATTACAGGGACTTCCACGCTACTACGACCTTTGCTGACTTCTCACGGTTCGTTGTTACTACGGCAAATGAGGCCGTCCGTGAGACCTCACGGGATAAGTCGTCACTCTTTCCTCGTCTACCTGCCTAATTTACACATACGAGTTACGACCAACTTTTGGACTTCGCGACTTACGGCCCGCTTATCCGCCGTATGCGCCTCTGTATTAGGTTTCTGTTCGTCAGGCTACGATTTCGCTATCCCTTCTTCTCGCCCAAACCTCACGATTTGAACCTTGGGAGTCGCTATGGGGTTCGTCGTTGGCTACGCCCCACGTGGACTTTCACCACAGATTGACGGCATGCCCGTCATACCGCAAAAGCTCCTGTCCCCATATGGAGGCAGGAGCTTTGTTTGAATTTCAGTTATTCGACGATAGCCTCGACGCCGTATACCTTGATCTCTTCTTCAGGCTCAGCTGCGGCTGCAGCTTCGTCCTCTTCAAGACCAGCGATAACCAGCTCTTCTTCGCCCTCGTCCTTGCCGTTTACGAGATTTGAGTATTCACCGTAGTCGACTTCAACAGCGGAGTAACGCTTCATACCTGTACCTGCAGGGATGAGCTTTCCGATCATGACGTTCTCCTTGAGACCTTCGAGTCTGTCGGTCTTGCCCTTGATCGAAGCGTCTGTCAGCACTCTCGTTGTTTCCTGGAAGGAAGCAGCCGAGAGGAACGATGATGTTGCGAGCGCTGCCTTGGTGATACCGAGGAGCTGTCTGTGAGCTGTGCAAGGCTCGCCGCCTTCAGCTTCAGCAGCCTCGTTGGCAGCTTCGATGTCTCTTCTGGAGTACTGTCCGCCCGGCAGAAGTCTTGTATCTCCAGGCTTCTCGACTTTGTACTTGGAGAGCATCTGGCTTACGATGATCTCGATGTGCTTGTCGTTGATGTCTACACCCTGATTCTTGTACACTCTCTGTACTTCTCTCAGGAGGTATTCATAAACGCCCTGAACTCCGTTGAGTCTCATGATGTCGTGAGGATCGAGAGGTCCCTTTGTGATCTGGTCGCCTGCTTTGACTTCCTGACCGACCTCGACATTGATTCTCGCGCCGAACGGAATGACGTAGTTTCTCTCTCCGCCTTTCTCCTCGACGATGACGTCAGTCTTGTTGTCTTCTCTAGGCTCGATCGCAGTGACGACTCCATCGCCCTCGCAGATCTCAGCAAGGCCCTTAGGCTTACGCGCCTCGAAGAGCTCCTCAACTCTCGGGAGACCCTGAGTGATATCGGAACCGGCAACGCCGCCCGTGTGGAATGTTCTCATTGTCAGCTGAGTACCCGGCTCACCGATGGACTGAGCAGCGATGATACCAACGGCTTCACCAGCCTGTACCAGTCTGCCTGTAGCCATGTTCTTGCCGTAGCACTTAGCGCAGAGTCCGGTCTTTGCGCGGCATGTCATTGCGGATCTGATCTTTACTGTCTCGATGCCGCGGTCTTCGATGACCTTTGCCATGTCGTCGGAAATGTAACCGTTTGCTTCCACAAGGACTTCGCCTGTTGCAGGATCCACAACGTCTTCACTTGCATATCTGCCGGCGATTCTGAGGCTGAGCTTCTCGATCTCTTCCTTGCCGTCCCTGAACGCTCTTACTTCGATGCCCTCGTCCGTTCCGCAGTCTATCTCATTGATGATGATGCTGTGCGAGATATCTACAAGACGTCTTGTCAGATATCCGGAGTCAGCTGTTCTGAGCGCCGTATCGGTAAGTCCCTTACGGCTACAGTGTGACCTGTAGCGTTCGCCATCAGTCCTCTCATTCCGCCGATCTGGCTGATCTGGGACTTATTACCTCTCGCTCCGGATTTCGCCATGATGTAGAGGTTGTTCAGCGATCCCAGGTTGTCCATGAGAGCGTCGGCTGTATCTTCAGTTGCCTTTCTCCAGGTACTGATGATGCTTTCGTATCTCTCCTTGTCGGACATGAGACCTCTTCTGTAGAGAGCCTCGTACTGGTCTACCTTGTTTTCAGCTTCACTTACGATCTCTGCCTTTGCAGCCGGGATCTCCATGTCGGAGATACTGATGGTTACGGCCGACAGAGTCGAGTAATGGTAACCGGTATCCTTGATGTAGTCGAGCATGAGGGCTGTCTCGGTATTGCCGTGAGCTTTGAAGCATGCGGCGATGATCCTTCCGAGAGCCTTCTTGTCGCAGAGGAAGTCTACTTCGAGTGAGTACGGATCCTTCGATCTGTCAACGAATCCGAGGTCCTGAGGAAGTCCTTCGTTGAAGATGAATCTTCCTACCGTGGACTCAACGAGTCTGCCCGGATCTCCCTCATAGGCGTAACGTCTGACCTTGACCTTTGCGTGGATGCCTACAGCACCTGCGTTGTAAGCCATGATCATCTCGTCGTAATCAGCAAAGCTCTTGCCGTCGCCCTTTTCTGCCGGACGGTCTCTTTCAACAGTGCCCGGGTGAGTCAGGTAGTATGATCCGAGGATCATGTCCTGAGTCGGGACAGTTATAGGCGATCCGTCCTTAGGAGCGAGGATGTTGTTGACCGAGAGCATGAGGAATCTGGCCTCTGCCTGCGCCTCTACCGAGAGAGGTACGTGAACAGCCATCTGGTCTCCGTCGAAGTCAGCGTTGAACGCAGTACATACGAGCGGGTGCAGCTTGATAGCTTTGCCTTCTACCAGTACAGGCTCAAACGCCTGGATTCCCAGTCTGTGCAGTGTAGGGGCACGGTTGAGCAGAACAGGGTGATCCTTGATGATGTAATCAAGAACGTCCCATACTTCAGGCTCCGCTCTTTCTACCATGACTCTTGCCTGCTTTGTATTCTGAGCGAGCTCTCTGTTGGCGAGCTCTTTCATGATGAACGGCTTGAAGAGCTCGAGCGCCATTGTCTTAGGAAGTCCGCACTGATAGAACTTCAGATCAGGTCCTACTACGATTACGGAACGTCCCGAGAAGTCGACTCTCTTTCCGAGCAGGTTCTGACGGAATCTTCCCTGCTTTCCCTTGAGCATGTCGGACAGGGATTTGAGCTTGCGTCCGCCCGCTCCCTGAACGGCTCTGCCTCTTCTGCCGTTGTCGATGAGCGCGTCTACGGATTCCTGGAGCATCCTCTTCTCGTTACGGATGATGATGTCAGGAGCGCCGAGCTCACCGAGCTTTTTAAGTCTGTTGTTTCTGTTGATGACTCTTCTGTACAGATCGTTGAGGTCTGATGTCGCGAATCTGCCGCCGTCGAGCTGGACCATAGGTCTGAGATCAGGCGGAATGACAGGGATCACGTCGAGTATCATCCACTCAGGCCTGTTGCCCGACTGTTTGAATGCTTCGATGACCTCGAGTATCTTGACGAGTCTGATCTTCTTCTGACCGGAAGCCTTCTTGAGCTGATCTCTGAGTTCTTCCGCCTTCTGATCGATGTCGATATCCATGAGGAGCTTCTTTACGGCCTCGGCACCCATGCCGGCCTCGAAGTTCTTTCCGTAGATCTCGCGAGCCTCGTTGTACTCTTCTTCCTCGATGATCTGCTTGTACGTGAACGGTGTGTCACCAGGATCAGTTACTACATAAGAAGCGAAGTACAGCACCTTCTCGAGTTCCTTCGGTGTCATATCGAGCACAAGGCCGATCCTTGAAGGGATGCCCTTGAAATACCAGATGTGCGACACAGGAGATACGAGAGCGATGTGTCCCATTCTCTCTCTTCTGACCTTTGCCTTGGTGACCTCTACTCCGCAGTACGGGCAGATGAGTCCTCTGTAACGAATCTTGTTGTATTTTCCGCAGCCGCAGACCCAGTCCTTCGTAGGTCCGAAGATCCTTTCGCAGAACAGTCCGTCGAACTCCGGCTTGAGCGATCTGTAGTTGATCGTCTCTGGTTTTGTGACCTCACCGTGCGACCACTTGAGCATCTCTTCTGTGGATGCGAGCTTGATCTGCAGGGATTCAATATTTCTAAGATCCTGGTTGTTATCTGTAATCATGATATTGCCTCCCCTTTCT
>CACZAM010000070.1 GCA_902779185.1 uncultured Eubacteriales bacterium
CATGTATTCGCTGTCGATCTGCTCATACGGTACTGTATGAGGATCTCTTCTCTCCATGTTGTCGAAGTGGTTCTTCATGAACGGCTCAACAACGTAGTAGAGCAGCTTTCCGTCAAGATCGTAGTAGAATACGCAGAACAGTCCGGCATATGCAAGAGCCGCGATGCCGAGCGTCTTCTTAACGAACCTTGCGGCTTTATTTTTTTTCTTTTTAGCCTTCTTCATCACCGGCCTCCTTTCTACCAGCTGTCGATATCGTCAAAGTCAAGCAGTGACGGATCGAGCGGTTCCTCGCCCATTACAGTGAACATGTAGTCGTTGATGATCTGTCTGATCTGCGACCTTGGAACTGTTCTCTTGTCAGGCAGAGCGTGAGGCATCCAGATAGCATGGATGTTGCGGGCTCTGAACTCGTCCTCGAAGAGTCCTACTACACCCTGCATGCCCTTGCACTGAAGCTGGTCGTACATCATTACCATGTCGCAGTTGAACTTTTCCATGTTCTCCCAGAGCTCGAAAATGTGCTGCAGTCCGCCTACAGCCATTCTTCTCATCGGAGCCCACTCGTGATATTTAGCGATATCCAGCAGGCAGTTCTCGTAAGTGTCTGTACGGATATCAAGGTCGAACATCAGCGAGTCCATGTTGATGATGGTGTTGAGGCCCCAGCAGTTGTAAGCCCATGTGCACCATGCTGAGTAGTACAGCGGAGCGCATGACCATGCGATGACTCTGTGTCTTGTCATAGGGAAGGTATTGATATCTTCTTCTACGCACTTCTCCATGATCTTTCTGACCTTGGCGTCAACATCATGCCAGAACGGTCTCTCGCCGTACTGCGAGTAGAAGATCCTGTACAGAGCCTGAGCTACGCCGTTGATAGGATAGCTGTGAGTATTTGCAGCTACATCCCATTTTTCTCTCTCGAACTGGTTCTGCTTGTTCTGCAGCTCGATGTGCTTCTTAAGCTCTTCCCAGTGGAACTCGAGTCCGGTCTGCTCTTCCATGAATCTCCACGCCATCTCGATCTCCTTGGCGCAGTTCTCGAGAACTGAGTCGTCGTCGAACTGCATTACCTGCGGCATCGCGAAGAGCGGCTTGTTCATCATCCAGTCCTGAATGATGGATGTTCCTACCGAGCTGTCGCAGGCCTCGTTTGTCGTGACCATCGCGACATATGCATCAGGAACATCGTCCTCGATATAGATACCGGCCTCGGCCTGGCACATCGGACAAGGGTCGCCCGGGAGTCCGTAAGCCTGTACGGCGTCGATGTAGTTGAGTACTGTGTGGTTGTTGCAGTGGCATGTTACGAAGTACGGGATCATCTGTGTCGGCAGGTAATAGCCGCCCTGATCCATGTACGGATAGATGACTCCGCCCCATACTGTCTCGTCTGTACCGATCGTCTTAGCTCTGAGCTCAGGGTCTCCTCCGATATTGAGGTCTCTGTTAAAGAATCCGGTGATCTGGTACAGGCATGCGCTTACGATTCCTCTGAAGTGCCATGCGGAAGCAGCGAGTGTTTCGCCTCTCATACCTTCAAGGCATCTGTCGAACCAGTGCATTACGGTCAGGTATGTCTGACCCATCCATCTGTATCTCCATGTTCCCTTGAGGAACTGGATAGCGCCCTTAGGGCCGCCGCCGTAAACCATGATGTCGCGCACGATCATTCCATAGTTGTACAGCCAGATTCTGTTGAAGTAGTACATGGTATCCTTGAAACCTCGCCACTCTCTGTGTTTATACAGACCTGTCTTAGGTATGTACAGGTCGCCAAGACGTCTTTCACCGTGAGGCTTGCCATACCAGAAGTCCCTTGCTGTCTTCTTGACGTCGAGGTCTTTGAGTTTGCTTAAATCAGGTTTTTTCATCTTACTTGACCTCCTGGATCTTCTTGAGCTCTACGCTCTCAACGAACGCCTGGAATCTTGTTCTGAGCTGTCCGGACGCCGTGTTGATGTACTCCTTCTCGATGGAGCATACCGGGTATCCGAAGTCTCTAGGAAGAACGATCGTGTCGATCATTCTCTCAAAGCTCCAGTATTCGCAGAACTTGTTGGATTCCACGATGATACCGTCTGCCTTGTATTCTTTAGCATAATCGGCGAGCTGTTTCTTGCGGTGTCTCATCTCCTGCTGCTCCATGAATCTCGCGCACTGGCTGGTCAGCAGATAGTGTCTGGCAACAGCTGTCAGAGGATCTTCGCCCTCCCTGATGTCTATGTGCTGTCTGGACTCAAGCGAGCCGTAGCAGTGTCTGTCGGCTACTACGAGAGCTCCGCATCCTTCGATCAGCTTGACGAAGTCAGGATCGTCGTTCTCAGAACCCGCGAGCAGCACCTTGATCTTGTAGTTTGGCTTGTCGTCAGGCTCTCTTTTCCTGAGTTCTTCAAGAGTCTCTCTCAGTTTATCGACTATGAGATACTTCGGGCAGACCATCGATACCAGTGTGATGACACTGAACTCGTAACCGGTAATTGTAGGGTTATCGAGCTTGCGGAAATTGCCGATCTCTGTGACGATGTCGTTTACCTCGTTGTTGATTTTGATCGCTTTCAGGATGGCTTCGTCGGATGTGTCGACGCCATACTCTTTAGCCAGGAAATCAAGGACTTTGATTTTCAGCTGCTTCCTGTAGTGATCGATGCTGTTCGCGTTCTTCTTGAACGGAACATCCGTGAATGACGTCTTGAACGTTGCGTTGTTGATAACGTCATCCATGTAATCGAGGTGCTCCTGGAATCTGCATGTTACCGTGCAGGTCTCTGTAGCGAGCTGGGCGTCGATGAAGTTGAAGCCGCCCTCCAGAGCTCTCTCGAGAAGTGATCTGCCATAGTGGCATGTACGGCCCGACATGTAGTATGAAGCCATGTCAGGCGATGTGCACTTAGGCGCTCTCAGTCTGACTGCGAAGCAGCCCGGCAGATCGAGGAGGACTTCAGGCATGAAGTAGCATGTGTATCCGAGACACAGATTGCCGTCTTCCTTGCCCTTGCGCACGAGCTCGTTGTTAGCCTCCTGCAGCAGGTCCTCAAAGTAGATCAGATGCTTTAAGTCACGCATTATGTGTCACCTTACCTCTCCCTCTCTGATAAAAAACTCTCATAGAAAACCGTCTCTCTGTACCGCTTCAGCGCGTGAAAGTGCGCAGCCTGCATGCACAGAACAGACTTTTTTCTACAATAATATTGTTAATCCTATTTTAAGGCCTTTGTTACAAATGTGTCAACGAGAAGGAAACGCGGAAACTGCAATTGGTGTCCGCGTTTTTGTATTTTTTTTATACAAGAAATACCCGCATAAAAACCTGCTAACAAAAATCAAGTGTTAATTTGGATTTGCTAGCAGGTTTCTCTTTTGAAATCGTTGTACTACAAAAAGGCTGGCCCTTTGCCAACCT
>CACZAM010000071.1 GCA_902779185.1 uncultured Eubacteriales bacterium
GCCCTTCTGGAGGGCAAGGTGGACGCCGCGATCTACAATAAGGCCTATACATCGGTCATAGCGGAATCCCTCGACGACGACGAATACGAGGATAAGGTGAGAGTTCTCTATCAGTACGGTATCCAGACGAGCATCGTTAAGGAGACTGTCAACGTCGGAGAACCTTTCAACGTCCTGATCAGCGGAATTGACGTCTACGGAGATATTTCCCAGACGAGCCGAAGCGACGTCAACATCATCGTAACTGTCAATCCCAAGACCAAGAAAGTGCTGCTGACCTCCACGCCTCGTGACTATTTCGTCCCGATTCCGGAAGTATCAAACGGCGTCAGAGATAAACTCACGCACGCAGGTATCTACGGCGTGGACGCGTCTATGAGAACCCTTGAGGAACTCTACGGCATTGATATCACTTATTTCGTCCGTGTAAACTTCGATACGCTGATCAAACTGGTCGACGCGATGGACGGTCTGGATGTTTACGTCGAGTATCCGTTCGACTGCTATACAGACGAATACCATTTCGACAAGGGATGGCACGACATGTTCGGTGACCAGGTTCTGGCATTCTGCCGCGAGAGATACAGCTTCGCGGACGGCGATAACCAGAGAGGCCGCAACCAGGAGCAGGTGCTCAAGGCACTTATCGAGAAGCTGATCTCCCCTGCGATCCTGCCTCACTACGCGGATATCCTGGACAGTCTGGACGGTTTCTTCCAGCTCAACATTCCTCAGGAGAAGATCGCAGAGCTCGTCAACATGCAGCTCTCTGACAACGCGAGCTGGGAGATCATGAAGCAGTCGGCGGAGCAGGGCGAAAGCGCTCTTGAGACCACATACTCGGCAGGCAGCACGCCTCTGTATATCATGTGGCCCGACGACGCGAGCGTCAAGGTCAATAAGGCAAGGATCGAAATGATCATGAGCGAAGGCTATACGACCAATACGGAGAGCACGGAAACCGTTGAAACCGCGCAGAAATGAAAAAAGAATCAAAAAAGAGCAGGCGCTGTGCCTGCTCTTTTTGATTAAAGTTGTTCAGTTTACAATTTAGTGTTCGAATACGGATTCGTAGATAACTCTGCGCCGTTCCTTGCCTACGAATACAAATCCGAGTCTGTATACGAGGATATAGGAGAAAAGCGCAAGCCCTGTGGCGACGATCACATCTGAGAACGAGTGCTGCTTGAGGAACATCGTCGACAGAATGATGAGAAAGCCGAGGACTGTCATAAGGATCTTGCTCATCTTAGAGCGCACCAGCTTCGCGTCTGTCCTCCACACAGCGATCATCACGGCGAGAGAATTGTAGACATGAATGCTCGGCGTTACATTCGTGGGGGTGTCAACTGCGTATAACCGCTCAACCAGATACGTGAAAACATTGTTTCGCGGCATTGTTTCCGGCCTGAGCAGCAAAATGTTCGGGAAGAAGACGGATACGGCCAGAAAGACGGTCATACCGATCACGAGGAATGCTGCGACCTCGTGATAACTCTTTTCATCCTGCAGGAACATGTAGAATGCAAAACCGAAGGCATATACAAACCACATCAGATACGGGATTATGAACACCTCGCAGAAGGGGATCATGTCGTCTACTGCTGTGTGGATCACCGTGTAGTGAAGCCGGTTCCAGTTCTCGATCAGGGCAAACGTCACAAGGTAGAATACCCCGTACGCCGCCATCGGAGCTGCAAGTTTCGCTTTATAGCGAACGATCTCCGGCATTGACTTGCCGGCGAGCGGTCCAAATCCGTATCCCGAATCCCAAATAAGTTCTTTCATTGCAAAATCACCTCTTATGGTTTTCAAAATACTCAATTTCATTTTCAGGTTTATCGACAGACATACTACAACCAAAAAATAGAAAAATCAAGAGGTGTACAAAAATAAAGGCACAGTATTACGCTAAAAAGCAGGGAAATCATCGGGGAATCGTATGTATGTTTAGGAAAAACAAGGCTTTAGGATGCATTTTGAACAATGCGAGGCTGATCCTGCGCTTTTGTTTTAGTGGAAGATTCTCTTGCAGTGCCCGTGGGACCTTGCTATACTACATTTTGGCGACTTTAAAAAAAGACAAATGTCCGTCTGGAAAAACACTCACACAGGAGGAGTTAAATGTATTCGATCGAGGAAGTAAGAATGACAGACCCGGAGATCGCGGCTGCCATTGAAAAAGAAATCAAGAGACAGAATGACCATATCGAGCTGATCGCCTCTGAGAACTGGACCAGCAAGGCTGTTATGGCTGCGATGGGAAGTCCTCTGACAAATAAATACGCGGAAGGGTACTCCGGCAAGAGATATTACGGCGGATGCTATGTGATCGATGAGATAGAGACCATTGCTATTGAGAGAGCCAAGAAGCTGTTCGGCTGTGATTACGCAAACGTGCAGCCTCACTCCGGCGCCCAGGCAAACCTTGCTGTAGAATTTGCCATCTTAAAGCCCGGCGATACTCTGATGGGCATGAACCTCAATCAGGGCGGCCATCTCACACACGGCAGCGCTGCCAACATCTCCGGCACTTACTTCAATATCGTTCCTTACGGCGTGGATGAGAACGGCTTCATCGACTATGACGAGCTCAAGAGGATCGCGATAGAGGCAAATCCGAAGCTGATCATCGCAGGCGCTTCCGCTTACGGAAGAACGATCGACTTTAAGAAGTTCAGGGAAGCTGCCGACGCTTGCGGCGCAGTCCTCATGGCTGATATCGCTCATATCGCGGGCCTTGTAGCGGCAGGACTTCATCCGAGTCCCTTCCCCTATGCAGATGTTGTGACAACCACGACCCACAAGACCCTCAGAGGTCCCAGAGGCGGCATGATCCTCGCCAACGAGGAAGCGGCCAAGAAGTATAACTTCAACAAAGCTGTATTCCCCGGCATCCAGGGCGGCCCCCTCGAGCACGTGATCGCGGCCAAGGCTGTCTGCTTCAAGGAAGCTCTTGATCCTTCCTTCAAGGTCTACGCACAGAACGTTCTCGACAACGCGCAGGCACTTTGCAAGGGACTGCAGGCCAGAGGCATCGACATCGTCTCCGGCGGCACAGACAACCACCTCATGCTCGTCGACCTGACCCGCACGGGTCTTACCGGCAAGCAGGTTGAGAAGCTTCTGGATGAGGCGCACATCACGGCCAACAAGAACACGATCCCCAATGAGCAGAGATCTCCTTTCGTGACCAGCGGCATCCGTCTCGGATCCCCCGCGGCAACCACAAGAGGCCTGAACACTGAGGATTTCGACCGCGTAGCTGAGGCGATCTCCATCGTCATCAAGAAGCAGGAAGCCGGCATCGAAGAGGCGCAGGCGATCATCAAGACTATCACGGATAAGTATCCGCTGGTGTGAG
>CACZAM010000072.1 GCA_902779185.1 uncultured Eubacteriales bacterium
AAGTGGTAGGAGGAGGGAACCAATCCACAGTGTCCCTAACAGTGTAGCACTAAGCGCAAATTAATACGTTAATGCTCGAAGATAATAATACAAGGAGGAAGCCATGAGTTGGTTTGAGAACCAGATCGAAGAGCGGCGTGAAGCCGATAACAAGCTCCTGGAAGAATCCTTCGTTCAGATCTCAGGGGTCATAATGGGTGAGGAGAAGGCACGGAGACTTGGCGATGAGCGCATGGTCGCAAAAAATGTGATCGATGAGGTGCTTAAATACTACCACTGCAAGCCGGTCGAGATTCCTGAAAGCATAAGTGAGCCTATAGAACAGCTTGAATATGCCCTGAGACCACACGGGATCATGTACAGAACGGTCGATCTTCCGGACGGCTGGTTCAGGGATGCGTATGGCCCTATGCTTACGCGCACTGAAGATGGCGCTCCTATTGCTCTTATACCTTCTCGTTTTTATGGATATACATATAAGGACCCGGATACAGGCGGGCCGGTCAAGGTAAATGCGAGGACAGCAAAGAACATATCCGCTAAAGGCATTGTACTGTACAAACCGCTGCCTCAGAAGAAACTGAACATTGCGGATCTGATCCTGTACATGAAGAACTGCATTACAGCGGCTGACATGGTGATGCTTATAGCTGCCACTTTTGCTGTGACACTTATAGGACTTATGATGCCGCGCATCACCAAAGCCCTGTCCGGGCCGGTCCTCGAAAGCGGGAGTTCCAGGGCGCTTATCGGCGCTTCGGTATGCATGGTCTGTGTAGCATTATCCAAACAGCTTATAACAAGCGTAAGAGGCATGATAGCCAAAAGGTTCGAAACAAAAACTTCAATGGCAGTGCAGTCTGCCATGATGATGCGGCTGCTGTCTCTTCCTGCGGGGTTCTTCAGAAAATACAGCCCCGGCGAGCTCAGAAGCCGCGCCATGTCGGTAAGCCAGCTGTGTTCGATCCTTCTTGGAATGGTGATGATGACCGGGCTTTCATCTCTTGTATCCCTCCTCTACATCACTCAGATATTCAGTTTTGCCGCCGTCCTTGTAATACCATCGCTGCTTATAATCCTGACTACTGTTTTCTTTTCATCGGCTGCCACGATTGTACAGATACAGATAAACAGGAAGCAGATGGATCTTGCCGCGAAGGAATCGGGCATGTCATATGCAATGATCTCCGGCATACAGAAGATTAAACTTGTCGGTGCAGAGAAGAGGATGTTTGCAAGGTGGCTCAACCATTATTCGCTCGAGGCAGAACTCACATACAATCCTCCGCTTTTCATCAAGCTGAACAGTGTGATAACTACCGGGATCACACTGGCTTCCAATATCCTGATCTATTATCTTTCGGTAAAAGGCGGTGTAGACCAGTCATCATACTTTGCATTCATGACTGCGTACGGCATGGTCATGGGAGCGTTTATCGAGCTTTCCGGTCTGGCGCTTTCATCCGCGCAGATAAAACCTATACTTGAAATGGCAGAGCCTTTCCTGAACGCGGAGCCGGAGACGGCAGAGGGAAAAGAGACGGTCTCGAGTATTTCTGGAGGAGTCGTAATGGATCACGTTTCTTTCCGCTATTCTGATGACATGCCATATATCCTGAAAGATATGTCACTTAATGTAGCACCGGGCGAGTATGTTGCGATAGTAGGGAAGACAGGCTGCGGAAAGTCAACTCTTATCAGACTGCTGCTGGGATTCGAGAAACCAGAGACCGGTGCGATATACTTTGACGGCAAGGATATAAACAGTCTGGATCCGTGTACACTGAGGCGGAAGATCGGCACTGTGATGCAGTCGGGAGGACTGTTTCAGGGCGATATATACAGCAACATAGTTATTACTGATCCTGAGCTCACCCTTGAAGATGCGTGGGAAGCAGCCGAAAAAGCCGGTATTGCCGATGATATAAGAAGAATGCCTATGGGGATGTATACCGTCATAAGCGAAGGTCAGGGTGGCATATCAGGCGGACAGAGACAGCGCATCATGATAGCGCGTGCCATAGCACCTAAACCAAAACTGCTCCTGTTTGACGAGGCTACATCCGCGCTTGACAACAAGGCTCAGAGGCAGGTGTCGGAAGCGCTCGATAAAATGGGATGCACGCGTATCGTGATAGCGCACAGGCTGTCTACGATCAGACACTGCGACCGTATACTCGTACTCGACGGCGGAAGAATAATCGAGGACGGCAGCTATGATGAACTGATAGCGAAGGACGGATTCTTTGCGGAACTGGTCGAAAGACAGAGACTGGATATCCCTGAGAGCGCATAGAACTGTAAAAACCATAACATGCTTATCGTAAAGAAAGAGCTCAATGCGCAATGCATTGAGCTCTTTTGATGTAGCTTTAGCGTGAATTAATCCACCGGCTATTCCGGTGTGAATAAAAAGCTTTAGCTTCAAGAAGAAAACCTCCAATGCTACCATGGATGTGGCTACCAACCGCATCTTGTAACAAAGGAGGATTCAAACATGAGTAATAATGATAATGACATAAGTAGTCTATCACATTCAAAATGGCGTTGCCATTACCACGTGGTGTTCGCGCCAAAGTACAGGCGACAGGCAATATATGGCAAGATCAGGACAGACGTTGGAAAGATCCTGAGGCAGCTTTGTGAACAGAAGGGCATAGAAATAATCGAAGCAGAGCTATGCCCAGACCATGTACACATGCTGGTCGCGATCCCGCCGAAGTATAGTGTGGCGCAAATAATGGGGTATCTGAAGGGAAAAAGCTCGCTGATGATATTCGATCGGCATGCAAACATGAAATACAGATACGGAAACAGGCATTTCTGGTGCAGAGGCTACTATGTTGACACGGTAGGGAGAAACAAAAAGGCGATCGCAGAATACATAAGGAACCAGCTGCAGGAAGATATCGCCAATGACCAGATATCGCTGAAAGAGTACATAGACCCGTTTACGGGTAGTAAGAATACGTAGGCAATAGAAAAGCGCCTTTAGGCGCCGCCTGAGAATAGAGATGCGGTTGGCAGTCTATTCGGCGCGTCTTAAGACGCTTGCAAGCAA
>CACZAM010000073.1 GCA_902779185.1 uncultured Eubacteriales bacterium
GGCTCCGCTCAATGTAAATACCAGTAGAATACCAAAGCCGATATATGCTCCTGCCAGCATGGACAGTAAAAAGTATCCAGCCGGATTCTTTTTCAGAAGCGCGGACTTTGCGGCTGCTCCTTTGGAAGCAGCCGTGAATTCTTCATTAAACATATCAGGGTCCTTTCTGTCAGTTTCTGACTACTCTTCTCTTTCGGAGAAGCGGAACATCGACTGTCTCAGCTCGTTACCCTGATCATAGCGCTTACCGCCCCAGTAAATGCGTCCCTGGATCTCGCACTTCGGATTCGGAGTGACATCCTTCATGATGTATTTCAGGAATTCCTCAAATCCTGTACGGTCTACGATATAGCCGATATGCTCCTTGCTCTCAACTGCCGCTTTATCCAGATACTCATCAAGATACGCATAAACATTGCAGATGACCTTTTTCACAGTGTCGTGGTCAGCCCATCTCATAAAATCTTCTGCCATACGCGGATTCTTTTTGCCGGTACGCCCAAGCAACACGACACGGTAGTATTCTTCCTTGCTTCTTGTCCACGCTCTTGTCGGACAGTAGTTGACACAGAGTGCGCATCCTACGCATTTATTGGCATCACGCTCGATCTTGCCGTTTACGACTTTGAGGGCTCCGACCGATCTCTTCTTGCAGTACTTGACGCACTGCTCACATCCGACACACCGGTCCTTGTTGTACTGAGGTTCGCTCATGCCTATGATCCCAAAATCATTAAGTCGTGTGTGTGCACAGTCATTCGAGCAGCCTGTGAAAGCGATCTTTACGTGATGATCGTTCGGGAATATAGCCTTATCTATCTCCTGCGCGAATTTCTTTGTATCATAGTTAGCGAACGGGCAGAGTTGTTTGCCCGGACAAGCCACTACATTACGTGTTCCGGAGGCAGGATACCCGCCATTATAGTCTTCCTGATTTACGCCTCTGTTCTCAATGATCAGCTGAAGTGCCTTGTTGACTTCTTCCACATCAGCCAGATCGATTCCAGGAATCTCAAACCCCTGACGGTTGGTGATGTTTACCATGCCCTTGCCGTATTTTCTGGCTATATCGACGACACGCTGAAGCGAATCAACATCGATCTCTCCGCCCGGGCAGCGTACACGGGAAGCTGTTTCGCCTCTGACCTTGGATACACGGAAAGCGTTTTTCTTCAGTTTCTTTAAATTAGTATCTAAACTTGTCTTGTTCATGATTCCACCTCCCGCTAATCGATCAGTGTCTTATGTTCAGAGAACTTGAAAACAGGACCATCGATGCAGACATACTTGTCGTTGATGCGGCAGTGTCCACACTTTCCTATTCCACAGCTCATTCTGCGCGAATCCGAGATCCATACATTATCTTCACTGAGACCTCTCTTGACGAGTTCGATCATAGAGAACCTGATCATCGGAGGAGGACCGACTACGATGGCCTTACACTTGCTGATATCTCTGATCGGGATATCCGGAATGTATTTTGTGACCAGCCCGACTTTGCCCGCATATCCTTCAGGTGCTCCATCGACAGTAAGCGTCAGATTGATCTTCTCAGCCCAGTCCTTAAGGTCTGCTTTGAACATGATCTCGCCCGGATCCTTGAATCCTGCGATCATGTGTACGTCTTTCGCACATTCAGTCTCGCACAGATACTGGACTACGCCTCTTACAGGCGAAACTGCAGTACCGCCGACAACGATAATCAACTCACCGCCTTCAAACTCATGCACATCAAAGCCATTGCCGTAAGGTCCGCGGAGGAAGAGGCTGTCACCCGCCTTGTAGTTTTCAAACAGATAATCTGTTACTTTTCCTACGGCTCTCAACGTCAGATCAACGTAATCAGGTCCAATGCCGCTGACTGAGATAGGACACTCTCCGACCTTAGGGATCGAGATCTGGAAAAACTGCCCCGGTTTCACATCTCCCACGTAAGTAAATCTGAAGGTCCATTCCTGAGCCGTGTGTTTTATTATGTCCTGAAGCTTTGAAGGAACAGGTGTATATTCATTCTTTCCGCAGTTACACATTAGCCGACACCTCCTTCACTCTAGCGTTAAGTTTGTTTATGCAGTTCGCAAACGAGATATACTCAGGGCATACAGTATCGCAGCGACCGCAGCCTACGCACATATCGTATCCGAAGCGTTTTCTGAAGTCGTACACCTTGTGGAGCACCTTGAATCTCATTCTCTCGCCGTTGGTCTTTCTCATTACAAGCCCGCCTGCCACATCGGTATATCCGTCTACCATGCAGGAAGCATTCACGCGGCGGCGCTCACCGACTCTGCCGTTATCCGTATAGAAAACATCCTGAATGGTAAAGCATGTGCATGTCGGGCATACGAAGTTGCAGCGGCCGCAGTTGACACAACGCTTGGTATATTCATCCCACATCGGATCCTTGAACAACTCGACCGGAACTTCTTCAGGCCTTTCGACCCTGAACTCCGCCGCTGTCACAAAACGAGGTTCAACGTTATCTTTTGCGCCACCTGCGCCTTCAAATGCAGCAAGCATTTCTTTATCTTTGACATCGCAGTATACCTTACCGTCTACCATATCGACCGAGAAAGCATACTCATCTGTCTTATTGCTTCCCATGTCTACGCAGAAGCTGTTCGGGCATGCCTTTCCGCATCCGATCAGAGCGAATTTCACTCTGTCTCTGAGCCTCTCGTAAAACCAGTCGTTGGCAGGCCCGTTGCCCGTATACATCTGATCAAGTCTCTTCACCGCGTGGATATCGCAGCTTCTCATCAGCACAATTACAGGACGGGCATCATAGCCTGCCTCTTTAATCTCGTCCTCTGTAAAATAGAACATAGTCTCCGAAAGGGGCATCAGGATCTCCTTAAAAGAGAAATCCGAACGTTCCTCCAGCTCTGCATCTTCAATGCGGCTGATGTAGTCGTAGCGGATCACATCGGTGTCTCTAAAGCGGCCCTCTCCGACTTTTAACACCGGCGCGAATATCCTGTACTTACTTTCAAGAGCTTCGAGGACTTTGTTGAACTCTTCAGTCTTGTAAACAAAA
>CACZAM010000074.1 GCA_902779185.1 uncultured Eubacteriales bacterium
CCGGTCTTTACCGGAAACATTCTGGAATACGAAGGCAGATGGTACAGGATCGGCGAAGGCCATAAGGAATTCACACCTGACAAGGCGATCGATGAAGATTATTACCTTCTGACCCTGATGGCCATCGCCAGAGAGCTCAATCAGGAGCATATCACGGAAGCCGATGTGCATATCGCATGCGGCCTGCCGCTCAGATGGGTCAGTACCCAGAGGGAGACCTTCAGAGAATATATGCTCAAAAAGAAAAGTGTCAGGTTCAAATTCAACGGCACCGAATACCGCATCAGGATCACAGGCTGTACGGTCTTCCCGCAGGGTTACCCTGCGATAGTCAGGAATATCGATC
The DNA here is from genome assembly GCA_902779185.1 of uncultured Eubacteriales bacterium. Classification (GTDB taxonomy): domain Bacteria; phylum Bacillota; class Clostridia; order Peptostreptococcales; family Anaerovoracaceae; genus Crickella. The sequence continues at coordinate 347 of CACZAM010000074.1, forward strand.
AGTACCGCGGGGTTCATATGCTGGCGGATATCGGTAACGGCACGATGAACATCATGTATATCGTCGACAAGAAGCCTCAGGAAGGTCGCTGCTGGACAGAGAAGCTTGGCGTCAACCAGTGCATGATCAGGGCACGTAATGCAGTGATGGACAAATATGCAGTGAGTATCGACGAATCCATAGTCGAAAGGATTCTCAGGTTTGGCACAGCTGACATCAGTGAGAAGTTCACTGATGTCATACGCAGCGTTGCGGAAGAATATGTAGAAAACATATTCGCTGCACTTCGCAAATACGAGTATGACCCGGATCTTGTCAGTCTTCACATAGTCGGAGGCGGAGCATGCCTCGTGCAGAACTTCGGTGAATATGATCCGGACAGGGTCGAGATCAACGACGACATATGCGCAACGGCAAAGGGCTATGAGTATCTGGCCTATCAGATGCTCAGAAGGGGGAAATGATGGAAGAAAACACAAGAAAACTTCCCGTTCGCTTCAATCTGGATAAGCCCGATCAGAAGAGAGCCTGGGAGTATCTGCAGACTCCATCTCGCTCTGCTGGACTACTTTGACCGTTATTACAAGGTTCAGGAAGACCCGTATCTAGAGACACGCGAGCGTGAAGAAAGATTCATACAGCAGATAGTAGATGGTGTCTGTGAATCACTGAAGCAGACATTGCCGCTGTTTCTGGCAGGCTGCATGACAGGCTTATCCGCCATACAGCCTGCATGCGCTTCTGCACCCCAGCCATTGCAGGTTGAAACTCCTCCGTCTGAGGAGGTGGCTAAGGCTGATCCTGAAAGTATTGACTGGGGATTTCTCGGATCGTGATATTCCCTGCCTGTGATTAGCATGGCTTATGAATGCAAAGGCCGGTACCAAATCATGGCTTATCTGATGCCGGCCAGATATCAGAAAACGGCGCAATATATATCAAAGGTTGCGCAGATCAGTGATTAGGCGGCAGATGGTATCACAAAAGATGAAAAGTCATACCACCTAAGTGTCAACAGCAGAAAAGATCGCTGTCAGGCCTGCAGAAGAACCACTAATACACCAAAGCACCGCCTGACACGCTGCGCTAAACAGAAAATGCATTCAGCCGGGCAGCAACTGCATCTGAAATCAAATGAAGAAAACTGCCGTATGGGGGTCTGCTGAGTTGGAACAAGCACTGCATTCCTGCTCCTACTGACCAAACAAAATATTACACGAGTTATGCCTAGGAAAGGAGACAAAAATAATGATGCGAAGAGATATAAAAAAGAGTTTCTGGGTAAACAGCGAAGAAGACCGCGATATAAAAGCAAAGTCGCAGGCAGCCGGTCTGACCGAGGCTGAATTCCTCAGACAGAGAGTCAAGGGGTATCACCCGGTCGTAACGCCAGATGAGGTCTTCTGGCAGGCCATGGAGAGCATCCGCGAATTTGCCGACAAGATCGATGAAGTCGCGATGAACGCCGACAACAAAGCGGATATGATCGCGATCATGGCGGAAGCCATGAGATGGAGAGCTTTCCAGAATGGTATCGAACAGGAGATCCTCATACCGAAGAGAGGTGATCGTTGATGGCAGTAACAAAAATCTGGAATATACGGGGCCGGGCGGAAAGTCCGCTTGAGTATATCACGAACCCTGAGAAGACTCTGCGTGAGTTCACGGAATCTGAAAAGCAGGCTCTCGCTGATGTGATTGCCTATGCGGCAGACGAAGACAAAACAGAGCAGTTCTTCTACACGACCGGTATCAACTGCAGCGTGGAGTTCGCCCGCGACCAGTTCAATGCCACCAAGATAAGGTTCGGCAAGACCGGCGGCAATGTTGCATATCACGCTTACCAGAGCTTCCGCGAAGGAGAGGTTACTCCTGATGAAGCTCACGCTATAGGTGTACAGCTTGCCAGAGAACTATGGGGCGACCGCTTTCAGATAGTGGTCGCCACCCATGTTAATACCAAGTGTACTCACAATCATATAGTCATCAATTCAGTTTCATTCAAAGACGGACTGAAATTCCATGACTGCAAAGACACTTACAGACAGCTTAAGGAGGCATCCGACCGGATATGTCTCGAACGCGGTCTGTCTATCGTTGAAAACCCCAAAGGCAAAGGCGTGAACCAGTATGTCTATAAAATGGAAAAAGCCGGAATGCCGCACGTCAGGCGATAGACGAAGCAGTTTCTCTCAGTCTGAACATAGAAGAATTCAAATATGAGCTCAGAAAGCGTGGGTACAGCTACCGTTTTGATCCGCAGAGGAAGTACTGGACGATCACTCCGCCCGGCGGCAGGAAGCCTATCCGCATACATAAGCTCGGGGACGATTACTCAAGAGAGAGTATAGAGCGGAGGATCTATGACAATGATCCTTCTGTAAGGACGGAGAGACTGCGTCAGCAATACCGCCAGCCAAACAATTATAATCTCCGCCGGCGTATCGACCGCATTATGGGGCGCAGCGGTCTGGAAAAGCTTTACCTCAGGTACTGCTACGAGCTCGGCTACCTGCCGAAGTATCAGCAGAACCCGACAAAGCTTCATATTCTGCTGAAGGAAGACCTTCTGAAATGCGATCAGTACTCAGAACAGGCCAAGCTCCTGTCCAGATACCACGTGGACACCGAAAAGGATCTCACGGATCTTATGGAGAATATTGAGGGCAGGATAAAGGTTCTAAGCCTTGACAGGGATGAGCTCAGACGAACAATGCGCCGTGTGCTGCCGGAAAGCGAGATAAGCGATGCGAAAGGCAGGATCAAATATCTCACCGCAGAGATCAGAGAGCTCCGCCACGAACTGAAGGTCTGCGGAGACATACAACATCGCTCCGGACATATAAGAGAGAATCTTGCGGTCATTGACAGAGACAGGATGCGCGAAAGAACGCGCTGAAAGCCATTATCACATTAGAAAACTCATAATCAGGAGGTTCACATGAACAGAGAAACAGAAAACACAACTAAGAACGGCTTATTCAGATACAGATCTATAAACCACAGGAGGCTTGAATGACAGAAATAACAACAGATACTATAAATAATGATGACAATTCAGATGTGAGCCTGGGAGAATCACTTGCAGGATCTGGTGACTGGACCGATCAGCTCACTCTGAACAAAAATGGCAGAGCATGCAATACTCTCTGCAACATGCGGCTGATCCTTGAAAATGACGAGGATTTCAAGGGCATCGTATTCAACCAGCTCGCTGACGATCTTGAGATCAGAGACAGTGTTCCGTGGAATCATACTTCAAAGTACTGGCGCGATGTGGATGATGCGCAGCTCATGTGCCTCGTTGATGAACGCTACGGCAGCTTCACACAGAACAACTACCGCACAGCGCTATCGAAGGTCACAGACGACAGGTCATACCACCCTGTAAAGGATTACTTTGCATCGCTTCCTGAATGGGACAATGTGCCAAGGGTCGATACTTTGCTCATTGATTACTTCGGAGCTAACGACACTCCTTATGTCAGAGCGGTAACAAGAAAAATGCTATGTGCTGCTGTCAGCAGGATATATAAGCCCGGGATCAAGTTTGACCACATACTGGTTCTCAACGGTCCTCAGGGCATCGGCAAGTCCACTTTCATATCTAAGCTCGGGATGGAATGGTATTCTGACAGCCTCAATATTTCCGACATGAATGATAAGACGGCAGCAGAAAAACTTCAGGGTTACTGGATACACGAGATCGGCGAGCTTGCCGGCATAAGAAAGGCTGACATAGACAAGGTCAAGGCATTTATCTCACGCCAGGATGACAAGTACAGGGCTTCATACGGTCGCAGGGTCAACCCTCATCCAAGGCAGTGCGTGTTCTTCGGAACTACGAATGCGGAAAACGGCTTCCTGAGAGACATAACAGGCAACCGCAGATTCTGGGCAGTCAGGACTCCCGGCACAGGCACCTTAAAGCCGTGGGATCTCACGCAGGATGACGTCGATCAGATATGGGCTGAAGCACTTTACCTTACCGGTCAGGGTGAAACACTGTTCCTCTCACGCGAGTTGGAAGAGTCAGCCAGGGTCGAGCAGGCTGCCGCCATGGAACATGACGACAGAGAAGGTCTTGTTACAGACTATCTCGACCTTCCGCTGCCCGTAAACTGGAGCGATCTGTCTCTTTACGACAGACAGGATTATGTTCAGAGTCAGGGACTGCTTTATAGCGGCGGGGACATCAGGAGAAGAGATTACGTATCGAACATAGAGATCTGGTGCGAATGCTTTGGCAAGGATAAGGCTGATTTCCAGCATAAGAACAGCTTTGAGATCAGTGCCATAATGGCGCGTATAGACGGATGGGAGAAGACCGGCAAAACTATTTGGCTTCCGATCTACGGAAAGCAGCGAGTCTACAGGCGGAAGAGCGAGACTGGTCCACTGGAACAAACTACGGAACGATTTTTGGAACAAACGGCATAAAGTAAACCCTTAATGAAAAAACACCCGGAACAGTCTGAAAACACTCTATAACAGAGATTTTTTCACGGACTGTTCCGGGCTTTGTTTCAGAGATTGTTCCATCTCAACACGCTAAAAGCACAGTGCAAAAACACAAGTGGGAACCTCTCTGTTCTCTCAAATAGTTCTCTTACGCTTGATTGACTCAAAGGCGCAATCTCACGAGAGCGCCCTTCTTTCCCACAAAAGCATCCCCATACATAATTTGAATTTGAATATTTCAATCAGTATCAAAGAATCGCATTTTAAGAGTCCCGTTAACGAGAGGGAGCCGCAGATAAGCACTGTTATCTGCGGCTTTATGAAATGTATAGCTATCTGTTCCGCTGGGAAGCGGATCAGAACGCTATTCAATTGTTTGCTGCAATCTTACCTGTTTTGACGATGATCCTGCTCTCGCCATCCATATTGTCTGCTATTCCGCCGATCAGCGAATCTCTGCCGGATACATCCGCAAGAGCGCTGAATCGATCAAACAGATCTTTTACCCCGGCTTCATCGAGAGATGCTATCAGTTTTCTGACACCTTCCCTGTCGAAAGTATCCATGCCATCATAGAGCTTGCT
>CACZAM010000075.1 GCA_902779185.1 uncultured Eubacteriales bacterium
GTCAAAGAGCGAGAATTGTTCGACCATCGTTCCCCATGAAATCACTGCGATCATAAATATCAGCACGATCCAGGAAACAGGATTTTTGATAAATGATCCCACATTATACCAGGCGATAACATTTGTTTTGTTGCCTACAAGCCATAATTTCTCCGCCCAGGAAATGATAGGAAAAAGCACAAGAAAAGCCATGAGCCTGCAGAACACTTCATAGCCGACCAGGCTGCCGAAGTTGTCCTTTATCAGTTCAAAGGGTTCCACTGTCGATTTATAAAAGAGCAGTATTGCTTTTTTCATATATCTACCTGAATCTGATTTTCCCGGTTTGTCATCAGAAAGCTGATAATGCTGTATTAATATGTTATCATGATTTCAATATAAATACGTATCCTTTTTGACAGGATATTTGCATTTCACTCAAAACCGGGGATCGGAGGACATATGATAATTGATGAGACTGTCTATATAGCTGATGGTGCAAGGCTTGTCGGTGATAATATCTCGATAGGGAAGAACAGCAGTATATGGTATAACAGCGTGATCAGATGTGACGAAAATGAGAGCGTAGTCATAGGCGAAGGTACCAATATCCAGGATCTGAGTACGATACATACCGGCACAGGATTCTCAGTAAAAATCGGCAATGGAGTTACTGCCGGGCACATGTGCCTGCTCCATGGCTGCACGATCGGAGATAACACTCTTATCGGCATGGGCTCTGTCATCATGGACAATGCTGTAATAGGAAACAACTGCATAATAGGGGCGGGATCACTTGTAACAGGCGGAACAGTCATTCCTGATGGACATATGGCTTTCGGCAGACCTGCCAGAGTCGTAAAAGAACTGACCGATGAGCAGATAGAACACAATAAACTTTCTGCAGAAGTCTATGTTCAGGAGATCCTGAAAGAAGTGTAGATCTCGGTGGTCGCCGTATCATTAAAAAAAAAAAATCTGAAATGGTGCATTTATACATACAGGCACAGGAGAGCATTTGAATACTGCGTGCGGAAATACATCCGGAATGATCCTTTGAGAGAAGAGATGCTGAGGCGCGCAGCAGTGCACGATATGGACAAAATGATCATGTATCTGTTCATGGACCAGAAGGCTGCCCAGAAGCTGCATGTAACGACTAAGCCGCATCATCTTGAAAACGACCTGCCGAGAACGTATGAAGACTATGTTGAGGCGGTCATGGACTATGAATGTGCGCCTTATACCAAACTAGACAAACCGCTCAATGCATTTGACTTCACACATCTTCTGATGGACTGGAAGGCTCTTGATGAAGAGACCGGCAAAAAGCTGATCTCGGTAATGGAAGACCTTGGAATAGCAAATTCTGATTCGTATGCTGATGATGAAGAGGGAAGGGAATATATCAGCAGTCTGGGAAATGTGACCGAGGAGATGATATATGAGGAGATACTCACGTATATCAACAATAATCCTGATAATGAGCTGAAGATGATATTAGATCATGCTGCTCCGGAGCAGTGACAGGTGAAAAGTCAAAGGGGCTGTCGCATTTGAATAAATGTGGCAGCCTCTTAACGTGGAAAAGCAGACAGTCTCCGTCAGGATCTTCGATCCAGACATCGACAGTCTGCTTTTTGTAATTCAATGCACACTAACCCAGTATAGTGTCTGATCAACAGTAAGTCATTTCAGACCTCATATAAATGCAAACCCAGCTTTCCGTTCTGTATCCGTCGATGAAGGTTGTCCAGGTTTTGTGCGATCGCCATCAACACACTTTCAGCATAGACATTAGCCTGTCCGCGGCAGAGGAACTGCCGGAAGGCTCCGTCCTCTTTCCATAGTGCAAATGCGCCTTCTGCCTGAATGCTTCGATTGACTCTGAGCTGTATCCCTTCTTCACTGGTGATCCGGTCAAGACATTCCTTACGTTGCCTTTCGAATTTTCTGGAAACTGTGAGCTTTTTGAATCGCTCTTCTTCAGGGATCTTCCAGTTTTTGCCCCTTAAACACTCGGCTTTGTACGGGCACCCTGCGCATTCATAACACCGATATACAGCTTGTTTGCGGACATATCCGCTTGCAGTTCTCTGATGGTGTATACCTTGTGCGTAAAGCCTGCATCCATTCCTACATGTGTAATAGTCTCCATCGGGATTATACGGCATGTTCTCCCTGCGGCTGATGTCCTGTTTGTATTTCCTGGTTTTGGATATCTCGTAATTCGCAGGCTTGATCATTGCCGAGATGCCTCTGTCCTCAAGATAGCTGTAGTTCTCTTCGCTCTCATATCCTGCATCTGCTACGACTACCGGATATCTGTGTTTTAGCGATATTTCCATTCCGGTCAGGAATGGTATTAAAGTGCTTGTGTCGGTAGGCTTCGGAGACAGTGTGAGCCATGAGATATATCCTGAGTCGACTCCAAGCTGAAGGTTGTATGCCGGCTTCAGCTGTCCGTTGAGCATCGCATCTTCTTTCATCCTCATGAAGGTCGCGTCAGGGTCGGTCTTGGAATAACTGTTGCGGTCACCCAGAACTTCAAGTTCCCTGGAATATTCTTTTAGTCTTGCACTGTATTCCTCAAGAAGCTCGATATGCTTCTGCAGCTGTGTCTTGCGGCATCCGCTGCCGTGCACGAATTCTATAATTCTATGCTTTCTTCATCTTTTATCTTGTACAGTTTCCGGAGAATTTTGCTGAGATGCTTCTCTTTGACCTGACCGTGCCATATCTCTCTCAGTCCGTATGACTCAACGCATTCCTGCACCAGCAGCGCGGTCTTTTCCAGCAATTTCACCTGATTCTTTGTCACTGATTTCTTCCAGACGAAGGTATACTTGTTGGCATTAGCCTCTATCTTGGTGCCGTCGATGAATATCTCTCTGCCGCTGATCTCACCGAGATCCATCAGATACCGTGCAGTCATTGCAAGATACTTATCTGCCACCTGTCCGAAATGGATCGATCTGAACCTGGCAATAGTTGCATGATCAGGCGCAGACCTGCCCTCCAGCAGATACATGTAGTTGATGTCTCTCCTGCAGGCCTTTTCGATGCCTCTTGATGAGTAGTTGTGTTCATGGTAGGCGTACAGCATTATCTTCAGCATCTGACGAGGGCTCACTTGATTTTCCTTTACTCTGGAATAGGTCGAATACAGATCGCTAAGATCCAGTTCCTCCACAAACTGACCCAGGAGCCTCACGCAGTCGTTATCCGGAATTGTATGTCCGATCTCGAGCGGAAGTTTTAGTTGATACGGCCTCGAAAACAGCGTATAATTTTGCCGTAAAATATTTGGGGTTAGCATACTAATATTTTACCATTGAACTCCGTTTACCAGCAGGTGCGGAGCTCTTTGTTTTTTGATAAAACCAAGCATTTGCAAGGTTCTCAGCCTTGTTGCATCAAAATAACCCGCCGTTAGGCGGGCAAGTTAAGAGGCTGCCTCACTTTTTTAGTGCGACAGCCCCTTCTTTCTGCAGGAAAACAAAAAAGGGACGGCGAACCGTCCCTTTTATCTTTCAGCTTTTTATTCTGAGTCACCCATTGCTTTCATCTTTTTGCCGAGTTCAAATACGAACTCCTTGAGAGCTTTGACATGGGCATCGGCCTCATATCTGGCTTCCTCAGACCTGCCGTTATTAATGGCTTCCATTATCCTGTTATGCTGCTCTGCTGTAGACTCATACAGGGAGAAGTCATTGTAATACAGATATCTGAATCTGAGTGAGAGCTCCTGAACATACTTCACCAGCTCGCTGAGAGTTTCATTACCGCTGCAGGCAACTATGAAATTATGGAATTCCTCGTCAAGCTCGATGATCGTTTCCTTGTTTCCGTTGCTCAGAGCTTCATCATAAGCTGCAGCGATCCTGCTGAGCTCAGTTTTCTCCTCATCAGTGATCCTTTCAGCTGCGAGCTTGGCTGCAAAACCTTCCATATCTTCTCTTACTTCAAATACATCCAGCATATCCTTGATGGAAATATTTGCTACGTAAGCGCCTCTTCTTGGTTCGACTTTGACAAGTCCGTCATCAGCCAGTCTCTTGATCGCTTCTCTGATTGGCGTTCTGCTGACATTCATTTTTTCGGACAGATCGATTTCCATGAGTCTGGTCTGGGAAACGATCTCTCCGGTCAGTATCTTGTGCTTCAGTTCAAGATATACCAGGTCTTTAAGCGGTTTCTGTACTTTCAGTTGGATCTCCATCATACGTCTTTCTCCTCTTACAGGTTGTCGGGACCTTCTCTTATTTTAGTTTATTGAATTACAGTGAACGGGATCGCTTCCTGTCACTATTTATCATTTATTGCCTGTAACCGTCAGCCACACTCTCCACCCGGCTTCTCTTTCAGCAATGTCATTCATTCGGGCAAAGTCTTCTCCGGCGAGCTCCGGGTCTGTGTAGTAAGCAGCCATTGTCGGTCCGCTTCCGCTCATCAGGATAACATCAGCAGACAACTCTTTCTGCATCAGGGCCCTGAGTCTTGATGCCTCCGGATATGCTCTGAGTGTATAGCTCTCAAAGTCATTGATGAAAAGCGGATAATCATCGCTCACCCTGTCATAACCGGGTTCCGCCATGACGGCATCGATCGCCTCGTATGCAGCTTTCGTGGAAACAGCAATTCCGGGATTTGCCAGTATGACATGCCGGAGCATCGGCTCCGCAGGATCGACGATGTCGCCGATCCCGCCGGTCCACGCGGCGGTGCTCGCCTCCTCAATGCCTTCAAGCCCGGCGAGCACTCCGGCATTG
>CACZAM010000076.1 GCA_902779185.1 uncultured Eubacteriales bacterium
TGCCCGCGAGGCGGACCATGTCTTCTATACCCTCGCCGGACCCGAGATCGCCGTCGCCACCACCAAGGCCTACAGTGCCCAGCTGATCGCCATGTACACCCTCTCGCTGCAGCTGGCCCTCGTGCGCGGCAAAATCACCGAAGAGGCCTGTGCCGCCTATCTTGCCGACCTGCAGACGATTCCCGACAAAATGACCCGCGTGCTCGAGGACAAGGAGCGCATCCAGTGGTTTGCCGCCAAGTTCTCCATGGCCCGGGACATCTTCTTCATCGGCCGCGGCCTCGACTATGCCATCAGTCTCGAGGGCAGCCTCAAGATGAAGGAGATCAGCTATATTCACAGCGAGGCCTATGCCGCCGGCGAGATGAAGCACGGCACCATCAGCCTGATCGAGAACACAACACCCTGGTCATCGGCATTCTGACGCAGGGCGATCTCTATGAGAAAACCGTCAGCAACATGGCCGAGTGCAAGGCCCGCGGCGCCTATCTCATGGGCCTGACCAGCTACGGGCACTACAATGTCGAGGACACCGACGACTTTACGGTCTATGTCCCCAAGGTCGACAGCCACTTCATCGGCAGTCTTGCCGTGATTCCCCTTCAGCTTCTCGGCTATTACATGAGCGTCGCGAAGGGTCTGGACGTCGACAAGCCCCGCAACCTCGCCAAAAGCGTCACGGTAGAGTAGGGAGGCATCGGTTGCCCCGGCAGCAACTCGCAGGGAGGCATCCCCGGATGCCTCCGCGCCTCCGCCTCCGCTCGTACGGTGCGATCCCCGGATCGCTCCGCAGGCAGCCTGATCCTGCCGGACAACAGAACAGCAAAACATCAGGGACAGGTCTCCGAGGCCTGTCCCTTGCATGTCAATGGGCATATACGCTGCCCGTTTGCCGGATAGCTTCGCCATCCGGGACACCTCGAGCAGCGTTCACGGCTCATTCCCCCTCGTCATTTTTTCACTGCTCCGTGCCTGCTTTTATGATAGCATTCCCTTCTTACATTGACAAACAGGGTATTTCTGAGTAAACTATGAGCACAAGTGCGAAACTTTAAAAAAATTACAATTTCGGAAGTGATCCTGTGAACTATATTGAAAGACCGGAATATATGCAGCGACTTCTTGATCTCATGGATACCCCGGATATTAAGATCATTACCGGAGTGCGCCGCAGCGGCAAGTCTGAACTGATGAAGGCTTATATCCGCAGAATCAGAGAGATTCAGCCAGAGGCCAATATCATCTTTGTGGATTTCTTTGACCTGAAATATGAGCAATTAAAGGAATACCATGCTCTGTATGATTACATTGAAAGCCATTATGCTGCCGGAAAGCAAAACTATGTGTTTGTGGATGAAGTGCAGCTGTGTGATAGATTTGAGCTTGCGATCAACAGCCTGCATACTGCCAGGAAATATGATCTGTATATTACCGGATCCAATGCTTTCCTTCTAAGTTCCGACCTGACAACGCTGTTTACAGGGCGTTATATTGAGATCCATGTGTTCCCGTTCAGCTTTGCGGAATTCCGCCTATACTATGCCGAGGAACAGGATACAGCGAAGCTCTTTGATGATTATGTGATCAAAGGCGGTCTGGCAGGCTCTTATGAATACCATACGGAGAGGGACCGGACAAACTATATCAGAGATGTTTACGATACGATCATCAATCGCGACCTGGTCACGAAGTATCATCTGCCGGATACAACGACGCTGGAGCATCTGGCAGAGTTCATGATGGATAACGTATCCAACCTGACTTCGCCCAACAATATCAGTGATACACTGACGGCAAATGTGGTTGTGACCAATCATAAGACTGTCGGAAACTATATCAAATATCTCTGCGATGCCTATGTTTTCTATGGCATACGTCGATATGATATCCGTGGAAAGAAATATCTGAAGACTTCTGTGAAATACTATCTGAGTGATACCGGCATACGCTTTGCCAAACTTGGCAGGCGGAATCTTGATTACGGGCGGATGTATGAAAACATTGTCTGTGTTGAGCTGATGCGGCGCGGCTTCGAGGTGTACGTTGGAAAGCTGTATCAGAAAGAAGTGGATTTTGTGGCAGTCCGCGGCGATGAAAAGATGTATATCCAGGTCAGCGATGACATCTCACGTCCTGAGACCTTTGCGCGAGAGTATGATCCTCTGCTCAAGATCAAGGATGCGTATCCAAAACTGATTTTGGCCAATACCAGACATGCGACCTATGACTATGAAGGCATCAAGATTCATAATATATCAGACTGGTTGCTGAAGCAGGAATAAAGGCTTCAGGTAAAGCAGCGGAAAGGAAGTGCACCGTGTTTACTGTCAGCATCAATGGGAAAGACTATGCCTCCGAGCAGGACAAAACGCTGCTCCGTTTTCTGCGGGATGACCTGCAT
>CACZAM010000077.1 GCA_902779185.1 uncultured Eubacteriales bacterium
AACAGTGCTACACTGGAAGTCGAAGGCGGAAAACTCGCAGTCGGTACAACCGGTTACGTTTACTTCATAGACTTTGACAGAACAAGAGAACGCAGCAGAAGATGCAGAGTCATCGTAATGGGTGAATAAACAAATTACAGGGAGGATATAGAAATGCTTGTTAATTCGAAAATTTTGCTGAAGAAGGCACAGGAAGGCCATTACGCGATCCCGTCTGCAAATGTTATTGACATGGAGAGCATAAAGAATCAGATACAGCTGGCAGAGAAGCTCGGACTCCCTCTGATCGCAGCCGTCGCTGAGAGCCATCTTGGCAGCAGCATCAGCCTTGAGGACGCTGCACTGGTAGGCAGAAAGTATGCTGCTGAAGCAAGCGTCCCTGTAGTTCTGCATCTCGACCACGGTCAGAGCTTTGAGACATGCAAAAGAGCCATCGACCTCGGATTCACTTCCGTCATGATAGATGCTTCCATGAAGAGCTTTGAAGAGAACGTTGAAACTACGCGCAAGGTAGTTGAGTACGCACACGCCCGCGGAGTCACGGTTGAGGCTGAGATCGGCCATGTTGCCAGCAACTTCGATGAAAACGATCAGGAGGCTCTCTATACGACTGCAGTGGAAGCTTCTGCATTTGCTGAACAGTCCGGATGCGACTCACTTGCTATCTCGATCGGTACCGCTCACGGTGTTTATAAGGCTAAGGCGATTCCTGAGATAAGCTTTGATTCACTTGCTGAGATCCGTCAGGCAACCAGCGTGCCTCTCGTACTTCACGGCGGATCCGGTTCCGGGGACGACAACCTCAGCCGCTGCGCAAAGGAAGGCATCTGCAAGATCAACATCTACACAGATATCTACCTCGCAGCAATGAAGTCTCTTGAAGAAGCGGATGCTTCAGACTACTTCAAGGTCAGAGCTGCCCTTCAGAAGGGAATGAACGACTGCCTCGGACATTACTACAGGGTGTTCGGTACACGGGCATAAGTCTGCAGAATCATAGCAGAAATCATAAGTCTGCAGAATCATAGCAGAAATACAAAACGGCGGAAGTCCGGTATGGACATTCCGCCGATTTTAGTTACTTTTTGTATTTTATGATTTCTGCCTGTACAGGCTACTGCAGCTTTGCCAGTTCGATGAGCTTTCTGGCGCATTCCGTATCTGTAATAAGGATATTCAGATAACCGCCGCGTATCGCACCAATCACAGCTTCCGCTTTTCTCGCGCTGCCGGCTATGCCGATCTTGCTTGGTATCCTGCGTATGTCCTTAAGGCGCATTGCAGCCACGCGGTCATTATAGAAACTGAATTGATCCGTATTGCCGTCACGGTCGTAGAACTGCAGGCACATATCTCCTACAGCTCCGCGATCTACCAGCATTTCGCGCTCATCAGATGTCATATATCCGGCTTTAGCCAGAGTATGCTCATTTCCGTCCGGTACGCCTATTCCTACGAGGACCACATTGAGATGCCTGAATTCGTCAAGGATATAATTAACTGCCTTTTCCTTCATGAAAAAATCCAGGACGCTGCTTTCGGAGAACACTGCCGGTGAAAGGAACTGGGTGTAGGTTCCGCCGAACTTTTCTGCAAATTTTCTTGCAAGTTCATTTCCCTGCACGTCCGTGCCGCCTTTGGTGTTGCGGCTGATACTTCCCTCCAGAGCTACAAAACGGAGATCTTTGTGCTTTTCATAGGTTTTGTTGGTGCTGACTACGTTGTTCAGCGTGTTGCCCATCGCAACACCTATCCTGTCACCCTCTTTAAAAAAGCTTTGCAGGTAGTCTGATGCCGTTCCGAACATGTATGATGCGGCTTCTGTTCTGGAGTCAAGCACGCTGTTTTCGACTATCAGGACATCCTTGAGCCCATATGCCCTTTCAAGAGTTTTTTCCATTTCGCCATAGTCATAAAAGCGCGGGTTGTGCAGTTCAATTGTAACGATGCCCAGCTCACGGCCTTTCTGAAGCATGCGCAGTACGGAGGATCTGGACACACCCAGATAATCTCCTACCTCCTGCTGGTTCATATTATCCTGATAGTACAGGCTGCAGACCTTGTAGATCAGCCGCTCATCATCTACGATTTTTTTCATCTTAAGACACCATTTTCAAGCATGTTGCATAATTGTCACAAATATATACACGCAATTGTTTTAATTGCGTGCTCATTATACAGAAGCCCTTTATCAAATGCAACTATTTCCAGTTAACTGCAAACAATAATCATTGCGTTATTTTGATAAATCATCTGATTAAGCAGCTATGAACAAGAATCATGTTTCACTCAAATGTTCTGAACAATAAGCTTGAAGTCGGGTAATTCAGGACATATAATACTCAGTGTCAAGAGATGTTTATACGCAAATGGTTAAAAGGAGGTCTCACATGAAATATGATGTTACCGTTACGGGAATCGGAGATATGGCATTTGCATTCCTCGATCCGGAGATGGAGATGAGATTCGTCGTTCTGTTTGACGACAATGCACCGGCAGAACTGGCGGAGCTTGCTCTCCTGCATACAAAGGGAGCGCTGACAGAGGCCCCTGCCCCTGGCGATACCATGAAGATCGGTGAGAAGACTTACAAGGTCACAGCTGTAGGCGACGAGGCAATTCACACTCTCGCAACACTGGGACACTGCACTCTTGCGTTTACTGCAGATACAGAACCTTATCGTCCGGGCTGCATCAATCTGGACGGCGAGGTTATCACCGAGGCAGATGTTGCTGAGGGAACTGTCATTCAGATCTTCTGATTATCTGCTGAAAACATTATAAATAAAAGCATATGACCACCAAGGAGGAATAACCTATTATGCTTAACATGAACTGGAAACTGGAACAGAGGGAAAAAGAAGGAAAGATCATCAA
>CACZAM010000078.1 GCA_902779185.1 uncultured Eubacteriales bacterium
CGCGGAGAGCATGGAAAATTCCAAGAATTTTATTTATGAGGAAGATCTGGAACTGTTTACGTCGGCGCTTAATAAAGAGAAACTGCTGGAAGAAATCAGAAAACACAGGACATGCATTTATTATTACCGTTTGCTGATAGACGGGATTCCGACCTATGTCAGTATGAAGGTTACACGGGTCCTGGGAGATGACAGACATATCATCATAGGCATCAGTAACGTGGATACACAGATGAAGGATCGGATCGCTGCGGCGCGTGCGCTGGAGGACAGGAAATCATATCTGCGCCTTTCCGCTCTGAACGGAAACCTGATTGTACTGTATTATGTTGACCCTGAAACGGGAGAGTACACAGAGTTCAGCTCTTCAAGGAGTTACAAGGATCTTGGAATTGCAAATCATGGAACTGATTTCTTCAAAGAAACATATCAGAACAGCCTGAAGACGGTTCATCCTGAAGACCTGGCCATGTTTGTCAGCAAAAAGAACATCCTTGCGGCTATTGAGCGGGATGGGGTGTTTATCCTGGACTACCGCTTGCTGAACGACGAGCTTCCGACTTATGTGAGACTGCGTGCAGCAAAGGTTGAGGAAAACGGAAAATCTCTGCTGATCATCGGCCTGCTCGATGAAGACGCGCAGGTGAGGCAGGAACAGGAATATGCACGAAATCTCTCAGCCGCCAGAAAAATGGCGACCATCGATTCCCTGACAGGAGTCAAAAACAAAAATGCCTATGTGCAATGGGAAGAGATAATAAATGAGGGAATTAATGAGGGGACACAGGAACCGTTTGCAGTCGTGGTCTGCGATATTAACAACCTGAAAGCAGTCAACGATCTGTACGGGCATAAAGAAGGAGATGTATGTATAAGGAATGCCTGTATAAAAATCTGCAGGGTTTTCAGCCACAGTCCTGTATTCCGAATAGGGGGAGATGAGTTCATTGTCATTCTGTCCGGGGAAGACTATTACCGGCGGGATGATCTGCTGAATCAGATCAATGCCATTCCGAAAGACCGCTCGAAGATCAGGATCGGAGAAACCGTGTCTGCGGGCATGTCGGAATATGACAGGGATAAGCACCGTTCTTTTCTGAATGTTGCTGAAGAAGCAGACAAAGCCATGTATGCGAGAAAGCAACATCTGAAAGAGACCATACTGAAAAACGATGATATACCTGACAGGGAAGCGGGTTCAGATTACATTCCGGTTATCCATGCCCGCAAGCACGTTCTGATCGTCGATGATATCGAAATGAACCGTGAGATCATGGGTGACCTTCTTGAGGAAGAGTATGACATTTCCTATGCTTCGGATGGTGTCGAAGCCCTGAAGATGCTGCAGAGCCACAAGGATGAGATAGATCTCGTTCTTCTTGATCTGCAGATGCCGAACATGGGTGGACGGGAGCTGATCGCCCGGATGCAGATCGATGAGGATCTTAGATCCATCCCGGTAATAATTCTGACGGTTGATCAGGATGCGGAGCTGGACTGCCTCAGAATTGGTGCAATGGATTTCATCCCGAAGCCGCTTCCGGATGTTGAAATCGTCAAAGCCCGTATCGACAAATGCATCGAATTGGCTGAGAACCGTGAGCTGATCCGTGACACGGAGCGTGATAAAATCACTGGACTGCTGAATAAGGACTATTTCTTCCGATATGTCAGCAGGCTTGATCATCTGTACAGAGAGACTGCTTTAGACGCAGTGGCCTGTGTCGTGAACAAGTTCCATTCCGTCAACAAACAATACGGACGGCAATTTGGTGAAAAGGTGCTGCACAGTATTGGCGCAGACTTGAAAAAACTCGCCCGCCAGATCGGTGGTATCAGCTGCAGAGAAGAAGACGACACCTTCCTGTTATACTGCCCGCATCAGGATGACTATGAGCAGTTGATGAATGAATTCCTGTCCGATGTGTTTTCCGGGAAAGAGATCGCAGACAAAGTCAGCATCAGATTCGGTATTTTTACTGATGCGCGGCAGGTGGAGCGTATTGAATATAGGTTTGAACGCGCAAAGACTGCGGCGGACAGAGTGAAGAATGATCCGGAAAGGAATTTCAGCTTCTACGATCAGACATAATGTGGAGTTTGTGTTCTGCTCGACATGTTCCCACGAACGTCCAATGGGCAAA
>CACZAM010000079.1:0-2165 GCA_902779185.1 uncultured Eubacteriales bacterium
TCCACGACAGATCCTTAGGCTTCCACGGCTTTGTTTTCGGAATGGTCTCCAGCTGCTCCGGATCTTCAAGTATGAGAATGTCGCTGTCAGCGGAAACAGCGAATCTGAAAAACTGCTTAAGCGATTGAACAGAATACCGGTTTTCTCTGCACCATGCGCTCCAACCAAAAGGGTCATTTTCGCGGCTTGCCCACAGACCGGTGCCTTCCATCGGTTTAGTGTTCCATGTGCTGTTTCTAATCGGAGAAAACAGTTCTGGATCAAATGCATCTGCTCCATAGTGTATGTAGACTGTCATTCCCGCACCTCGAAAAGCATTGTCTTTCATGTCAGGATACAATAACTTTTACTTCTATCGCGGAGGACTACTTGTAATGGGTACCACTTGCGGTGGATACCTTACAAAGATTCGCTGTGAGAGTAAAGATGAATATGGAATATAAAAAACGGCAAGGTTGCAGTTTTTTGTATTTGTATAATTGCCGTTATACCTGCCAGTGTCTACTCAGAAATCTGCGTATGTGAAATCGGTGCTTCCGAACATGCTACCGAAAAGAGAGAATAAATACAGAACAGCCATAAGGCTGAAGTAAATCAAGGTGTATTTTACCGATATATAGCTGTTGATCCTGCTAAGCAGTAGTTTGTTGACCCTTTCTGATTATCAGTGCAGAAGTTGTATATTTCTCTGTCTATAAGAGCCCATCCTTTGTTCCACGGGTGTGTCACGTCTTTCGTTATAAACGGTTCATATTCATATACTGTCAGGTCCGCTGCTTCTGCGCCATATTCCTCAGCAAGCTTCAGTATCCTGTCTGTCGTATCTCTGCGCTGCTGCTTTCCTGTTCCTATGTAGTCAAACCATTTCCCGTTTACCGGCATGATTATGAGCTTCGCCTGCAGGCCTGTCTGGCTGCACACTTCAAGAAAAGCCTTTAAGTCATCAAACTCAGGTGAGTCAACACATATCCTGTCCGGATGCGCGTTTTTATCAGCTTCATATGTCTTGCTGAACTTGCGGTTCCAGGATTTGTCTGAGATGTCAAAAGGGTTATCCGATGCCTTCAGGCTTTCCTCTTCCGCCTGGCTGACCATCAGGTCGAATGCTTCGTTACTGATCGTATCCAGTGAAAACTTAAGATCGTTCTTCTTGCTGATCCTCTTGACTGCCATGGCAACTGAGACACGGTCTCTGTCAAAAGCGAACAGCCTCTCGGCTTTGAACAGCATTCTGCTGATAAAACCTTTTCTGCCATCGACCAGATATCTGTTTACGATACTGACCTTTGTTCTGAATTTGTTGTTGTCTGCCAGGAGCTTTTCACTTCTCTCTGCAACATATTTCTTCGTTTCGCTTTCAATATCCGGATTCTGCATGAACTGAATATATTCAGACTCTGAAAACCGGAGTCCGTAGTTGACAGGGTTCACACCATCCTTCTTGAACCATGTAGGCGATACCAGCAGTATCACTTTTCTGCTTTCGAGCTTTTTTTCCAGAGAGCCCGCTGCAATACTGTGATAAAGGATCTGATTGCACGGTCCTCCTATGAGCATCAGATCGGCATCTTCAGTTCTGAGCGCATTTCTCGGATGATACTTAGATCCCCTGCCATGTCTGAATTCGGAAGACCCCATGACCAGCACCGTATCTGAATCGATGTTTTCTGACAATGCAGAATAAGACAGATCCTTGTATGGGTTGAACCAGAACCCGAACCTGCCATTATCTACTCTCAGTGACAGCCCGCTTGTGACCATATGAGCTGATAACACAAATACGACCATAAGTGCTGCAGCAGCGATGAATGCTCTTATCTTCCTCATATTTCCTGCCGGATCAGGCTTATGCCAGCCGCTTTTCGACTACAGCGATGATCCTGTTAGGAGTCGCCATTTCTTCCCGTGTCAGTTCTGAAGGTGACATTTTGAGGCCAAATTCATCCTCGATCTTCAAAAGCAGTTCTATATAGTCAAGAGAATCGATCAATCCTTCTTCAAGCAGGTCGATATCAGGGTCTTCCCTGACGATCTCATCTCCACATAATTCTTCTATCATTACCAGTAATTTTTCTCTCATTTTGTGTTCTCCTTTATATCAGACCATGGCTGCGCAGCAGGAAGGCTACACCTCTGGTGAATCTTCCCGAAAAGATAAAGAATCC
>CACZAM010000079.1:2181-2525 GCA_902779185.1 uncultured Eubacteriales bacterium
ATGAACCATTTGTCCTTTTTGTGCTTTTTATAGAAAGCCGACTTCTTGCGTATGATCTCAAACAGCACAAGCAGCACTCCGTGATACAGGCCATAGAGAATGTAATATCCTGTAAGTCCGTGCCAGCAGCCCATGATGAGCATGTTTATCATGAGCGCTATGGAAGCTATCGTCAGCTTATCTTTGACCTTACCGCTCCGTATAAGATCCATCGTTATCCTTGAGAAAACATAGTCTCTCAACCAGTGTGAAAGAGTTATATGCCATCTGTTCCAGAATTCCTGGATATCTTTACTGAGAAAAGGCTTGTTGAAGTTGTCAGGAACCTTTACGCCAAGCAGATA
>CACZAM010000080.1 GCA_902779185.1 uncultured Eubacteriales bacterium
CTCTGGGCGTCATCTTTTTCTTTTCCTTCATGCATTGCCCCCTTTCATGAAGAAGATTTATCAGCGGACTGCCGCTTTACAGCGGCAGTCCGCAGTATCACACAGTTAGCGATTCGTAAAACTTACTGCTGTTCTTCTGCGATGCAGTCACGGATCAGCTTTGCGACTTTGTCGCATGCGTCAGACATAGCCTGAGGATTCTCAGGAGCCTGCCATGCATCGAGGAAATAACCAGCCTGCTTCATAGGTGTCTGCCACTTACCGGAATTACGTGTACCGGGACGTGCAAACAGAGTTCCGTTCTCTTCAACCTTTGTAAACGCGGATACATCCATGCCTTCAAAAGCGTTAGCGAAGTCCTCGGAGATTCCGGGGATACCTGCCATGGTAACGCCGAGCTGAGCCTGTTTGATCTGTGCGTCCTTGGAGCAGAGATACTCGATCAGGCTTGCCGCCGCATCGGGATTAGCTGTGTTCGCTGCTGCTGCCCAGCCAAGTCCGTTGTAGCAGCTCCACCTCTCATCCTTCTGGCAGGCGCCGTCGCCGTTCCTGTCGAAGTAAGGGATTTCTGCCCATGCATAATCCTTGCTGTTTTCAGCTGTGTAGAAAGAGTTGATCATCCAGGAGCCCTGTGTGATCATGGCGACCTTGCCGGACTGGAACAGGGAATCCGTACCGGACTCAGCTACGATCGCCTGCGGTGTTGCGACAGTGAGCATCAGGCGGACCTGCTCCATAGCAGCCTTGGATTCAGCAGAATCAAGAGCTGTATCCGTCTTCTCTGTATTTACAACATTTCCGCCGTAAGAATAGATATAGTTGTACCAGCCGTCCTGGTCGTTCGACGTATTGAGAGCGTAGCCGTAGACATCAGCTGCGGTTCCCTCTGTGATCGCTTTCGCGGCTTCATACATATCCTGATAGCTCCACTCATCGGTCGGATACGCAACACCCGCCTCGTCAAAGAGTGCCTTGTTGTAAAGGAGCGCGATGGTGTCGTGATCCTTAGGCAGAGCGAAGATCTTGCCATCGCTGCGTGTATAGATTGCTGCGATGTCAGGATAATAGATGCTCATATCAACGCCGTCTTTTGCAATGTAATCCGTCAGATCCAGCAGGATATCATTTTCCATATAGATCTGCGAATAGTCAGAATGCATCCAGAATACGTCCGCGAGCTGTCCGCCGGAAGCGCCTGCTTCGAGCAGTGTCCAGTAGTTGTCCCAGTCAATGACTTCGACTTTTACTTCGGGATTTCCCAGAGCTGTCCAGTCATTGCAGATTTCCTGAATACCTGCCTGCTGGTTCGCGTCCCAGATGTTGATGGTCAGCGCGCCGGATGAAGCTGATCCTGCATCCGCAGAACCGGAACCTGAGCTGGTGCTTGCACCGGAGCCGCCGCCGCAAGCTGCGATAGAAAGAGCCATAACTCCTGCCAGCGCAAGTGCCATTACCTTTTTCATTTTCATAAGTTACCCTCCTTTTTGTAATCAGTCTGCGAACAGACTATTTCATGATTGATTCATGGACTAATGTAGCATATTCATAGAAATATGTATTTTGGGCCGAAGTATCGACAATTCTATAAACATATTGCCGACTTTGATGCCTTCACAGCCTCAAATAGCCATCAAATACCACAAAAACAGCGCCATTTCTTTGTGATATTTGTTATTCCCGCTGCTCACTCTTCACTATAGTTCTTATTGTGAATCAGTCTGTAATCGCTCGGGTTTTGCCCGAATCTGGATTTGAAGACTTTTGAAAATGCCAGTGCGTCATCATATCCGCATTCAGCGGAGATCAAGCGGATCGGGTCATTGGACCTTGTCAAAAGATCTGCCGCTCTTCTCATCCTGACGGTGATCAGGTATTCCTGCGGGGACATTCCCGTCTCCTGTCTCACCAGCTTTACAAGATAACTTCTTGAAATACCGATGTGCCTGGCCAGTTCCTGGATCTTTATATTTTCCGAAAAATGATTATTGATGTACCGGACCGCATACTCGGAATAAGAAAAATCTGTCAGTCCTGACGAGCTTCCTGCCTGCTTCGCTCTCTCCCTGATCATTTCGGACAGAATTTCCATCATTTCCGCGTTTCTATGCAGCTGCCCATCCAAAGTGAGCGATAAAGATCCCAGCATCTCCATGATTTTCTTTTCTACCCTTGCTCCGTCGGCGAAAGAAAGAACCGGCGTCTGGGAAGTAAAGCCGATGCTCTCCACTATTTTTCGCGCCGAACTGCCCTGAAATCCAAACCAGCAGTAATACCATGGATCCTCTTTGTCCGCATAGTAAGTAGTCACTTCACCGGGGAACAGTATGAACATCTGCCCTTTCCCGATCATCCATCTTTTCCCGCCGTAATCAAGCATTCCTTTGCCGTCGATCACCACATGGATCACATAGTTGAGTCTGACTCGGGGACCGTAACTGTGTCTTGGAAGACAGTGCTCATACCCAAAAAAATCAAGTGACACAGAAGTATCGATGCCCGATTTTCCAATGTCTTCTGCGAAAAAACCGCAGTTTTCTACAATTTCGGCTTTCCTTTGCTCTTTCAACCTTTTTACCCCTCAGTCTCCTTCCTAATATACTGTTTTCCCTCTGTACAGCTATTGTAATATACCATTTTACGACTTATAATAGCATTATAGTACTGTATTTATATCATTTTGCCGTTTTTATCCGAATTGTCACATATCGAATTGCAAAAAGGTATATCCGGGAAAGCGAGGGG
>CACZAM010000081.1 GCA_902779185.1 uncultured Eubacteriales bacterium
CTTCGAATTAGCGAAGCATGGAACCGGACATGACCATCTTCATAACTTCGGATGTGCCCTCGTAGATCTCGCAGATCTTGACGTCGCGGAGCTTGCGCTCAACACTGTACTCACGGCAGTAGCCATAGCCGCCCATGTACTGAACAGCGTGACGGCAGACATCGTTCGCGATGGTGGAAGCGAAGAGCTTAGCCTGTGCAGCGAGGAAGTTGTAGTTCTCGTGGTTGTCCTTGGCAACAGCTGCCTGCCAGGTCAGAAGACGGGCTGCGTTGATGTTTGCCTGATCCTCAGCCATACGGAACTGGGTGTTCTGGAAAGCGGTGATGGGCTTGCCGAACTGCTTTCTCTCTTTGCAGTACTTGATGGCTTCGTCAAGAGCGCCCTGAGCGATACCGACAGACTGTGCAGCGATACCGATACGGCCGCCGTCGAGAGCCTTCATGGCAACCTTGAAGCCCTTGCCTACGCCGCCGAGGATGTCGTCTTTGTGGACGCGGACGTTGTTGTAATAAACCTCAGCGTTGGAAGCGCCGCGGATACCCATACGCTTGATGTCGGGCTGAACTTCGACACCGGGAGTTTCCTTGGAAACGAGGAATGCAGTCATTCCCTTGTGAGCAGGGACGGACTTGTCGGTAAGAGCGAATACCAGGAAGGTATCAGCGAAACCGGAGTTGGTTGTGAAGATCTTGGCGCCGTTGATTACGTAGTAGTCGCCATCCTGCTCTGCGGAAGTGGTAGCACCTGCAACGTCGGATCCGGCATTGGGCTCTGTCAGGCTGAAGCAGCCGACCTTGGAACCATCAACCAGGGGACGAAGCCATTTCTCTTTCTGCTCGGGAGTTGCGAACTCCGCGCAAAGAGAAGTGTGAACAGAAAGGGTCAGGCTGGTGCTGGCATCGACCTTGGAGATTTCTTCCATCATCAGAGTGTAGGTCAGAACGTCCATGCCTGTGCCGCCGATTTCCTCTGAGAAAGGAATGCCGAAGAAGCCGAGCTCCTGCATCTGCTGAACAAGGCCCATGTTCATCTTCTCATTCTCATCCATTTCCTCTGCTGCTGCGGCAACCTGCTCCTGAGCAAATTTGCGGAAAAGTTCCTGCATATCCTTCTGCTCGTCTGTCAACTGAAAGCTTACCATATTATGCCTCCTCATAAAAATGTGTGCATAGTGCCGGACTTTCAGCCGCCCGGCGTCAATTGAATTTCTAATAATTAGCATACTAACTATTCTGCCAAAATGCAATAGCTTTTGTGATTTTTTTGTCTAAGATTATCCTTTTTTTGCTACACACTGACCGGCATGTGACACGGGCCGGGAGAAATATATAAAAATATATAAAAAACGGTCATGAATCCTGCACACGGATCATCTGATAACCGATTCCTATATGGGTCTCGATCAGGTTGAAACCGGGCTGGGCAGCCTTGAGCTTTTTGCGCAGGGAGGTCATATAGACGCGGAGCGAAATGATATCCGTCTCTACACCTCCGCCCCAGATTCTGCCTATGATATAGGAATGGGTCAGTACCTTTCCCACATTGCCCGAGAGAAGAGTCAGCAGACGGTATTCTATGGCTGTCAGCCGCACCTCTTTTCCGGCCAGAGTGACCTGTCTGGAGGTGTAGTCGATCGTGAGGTCGCCGTTGACGAAGACGGGTGTCTTTTCACTTCCGGAGGACAGATAGTTCATACGTCTCTGGGCGGCCCTTATACGGGCAAGGAGCTCCTCTATTGAAAACGGCTTTGTCAGGTAGTCGTCTGCCCCGCTGTCGAGTGCCGTGATTTTGTCGCTGTCTTCGCCGCGCGCGCTGATGATAATGATCAGGGCTTCCGACCATGAGCGCACAGTCTGGATCACCTCGATCCCGTCGATATCCGGCAGGCCCAGATCCAGAAGGATCAGGTCCGGGTGATGTGAGGCGCACAGGGAGATGGCCTCGTTCCCTGTAGATGCAGCTATGTATGTGTAATGGTTGATCTTCAATGTGGTTGTAATGAGATTGGATACCGACCTGTCGTCTTCAACCACCAGTATTTTCATCTCATTCATGGCAATAATTCCTTTCGAGTATATTTTTCATCG